>CAJXNH010000020.1 GCA_913057245.1 uncultured Phaeodactylibacter sp.
AGCCATACATCCGGCCCTGGCAACGGGCTGATTATCTGGCCCAACCCAACGGCTGGCGCTGCGGTACTGGAATGGGCGGTACCTCTGGAGGCAGAAGCGGAAGTACGGATATATGGCCCACTGGGGCAGTTGGCCCTGCCGGTTCAGCAAGCGGAGGCCGGGCAGCAGCAATTGAAACTGGATATGGAGGGGCTTCCGGCAGGCGTGTACACCATCCAATGCAGGTCTGCCGGAGGCCCCGGTCAGTTGGTAAGAATAATAGTGTGCGAATAAGATAGAGTTGGTGCAGCAGCTACGATAGCTTGAGGTTTTTGTGGGCGTTTTATTTGTGCATTATTTTCGGCTGGTATGCTTAAGTGTATACCAGCCATTGTTTTTTCGGCTGAATATGCTTTGAAATGCCTTACTTTTTTTGATAAATCCCGCGCAAATCGTTAACGGTGAGTCTACAAGCGGGCATTTTCGCTCTACAAAATAGTTTAAAGTAAAGTAAATCAACGACTTATGTTATTTCAACCTTTGGGCTAATTTCTTTGATGTTTTGAGAATCCCTCTTATGTTTGAAAAAGAATATACGGGTCTACATTAATAAGAACTATGAATAACGACTAAGCTTTACTAATTAGATCTAAGTTTTCAGTGAGTACGAATGCGCTCCTCTCTTAATTACTCCTCCTGATATGGAAGCTAATCAAAGAAGGTTAGCTTCCCGGGGGGAAGACTTCTCATTCTGTTTGGGTAATTTTATGTTAAAGCTGGTGGCCTGTTGTGGGCATCAGCTTTTTCTTTAATCAGATGTACTCTTTCCGCTTAGCAGTGATTGGACAATGCACGCTCAGGTGTGTTGTTTTCAGCATTTTTCCATGCTGTAATTGGGTAGCTGTACAGTATTATTTTACATTCAGCTGGCGCAGTTTTCTTTTGAGAACAAAGGAAAATAACTAATTTCAACTACTCAGAAAAAACAGAGTATGCACAATAAACGTGAGAAACGGCAGTATTTTTCGTTACTTCTCTTTCGTAACAGGCAGCGGATTCGTCAATTGACCCTATTCAGTATTCTTTTTTTGGTGCTGCCCATTCCAAGCTGGTCTTTCGGGCAAACAGAAGTAGGCGCCCCCTGTGGAAACAGCCTCAGTGAAAAGGATAACACCTATTCACCCAGCCGCCTGCTTGAACTCTTGCAACAGGCGGAAAAAACCGGTAGCCCAGAGGCAGAATGCTATGACAGCCTTTACAGAAGCTTGTTTTTCCCATCAGATTCTCTTCAGTACGAATACCATAAAGCCCGGCTTAGAATGGTGTTGTACAGCGGTAAAACGAAAGTGATAGAAGGCGTACTTGAGGAGTACAAATCTCTGGCTGACAAAACGAATTCTGTGCAAATCAAAGGAGGGTACTGGCTGTCGAGGGGCAATGCCTACTTCGCAAATGGGGAGAAAAGCCTTGCTGAATCCGCATATCGCAAAGCAATTGTATTCTTCGATCAGGCAGAAGATCAACGCCGGCTTTATCTGGTTTACAGTAACCTCAGCATGGTTTATCTGAATAGTAAAAAATATGAAGCGGCTTACCAATATCTTTTGCTCAGTCAGCAATTAGCAGGAAAAACAGAGACGCTTATCTCTGAGCAGGACAAGGCGGTCGTGCTAAATAATATAGGGCTTACTTATTTGCGTCGGGATATGTATCAGGTGGCTGACTCTATTTTTGCAGAGGTCCGGAAAAAGGCATCCGCCATTGAGGACGGCGCCTACCCCATGGTACTGAGTCTGATCAATCAGATAGAAGTCGCCGGTTACCTGGAGGATTGGGAAAGAGGTGAAGCATTACTGGAAGAGCTTGACCTGTATATGGAAGAGTTCAATTATCTGTTGCCCGGTTATACAAAGGCTGCTTTCAGAATATACTTAGGTAAGCAGCAATACGCCCGTGCTGAGTATGTGCTGGATAACCTGCGGTGTTATGAATTAAATAAGAGGACTTCACTTTCGTACGACTTTTACTCCATGAAGATTGAGTACCATCTTGCTTTAAATCAGCCAGATCAGGCTCTCGCTGCTATTAATCTGGCCGAAAGTCTTGCTCGGGAGGATGCTCAGTACCGGGTAGCGTTATCAGAGTCCCGGGTCAAGGCTCTTCTTCTTAAGGGGGAAGCCGGTCTTGCCTCGATTGAAATGCGGGAGTTAGAACGCAGGCATAAGGTTTTTCAACAACTGAGCAAAAAGCTACGCGTGGAGGAAATGGCGGCTATCTATGAATTGGAAACTTATAAGAACCAACGAGACCAGGCCGAGCGTGTCGCACAGGCAGCTGAGTTAAGAGCCACATTACTGGAGCGGAACCGTCTTTACCTTGGTGCAGCTTTGTTGTTTGCTATTGCAGCACTGATTACCCTGGGCATGCTTCTTCGCAGTAACCAAAAAAGGGTGGCAGAGGCAAGAGCAAAAGCACAGGCAGCCAGAAAACACAGCGAGCAGCTGGATAAACAGCTCAAAGTGCAGCGTCAGAATGCCTTGCAGAGCGGTATCGGAGCTGCACAGTTGAAAAATAATGCTTTGGATGCAATAGAGCGCTATGAATCCAACCCGTCTTTGCTGAAGCGAAAGCTGAGTGTCTTAATAAATGATTATACAGAGAAGACCGATTTTGTAGAGCCTTTTCTTTTATCCTACCCCGGCTTTTTCAAGTCATTGTCAGAAAAAGCTCCGGATTTGACAAAAACACAGCAGCGCTACGCTATTCTTATCGCCCTGGGGGCTTCGACTTTGGAGATTGCGTCTACTCAGGGGGTGAGCGAAAAAGCAGTGAATATGGCGCGGTACCGTCTTAAGAATAAACTGGAACTCGATAATGAGCTTGGTCTGGAGCCTTACCTTCGCCATTTGCTTTTGGAATAGGGCACTTTTGGTTAATTTCGTCTAAACGACTGTACCATGCGAATCCTCATTGCCAGCGACACTTTTAAAGACGCATTGCCCGCCGAAGCAGTTTGCCAGGCTATCGAAAAAGGGTTGAAAACTGCCAATGATAAATTTCGGGTAACCCTTATGCCACTGGCTGATGGGGGAGAAGGCACTGCGGCTATCCTGGCGCATCATACCGGGGGGCAGATGGTGGCAGACCGCGCCAGCAATCCACGCTTCGAACCCATAATGGCCCAATACGGTATGTCTGGGGACGGCAAGACCGCCTTTATAGAAATGGCTTCGGCTTCCGGGCTTCAGTTGCTTAAGCCGAAGGAAAGAAATCCGCTAAAAACGTCCACAATGGGTACGGGCGCTTTAATCATTGCTGCCATGGGACGTGGGGCGGAAAAGATCATCCTGGGCCTTGGGGGCAGCGCCACCAACGATGCGGGCATGGGCATGGCTGCGGCTCTGGGCTACCGCTTTCTGGATGAGCAGGGGCAGGAACTGGAGCCGGTGGGGGAGAACCTCAGCAAAGTGCACCGTATTGACGACCGTATGCTATTCCTGGATCCCCGGCAGATTGAAATTATCACCCTATGCGATGTGGATAATCCGCTCTTTGGCGAGCAGGGCGCCGCTCGGGTGTTTGCGCCTCAGAAAGGGGCAGATCCGGCAGCAGTTGAGTTCCTGGATGCCGGGCTGCGGCATATTGCTCCGCAAATGGAAAAGCTTGCCGGAAAACCCATAGCCGATGTACCGGGGAGTGGCGCGGCTGGGGGCATGGGCGCCGGGTGTCTCACCTACCTTGGTGCTTCATTGAAACCAGGTATTGAAACCATCATGGAGGTGGCGGGGTTTGAAGCAGCTCTCGATCAGGCAGACCTGGTTATCACCGGGGAAGGGCGCCTGGATGAACAAACCCTGAGGGGCAAGCTCATCAAGGGGATTACTCAACGCGCCCGGCAAAAAGCTGTACCCGTCATTGCTTTATGCGGTGCCCTTCAGGCCAGTCCGGAGGCAGTCCGCTCCATCGGGCTAAAGACGGCATTCTCTATCCAAAACCGGCCGGTTGACCTGGAAACAGCACTGCAGGAAACAGCAAGCCGTCTGGAGGAGACTGCCTTCCATGTCGGGCAGTTGCTATTGACCGAATAACTTAGCAGGATAAGACAATTACCGTTATCGTTTTTCCCGGAAATTGCTTTCAAAAAAGATGAAGCAGGTCTGGATGATACTAATCTTGCTCTGTGGAGCAGGTCTCGCCTGTGCACAACCTCTTGCTGTGGCGCATGCTCACTCATTTTTACCGGATACCATCCAAATCAAAGACACCTGGTGGGGTGGGCAGCGGTATCAGTTGGAAGGGGATTACCTCAGCCTACGGTAAGGTCACTGCACGATGAGCGGCATGACATACACGTTTTCCCTACTCAACACCTTAATATAGTAAGTGCCCCCAGGCCATCCTTGGAGCGAAATACATCCTGGTACTTGCCGGAAGGCACCCGCTGCTACTACTTGCCCGGTCGCATTGAAGCACTGCCAGGGGAGGGAGAGCGGCAATTCCGGGCTCGCCTGTAGGCAGGTTTGGGTAGAAGCAGGGTTGGGTGATAGCCAGATTTGTGGTTGCCTTGCCTCGTTTGCTGTGGAAGAGGGGTGTAGGAAGAGGGTTTCCGTTACCGCCCGGGAGCAGTTGGGGTTGGAGGCATTGAGCGTAACCTCGAAGGTGCCGGGCGCAGGGAAGGTGTGTACCGGATTGGTTACTGTGCTTGTTTCCCCATCCCCAAAATTCCAGGAGAAGAAATCAGCATCCGTTGATAAATTAGTGAAAGTGGCGGTCAGCTCATTCGTTTCGTAGGTAAAGGCGGCGGTTGGTCGGGTGTAAATCGTGACTTGGTCTTGCACCGTAATCTGTTGGGGCGCAAAGGCACTGAACAGGGTAAGGCTAACATCATAAGTGCCCGGTGTTTCATAGGTAATCGTGGGATTGGGCTGCGTGGACGAGGCAGGCGTGCCTCCCGGAAAGGCCCAAAGCAGGCTGTCAAAGTTGCCGGTAGACTGATTGACAAAGCCGATGCTCCGGGGGGCACAGCCGCTGCTGCTGCCGCTCACGCCAAAGTCCGGCACGGGCGCGCTGCCCACAGTAATCGTTTGCTCAGCAGTAGCAGAACCGCAGTCGTTGGTGACGGTAAAAGTAACGGTGTAAATCCCTGGGGTGGTGTAAGTGTGAGTGGGGCTGGCAGAGGCGGAGGTGTTGCCGTCCCCAAAGTCCCAGTTGTAGGTTGTTGCATCCATGGTGGCCGGAGAAAAGGTAGCAGTCAGCCCATTCACGTCCGTAGTAAAGTCAGGTAGGGGTGGCACCCCGCTGATCACTTCAATCACACTGCTGTAAACCGGTGGGAAGCAGCTGGATATTGCCGAGAGGCGGAAGCTCAAGCCAGCGGCAGCAGCCGGGTTGTTGAGGAGCAGGTTGGGGGTGTTGACACCATCATAGGCGGCATTATCCGGTACGGGCATAAAACCGTTGCCGTTGTCGAATTCCCAGATCAGGGTATTGAAGTTTCCATTGGGCAGTGTGCTTAGGGTAAGGGTTTCGGCACAAGCGGACAACGTATCCTGATCGGTGGCCACCACAGGCGGCTGTGGGATTGGCAGTGTGCTCAACGGGAAAGTCAACGGCTGCTCCAGCAAGCCATTGGTACCGGAAGTCGCTCCGTTTGGTGATTCCGGGCATTCGGAGGAATTGAGGGAGAGGCCTGGCACTCCTCCATTGAGCAGGATATCAGTGTCAAAGCCTCCGGGGGCGCTGATGTAGCCGCCGCTGCCACCCCCACCCGGGCCGAAGCACTGATCCTGATTGTTGTTGTTGGCGCTACCGCCGTTGCCGCCCATTGCAGAAAAGGTAATCGGGCCGGTGATGTTGTTAGCATTGATCAGGATCATGCCGCCTGCACCGCCCCCGCCGGCACCATCGCCTCCGGCGTTTTGGGCATGCATCCCATTCGCTACGATGGCCCCGCTATTGCTTATAATTTGGTCCGCTTGCAGTAAAACGATACCTCCGCCATTGCCGCCATCTGTAGCTACGTTGTTGTTGCCATGGCCAGCTCCGCCGCCGCCGCCCAGGAAAAGCCGTTCATTGTTGGGCAAAGGCCAGCCTGCGGCACCTTCCCCAAACCCTTTGCAGCCCAGGAAGTCGGGATTGTCATTTTCACCGCCCCGGCCTCCGGCAGTAAGCAGTGCACCACCGCCCCCGCCGGCATTATGGTCGTTACCGCCTCCGCCCCCGTTGGCTGCCGCGCCTCTGCCCCGGGGCCAGGCCATGGGTACGCCGCCTATGCCTTCCCCCTTGAGCCCGCCGCGAATGCTGTTGGCATCAAAGCGGTAATCCTCATAATTGATCAGCCAGGTACAGCCGCCATCGTAGTCCAGAGCAGCACTCCCACCCCGGAATCCTTTCCCCGTAGCAGTAAGGTGCCCATTTAGCGTAAGCGTACCTGCCCGGAAGGCCAGTATGCCACCGGTTTGCCCGTCCCAGGCTTGTGCGGTAACCGAATCGGTGACGACCGCTTGTTCGTAATAGGGGATACTTACGGCCTGTATGTGGCCGTCAGTATTATAGGTGTGCAACAAAGATTGGGTGAGCAACAGGTCGTTGCCCTGAACCTCCTGAATGACAGCCTGCTCCCAGACACCCGCTGTCCCCAGCTCCGCAACGGACCCAAACTGAGAATTGTTGGGTACAGAGAGGACTGCGCCCTGCATTTGAGCGATTAAGAGGGTGTCGCCTTGCTGAAAATTAGCAGCATTGCCCACGGTCAGGCGGGCGGTACAGGTGTCAATAGCGGATACCGGGCTGTAGTGGTTGATGATACCGGTAAGCGTATCGGTCTGCGCAAATAAATTTGATAGGAGAAATAGGGAAAGCGCCAGGCAGGTTAACGTCTTCATGGTTTGGGAATTGTATGAGTCATTTAAGACAAGATAGCCAATTCCGGGGACTTATACTATGCTTCTTCGTCTTCGGGAGCCAGTTGTACCTTTAGTCCGTTGAGCTCGGGCGTAATTCGGAGCTGACACCCCAAACGGGAGTTGTCTTCCACAAAGAAAGCCTGATCGAGCATGTCCTCTTCATCTTCGCTCATTTCCGGTAATTCATGGTCGGTTTCCACGTAAACGTGGCAGGTAGAACAGAGCGCCATGCCGCCGCAGGTGCCTTTCACTGGCAGTTCATAGGCCTTGCAGATCTCCATGAGGTTCATGTTCATATCTGTAGGCGCCTCAAGTTCGTGGGCTTCGCCCTGCCGGTCAACAACGGTAATTTTTACGTCCATAATTTTTGTAGCTGTTTTCGCAGCGCAAATATAGTGCATCCGCCGGGGTTGGCAACTGCCGGGCGGATTAATTCAAAAAGGCTGTTTTGGGGTAAGGCTCCCGGTCGCTTTCTGGTTTTGTTGATTTTTTTGTTTCGGTTTAGGTTTTTCAAAATTATTGGTTTACCTTTGCACGTCTAATTGAAAGACCCTGACAATACTCAAATATCAGTACGATGGACGCTATTAAGTTTGTAGAAGATCAGCTGTTGGCAAAGAAGGACTTTCCAACTTTCCGCCCCGGTGACAATATTGTGGTAAGCTACAAAATTGTAGAGGGTGATAAGGAACGTATTCAGGATTTCCGTGGTGACGTGATTAAGATCAAGGGCCATGGCAGCAACCTGATGTTCACCGTTCGGAAGACTTCCAGCGGCATTGGTGTAGAACGTATCTTCCCGATCGTTTCACCGAATATTGTAGACATTAAAGTGCTGAAGCGTGGTAAAGTACGCCGTGCGAAGCTGTACTACCTGCGCGATCTTGTGGGCAAGAAAGCTCGTATCAAGGAGCGTGCGCGCGTGAAGTAAAAATTTTCAGCAATTCGCTGATAGCATATTATCCGGTCAGTTTTCCCTTTGTAGAAAGCTGACCGGATTTTTTGTGCCCGTTTGTGAGGTGCTTTATCGAATTTTGGCGGCTGAGGATTAATCTACCCGGAATTGTTTAATCATCACAGCTCCGCTCTCTTCCAGATTAGAGCTTACGATGATGACCTGTTCACGCTCCCCGTCATCCACGGAGACGGCTACGGTATTCGGCCGGATATCCCCGAGGTCGTCTGCGTGGAGGACGAGGAAGTTGTCGGTTTGCGAAAGCGTGACGGGAATACCAATGCGCCGCTTTGACACCCGGTGCTGATTGAGGATGCGCTCTCCGTTAAGGAAGAGGGTAGCGACATCGCCGTCTACGGTGCCATTATCCCAAATTTTAATCCGGATATTTGGGCTGCTCACTTCGAGTACTCGTTGCACTTTGATCTGCCGCTGGTTTTCCAGTTGGTAAGGTTCGGCAATGGCCTGCCGGGTTTGTACAATTTCCCTGGTCATTATGGGTTTTTCAAGGTATAAGGCACCACTTGCGCAGGGGCCGGATTCCATATCATAGCCCTCGATGTACCCTTTCCAGGTACCTTCCAGGACGAGGCGGCTGCCCTCCCGGCGATAGGCGAGGTCGCCCGACTTGATGCACCAGGGCCAGGCCGGGTCTTCCTTTTTGACAACGGAGCCTTCCTGAAAGTGGAGTTCGTTGCTGTTGGCGTCGTAGGTATACTCGAGGTCCATATGAGCACTGCCGCCGTTGCCTTCAGATACGATATAGGAGCCACCCAGCCCGCGTGGCCCCAGGTCGACTTCGAAGTAGAAGCCATAGTCGCGGTCGGACTGAGAAAGCGTGCCTGTCCACTTGCCGGCAATCGTAGGCTTTATTTCCTGTACGACCGTATCCTGTATGGTTTTGACCGGGCGCTGAAGGAAGAGCTGGCCGGGCGTACAGCCATCGGCGAGCCAGGGGCCGGACAGGGTAGGGATGCCGTCCTGCTCTCCTGCCCGGAGGGTCGCGTATTTAATGCACCACTGAGGCGATGCGGGCTCGATCTGTTCGACCTCCTGAAGAATGAGCTTTTGCCCGTCCCAGAAACCGGTGAGGAGGAACCGGGCGGTGTGCTGCCCGTCAGCTGTGGCAGAGAAGGCTTCGCCGTTTAGAGAGGTGCCGGACTGCTGTAGTTGGATACGATACACGAAGGTGTCGGTTTTGCCATCCTGAGCAAGGTATCCTTCCCACTGCCCGCCCAGATTTTGTGCAAAAAGTGCTCCCGAGGCCAGGAGCCAACCGATTATCAATTGCCATCTCATAGTTTTCTCATTCTGCGGAGCCTGATTATCAGACTGCTATAAAGATAGTGATAAGGATCAACTACTGCAACTGATCTTTATCAATGCGCGCCCATCGGTGAGGGCATACCTTGGAAGCATTAAATCATTAAAACGGAATCCACCAGAAACTAAAAAAAGAATGACACCGCAGCCCTAACCGCTGCCGAATTCAACTAAATCTAACCGAACTAGAAAATTGAACCTATGAAAGTACAAGTGAATTCCACCTTTGAGGTAAACGAATACCTAAATGGGGTTATTGAGGAGAAAGTCAGCAAATTAGCCAATTATTCAGACCGGATCACGGAAGCGGAGGTCTACCTCAAAATTGGAGAAAAGCGCCACCGACAGCCGGAAGATCAGATTGTGGAACTGCGCCTGACGGTGCCCGGGCATACTTTTTTTGCCGAGGACCACAGCGATGCCTTCGAAAAGGCTGTAGCCGGTGCCGCTGATAAAGTGAAGCGGCAACTGTTGAAATATAAAGAACAAGTTACGAATCATCATTGATCTAAGAAGGAGAGCACAAGGCTTTCCAAGTATTTACAAATCGTTATTCCCCCTTCATGTTTTGGAAATAGCGCTTGGGCAGAGGCTTTTATTTACACCGGTTCCGCTCACGGAGCTTCTCAGTTAATCCAGCCTTTGCCTACTACGCCGGGCAGCAGCATTCTATTGTCACCTTACCTCCGCTGCCCGGCGATTTTTTTGTCCTGCGGGGAAGGGGGTGACCAATGTCACTGCCGGTCTGACGAAAGTCACCTGGTTATTTGATCTAGATCACAAACCCCGCCTCACAAACCCCTTTACTTTGTCTTTGTAATCAGAAAACAACCTTTAATGATGATTTGCAAGCACCACAACCGCTGCCCCTGAGCAGATAGGAAGGGCATTTTTTTGCCCGGAGTCATGAATGAATGATCATATGTTAAAACAACAATCTCTTACTTCAGTCCAAACCTTGTAAAAATTTTTAACCAATGAAAGTAGAACAAATATATACCGGATGCCTGGCCGAAGCGGCTTACTACATTGAGAGCAATGGCGAAGCTGTAATTATCGACCCTTTGCGCGAAACGGATCCCTACATCGAGCGCGCAGAAGCTGATGGTGCACGCATCAAGTACGTTCTGGAGACGCACTTCCATGCGGATTTTGTTTCCGGTCACCTGGACCTGGCCAATAAAACCGGAGCCACTATCGTATTCGGCCCTACTGCCAAGCCAAACTTTGAAGCGCACATCGCTACTGATGGCGAAGAACTGAAAGTGGGTAATGTAATTATTAAGGTGCTGCATACACCTGGGCACACGATGGAGTCTTCCACCTTCCTGTTGTTTGATGAGGAAGGCAAAGAGCATGCGATCTTCACCGGTGATACCCTCTTCCTGGGTGATGTGGGCCGTCCTGACCTGGCCGTTAAAACAGACCTGACCCGCGAAGACCTCGCCGGTCACCTGTTTGACAGCCTCCGCAATAAGATTATGCCACTGTCTGACGAGGTGATTGTTTATCCTGGTCATGGTGCCGGTTCGGCTTGTGGTAAGAAAATGAGTTCTGAGACCTGGGGTTACCTGGGCGATCAGAAAAAGACCAACTATGCCCTGCAGCCCATGACCCGCGAGGAATTCGTGAAAGAAGTGACCGATGGGCTGGTTGCACCTCCGCAGTACTTCCCCAAGAACGCGGTGATGAACAAAATGGGCTACGATTCCATCGACGACATCCTTGCCAAAGGCCTCAATCCGCTGAGCGTACGTGCCTTCAAAGCGGCATGGGCAGAGGAAGAAGCACTGGTGATTGATACCCGTCATCAGGATGACTTTGCCAATGGCTTCATCCCTGGCTCGATATTCATCGGCATTGACGACAACTTCGCGATGTGGGTAGGTGCCCTGATTACGGACCTGCAGATCCCTATTCTGGTTGTTGCCGATGAAGGTCGTCAGGAAGAAGTAGTAACCCGTCTGGCCCGCGTAGGCTACGACAACCCCATTGGTTACCTGGAAGGCGGCTTCGAAGCGTGGTCAGCGGCCGGTGAAGAAGTGGATACGGTAGAAGAAGTTACAGCCGAGGACCTGGCTGACCGCTTTGACAAAGAAGGCATGAACGTACTGGACGTGCGTAAAGCCAGCGAGTACAACGCTCAGCATGTCGTTGGCGCACAAAACTTCCCGCTTGATTTCATCAACAGCAACATGAGCGAGGTCAGCCGCGATAAGCGCTACTTCCTGCACTGCGCAGGGGGCTACCGCTCTATGATCACGGCGTCCATCCTGAAGTCCCGTGGCTACAACGATGTAGTTAACATCAAGGGCGGCTACAAGGCTCTGGTGGAAACCAATCTGCCAATGACAGAATTTGAAGAGCAAATCACAGAACTGTAGGACAGGCTTTTTAAAGATTGTTTTATTGTGAATTAGCTACGGCCCGGTACAATCCTTTTGTGCCGGGCCTTTGACATTTTTATTGCCCATATAATTATCGGTTTTCTTATTTTTGTACCAAATGAACACCGGTAAACTATGGAAAATTTTCTCGCATTTTTTGAAACTATGCCCGCCTGGCAAAAGCTGGTCTGGGTTTTCGCCTGTTTGTCTGTCAGCTGGGTACTGGAAGGTGCTGTGCCGCTGGTCACCCTCAATTATAAAAAGTGGAAACACGCCGGGGTCAACCTCATCTTCCTCAGTACTTCACTGGTGATCAATTTGCTATTCACTATCGCCACTGCCGGGGTGTTTATCTGGGGTGCACAGTATGAATTCGGGCTGCTGTACTGGCTGGATTTGCCGGTCTGGGCGGAGCTGATTCTGGCGGTGATGCTCCTTGACCTGGTCGCGCAGTACGTGGCCCACTATCTGCTGCATAAGGTGAAGTGGATGTGGAAATTCCACCTGGTCCACCACAGCGATACGAAAGTGGACGCCACCACAGGCACCCGGCATCATCCGGGCGATTACGTGATCCGGGAGGTCTTTGCGCTGTTTGGTGTAATCATCTTTGGTATCCCATTGGCGTTCTACCTGTTCTACCGCATTGCCACCATCCTGTTCACTTACCTTACGCATGCCAATATTACGGTGCCGGCCTGGCTGGATAAGCCGTTGAGCCTGCTGTTTATTACGCCCAATATGCACAAGTTCCACCATCACTTTGAGCGGCCCTGGACCGACTCCAACTACGGCAATATCTTCTCGCTCTGGGACCGTATGTTTGGCACCTTCGTATACGATGACCCCCGAAAAGTGCGCTACGGTGTGGACGTGCTCAGCGATGATCTGGATGAAAACGTGGCTTATCAGTTCAAAGTACCTTTTGATAAAACCATCAAGACTGATTACTAAAGTCGGTCAGGTGTGGCAATGAGATCAAATGCCCGGGGTGTTTTGCCAAACATTCACCGGGCATTTGCAGTTCGGGATAGTATGAAGACACTAAACTTTTCCCACAACGACAAAATGCCCATCATTGGACTGGGTACCTGGAAATCCAAGCCCGGCGAGGTATACGATGCGGTACTCACGGCCTTGAAGACCGGCTACCGGCACATTGACTGTGCGCCCATCTACGGTAATGAGCAGGAAGTAGGCAACGCGATCAGGGATGCGATCAAAGCGGGCGTCCTGACCCGTAAAGAACTTTGGGTGACCTCCAAACTCTGGAACGATGCCCACCGTAAAGACGATGTCATGCCGGCATTACAAAAGACCTTGTCCGACCTGCAGCTGGATTACCTTGACCTTTTCCTTGTGCACTGGCCTGTGGCCTTGCAGCCGGGGGTGATGTTCCCAAAGGGCAGCGATGATTTTCTGAGCCTGTCCGAAGTGCCGGTGGCCGAAACCTGGCAGGGCATGGAAGCCGCAGTAGATCAGGGGCTGGTACGGCATATTGGCGTATCCAACTTCAAACTGGAGCGGGTGAAGCACCTGGTGGAGAACAGCCGGATCAAGCCCGAGATGAATCAGGTGGAGCTGCACCCCTTCCTGCCACAGGATGAGCTGTTGAAAGGCTGCGAGGAGCTGGGCGTACACCTTACGGCCTACTCTCCGCTTGGGTCTAAAGATCGTTCTTCCGCAATTAAGAAAGACGATGAGCCTCTGCTGCTGGAGCACCCGGCGGTAAAGAGAGTAGCCGAAAAGCGCGATTGTACGCCCGGTCAGGTCCTGATCAGTTGGGCGGTGCACCGTGGTACGGCAGTTATCCCAAAGTCGACTAATGCAGGGCGCATTGCGGAGAACCTGAACGCCGCTCAGGTAGCACTAAGCGTCGAGGATATGCAGTTTATTGCCCAGATTGGCCCGGAGTACCGCTTTGTGGATGGTAGCTTTTGGGCTATGGAGGGTAGCCCTTACGCGCTGTCAGACTTGTGGGGCTAATCCGCGAATTATTCCAGGATCATTCTGGCCTCTTCAAAAAGAGCCTGTGCTGAGTCCAGTTGGGTAGCCCAGGATTTGGCCTGTTGCTGCCCTTCCTGTTCGAGTTGTTGCAGTTCTTTCAGGTCGGATGGAGAAAGGGTGCCGTTTCCGCTTTCTTTGATGACATTGAGGCGGGCAGCGCCTTCCTGCCACCGGTTGACAAAAGCAAAGGAAGCTTCAGATGCTTTGCCCAGTGTTTGTAATTCCTGTTTAAGCCGCGTTTTAATATCCGTCGCGGGAGCCTCCGGTAGCGAATCAAGTGCCATAAGTAATTCCTGAGCGCTCTCCTGAGCTTTTAGAATCCCTGTGACTTGATCGGTTACCAGCGCGGTCGTGCTATCCCAGTCCGATGAAAACAAGGTCACCTCATCCTCTTTTGGGGGCTTTTCTCCTGAGCAGGCGCTCAAAATCAATAAGGTTAGGCAAGCAGTCAAAAAGCGCATAAGCAGTTTTTTAAGCGAAGATAGGGAATTGGTGCCCAATCGGGGAATACTTTCTTTATTGTAGGTATTACACTAAGTTCTTACCTTCGTTGGGATCAACTCAAGCTATTAAGATGACCACAGCTAAAAGATACGTGTGTATTCACGGCCATTTCTACCAGCCGCCCCGGGAAAACCCCTGGCTGGAAACCGTGGAAGTACAGGATTCGGCGGCCCCCTTCCACGACTGGAACGAGCGCATCAACTTTGAGTGCTATGCGCCCAATGCTACCGCCCGCGTCCTCAATGGTGATCAGCGCATCATTGATATCGTCAATAACTACGCCCGCATCAGCTTCAATTTTGGGCCTACCTTGTTATCCTGGATGGAAAAAGCCGATCCTAAAACCTACGCCCGTATCCTGATGGCCGACCGCGAAAGTCAGACTATCTTTGGCGGGCATGGTTCGGCTATGGCGCAGGCGCACAGCCACCTCATCCTGCCGCTCTGCAACCGCCGCGACAAGGAAACGCAAATTGCCTGGGGTATTGCAGATTTTAAGCACCGTTTTCAGCGTATGCCTGAAGGGATGTGGCTGGCCGAAACAGCGGTGGATACAGAGACCCTGGAGGTCTTGGCAGAACAAGGGATTCAATTCACTGTACTGGCGCCCCGACAAGCCAAAGCAATCCGGAAAATCGGCGCAGCAGATTGGGAAGAACAGGGGCATGCAGCGGTGGATACCCGCCGGCCTTACCTTTGTCAGTTGCCTTCCGGCAAAACAATCACCTTATTTTTCTACCACGGCGGCATCGCGCAGGGCGTAGCGTTTGAAGGGCTGTTGAATAATGGTACCGCCTTTGCGAACCGCTTTCGGGAAGCCTTTACAGATACTGAAGAGCCACTGTTAGCCCATATTGCTACCGATGGCGAAAGCTATGGGCACCATCATCGTCATGGCGAAATGGCGCTGGCTGCCTGTCTGCGCTCTATCGAAGAGCAGGGCATCGCCACCGTGACCAACTACGGTCAGTATATGGAGCTCCATCCGCCCACTTATGAGGTGCAGATTCATGAGAATAGCTCCTGGAGTTGTGTGCACGGGGTGGAGCGCTGGCGGTCCAACTGTGGCTGCAATACCGGCGGACGGCCTACCTGGACACAAGACTGGCGGGCACCCCTTCGGGAAACCCTCAACTGGCTGCGCGACCAGCTAATCCCCATTTACGAAGCAGAAGCCGGGAAACTAATAAAAGACCCCTGGGCGGCCCGCAATGACTACATTCTGGTGCTCCTGGACCGCAATGCCAACTCCGTTGATGCTTTTGTCAAAACGCATGCCAAAAAGGGATTGGATGAGGAAGCGTTGACGCAATTACTCCGTTTGATGGAACTGCAACGCCATGCCATGCTCATGTTTACCAGCTGCGGTTGGTTCTTCGATGAGGTATCGGGCATTGAAACCAATCAAATCCTGCAGTATGCCAACCGCGCCATCCACTACGCCATTCAGGTGGCCGAGGTAGATTTGCACGATGAGTTTGTGTCCAGGCTGAAACAGATTCCAAGCAATGTTTATGAAAGTGCAGCAGAGAGCTACCAAAAGTACGTGGCTCCTGCCCGGGTAGATTTAATGCGGGTGGGCATGCACTATGCAGCCTCCTCCATTTTTGAAGAGTACCCGGAACACCTGGAATTTTTTAACTACACAGCAGACAGTGAAAGCTTTTACCGGCTTTCTGCCGGGAAATACCGGCTGGCTGTGGGCCGGACAACGGTGCAATCCAAAACCACGCTGTCCCGAAAACACTTCAGCTTTGCGGTACTTTACCTGGGTCAGCAGAACATCATAGGCAATATCTCACTGGATATGAGCCGGGCAGACTTTGATCAGATGGCGGAAGGAGCCAAAGCCGCTTTCCGAAGTACCAACCTGGGTGAGGTGATCGGGCTTATGCAGACCTATTTCGGTCAGGAGAAATTCTCCATTTGGGAGCTCTTCACCGATGAAAAGCGGAAAATCCTTCGTCAAATCACCGAGGATAGCCAGGAACAAGTGGAAAAAGCCCTGCGCGACATCTACGAAGACAACTATCAATTGATGATGGGCATGGCGGTGAGCGATATCCCGGTGCCAGAGTATTACCGGAGCGCGGTTGCCTTTGTATTGAACCACGACCTTCTGGAGGTATTCGGGAACGGAAGCCTTAACCGCCGGGAATTGCGTCGTATTTATGCCGAGTTCCGTCGTTGGAACATCACTTTGTCTAACGAGCAGGCTTTCAAGCTAGTGGTGGAAGAACGCGTGTTCCGTGAGCTGCAGCAGCTGCAAAGTGGAGAAACCGGTTTGGATCAATTGCAAACGCTGGTGGCTGTTTTGCAAACCATCAGTCAGCTGGATATTTCCATGGAATACTGGCAAAGCCAAAACCTGTACTTCTCACTACTGAAAGATTATCAATCTGGGGCCCGTTCCTTCCAGGACGAAGACTGGGAAGGCGCTTTTATGGCATTAGGAGAACTACTGAGCGTGGAGGTTTAATTCAGCTGCAACAGTGCGTATTTCAGCCCAGGCTGCTTCCACATGCCGGGCTTCAACGTAGGTTTGCCCGATGACCATGCGCAAAACGTACCGGTCCTCAATTTTGGTATGGGTCAGGAATAGCTTACCCCGCTGATTTACCCTTTCCACCAATGCCTGGTTGAGGGCGTTGAGCGCTTCTTCTGATCGGTCATTCGGCCGGAAGCGGAAGCAGGTGAAGTTGAGAAACGGAGGGAGAAGCAGCTCAAAGTTCTCTGACTGTTCGATCCATTCTGCAAACTGAGCATTGAGCGCAATGTGATGCCGCAGTCGTTCCTGCATCCCTTTCAGCCCAAAACTACGCATGACAAACCAAAGCTTCAGCGCCCGGAAGCGCCGACCGAGCGGGATGCCCCAGTCCCGGTAGTCATTGACCTGCCCCCGGGTGCGGGTTTTGAGGTATTCCGGCAGGATATCAAAGGTGCGCACCAGTATATCGGCATCTTTCACATAGTAGGCTGTGCAGTCGAAATTGGTTAACAGCCATTTGTGCGGATTGAAAACAAAACTGTCGGCCTGTTCTATCCCCTCAATCATCCATTGATACTCAGGCAGGATGAGGGCAGAACCAGCGTAGGCTGCATCAATGTGGTGCCATACGTTATGCCTGGCGCAGATCGCGCTGATCTCCGGGATGGGGTCTACGGCAACGGTGCCGGTAGTGCCCACAGCAGTGACCACACAACAGGGTAGGTAGCCCGATTCCATATCTTGTTGAATCTGTGCCTCAAGCGCATCCGCCCGCATCCGCATTTGCTCGTCCACAGGAATTTTGACCAGGTTTTTACGGCCGATACCGGCTATTTTTACTGCTTTTTCAATCGAGGAGTGGGTTTGTGTGGAGCAATAAACGCGCAGGTTGGGCGGTACACCATTTTCATTGGCGTCGAAATTGGTCACCTTTTCCCGGGCCGTCAGAATAGCCACGAGGGTCGCGGAAGAAGCCGTATCCTGAATGACCCCTTCCCAGTCTTTTGGGATGCCCATCGCCCGCTGCAGCCATTCCATCATACGCTCTTCCAGTTCCGCGGCAGCCGGAGAGGTTTCCCAAATCATACACTGTGCACCCATGGCAGCGGTCATCATTTCGGCGTAGACCGACTCCACTGAGCTGTTGGCGGGGAAGTAGGCGTGGAAATTGGGGTGCTGCCAGTGCGTCATGCCGGGCAGGATGATGCGGTCCAAATCTTGCAGGATGGCCTCCAGCGGCTCCCCGGATTCAGGCATTTGATCCGGGATTTGCTTATAAATAGCACCGGGAGCTACCTGTGACTTTACGGGCAGTTCCTCCAATTGGTCGAAGTACTGCTGTATCCATTTGGTAATATCAGGTGCGTGGCGGTGGAAGTCTTTGCGGTCGATCATGTGTTTCGAAAAGCAGATTTTAGAAAGCACTATTATACGGAAAAGCGCGCTACACGGTGGTGTTAACGATATGGTAATTGTGACTTTTTATCCGCCTGGTGGGTGGCTGTAGTCTATTTTTATCCCAAAATCACCTGACATGAAAAACTACCTTACCCTGGCTATCCTATCCGCCAGCCTTTTCGCCTGTAAAACGCCTTTACAGGAGTACGATTTTGAAACTATACTCTGGACTGCCGCGTGGAGCCCGGACGGGCGATATGTAGCCTCGGGCGGTAATGCTGAAGTCCTCACGATTTGGTCTGCTGACACCTGGAAAGTCGCAGAACAGCATTCCTTTCCGCAGACCATCACTAATACGGCCTGGCACCCCACACAGCACAAACTGGTCGTTACCCTGCACCTAACGAACAAAACCAGCGTTATCATTGATATGGAGACCAAGCAGAAGACCGAATTGCCGAGCGTATCACCTGAAGGCGCAAGAGCTGCTGCCTGGAGCCCGGATGGCCGGTGGCTGGCACTGGGTGACAATGAAGGTTACCTGAGTCTCTACACGCCTCAGGGCGGCTTGGAGCGACAGGTCAAAGTCGACCCCAAAGCCATTATGGGTTTAAGCTGGCATCCTGATGGAGATCAGGTCGCTACTGTAGGTTCTAAACTGGGCTTCTACAACCTGGAAACGGAAGGTGTGGAAACGATAGACCACCGCGATACGCCGGTATTAATGCTATCTGTAGCCTGGCATCCTTCTGGTGCTTTCCTGGCATTGGGGGACTATGGCGATTCTGAACAAAAACTGCCCCCATTGTTGCAATTCCGTAAACCCAATGGAGAATTAATAAAATCCATCCAAAAAAGCCGGGCGGAATACCGCAACTTAAGCTGGTCTCCTGATGGTAAAACCCTGGCGACTGTGAGTGATGGGGTCCGTCTTTGGTCAGTTGGTGGGAAAATGCTTCGTCATGCCCTCAAGGATCAATACCTCTGGGGACTGGACTGGAGCCCTGACGGACAGCAGCTGGTGGTGACTACGGCTGGAGGGGCGGTGAAGGTACTGGACCGGGAGCTTAGGCAGGTGGTTAGCCGGCCTTAGTTTATTGGGGAGGAACACAGATTGGAGGGATTGCGCGGATTTTCACGGATTTCGAGCGGTGGCATGCTTGTATGGCGTCACTGGATTGCAAGATCAGTGAGATCAGCGTCATCAGTGACCTTACCTGAGCAACGCTTAATCATTCAACTGACAAGTCCAAATCGTCACCGCCCGCTCCCCCCGATTAATCACCACCGGTAAATCCACCTGAGTAACCGGATCTACCAGCACGCCCGTATTATCGAAGCCTTTGTACAGATGAAGCTCCAGACGGTCCTCCCATTCCGGGTAGAAGTTAAGGTACTTCTCAGTTTCCTTTAAGACGCGCTCGAAGGAGAACCAATTGTCGGCATCAAACTGATAGAACCAAAACGCGAGGGCATAGGCACCAAAGTGCGAATCAGGAAAGTACTCATCGTAGCAACGCTCCACCAGTTCACCGGCCAGCTCCGCCGCTTTGCTGTTGCTGTAGCGCTCAAGGGAAATTTGCTCCACCTGCTCGCCTACGAATTCAGCGAGGCTGGACTTTGAATCAATCACTTCCTGAAAGGACGTATCATCTTCAAAAATGGACGTGAAGTATTCCAGCTCCCAATTGCTGAGGATCACACCATTGTACATATTGCTGCGGAAAGCCTGTGCAGCCGGCTGTTTGAAAGCATGCATGAGGTCTAGTATTTTATCTTCACCGATACCAGGTACCGTTTCCACCTGCCGGAGATCCTCAAAACGGCGCCCGGGCAGCTCAGTGCGGGCTTTAAGCAGGCGGTCAGCGACCTTCTCTCCAATCCCCGTGCCTTTTTCCTGCCGGCGGTCGCGGATAGCATCAGATAGGGCAGTGGCATCATCAATGTGGTTGAGAAAACCGAGCAGTCGGCGCTCCATTGCGGGCAGCAGTTCTTTCCTGAGATCCATAGTTGCACTCATTTTAGATGCAAAAGATAGCAGGTCTGCCGTAAATGAACGGCTTTTTCAGGAAAATTTACATAAAATTAAAGCAGCATGGCTTCAGCTTACAGCCCGTATTGCTTGATCTTGCGGTAGAGGGTCCGCTCAGAGATGCCTAAATCAGAAGCGGCTTCCTTGCGCCGGCCATTGTGCTTGCGCAGGGCTTTATAGATCAGCTCCTTTTCGTTGTCTTCCAGGGAGAGATTCTCTTCCAGCTCTTCCGTTTGAGCATAATGCTGCTGCTGTTCCGGATCATCGTGGTTGAGAATGATGGGCTTTACGCTCTCGGGCAAATCCTGTGCAGGGAAGTCATCATCGTGGTAGTCGTGGAGAAAGTCGGTGACGTCGCGTTTGTCGGCAGCATTCGTACCAGGATAGTCGGAGGAAGGCGCCTGCAGGCTGCGGATATCACTGGCATCAGGCACGCGGAGGTCATTGTTGCGAATGAGTTCAAAAACGAGCGTCTTCAGGTCATTCAGGTCGTTCTTCATGTCAAGCATGAGCTTGTAGAAGATTTCCCGCTCCTGCATGCTGACGCCATCTCCATCGCCTCCTTTGCGTTCGGCAATCATCGGCAGGTTGCGGCGGCTGAGCTGTGGGGCGTACTGCAGCAAATGCTCAGCATCCAGTAGTTTCTCCTCTGCCATCACGGAGGCCTGCTCCGCCACATTTTTGAGTTCCCGTATATTGCCGGGCCAGCTGTAGTTTTCCAGCATCAGCCGGGCCTTATCATCCAGTTGAATGGAAGCCATCCGGTACTTTTCGGCAAAGTCAGTAGCGAATTTCCGGAAGAGCATGTAAATGTCCTCCCGCCGTTCCCGCAGCGGTGGCACACTGATGGGCACCGTATTCAGGCGGTAGTATAGGTCTTCCCGGAATTTGCCTTTCTTTACCGCTTCCAGCAGGGAAACATTGGTAGCCGCAATGATGCGCACATCCGTTTTATGCACCTTGGAGGCACCTACCCGGATGAATTCTCCGGTTTCCAGCACGCGCAGCAGAAAGGACTGCGTATCCATGGGCATCTCGCCGATCTCATCCAGGAAAATCGTACCGCCGTCATAAGTCTCAAAGTACCCTTTGCGCTCACTGGTGGCTCCGGTGAAGGCCCCTTTCTCATGCCCAAACAGCTCAGAGTTGATCGTGCCCTCCGGAATGGCCCCGCAGTTGATGGCAATGAAGTTGTTGTGCTTGCGGGCACTCAGCGCATGAATGATTTTGGAAAACACCTCCTTACCCACACCGCTTTCCCCTGTAATCAGCACAGACAAGTCTGTACCCGATACGCGGACGGCAGTGCTCAGCGCGCGGTCGAGTAGGGGAGACCGCCCGATGATGCCAAAGCGTTGTTTGATGGATTGGAGGTTGGCGTCCATTTGGGGTGGTTGGTTTTCGGTATAAAAAATCTGGCTTATGCCTGTACCATCTCGCCAATCAGGGTGGCACTTGTGGTATCGTTTACTTTGACGTAGCAGTAGTCGCCGGGTTTGTAACCAGGCTGTTTGTCGAATACCAGCATCTTATTTTGGGAATTCCGACCCTTAAACTGCTGATCGGACTTCTTGGAATCGCCCTCGATCAATACTTTGAAGGTCTTGCCGATGTCCTGCTTGTTGTGGGCAAAGGATACCTGCGTTTGCAAACGGATGATTTCCTGCAGGCGGCGTTTCTTTACCTCCAGCGGGATATCGTCCTCATACTTCCGGGCAGCCAGAGTACCGGGGCGCTCCGAGTAGTAGAACATATAGGACATGCTGTAATTCGCAAATTCAATCATGCTCAGAGTCTCCTGATGTTCTTCTTCCGTTTCGCTGCAGAAGCCGGCGATGATGTCGGAGGAAATCGCACAGTCGGGCATGATTTCGTAGATGCGGCGTACCTTATTCATGTACCACTCCCGGTCGTAAGTCCGGTTCATCAGGTCAAGCACACGACTGTTGCCAGACTGTACCGGCAGGTGGATGTACTTGCAGATGTTATCGTGCTTTTTCATGGTATAGAGCACCTCGTCCGTAATGTCTTTCGGGTGAGAAGTGCTGAACCGTATGCGGAGGTCCGGGTGGACCAGTGCCACCATTTCCAGGAGGTTGGCAAAAGTGACGGTCTGCTCCGTCTCCGGGTTTTCCCATTTGTAGGAGTCGACGTTTTGCCCCAGCAGGGTAACTTCCCGGTAGCCCCGTTCGTACAAATCAGTGGCTTCCGCTACGATACTAAAGGCATTGCGGCTCCGCTCCCGCCCGCGGGTGAAAGGCACCACACAGAAGGAGCACATATTGTCACAGCCCCGCATGATGGAGATGAACGCCGTCACGCCATTACTGTCAAGGCGCATGGGGTTGATGTCGGCGTAGGTCTCTTCACGGGAGAGGAATACATTGATCCCTTTATCGCCATCTTCAGCCGTGGCGATGAGTTTGGGCAGATCGCGGTAGGCATCCGGGCCAATGACCAGGTCTACCAGCTTCTCTTCGTCCAGCAGCTTGGTCTTCAGGCGCTCCGCCATACAGCCGAGCACGCCTACCAAAGTACCGGGGCGGTTTTCCTTCACCTTGTCGAACACCCGTAGCCGCTTGCGTACGGTATCCTCCGCTTTCTCGCGGATAGAGCAGGTGTTGATAAGAATGAGGTCTGCGATTTCCATATTGCGGGTGGACTGATACCCTTCCTGCCCCAAAATGGACGCTACGATTTCGCTGTCGCTGAAATTCATCTGGCAGCCGTAACTCTCAATATAGAAATGCCGGCCCCCTTCCGGATGAGCCTCTGCGGCCTGTTCCTGGAAGAAAGCTTCGCCCTGTCGCTGTTCGTCTATGGTCTTGGTCAAGCCGACCAAGGTTGGATTGTCATCGTACATCGTCGTCCCGTTTTCAAAGTAGTCGGCAAAGATAAAATAAATTCACCGGCTGAGTGACAATTTGGCAGGCAGATTTTGTAATTTGTCTTTGACTATATCTTATTGTGAAATCCTTAACCATATAGGGCACACCAAGTTCGCCTGCTATAGCATCCATTTAAAACTAAAACCAAACCTGAAAACCATGAAGAGGACACTTCGCACTTTGATCCCATTATTCGTACTGGCTTTTTCAGCTATGGCCTGTGACGGACGCTCTGGCTCCTCAGATTATTCCTATGCCAGTGAGGAAGCTCGGGCTATCCCTGATCAAACTACCGAAGCCAAATCAGGTGGTAGCTCCGGAGAGACTGTCCCGGAAAAGAAAGTGATCCGCACGGCCCGGTTGCGGATGGAAGTGGCCGACTACGAGGAGGCGATTAGGAAGGCGAAGCAGGTCATCACAGCATTTGAGGCAGAAATTACATCGGAGGAAGAGCGGCAGTACGGGCAGCAACTGGAGAATCAGCTGGTGATTCGGCTGGCACCTGCAAAACTGGACTCCCTGCTCAATGCCCTGGAAGGGCTGGCGCTGCAAATTGACTCCCGTTCGGTAAATGCAGAGGATGTCACGCGGCGGTACGTCGACCTTGAAACCCGGCTGGCATCCAAACGCGCCGTCATTGCCCGCTACCAAGAGCTATTGGCGGAAGCCCGGAATGTGAACGACGTGCTGGCAGTGGAGAACAACCTGCGGCAGGTCATCGAGGAGGTGGAGTCCATGGAGGCCCAGTTCCGTTACCTGAAGCAGCAGGTAGACCGCAGCACCATTTACCTGACCCTGTACGAGACCAGCTCAGCGGGTATTGCCCAGCGCAGCTTTGGCAGTAAAATAGCGATGGCTTTTGCAGATGGATGGGGGCTGCTGAATAACCTCGTACTTGGTGCCATCACGGCCTGGCCCGTACTGATTCTACTGGCACTGCTCATTTGGTGGTGGCGCCGGCGACGGGCAAAGCGATAGTACTACAAGGTGGAGTTACTCAACCTGTATTCGGTCAGATTCGGCGAATCGGTTCGTGAGGTGCTGCGAAGGAGTAGTCCGACACAGCCTATCCCAGCCGGTTTTGACCCGAAAAGCCCATCATTATTGGGATCACAAACAGGATTATTGCAAAGAGTATCATCAAAGAAAAAGTTCCGCCTGTCATGATTGTCGATTTTGGTGATGAATTGTCTTCAAGGTAAGGGTATACGGGCTCAACCGAATTGATAGGCGTCACCAAAAAAGGTTGATATTTGTTTGCAAAAAAATGCAGGGTTCGGGAATTTTTCCTTTCGAACTACTGTATGTATCTCTGACAAGAGCGAACAACCTTTACAAATGCAATACGGCGTGCAGTTTTCACGCCATAAAGAGGCTTACCTTATTCTATCCGAACCGTAGCAGCGTTTCTGTACAGCGCTCTGGTGCCCGCCTGTTTGGGGTAGGGTATACCGTTTGGTACCATAGGCTTGCATAAGCATCTGGATACTGGAGTCGATGGTTCGAATCCATCTGGCGCTTAATCGTGCCATAGTTCAGCGGGTTAGAACACAGTACTTGCTTTCACGGGGCTTTGCCCTGTACCAACCGCCATTTTGGGCAATGGACTGATAATCCATCTGGAAGTTCTCAGGTTCTTCCCTGTAAAAAACCTGGACCGTACGTGCAGCAGCGGATGCCCGTGGATTTTACAGTCAGGCTGTAAGCGATTCACCATCCTAAGGGCTACCGGTTGGGCAGGATACCGTCTGCCGGAGGCTGTGCACTTGGAAAGGTTTTCTGTGCATACCCGGTGTGCAACTACCGGGCATTGTACCGAATGTCTTTTTCGTGGCGCTGTGGAGCAGCGGGGTACCCCTGTTGCATTGCAGGGCTGCGGGCTAAAGCAACTCCTGGTGATGGGCCAGGTTGCTAAGGCTCAACTGTACAGGCTGCCACAGACTGAATGCCGGGCTCGTATCCCTGGGATTGAGGCGCCGTTGCTGTACGTTTTGTAAGGAATCAAAATTTTTAAATAGTTCACAACTGCAAAAAACCAAGTCATGAAATTCGTAACGATCAGCCGTCATGAGGTTGGCCTGTTGTTCCGGGGCAAGTCCTTCGTAGGCGTACGTCTGGAAGGCTGGCATTGGGTGGGCTGGGGGCAGCGGCTGGTGCTCTACGACCGGACCACGTCATTGGTCTTGCCTGTTGACCTGAGCATCCTGCTGGAGGATGAGCGCTTTCGGGCTGAAGTCCACCTGGTAGAAGTAAAGGACCACGAGCGTTGCCTGGAGTACCGGGACGGGCTGTTCCACAACCTGTTGTTGCCAGGGCGCCATGTCTACTGGAAGTCTGGTATCGACTACGACTTCCGGATGGTAGATACCCGCAAGGATGAAGTCGGGGCCGTTATCGAACCAGAGTTGCTCACCAAATTGGTGGTTTTCCGTCAGGTACACCGGTACGATGTGGCTACCCATGAGACTGGCCTCCTGCTGATTGACGGTGAGCTGAAGCAAAAGCTGTCTGCCGGTCGGCACTACTTCTGGAAAACCGCTCAGCACCTGAAAGTGCTTTTGGCTGACCTAAGGGTACAGACCATGGAGGTCAGCGGGCAGGAAATCCTCACCAAAGACCGGGTGGGCATCCGGCTCAACTTCCAATTGCAATACCGCATCACGGATGTGGAGCGGGCATTGCTGGAAGTGAGCGATATGCCCCGCCAATTGTACCTGTTGGTGCAATTAGCACTGCGGTCTTATGTGGGCACCCGGACGTTGGACGAGCTGCTGGCTGGTAAGGACAGCGTCTACAACAGCATCCAGGACGAACTGGCTAAAGCCGCTGAAAGCCTGGGGATAGCCGTTTTGTCCGGAGGTCTAAAGGACATCATCTTACCGGGCGAAATCCGGGAGATCATGAACCGGGTCCTCGTGGCTGAAAAGCAGGCTCAGGCCAATACCATCCTCCGGCGGGACGAAGCAGCTGCCACCCGTAGCCTGCTCAACTCCGCTAAGCTGATGGAGGACAACGCCATGTTGCTCCGCCTCAAGGAGATGGAGTATGTGGAGAAGATCGCCGAGAAGATCAACACCCTTTCTGTCTCCGGTGGCGGACAGGTGATTGAACAGTTGCGCGAACTTTTTATCGCGGATAAAAAGTAGACAAGGGTTTGCTGTAGGGCTGCTCCGTTTGGGGCAGCCCTTTTTCAATGCACTTAGAAATCAAAGTCCAGTCGCATCGTCAAATTGCGGGGCGCTTCCATAATGCCCGGCCGGGGCGAGTAGGCTTCATTGAGCAGGTTGTTGAGCAGCAGGGATAGTTTAACAGACTCGGTCAGTTTATAGCTACCTCGAAGGTTGACCACTGTAAAACCCCTGTCGTTGCGTGCGCGGAAGTCCCTCAGCCCGCTGATGAACAGCAGGAATGCCGCATCAATGGCTTCGATTTGACTGTTGTAGAAAGTCTCAACACCAAAGGACGCCTTTTTATAATCCGCCTGTAGGTCGAGTTTGAACAGGTGGCGGGAGCGGTACTTCAGGATATTCTCATCTGAAGACGAATTGTTGGCGTTGATTTGCCCCTGTGTGCGGTCCTGACCGGCAGGAACGCGGGTGGTGTCAAAGGCCTCAAAACGCGGATCAACGTAGGTGTATCCGGCCAGTAAGCTTACCGGAAGGCCTAAAATTTCCCCTCTGCCCGCCGCTGTGACCTCGAATCCATCAATCTGGGTGTCTCCAATATTGATGGCCTGAAAACTAAAGCCTACAATATTGAACTCCATCATATCAAAGTAGCGGGAGCGGAAGACCGCAAAGTCCAGAAACCCTTCAAAATTGGAAACCCGGAAGCCTTGCTTGACGCCTAGTTCTGCTGTCCAGCCGGTCTCAGATTGCAAGGTGGGGTTGGGGACGATGCGCAGCGCACCGGCATCTGTCACGATATATTTTTCTGCTACGGTTGGGTAGCGGTAGCCCTGCCCCCAGCTCGCCCGCAGGAAGGTCGCCCTGCCGGCCTGATAGTTGAGCCCGAGGCGCGCCACGGGTTTGGCTTCCTCCTCATCGGAAGGGTCCACCGTGCCGCCATCGTACTCAAAACCCGGATTACGCAGCACATTACGCTCATAGCGGAACCCCACTGAGGCATTCAGTTTGCCAAAAAACTCCTTATCGAATTGGGCGTAGGCCGCCAGGTTGCGGGAGGTGAAGGTAGTGTCGCCGTACAGCTCCGCTTCGATATCGGTACCCGACCCGACCAGGCCGGCCGTAAAGACCAGGTCTGCTGCTGCCATCCGGCGCTGGAACTGATACTCCGCGTAGAACATATCCGAGAAATTACTCTGATTGAGGTCGTTTTCATTGTCGATATTGTAGAAGCGGCTCAGGATGCGGTGGCGGTTGTTGGCGCCATCGTAGTAGGTGACGGTTGGGTCGATATTGTAGCGCAACCGGCGGCGGCCACCAAGCGTATTGGGCCCCGGCTGATAGGCAGCGGTATCACTGGCCCAATAAAAGAAAGAGGCGGTCTCTCCGGCGTTGATATTGGCATTCAGCCCGATGGTCAGGCGGTCGGTAGCGCGGTAGCGGGTGCCTACATTGAAGCGGCCGGTACGGCGGAATGCCCCTTCGTTATAGCTCTCTTCATTCAGGTAATAGCCGCCCATAACCAGGTCCAGCTTGCCCATCTTACGGCGGTGGGCTACACTCGCTCCGATGGTGCGCGGCGCGGTATCCCACCATTTCAGGCGTTCATCTTCGGGGCTGAAGTTATGGGTGTAAAAGACCGCTGCTTCGGTCTCCGGTGCTGATTTGGCGTAAGCTGTACGGACGTTGATGATGCCGTTGAGCGCGGAAGAACCGTACAGCGCCGAGCCCGCGCCCTTGACCACTTCCACCTGCGCGATATTTTCGATCGGCACATCATCCCAGTTGGGGAAGCCGGCATCGGCAGAGAGGATGGGGATATCATCCACCAGCAGCAGTACCCGGCTGCCAGCACCCTGTGAATAGCCCGAGCCCCCCCGGATATTCGCCTGCCCGTCAATGATGGTGACGCCCGGCAGTTTCTCCAGCGCCTCGTCAATGGATACCTTGCCCGTGTTCTCAATCAGGTCAGGTTGCAGGACTTCCAGGGAGACGGTCACCTTGCTGAGCGGCTTTTCGAATTTACCGCTGGTTACGGTAGCGGTTTCGAGCACGGTCGCGCGGGGATCGAGCGCCATATTCAGCTCAATGGTGCCTCCTTCCGGCAGATTTACTTCTGTTTCATAGGTTTCATAACCTACATAACTGGCCTTCAGGAGGTGTTTACCAGGGTCGGCCTCCAGCTCGTAGAACCCATCAAAGTTGGTTACGGTACCCTGGCCTTGCAGGCTGATGGTCGCTGCAATCAGAGGCTCTCCGGTTTTGGCGTCCGTGACCCGTCCGGTGAGCAGGGCTTGCTGAGCAGAAAGGAAAGCAGCGGGAAACAGAAAAATTAGCAAAAGGTAGTACTTGGTCATATGCAATGAATTAGGCACAGCACTCAAAAGTGGTGGCTGTGGATGATCTCCAAAATGTTCAGGGTGCTAATTTCAGGGCGTGTGGAACGACAAATGTAAGGTATTGGGCTTATTTGACAAGCAAGTTGCTTAAAAAAATCGCTTTGCACGCAGCCGACAGATATCCACATATCCATTCAGCTTTCCTAAAAGTTTTCTAACTTCGTCGACTGAATTCTTTACCAAACAACACGATTATGAATCGAATTGTACTGATTTTCTTGGGGGTTATCCTCGCCAGCGTTGGGTATGCGCAGGATTGCCAGCCGGACGAAACAGTTCCGGATTCGGTGGTGGTTGCTCCACTGCCTTACAATGAAATGCAACGCCCTGAGGGCGGTATTGCGGATACGGCTTGTGTGGGCAGCCCGTATGAGTTTATCTTTACCTTCAATATCCCGGCGGTCTATAATGTGAGCGGTTTTGAAGTGCCGCTCATTGATGTGAGCATCCCTGCGGAAGATGGGATTGATAACCTGCCGGCCTCTATGGATTATGTTTGTAATCCGCCCAACTGCGTTTTTGCCGCCGAGACCAAAGGCTGCATCCTGGTGTCTGGTACAGCCACGGCTGATGAAGTAGGTCAGCACGACCTGACGATCGCGGCAGTCATTAATGCCGGGCTAGAACTTGAAGTTACAGTCCCTGGCGATCTGGAGGCAGATGCCCACTACTATCTTTTTGTAAAGGAAGAAGGTAGTACCAACTGCTTCTCCAACACCAACGAGGCCTTTGCAGCAGACTTTGGGCTGAGCAACCGCCCCAACCCATTCGGTAACCTCACGCAGGTGGTGGTGGATGCCAAACAGTCGGGCCTGTACCAGTTCTTCGTTACGGATTTGCTGGGCCGTCAGGTGCACCAACAGCAAATTCAGCTGATCGAAGGTGAAAACCACATCGACTTCAACGGTAGCCAACTGGCAGAAGGCATGTACCTTTATGGTATTACCGATGGCCGCCACGCCGCTACCTCCAAAATGATTATCAACCGGTAGTACCCCTGCTGGGTCTCCAAGAATTCAGTCCTTCTGACAAGGAGCGGGGTGCTGCCCACCCTGCAGCGTGAAGCCCCGCTCCGACACCCTATAAAATTTTCTTTACTGGCAAACCGTTCCTGTACAGTGCCTTGTGCTGCACAAGGGTGGTCTTGTCGTTTAAAATTCAGAAGGACATGAAGTACTTATACCTAACCATCCTGCTTTGGGGCCTTAGCCTTTCGGCGAAAGCCAACTGCCCCGGCTGTACCGTCAATCTCCCCGCTCTCCCGGAGGATACCATCTACATTTCGGCTGCCCCGGACGGGCAGGTCGGCCAATTTTACAGCGAAGACCTGTCGTTCCGCCTGCCGCAAACCACCACGCCGGTCAATGCCACCGACCCGGATACGCCTCCGGGGCTACCCATTTCCCAAATGACGATCAGCTCTGTGGCGAATGTGCCGCCCGGACTGCAGTGGGAAGCCAATCAGCTGGCTTTTGACGTTAGCGAAAATACGGATGGCTGTGTGCGCTTCTGCGGTACCCCCCTGATTCCGGGGCTGTATGAGGTGGAAGTCATTATTTCAGCCCAGGTTTTGGTGGCTACGCAAACCTCGGCGGTGACCATTCCTATTCTTATTCTGCCCGGACAAGTCATTTCAGAAGGCTTCACTATCGACAATACCTCAGGCTGCGGGGAGGTGGTGGCCAATTTCACCAATAATCTGCCTTCCAACGGCACCGATGGCTTCAGCTATATCTGGGATTTCGGTAACGGGCAAAGTTCTGCTGCTGAAAATCCGGGCACGCAGGTTTACGATACGCCCGGCGAGTACGGCGTAAGCTATCAGGCGATTGTGGACACCTTCGGGCATCAGCTGACGGAGGTGGTCATCACGGATGTAGATTGTAATGATATCTTCGGAGGCGCGCCCGATCTCGTCCTGGAAGTCTACAACCCCCTGGGCGACAAAGTTTTTGCTTCTGATGTGGTGCAGAATGCCAGCTTGCCTGTTGTTTTTGCGCCCGGCATTTTTATTGAAAACGGTCCCTACCAGATTCAGGTCGTGGATGACGATCAGGGGCTGGACGGAGGCGATGACGTCTGCGGCATTTTCGGCTTTGTGCAAACCTCCAATGGCGAGCTGGAAGACGATGGCGCTACGGTAGACATTACCATCATCAATCCTGTTGACACCATCCGCTCTGAGGGCATCATAACGGTCTACGAGCAACCGGAAAAGCCCGAACTGCAGGGCTATAGCGGTGAGGATCTCTGCGATGGCGACTCCCTGACGCTGATGACCAACTACACGGAAAACACCCAATGGTACCTCGACACCGTGCCCCTGTTTGAGGCGAATGGTGATCTGCTCTCTGTGGGCGAAAGCGGCTTCTACTGGGTCACCTATACCAATGCCGATGGCTGCAGCGCCACTTCTGATACGCTCTTGTTGGATTTCAATGACCTGCCGGCTTTCCCCATCTTCCAAATTGAGCAAAACCTGCTCTTTCTGCTGGATCCGGACACCCTGCCTGATCCCTACGAGCTGCAGTGGTACCTGGATGAGCAGCCCCTGGAAGGTGGCAATGATTTGGAATACTGCATCAGCACCTCAGGGAGTTACACCCTGGAGGTAGTCAATCCGCTTACGGGCTGCAGCCGTTCGTACACCCAAAGTATAACCTACGACCCCGATTTCCCCAACTGCATGCCGGTAAGTGTGGAAGAGGCGGCACTTCAGGGCATAAAGGCCTACCCAACGCTGCTTGCCCCCGGTGCGCCGGTTTGGATCAGCGGGGATGTGGCAGGTGGCCCAATGAACATCCGGTTGATGAATACGCTTGGGCAACAGCTGCAATTGTGGAGGTTGGAAGGGGGCGATGTTGGCGAAACGCTGCGGCTCGACCTCCCGATATTAGCCACCGGCGTACATTATTTACAAATTCAGACCAAAGCAGGGGGGAAGACGATCCCGGTCGTCATTCAATAGGCTCCTGAAAGAGGAGCATAAAAAAGATTGTGTCTTAACTGTTAAAATATATAAAAAATCATATATTGAGGGGCTAAACAAGCAAGAGCAACCTAAAAAGCCATGGCGCGGTGTTCGGTCCGGAGCAGCTACTGATTTGGTACTCAGCAGGGTATTCGAAAAAAGTGTAGCTTTGCGGGCTAAACACTGCGCATAATCCCAAACTGAATTTGGCACCGCAAGTCTGAACTCCAGGTCTTAGATAGTCGGTCCGATGGTGGAATATCCCACCGTACTCTTGCGAACCCTGAATTATGACAGTTGAGATTAGAAGAAAAGAAATAGGCAACCTTCTACTTGAGAACATCCCGGATATCCCTGTCCTGCTGAAAGACCGGCTTCAGTTGTATCAGCAGACACGCGAGGCGGCTTTGGCCGATTGGCTGCCCGATGGCAGTGGGTTACTGATCTCAACCCGGTTTGGAGAAGCTGCACAGATTCACGAAGTGGTCCGCCCCGGGCACTTCCGTAAACAACTGACCTTTTTTGACGAGCCCGTTTATATTGCCCGCACCTGCCCCGATGCTGACCGTCAGGGTTTTTTGTTTGCGCGGGATACGGGTGGCAATGAGGCTTATCAGTTGTACTTCTATGATTTGCGAAAGCAGGAATACCGAATGCTGACGGATGGGGAATCCAAGCACAGCAGTGGCGTATGGAACCGGGAGGGCAGCGCTTTTATTTACAGCAGCACCAAGCGCAACGGTATTGATCAGGATTTGTACCTCTACGACCTGGCTGGTGGTACAGGTGAACGACTGGTCTTTACCGGCAAGGGCTATTGGTACCCGGTCGCCTGGGCATCAGGCGGGCGGTATGTGACCGTCATTAACTACCGGTCGATCAATGAAAGCCACCTGCATATCCTGGATGTGGAGACCGGGGCATTGGAAACCATTCAGGCGGATCCGAATATTGCCTGTCGCTCCGGCAGCTGGTCCGCCGATGGCCGCCGGATTTTCTACACGTCTGATGCGGATAGCGAATGGCGCGGGCTGATGGTTTACGACCTGGATACACAATCGAAGCAAAAGATTACTCAGGGGCTGGACTGGGAAGTGGAAGGCTTGCAGCTTTCCGCGGATGGCACACAGCTGGCCTTTGTCATCAATAAGAACGGCATTTCCGAATTGTACCTTTACGATACGGCGCAGGCGTGCTACGAGCGGGTTGAAGTTCTGCCGGAAGGCGTCATTGCCGATATGCGCTGGCATCCCAAAACGCTGCGCCTTGCCCTGACCATCAATACGCCACAGGCGCCGGCCGATGCCTATGTGCTGGATGTTGAAACGATGGACCTGCAGCAGTGGACCTTTTCAGAAGTGGGTGGATTAGACCGCAAAGGGTTTGTCAAGCCCAGGCTCATTCATTATCCGACTTTTGATCAGGTAGGGGGTAAAGACCGGGAGATTCCTGCCTTTTACTACCGGCCGGAGCACAAAAACGCGCCCATGCCGGTGCTGATTTACATCCACGGCGGCCCGGAGAGTCAGTTTCGGCCCGGCTTTTCACCGGCTTTTCAGTACTACCTTAAAGAACTTGGGGTGGCTGTGCTCGCTCCCAATGTGCGGGGCTCTTCGGGCTATGGGAAGCACTACCTCAAGCTGGATAATGGCTTTAAGCGGGAGGATTCTGTGCGGGACATCGGGGCGCTGCTGGACTGGATTGAACAGCAGCCTGAGCTGGACAGCCATCGTGTGGCGGTTATGGGCGGTTCCTACGGTGGCTACATGGTGCTGGCGAGCATGTCGCACTACAACGACCGTCTTTGTTGCGGGATTGATATCGTGGGGATCAGCAACTTCATTACCTTCCTGAAGAATACCAAGTCTTACCGCCGCGATCTGCGCCGGGTGGAGTACGGGGATGAGCGTGATCCGGCTATGCGCCGGCATCTGGAGCAGATTTCTCCGACGACTAATGCTCATAAGATTACCAAGCCGATGCTCATCGTGCAGGGGCAGAATGACCCCCGGGTGCCGGCCAGTGAGGCGGAGCAAATGCTGCGGGCAATCCGTAAGAATGGGGGAGAGGCCTGGTACCTGCTGGCTAAGGATGAGGGGCATGGCTTCCGGAAAAAGTCGAACCGTGATTTTTACAATCAGGCGGTGATCTTGTTTCTGCAGACTTATCTGATGCAGCCGCTGGAGGTGGGGGTGCCTGAGGCGTTGGTGACGACTTAGGGCTTTTATTGTTCCTGTTTCAGGGGTTTTTCCTTAAGGTTTTATTGAATAGGGTGCGACTTCTACGAAGTCGTTGGGCTTTGTTGGTGTGGGGGTGAGTAGGATGCGACTTCTACGAAGTCGTTGGGTCTTCTTTTTGTGGAGGTTGAGTAAGGTGCGACTTCTGCGAAGTCGGTGGGCTTTGTTGTTGCCTGGGTTAGAAGGGTGCGACTTCTACGAAGTCGGTGGGCTGAGCTGATGTCGGGTATATAAAGATGTGCCTTCTCCGAAGTCTGACCGCCCTTTCCATATAGCTTTGTGACTCTATCTGGCTTCGCCGTGCAGACAGGTTCTGCGAATTCGGTGGGTTGCGATGTTGCCGGGGATACAAAATTACAGATAAGTTATTGAATGATTGTGTATAACAAATTGCACAAAAACAGAAAGTGACCACCGGTTATCAAAGTGCGATAGCTGCTGGGGTATAGCTTCCCGCTCTGCTCCAGCTTATCCACGAGATGCATAGGCAGGGCGCTCAACTCTGCACATCAGAAGCTTGTTAGGTGTTCTGTACTCAGGTGGCCGAATTCTTAGATATGCGAGTCACGGTATTACCAATTTACCCGAACCAGGTCAAAACCACAAATCAAAGCTCGAATGGCGATAGAAAAATCAACACCGGCTTCCGGCCTTTCCAGGAGAGGGGCTCCCCTGGCGGCCTCCGCTGCCCGGGTGGACATGGACCTCTTCTTTGAAGCTGCTCAAAATCTGTACGATCCGGAGGAGAATCCCGAAGGGTACTTCACCCTGAATGTGGCGGAGAATGCCCTGATGATCCCGATGATGAAGGCGCGCATAGATGAAATTTTGCAGCAGGGCGATGTTCCCGAATGGGCTTTCCAGTATACCGATCCGAATGGGCACCCGGAGGTCCGGGAGACCGTAGCTGCATTTATGGAGCAATACCTGTGCCAATGTCCCATTGCGCCTGATTCCATCGCCTTTTCTGCCGGTGCTGCAGCGACCATAGAGGTAAGTACATTTATGCTGGCAGACGAAGGGGATGTGGTGGTGATTCCGGCTCCCGCTTACCCCATGTACACCAATGATGTGGGCTTGAAAAGCGGATTGCAGCGCTATGATTTGCAAACGCATTACCACCCTGCTGATCATGGTGATATTTCCCCATTAACCACTGCACATCTGGATGCTGCCTGGGCGGACATCAGCGGGCAGGGTCAGAGGTTCAAAATCCTGTTGCTGACCTCACCGGATAACCCCACCGGCTGCATGTACTCGGAACAACAGCTGAGGGAGATTGCCGAGTGGTGCATGGCGCATGAGGTGCACCTGGTTGTCAGTGAAATTTATGGTTTGTCGTTGGTGAATATCGAGGACGATGACATCCGGGCAGATTATACGCCGGCAACGGTGCCCCAATCTTTCGCACAGCTCATGGCGGAGCTTCAAAGCGATTACCTGCACCTCTGGTATGCCCTGTCCAAGGATTTTGCCATGTCCGGATTCCGGTTTGGTATCGTACATTCCTTGAATGAAAGCTTCCTAAAGGGTTTTGGGAATGTCAATATCCCGCAGATGGTCTCCAACCTTGCGCAGTGGGTAATCGGGGAGCTGATGAAAGATCACGCCTTCCTGGAGCGCTACATCGTAACCAACAAGGCCCGCCTTACCGGGAGCTACAAAGCAGTCGTCAAGGCCCTTCGGGAGTTGGAAGTGCCCTACGTCCCCAGCCGCGGTAGCCTGTTTGTGTGGGCCGATTTTTCCAAATACCTAAAAGAGGATAGCGAAAAGGGGCAGGAAGACCTTTGGATGGACATTTACCACAGTACCGGCATATTGCTGACGCCCGGTGCCGGATTCCAGCATAAGAAGTATGGGGTGTTTAGGATAGTGTATACTACATTGCCTTTGAGCCATTTGGAGGTGGCGCTGGAGCGGTTGAAGGGCTATTTTAGGAACGGCTAAGGCAGCTTAATAACAGATAGAAACAGCAATACCCCACTTTTTCAAGCTTTTGCCCTGTCGTCCAGTTTCCCACTGGGCGATAGGTTTCCTAAGCCTGGTCTATATTAACCCATCACCTCGCTGGAAGCGCGACGACGGGAGTGGGGCGAAGTCAATGCAAAAAACATAATACTCACTCAGTCAGCAGCACCACTGACACCCGCTGCCCGCACACTCGTTCAGTAGTCGCCCGGGCTTACAGGAGGATTCGTATCTTTCTGCCGTTTCCAGGATATGTTAAACCTTGTAGCTTATGACTAAATGCGCGCTTACGCTGATTGTGGGGCTGTTTTTGAGCTTGAATGTGCTGGCACAAAAGGTAGATGCTGACCTTCCGGCGGAAGTGGTCTATGAGATGAAGCGACAAATATTAAAACGATACGCATACTTTAGCAGCTTAGCTTTAAGTAATAACTATAGGGAATCAGACAGAATTTCATCCCATAATAGGGTGAAAAATGTTGACAATGTAGTATTTGGATATTTTACGGATTTGCCTAAGATGTATATTAGAAAATCGGGCTTAGGAGCTGTTCCTGGATCCAATTTCCACTTATTTGAAGTGGGATTTAATCGTATACCAGAAAACAAAGACATAAATGATTGGTCAGCGGGACAGATAAAAAGGCTTTTTCAGGATAAACTTGGATTGTTTTTAGTGGATATAGATACTAAGGTTGTCATGCCTATTTATCCTACCTTTAAAAATGACATCATAGCATACTTTAATTCTGTGCCTAATCGCCCTGATTCATATGTATTTTTTGTTAAAGCTTTGTCTTACTTGGATGAGGATGTAGAAGTTAATATTGATCGATCGTCGGAGGACTCTATTTTTATAAATAGGATTAGGCGAACAGAAGATGGTTTTTTAAGCCATTATAGGTATCAATTTTCATTTGATGATCCAGGGAACTATAAAATTGAGAAAATAAAAATTCCCAAACCCAAACAAGCGAAAGTTGAACTCGCTCCTCGGTCAAGCGCATACCCTAAGCTTGAAATTCCTGACTTCAGCGGCACAGAAGACAAAAAGCGCTATCTCTTCGAAGCCCTTATGGAGAACCTCTACCTCTATAAATTTCATCAAAAAGTCAGCGCTTTGCCTGATAGTGTAGACCCGGAGACTTTGTTAGACAGCCTAATTCCAGACTACGATGTATACCTGCCTCGTATGTACCACCTGAGGTATGGCTGCTGCTGGGTAAGTGAGCCACGGGTAGCGGATTTGCAGGCAAGGCTGCCAGAGATGATGAGCTTTAGCTATGATTATGAGAGGGAGCCTTATCTTAACGGAACTATCGATTATAAATTTGTTTCGGCTGAACACCGGTTTTATTATCGTGATATCGAGTATTATAAAATCTACGTGGACACCCTGCTTTTATGGCACAAGAGAGAAGACTCACAGTTTGCGGATTCCATTAGCTGGGACGGTTTTAACAATGACAACATTTATGATACCTACTATCAGCCCCAATGGAAAGCCATAACCGAAAGGGCGTTGCGTTATTCCTATCCTTTAGTAGTAAGCCCGGAGCCATTGCCAGCAAGGTACCTTTCCCAATGCGCCTGGGCTAACAGTCTAGGCGCGGCTAATAACCACTATGACTATCCCTATCATTACATCAAGCAGCCTCGTGCCAATCATTATCTGCTGGCATTGGACACGGAGACCCGGGATGTGTACTTCATAAGCGGGAAAGATATCTTTTTGACCAAAACTGTCCCTTTATATCTGCCCTATGTGGAGGACAAGGAGGCCAGGAGGCGTGTTCCTGTGCATCGTGATCCTGATTACAGCTACCTCTATAAGAAAGGAGATTGGCGAATGCTGTTCACCTACATTCAAGACCGCCTCTACCGCTACCTGGTAGAACGGCTGGACCGCAGCAACGTCATCTACGAAGATGAGGAGAAGGTAGTGCTGCGCTGTAAGGGGAAGGAGTACCAGTACCTAAAAGAAATCGAACTGGAAGTCACCCTCTACTTTGATGATCCGGAGAATTTGGAGGTCCGGAAATTAGAATAAAAAAACAGCCACAGTCCGGGACTCCGGGCTGTGGCTGTACTATGCAAACAATAGGTTCGTCAGAAAATTTACTGCCGCACCACCTTTAGTACTTCCCGGTAGCCATCCTGCGTGAAGACTTCCAGGAAGTAAAGCCCTGCGGGCAGATAGCTGGCGTCCCAGTCTATGGACTGCTCTCCTTCGCGCAGGGGCGTTTGAGCCAGCTGCTGCCCAAACTCATTGAACAGAGCCGCTGTACCATCCGCTGGAAGTGCTGCAGAGAATTGCAGGGTGAAGGTACGGCGCACGGGGTTGGGCACTATGGTGGCCTTGAGGACCTCGGGCTGCGCGTTTTCCCAGTATAGGCTGTCGGGGGCGGAAAGATTGATACCGCCTGAATTGTTTCGGAAGCGAATATCCCCAAAGGTCGCAGAAGCGGAGCCGTTCGGGTCAGTGGCAAATACGGCCAGCCCCATTTCCACACACGAGTTCATGGGCAGGTAAGCCTGATAAAAGGTTTGCCAGGAGCCATTGCTGCTGGAACGGTACCGGGCGCGAATCAAGTCGCCGTCACGTTGCAGGCGCAGCCAATAAGGGAAAGACGCCTGTATCAGCGTGCTGCTTTTAGGCCCGTTGTCTGTAGTACGGATTTCCCGCCGGATCAAATTGGTGAGGTTAGAATACACCGCTACCATCTTAGCGCCCGGGGCATCGCTCTCGCGTATCATCAGTCCGGCGTAACCGCCGTCCACGCTTTCGATACGTGCCTGAATACCACCGTCATTGCACAGCTCTATGTTTGCAAAAGCGAGGTTGTCGGCATTTTGAGTCAGGAGGTTGTAGCTGCCGGTGCTTATGGTCAAGTCACCGTTGTTGGGGCTATCGGCAGAGCAGAGGCTGTAGTTGAAGTCGCTGCCATCTCCCTGATCCCCAATATTGGTTGCCGACCATCCTGCAGGCAGTGCGTTGCCTTCCTCTACGGAAACAGTAGCGCTGCATTGGTCTGATGCACCATTGAAATCGGTGATGGTGTAGGTGACATTAATGGTACTGCCAATGTCATCACAGTCGAAGAAGCTCTGGCTGATGGATTCTGAAGCAAGCCCGCACTCCGTGATGCTATTGCCACCAATCTCTTCAGGCAGCAGGGTGCCCTGCCCATTGGGGGCTAGTACCACTGTCACCTCCTGGCAGATAGCGGATGCAGGCGCACAGCAGAAGTTATTCGGATCTTCAATCACAATCTGTGCCTCGCACTGAGCTGTGAGCTGATTGGAGTCATCCGTTACAATGAGGGTGACAATGTGGAAGTCTCCGTCTTCACAGGTAAAGGTGAGTTCGGAGTCCGTGCTCAGGGAAAAACTGCCACATTCGGTGTAGGAACCGTCATCAAGCGCTTCTTTTGATACCGTGACGAGACCGGATTCCTGCATTTCGACGGTGACGTTCTTACATTTTGCTGTGGGGGGCAGGTCGTCCACTACCGTAAGTTGGAACTGACACCTATTCTTGTTGCCGGCTTCATCTTCGATCGTCAGTTCAATAGTGTTTGTACCAAGCATGTAGGAAGGTTGCCCGTCCTCGCCTGTCATAAGGCTGGTTTGCAAAGCATCTACTCCGCTACAGTTGTCTGACATCAGAATGGTGTCCCAGGGTATACCAGTGTAGGTGCATCCGCCTTCGGAAATGCTCACGATGGTATCCGCCGGGCATTCGATTAGGGGCGCTTCCGTGTCCCCCTCTACCGTGGTGGTATCGCTGGCGGTACAATCCTGCCCGTTGATGATAGTGACGATGTAATCTCCCGGTAAGGCCGCGGCGATATACGGGTTTTGCTCATTGCTGCTAAAGCCGCCGGGCCCCATCCAGGACCAGGAGATGGCTTCTCCGCCGTTTTCGGACAAGTTGACTTCGTCCCCGGCACAGATTGAGCCGTCGCTGTCATTACTCGCTTCTGCAATAGTGGTGCAGGGGATTTCAAATGCTCCGATATCCGGCAGCCCGGTACGCGCTACTCCGTTCAGGTCAAAAGCAGGGGCGCCTTCTGTACTGCCGGCATTACGGGCCGGAGAGGTAATCCGGGGTGGAGCATAGTAAGAGGTATCAAACTGCGGGTCCTCATCCATTACGTTCTCACCCGGATAAGTGCCATCGAGTATGCTGTGGCTGATTTTCAGCGTGGGCTGCGGCTGAGAAAAGTCGGTAAAGGAGAGCTGGTCTGTGATGAGGTTCGAGTTCCCCCATACGATGGTGTTATAAAGTACGATAACAGAATCTTTTGGGTCGCCTGAACCAATACCGAAATCGTTGTCAGCCTGTATCATGAAGACCGCCTTGCCGGTGGCATGGTTGTCGTCAATGATGGTGCAGTTGATGAAAGCGGCAGATCCGCTACTGAAGTTAAAGTTTTCTTCATAAGAGACGAAGAAATTCTCATTCGGTGAAGTATTGTTGACGAACAAGCAGTTGATGAAGCGGGCGTCTCCCCGGGGTACCCAGACTGCGCCTGCCTGCGAGTCCGCATAGTTATCTCGTATAATGCAATTGGTGAATTCGGCTTCAGCACCGCTCGCCACAATGATGGCGGCACCAATGTTGGCCGCATTTTTTTCAATGGTGCAGTTAGAAAAGCGTATATTTTTACTAGAGGACTGGACGGTTACTGCTCCGTTCGCGACTTCTGTGTAGTTGTTGCGAAAGACGAGCCCGTCTACAGTTATATTTTCCTTTTGGTAGTCGATAAAGAACATAGAGAACGCATTGCCTTCCGTGGTGCCGGACTGGTTGATGTCTCCGTCTATCACGGTGAGGTGCTCCTTCCAGTTTCGTTGATTGCGCACCGTCTCCTGCCCGCTAAAGCCACCGTACAGCGCGAGGTTAGAGCGCTTGACGATAAACTGGTTTATTACATTGTTTGTAATGTCTATTCCCTCGTCCGGGTAGTAATGCCCTGCGGCAAGCCATATTTCGCTGATTTCGGGGGCGTTCTCTGCCAGGTGCAAAGCATGTTGCAGATTATTGAATGCCTGATCCCAAGAGTACCCGTTTCCGGAAGAAGGTAAAGAAGGGTTGACATAAAGCACGCTGTCGGTTGGTGGCAGAAGCGCTCCCTCAATTGGGACTGCTCCCCAACTAAGTCTGGAAAAAGCCAGGAGAAGGCATGCCATGCATATCCATTTTTTCATAAGTACATATTTGTTTTAAAATAAGGAGGGCTTGACCCCGGAAAGCACAAAAAAAAGCTATATCTCTCTCTAAAGCTAAATCGTTAACACCTCATAAACTCTCAAATATGCAAGTAGCTGAATAACAATGCTTAGGGCTGAGCTTTGTTCTCACTTAGGCAGCTGGATTAAAAGGCAATGAGGGGTAAATAAGGGGTGTCAGGTTTGTTGTAAAGCCAATTTTGCCAAGTTGTTCCTTGTGGTCAATAGCAGGATATAGCCAGGAGAAAGTCACTAGATCGTTGCTTGGACACTCTTGGTTTTACTCCTTGAGAAGGCAGCATACCGTCTCTAATCATTTGTCTTTATAGGGTTGGCGATAAATGCGGCGGCGCAGGAGCATACTCTGAGAGGGAAATACCAAAAAGAAATCGAACTGGAAGTCACCCTCTACTTTGATGATCCGGAGAATTTGGAGGTCCGGAAATTAGAATAAAAAAACAGCCACAGTCCGGGACTCCGGGCTGTGGCTGTACTATGCAAACAATAGGTTCGTCAGAAAATTTACTGCCGCACCACCTTTAGTACTTCCCGGTAGCCATCCTGCGTGAAGACTTCCAGGAAGTAAAGCCCTGCGGGCAGATAGCTGGCGTCCCAGTCTATGGACTGCTCTCCTTCGCGCAGGGGCGTTTGAGCCAGCTGCTGCCCAAACTCATTGAACAGAGCCGCTGTACCATCCGCTGGAAGTGCTGCAGAGAATTGCAGGGTGAAGGTACGGCGCACGGGGTTGGGCACTATGGTGGCCTTGAGGACCTCGGGCTGCGCGTTTTCCCAGTATAGGCTGTCGGGGGCGGAAAGATTGATACCGCCTGAATTGTTTCGGAAGCGAATATCCCCAAAGGTCGCAGAAGCGGAGCCGTTCGGGTCAGTGGCAAATACGGCCAGCCCCATTTCCACACACGAGTTCATGGGCAGGTAAGCCTGATAAAAGGTTTGCCAGGAGCCATTGCTGCTGGAACGGTACCGGGCGCGAATCAAGTCGCCGTCACGTTGCAGGCGCAGCCAATAAGGGAAAGACGCCTGTATCAGCGTGCTGCTTTTAGGCCCGTTGTCTGTAGTACGGATTTCCCGCCGGATCAAATTGGTGAGGTTAGAATACACCGCTACCATCTTAGCGCCCGGGGCATCGCTCTCGCGTATCATCAGTCCGGCGTAACCGCCGTCCACGCTTTCGATACGTGCCTGAATACCACCGTCATTGCACAGCTCTATGTTTGCAAAAGCGAGGTTGTCGGCATTTTGAGTCAGGAGGTTGTAGCTGCCGGTGCTTATGGTCAAGTCACCGTTGTTGGGGCTATCGGCAGAGCAGAGGCTGTAGTTGAAGTCGCTGCCATCTCCCTGATCCCCAATATTGGTTGCCGACCATCCTGCAGGCAGTGCGTTGCCTTCCTCTACGGAAACAGTAGCGCTGCATTGGTCTGATGCACCATTGAAATCGGTGATGGTGTAGGTGACATTAATGGTACTGCCAATGTCATCACAGTCGAAGAAGCTCTGGCTGATGGATTCTGAAGCAAGCCCGTCTGCGCAGAAGGTGGTGCTTTCTGAAGACGCAAAAGCGCCACCGGAGGCCAGAGTGTTACCCAGTTCATCGCTCAGGCTGTAGGAGCCACTGCCGTAAGCACAGCAGATACCATCACCGGCAGAATCAAAGATGGTAAAGGTATAATCGCCACCCGAGAGGCTGAACGTTTCCGTAACGGTAGAGCCATTGCGCTGTGAACCATAGGAGCCGCCCGAAGCTACGGTAGTACCACCATCAGTCACGGTCCAGGTGGTTTCACTGGGATAGTTGTCGAGTACGATAGTCAGGATGAAGTTGTTGCCGTTACTGCAGGGGGCGCACCCCATGATGCAGGGGGCGCACCCCATGATGCTATTGCCACCAATCTCCTCAGGCAGTAGGGTGCCCTGCCCATTGGTGTCTAGTACAACTGTCACATCCTGGCAGATAGCAGATGGCGGTGCACAGTATTCGCTTACTCTAAAATCATCGAGCAGAATACCACGTCCGCGTTGTGGCGTTTCATTACTTGTCGTGTCCAATACCAGGTCCAAGCTGTCCTGATCGTTGGCGTCGGTTACGGTAAAAGCAAACTGAAGGTAATCAGATAAGCTTGGCAGCAGAATCTCTTCGGTTGTCCACGTGGACGCCAAATTCTGGTTAGGAGAATATTCCGCAAGTTGTGTCCACTCTCCACCTTCTGCTGTTCTGTACAACAAGTTTAGCGTTGGCTGATAATTCATAATACTGTCCAAAAAAGTTGGGTCAAAATTAAGGCTCCACTTGAAAAGCGAGCCTTCAAACCCAGGGTCAAGATCTTTAACTGATAAGGTCCACTCTCCGTTAAGAGGGCAGCCTTCTAGGCTGGAGAAGTCTCCTTCGGGCTTATAACTGCCCTCAGGGAAGTAAGAAGCAGAAACTTCAGAGGTCAGGCCGTCAATTAAGCTGGGAACAGTAGTGTAAACGTGAGACGGGGTAAAGCTCAAGTGTTCATCCCTGAGCGTGCCAAAATCGGTACTCTCCATGCTGAAGCAGTACTCATAAGGGGTGCCAGGCGTCAGGTCGTTACGACCTATAAAATCCGTTCGAATAAATGGCTCGCCTAAATGTTCCAAGATATGGGGAGAAGAAAAGTGTTTAATTATTTTAGCAGATTGCCCATTAGGGCAGGATAGCTCAATATCCAGGTTGTCATAACGTTCGTGCTCCAGGCTAATGCAAACACTGGAAAGCATGGACTCAGTGAGTGTGGCATCCCTCGGGAAGCCACTGAGCTTAATGGTAGAAGGGCTCGTAAGTGGAAAAAAAGGTATGATTCCATCCACCCGGCCAATCGCTAAGTTCTCGTTAGCTACAGCTGTTTGTGGCGATGGACCTACCGACGATATAAGGCCTTCTAAAATGTTATAGGCAAAAGAAACCACAGGAACCTCAGAAAACGAACTGACATCAAATAATGGCGAAATAAGTGTGTCTTTCCTGACTGTTGGACTGATAAATGCCGCCATGTTATCACCATTAAGGGGTTGGTTAGCCAATCCGGTAGTATCGAATACCTTTTCGGGGAACTGCCAGGCTGAGGGGCTGCTGGATTGAAGTGTCCAACATTCTGGTTTGACTCCAGAACCTTCGAAACCTGTAAAATATGGACTCCTAAGTGTAAGTGTCCAAGGAGAACCACATGAATAGGTTAGTCTAACAGTGGAGGACGGGCGAGAGAGGTGCCCATCGCAAATGGCGATAACCTCAAACCTGTAATTGCCGTCTCGGTCGAAAAAAAATAACTCGGCGTTAAATTGATTAGTAGAAATAAAGCTATACCAGTGAGGCGATCCCTCCAGAGCATACCGGACGAGAAAAGAGTCCGCATCTGATGAATCCCAGCTTAGGACAGCAACATCGACGTCGGTTGACCATGGAAAAAGACTAGCTTGAACATTCTGAGGTGGTAAACAATCCTCTTCTTCTTGAATATGAATATTGTCAATCCTGGCAAAAGCATTGTGATACCCTTCAAATCGGACCACGTAACTTTCGGCGTTGGTGTTAAGTTTTGGCAGCGGTATTCTTGCTGTAGCCCAGCCATTTGTGGGGGTTTTAAAATCCACCAGGACTTTTTCACTCAAAGGCGACGATGAACCAAACGATTGATAGGCCACCCTAAAAGCAGGAGCAGGCTTGAAAGCGATACTGCTGGTACAGAAGCTGGTACTTTCGCTGAAGTCGAAGCTGCCGCCCGATGCGATCACTGCTCCGGTGCCATCTGTAAGGGTATAGGAACCATTGCCAGCTAAACAGCAAATACCGTCCCCGTAGCTGTCATTAATAGTGAAGGTATAGTCTCCTGGCTCCAGGCTGATGTTCTCTGTAATAGTGCCTGCTGTGTACAAGCTGAAATTCCTATCGTAGGGGCCACCGGAAGCTACTATAGCACCGTCAGCATCAGAGACCGTCCACGAAGTTTCATCAGGAAAGGTGTCGACATCGATGGTTAGGGTCAGGTTGAGTCCGTAACAAGAGGAGCAGGGTGCACAGCTGGACCCACCGCAGTCTATGCCACTCTCATCACCGTTTTGGATGCCATCATAGCAGGATGGCGAAACGGTCGTGCTGCAGGTGGTGGGTGCTTCCTCAATCCAGTAATCAAAAGTTAACAGGTGGTTTTCCGCTTCGTTCCAAAGGATAGATGGTGATTCTAAACGGGCTGTGTGCTGTGTGTCCGAAAAGCAATCATAATTCCCGGTGAAAGTTGCTCTGCGCCCCCCTGTAACCTCTTCAAATAATAACGGGAATCCATCTTGTATCCAGCATCCTTCAGGAGCTGAAGCATTTTCAAAGCCCTGGAATACAGGAAAAGGTGAGTATTCACCACATAAAGTTCTAAATTCTAAGGGCTCTGAAGGATTGCTGAAGATATCGGCGGATCCACAAGACTCAGTGATGACGTAAAAATCGTAAGGGGTATCTGATTCTAATCCCGTAGCCAGATATAGAGAAGTATCAAGCCCTGAGATGGTTTGACCTTGACCGGGTGAAAAACCTCTGAGCCCAATCTCGATGGCGTACTCTAAGGCATCACCGGGAGCACTCCAACTTAATAAAGCAGAAGTTTCAGATAGGCTGTCAACAGACAGTACTGTTGGCGCTGTACACTGTACCTTTTCATCTGCTCCAATATAGGGATGCGCTGGTCTGGTGTGGCCATCAATATCATCACTAATACCGGGAATTGTTATGCCCTGTCCCTGTACCGCTAAATTGAACCCAGAGAGATGCAGATCATTAGTACTTACGAACACAATGCTGTCAGAGACGGAGTTGGCATTGTAAGATGAAGATGCGGTCTGCCATTCTTCCAGCGAGTTGTAAAATTGGTTGGCCACCACCGCGAGGGCTCCATTGCCGTCAGTGCGGTAGTACAGATTATAGTCGAGCACATCATCGTTATTGGTTGGAGCATCGAGGTCAATGGCTTCCGAAGTATTGGAGATGAAAATGTTGTTCCGAATATCATACCCATCCGAAGAGGAATTGACCCATAGAGCCTGATCATCATCAGCAAGGCCCGTATTGAAAAATAAGTCCACACTATCGGAACCTTGTAAAAAGTATGCATCCCCGGTACCGAATGCCCGCCCCATATTGTTTGAGACATTTGCTCGATCGGCAGCCCCCATAGATGAAGTATTGATGCTGCTTAAAAAATAAGCATAAGTTGCGGCGCCCAGAACTTGGTTTTTCTGAACTATTGGTGATTTTGAATTCGCCACCCAGATTCCGTAAGAAGAACCAGCAGGCGGCATTTCATGGATTGTATTACCGGTTGCAACAGGACTGTTCAGGTTTCGAAAATGAATACCGGTAGATTGAGCTGAAATTTCGCACCCCTCTACGGTGATATTATTTCCATCAGTTACCTGACTTGAAGAACCATTTATCCGGATACCGGTGCCTCCACCGTTAATCTTTACATTTTTGATAAGACCGTTGTTCATGCTGTTGCCGGTGGAGCCTAGTGTAAATTGATTGCCGTTAGCTACAATACCTGCACTGTTGGAACTTGTGTTATTGACATTAATGATACAGTCCTGGATCGTATTAAAATCGGCCTCATTCCAAAGTTGAATGCCCCAGGAAGTCGAGCTGCCCGTGTGCCGGATGGTCAAGTCTTCTATTGTTATATAGTCGGCTCCGTTAAGCTCTACTGCCATAACACCGGAACCAGAGCCATCATAGGTAATTATGGTTTGATCTGCACCTGCTCCGGAGAGTGTCACCGTATTGATCTCGCTGGCTCCCTCATAAGGGAACAGTTTAATTTGTTCCTGGTAGGTACCTGGGGCAATGTTGAAAATGACGGGGCCGTTTACACCGCAAGTGACTAAGCCGGCGATAGCGTCATGGATTGTCTGGAAGTCAGCATCACCACTACTTCCCACACTGTAGGAACCAGAGAGTTGGGATTCACAACCTGAAGAAAAGCCAAAGGGGCCTGCCCAGTCCTGTACCGGAGCGCCAGCGCAGTTGGTCCTGATGTATAAGTCATAGGCAGTCAGAGGGGTTAAGCCTGTTACAGAGATTCCATTGCTGGTGGCATTACCAAAGTTGATTACGTTAGTGCCCTGAGAAGCGCCCTGCGCTACAATTTCCCAATCATAAGAGGTCCCACAGACATCTGTCCAAGTCAGGTCTATTTCGGTTCCTGCTGAGTTGGCGGTGCTCAAAGAGAATGGGGGGATACATTGGGGAGGGGCATCATAAACCGCAATGTCATCAATGGCAGCATCTGAAAAAAAGTCTACTCCTATTGTGCCTATGATCCGGAACTTGAAGTTGGAACTACCGGCATAACTACAAAGCGTAATCTCTGCCTTGAGATAACTGTCCGATTCCGAGGTTTGCTGCTCTCCACTAATAGACCAAAGAGGAGTTGACCAGGTGGCCCCACCATCATCAGAAGCTTCTACGGATATGCTTCCCATTGATTGCCCATACATATGATAGTAGAATTCGAGGGCAGGGTTGCTCAAGTTGGAAAAATCAAATACGGGCGATTCCAAAATGGCTTGTTTTTCAAAGCAGCTACTCCCTTCCATATAGAGGTACTTGCCAGAGCCACTTGTGTTATCCCCGCTAGGGCCTGTTAGGGAAGAAGTCGTGCCATTTGCATCGACAATCCAGTCTGTATCATCATCTGTTACATTTGTAAATCCTCCGGAGAGCGTGCAAATACTAGAGCAGGATTTGTCGCATTCCGTTTCTGTTTCAAATGTTTCCACAAAGGGAAATGAACTGATTTGTGCATTGAGGTTTAGGCCCATGAGTAAGACTAGGCCAAAAAGTAGATTCTTTTGCATGGAGATTAAGTTTGTTAAGGAAAAATATGGTAGTAGGAGCTTAAGTGTTGTTTCGGATATTGCGTTTTGAGCTGCTATCGTCAGAAAAAATCAGTCATACCTTGGTCAACTTGCGCAGGTCTGCGGCTTCTGAATGGGGTCCTGTGAACTCCATGGATATGCCTGATGAACCACCTTTGAGGAGAATAATCAGAGGAGTGGGGAAAACGTATGAAGCCTTTTACGGGCTGATTACTAACGAGGCGAAGGATCTTGTGCCCCGCACGGATTAAATACCGGGACAATAAGAAGAATATACAAGACATGAGTGATGAGGCAACTAAAAGGACCTCATCCCAAGAGCTGTTTTTGGAAGGCATGCCTATCTGTTTTTGTTGTTACATCTACCCACATCTTCTGAAGAGAAAGAAGGTGGAGATGCATGCCTGTAAAACTATTAACGGGATGTTTGAAAGCCTGCTATTTAAAGCTTCCTGTTACTCTAAAATCGTAAAAACTACTCTCATTTGGTAAAAACGACAGGAAGGTTTGTTTGTAAAAGGCTGGTATTCAATGAGGTGTTTTATTCTTCTTCGTTTCGGATCATCTGAGTATATTGCTTCGGGGTAAGCCCGGTCTGATCCTTGAAGGCTCGGTAAAAAGTGGCGGTAGAATTAAATCCGGATAATCTTCCAATTTCATCGAAGGAAAAAGAGTGGTTCTTCTGCAATTCAATCTTGGCACGTTCTACTCTAAACCGGTTGAGGAATGCAGAGAAGTTCATCTGAGTGTAGTAGCTAATGGTTTTGGATATGTAGGTACGGTTGGAGTTGCAAATTTTAGCCAGGTCACTGATGCGGAAATCGGGTTGAAGGTAGCATTCCTCTTTTTCAATAATGCTTACGATTTGCCTCCACAGCTCATAATGGTGGGTAAATGGTATGGTGTTTTCATCTTCCTCGATGGGCGTTGATATGTCAGGTTGGTTCCACTCTGCTGTTGGTGATTGGACATGATAACCTGACTTGGGCTTTAGCAGAGCTTCGAACTGACGCTGGGTTTCTTTTTCTTTAAGAAATAGCACCCTATAGCTTACTTGTAGCCTCCTGTGATTTTTTATCAGCATAACGACTGCTACTCCGAGGATAAAAATGAAAGCAAGGGAAAGCGTCAGTATGTTTCGCTGTGAACGCAGCCTGACCTGTTGGTTATTAATGATTTGGGCATTCTCTTTTGTTTCGTGGATGATTTGCAGCTCACTGACAATTCGGCTGGTGTTTTCATCGTATATGGAATCAAGGAAGTGTTCGTACTCCCAAAGTTCTTTCTCAAAAGTAGCAGCATCTTCGAGCTCTGCCATCGCAATCAAATGATAAATCCATTTTCCCTGCTGGGTTCGGTTATTAGAGGGAGAGAGCGTATCGAGCCTTGCTCTTGCAGCCTCAAACTCACCTCTTGCAATCTCTAACTTGGCTTTAAAAACCTGAAGCCCTTCATTCAGATAGTAATACCCTTTTTCTTCAATCAGGCGGGTCGCTTTTTCCAGGTAGTATTTTGACTTCTCCTCCTCTCCGGCTTCATGATGAAAAGCCGCCAGATGTATGCATACATTGGTATACTCGTAAGTGTTGCCCGCTTGCTCATAAAGTTGTAGGGACCGCGTAAGCTTTGTTTCAGCCTTATAATCTTTAAGTTCCTCGTCAATAGTAGCTTCATTGTGCAAAACTAATGCCAGCCCTTCTGTGTTCCCGGCATCTTCAAATTTGCTCCTTGCTGATTCAAGGTAGGATCTGGCTTCGCTGAATTTGCGCTGATGAATAAGAAGCAAACCAATGTTTAATTCAGATTGGGCTATGCCATTTTGATTGCCGATGCTTTTTTCCAGTTCTAAAGAAGCAAGATAGGCCGCTAAGCCTTCTTCATAACGGTCTGTCATGTCATAGACGATCCCCAGGTTATTGAGTAACTTCCCTTTGAATAAAGGTGACTGCTCCGCATAACCAGATTCCAGCGCTTTCAGGTATGCATTTCCGCTTAGATAGTAGTTGCCGTTAAAGTAATGAGCGATGCCCATGTAGTAATGCGCCTGAGCCAGAATGGAATCTTCTGCCGCCGGGGCTTCCTCCACTATTGTGCTCAGTATCTGTAGCGCAGAGTCAGGTTGCCCTGGCAGCAACGCCTTTACAGAATCAAGTCCGTTCTGTGCCGTAACGGATGAGGCATATAATAATGATGCTAACAGAAATGTTAGTAATCGATTCATTTGTACTATCCCCCGATACGGGGGTGAAATAAATTTGAGAAGGTAAATAGAGGTGCTATGTTAGCATCTCTAATGAAAATACTTTTATTTGCTGAGCCCTCAGCTTTGCTTTTACTTCAACGAGTGCGCAATATAGTAAAGAATTGCCTCACCCGCTGTTTGAAGGGGTGCCGGGCTACATTTAATGATTGATTTTTGACTTTTTCTTTTTGAACACTACGGCGTTAAAATGCTCACCCTAGTGGCTCAAGTCATAGATCTCTGATACTTAAGTTGAAGTTATTTTTCGGCTAATCAAGGCGAAGGTTCGCGACTTTAGCCCGAGCTAAAGGAACGGATCTGGCGCTGGCTTAGGCTATACCGGTGCTTTTTGCCTTGCAGGGCACAAAAATAAAGTCCTCAAAATTTCACCTCTCGTGATCGAGGGGAGTATGGTTTGAAAATACAGGAAATACAATAAAGCCAAGAGCATGATAAGCTATCGAAAAATATGTAAAGGCATGCATATTTTCAGAAAACGGCAGGTTCTCATCAAGGAAGCGTTAGGAGCAAAAAATCCCGAATACCAGCCTTGGCCAGCATTCGGGATTGATGAAGAATTTTTGTTAAAGGCTTATTAGCCTGTTTAGTTTACCGCACTACCACAAAGCGGCGGACGATATGCTCCTGATTAGCGCTCAGGTGCAGGAAGTAAACGCCGGGGGCGAGTGTGGACGCGTCCATCTCATGTACGGAGGTGCCCACTTGTCCCAGCCATTGCTGCTGACTGATCACCCGTCCGTCTGTGCCGGTCACCATCACTTGTACCGGGCCTGCTTCAGGCAGGGTGAAGGAAAGCTTGAGGTCGCCGTTGGTCGGGTTCGGGAAGAGGTTGATGTCAGCAATTTGCGGTGCAGCTTGTGCCTGTGGGCCACGGAAGGTGCTTTGCTCAACCGATGGTTTCACATAGTCAGCGGTAAGTACAGGATTAGCCGTACGGGCACCGCTTTGGCAACCGCTGATCACGATGTCATCCAGGTATACCCAATCGGAATTACCGGAGGCGTCACAACGGAAACGCAGGCGGGTGTTAGTGGTGAACGGACCCGGGATAACCACAGCATCGAAGTAGCGCTGATTGTTTTGGAATTCATCGCCCTGATTCCACTCTTCGACGGTGGTGTAGGTGCTGCCGCCATTGGTAGATATCTGTAGCCAGAAGTCTTCGTTAGCGTTGTCCATACTGACCGGGAAGTAGCTGAAATCGACTGTGAGTTCGCTGTAAGCGGTCAGATCCAGGTTATCTGTGGTGAGCACGGAGGTACTGGAGTTGTCCCTCAGTGCCAGGCTAACAAACCCGGTATTGGGGTTGCTGTTGCTGCGGTAGCAATCGCTGCCGCCATCATTCCAGATACCAAAACCTGACTCAAAGCCTTCGCTGTTGAGCGTGAGGTAGGTGCAACCGCCACCGCCTCCGCATGGTGCACAGCTGGAACCGCCGCAGTCCACGCCAGTCTCATCACCGTTCTGGATGCCATCATTGCAGGTTGGGGCCGTACCGCCATCGCCTGCGCAGAAGTTGGTGCTTTCTGAAGACGCAAATGCACCACCGGATGCCAGGGTGTTGCCCAGTTCATCGCTCAGGCTGTAAGAACCAGTGCCATAAGCACAGCAAATACCATCCCCAAAGGAATCGAAAATAGTGAATACATAGTCACCACCCGAGAGGCTAAAGGTTTCAGTAACGTTAGAGCCATTGGGCTGTGTGCCGTAAGGGCCACCCGAAGCTACGGTAGTGCCGCCATCGGTTACGGTCCATGTGGTCTCACCGGGATAGTTGTCGAGTACGATGGTCAGAGTAAAGTTATTGCCATTGCTGCAGGAGGTATTACAAGGCGCGCAGTCCGGGCCACCGCAATCCACGCCAGTTTCACTGCCGTTTTGAATACCATCGTTGCAAGTCGGGCAGGCGGCACAGTCCGGGCCACCGCAATCCACACCGGTTTCGCTACCGTTCTGAATGCCGTCATTACAGGTTGGGCAAGCCGGGCAGTTGGTGCCGCCGCAGTCTACGCCGGTCTCGTCACCGTTCTGGATGCCATCGTTACAAGTTGGAGCAGCGCCGACCGTACAGAAGCTGGCGCTTTCGCTGGAGCCGAAGCTGCCGCCCGATGCAATCACCGCACCGGTACCATCGGTAAGGCTATAGGAACCATTGCCATACGCACAGCAAATGCCGTCCCCGAAGCTGTCATTAATGGTAAAGGTATAGTCTCCTGTACCCAGGCTGATGTTCTCGGTAACGGCAGAGCCGTTGGCTTGACCGCCGTAGGTGCCACCTGAAGCTACCGTAGCACCACCGGCATCGGTGACGGTCCAGGAAGTTTCCGCAGGATAGTTATCGAGCGTGATGGTCAGGGTCAGGTTGGGGTCATTACAGGGACAGGGAGCGCAGCTGGAACCGCCGCAGTCCACGCCGGTCTCGTCACCGTTTTGGATGCCATCATTGCAGGTAGGCGTTACGGGGGTGCCGCAGGCGGTAGAGTTCAGCAGGCTGGCACGGGCGCCACCGGGCTCAAACAAAGCCCGCATACGGGCAGTCTGGCCTTGCGTGAAGAGGTTCATACAGCCATCATCGGAGTAGTCCATGTAGTTTTGGAACATGTCAGGAAGATCACCGGTACCTCCATTACAGGAGTCGCTACCGGGGAAATTACAAGGTGAACCCGTGTAGTTTGGCCCGCCAGCCCGTGGCGTATCACTGACGAAGTCGTCGGCGTTGCAGTTGCCATCCCCCCAGATGTGGCGAAGATTGAGGTAGTGCCCCACCTCGTGCGTACCGGTCCGGCCCTTATCGAAAGGAGCGGTAGCGGTGCCAATATCCCCAAAGTATTGGTAATCAACAACCACTCCATCGGTACTGGCAGGGCCACCGGGGAACTGTGCGTAACCCAGAATGCCGCCGCTGATATCACAAACCCAAAAGTTCATGTAGTCACTTGCCGGCCAGGCGTCTTTCCCACCACTGGAGTTAAACTTCACCTCATCATTAGTGCCGAAAGCAGTGACACTGGTTGGGGTGCGCGTAATGCCATCGGTTGGGTTTCCCTGCGGGTCAACGGTAGCCAGGCAAAACTCAATTTCTACATCGGCTGCGACGCCCTGAAATACAGAAGGCGTGTTGACCGCATCCGCATTCAGGCGGCGGAAGTCTTCATTCAGAATATCAATCTGGCTTTGCACCTGAGCCGCACTGATATTCTCCGTGGCGTTATTGTACACCACATGCACCACCACGGGGATGGTAATGGTGCCTGTCACCGAGCGTGAAGCACTTTCCAGGACGCGGGCAGTGTGCCTCTCGATTTCTTTTTGCCGTTGTTCGCGTTCCGGGTGCATTTCATGCTGATGCTCCAGGTAGTCCATGCTACCACAATTGCGCTGCGCCCATAGGTTACCCGTCAGGCCTAACAGCAAGAGTATCAAAAGGGTGTTCAAGTTTTTTTTCATACTATTGCAAGTGTTTTGGTAATGAGAACAAGGAATCGGTCACAACGATGTTGTGTAATTTTTTACCGGGGTGAGTGCTGTCTAGCCTGAAATAAATATTATGATGGGGTGGATAAGCTAATGAATTATTTGGTTATGATTTTGAATCTTTTGAAAAATATTTTGAATTAAATCCTGTTAGTAGGTAGGATTTTGGTGTGGTTGTAACGCGGATTGGACTGATAATGTGGATGTAAACGGCTTACGAGAAGGCCTTTGCAGCGGGCAGGAGGGATATCAGGATATACTTTTCGGCACAGCAGGATGGAGAGGTGGGCATAAACAGCGACCGCATGGTAATCAAGGGGCTTCCAATCCAAACCGTTTCACCTCCCGCTGAATAGTAGCGCTGCGTCTAAAGCTAAAGGGGCAAATGCCAGCCGTCACAGCTCTGCAGCATAGCAAAGCCGTGACGGTCGGACAAATCCAGGCTCTCTTATTAGATTTTATTAACTGATCTTTCGCATGCGAAAGATCAGTTAATAAAATCTATTTTACTTTCATGACCCGGAGCAAGAGCGGCGCTTTGCCCGGTTGCCGTATTTCAAGCAGGTAGAGCCCACCGGGCAGGTTACCGACGGCCCATTGTGTGATGGTATCTCCGGGCATGAGCTGTCTTTGGGCAACGGGCTGTCCCAGCGGGTTGCGCAGGACAGCAGTAGCTGTATTGCCTCCGTCATTGTGGTATTTCAGGCTGAAAGCATCCTGTGCCGGATTAGGGAAAATGCTTGCCCGTATCCCATCGTGCTCGCTGGCTTCAGTCCCGGCATGAACAGCCAACAGGTTATTGGCGCCGATATTGGACCTTGTTGCGACCTGGGCGAAGGTAGCCTCTGCCTGGCCGTTGGGGTCAGTAGTAAAGACCGCCAGCCCCATTTCCACACACGCTTTCATGGGGATGTAAGCCTGGTGCAAAAGCACCCAGCTGCCTGCATCTGAATTCCAGTAAAAGGCCCGGATGTAGTCGCCCTTCCGGCGCAGTCGCAGCCAGAAGGGGAAGCTGGCATAAAGGCTGCCGCTGCTGCGTGGGCCGTTTTCAACAGTACGGGTCTCCCGGCGCAGGAGGTTGGTGAGATTGGAGTAAATCGCGATCATTTTTGCGCCCGGCGCATTGTTCTCCCGGATCATAAGGCCCGCGTAGCCACCTGTTACACTTTCAATGCGTGCCTGTATACCGCCATCGTTGCACAGTTCCTGGCTAATGAAGCCCAGGTTGTCAGCGTTGGCAGGGATAAGGTTATAGCCGCCGGTCATAATAGTGAAATCTCCACCATTGGGATTATCGGTGGCACAAGGGTCATAGCTGTAGTCGCTGCCGCTGCCCTGGCTCCCGATATCTGTTGGCTGCCAGTTGCCGGGGAGGCTGCCCCCTGAGGCGACGGTAATATTAGCTGTGCACTCTGAGGTGTTGTTGTTAGCATCAGTTACCACCACTGGTACAGGGAAGGTAAGCCCTACTTCGTCGCAGGTGAAGGTAGCGGGGGAGAATTCTGCACTTGCGATGCTGCAGTTATCCGTGCTTTGTGCGCTGTCGAAGACATCTTCCAGCTGCAACTGGTATTGCCCTTCTGAGCCGATATCCACCGATGAGTCCAGGCAAAGTGCAACCGGGGCAGTGTCGTCCTGTACAGTCACATTAAAGGTACATTCATCCTGATTGCCATTGTCATCACTGATGGTATAGGCAACGGTATGCCCGCCAACTGCCAGCGTAGTGCTGAAGAGGGCGCTTTCCGTTACTTCCTGTGGCGTGCCGTCATCAATGGCAATAGTCAGGGTAATGGGTGAACAGGCCCCGTTGGCTTCGGCCGGGTTATTCCAGGATACTTCCGCCGCGCATTGGCCATTGCCGCTATCGCTTGTGTTTTTGGTGATTGGGCCGGGGCATGAAATGGCCGGCTCTGGCAGTACGCCCAGCTCAAAGGTAGCACTATTGGTACAGGGGCCTGGAGTGGTATAGGTTATAGTATAGTTCCCTGGCTGTGAGGCAGCAATATCAATTTCACCGGTTGCAGGATTGATGCTCAGCCCAACTGGAGATACGGAGAAGGTACCGCCGCTGATGCCGGTGATTTCCGGGGTGGGGCTGTCGGCGTTGGCGCAGTAGGCTGCTTGCCCGTAGCTGAAGGCAGAATCATCTAAGGCATTGATAGTGACAGAGACATTCGAAGGTCGCAGTTGTAATTTGTCCCCGCAACGTGAAAATTTAAAGTATTGAATAACAGTGTTTAACAAATTGTGTTCATGTTTATGTTTTTGAAAAAGCACACTTTTTTGAAAGATTAATCAGTTAGAATTCTAAGTGTAGAAACCTAAAAAATATAAAGATCAAGTAATCAATAGATTAAGTATGTATTTTCATTCTAATTAGGGGGCAAATTACAACTGCGCCCTTGCTGAGCTATCCTGACTGAAAGCTCCTAATGAAGAAATTAATGTTAGCGCTGCAAATAGCAGCTGTCGAAACCACCAATATTTCATGTGATTTATGATTGAAAAGGCAATTATCCCAACCAAAACAAGACAAAGAAAAGTTTTTGTCCCCTCCTTTTTACCTTCTGATTTCAGGCTTTAAATATCTTCTTCTTCACAGGTCAATCCCAGGTTTTATGCCACTTTGATACGGATGGGAGGGATACGGGGTGAATGGGCATAGCGATTTATTCCGGATTGCGGTGGGCTACAAACAGCTGGCATTGATTAAACTAATAGACTTGTTAAAGGAAAGCAAACCTCCGCAACCATTTACCGGGATTCAATACCTTTACCGCAAAAAGTATGCGCCAATTATTGCTGGGCTTAGCCGCCCTGACGTTATTTTCCGCCTCCGGGTGCTATTCCTTTAAGGGGATAAGTATTGACTATTCGCAGGTGAAGACCTACTTCGTGGAACAATTTGACATTACCGCACTCAACGCGGAGCCTACGATTGCCATACGCCTGACGGAAGACCTGAAAGAAAAAATCCGGACCGAATCCCGCCTGACACTGGAGGAAATCGACCCGGATATCTCTTTTGAAGGCACCGTTACGCGCTATACGGTGACATCTGAAGCCCCACAGCCCGGGGAGGTAACGAGTATCAACCGATTGACCATAGAAGTAGCGGTGCAGTACATCAATAATGTCAATGAAGAGAAAAGCTGGGAACGCAAGCGCCCCTTCTCCTTTTTCTTTGACTTCGGCACTTCCCAGGCCCTGGCAGATGTGGAGGAAGAAGCCATCAGCACCATCAGTCAGCAGATGATGGAGGATATTTTCAACACTGCCTTTACGGACTGGTAGTTAAGCCGTCACACCGGCATACAGCTCGTCCCGCTGCGCATGTATTGCATCTGACCGCAGGTAGTCATCGAAGTTCATCAGGCTGTCGATAATGCCGTTGGGGGTGATCTCGATGATGCGGTTGGCTACGGTCTCCGTCAGTTTGTGGTCATGGGAGGTGAAAATCATATTGCCCTTGAAGTCTGTCATGGCGTTGTTAAGTGCCGTGATGGACTCGAGGTCAAGGTGGTTAGTCGGCTCATCCATGAGAATAAAGTTGGGGTGGGTGAGCATGATCTTGGACAGCATGCAGCGTACCTTTTCCCCGCCCGAGAGTACAGACGACTGCTTGAGCACCTCTTCTCCTGAGAACAGCATCCGGCCCAGGAATCCCCGGATAAACTGCTCGTCCGGATCTTCGGAGTACTGCCGCAGCCAGTTGATAAGGTCGAGGTCGCCCTTGCCGGTGAAGTACTCGTCGTTTTCGTTAGGCAGATAGCCTACGTTGATGGTTTTGCCAAATTCAATGGTACCGCCATCCGCCTGCGCCTTGCCTGCCATGACATCGAAGAAAGCCGTCAGCGCTGTGGCATTGCGGCCCAGGAGGGCAATCTTCTCTCCTTTGTTCATCGTGAAGCTGACGTTGGCGAAAAGGGGAGTGCCATCCGTGCCCTGCAGGCTCAGGTTCTCGACCTTCAGGATTTGGTCGCCCGGCTCGCGTTCCATTTTGAAGTTGATGTAGGGGTACTTCCGGCTCGAAGGCTGAATGTCTTCCAGGTTGAGTTTTTCCAGGGCCTTCTTGCGCGCTGTGGCCTGCTTGGATTTGGAGGCGTTGGCGCTAAAGCGCTGAATGAACTCCTGCATCTCCTTGCGCTTCTGTTCGATCTTCTTGTTCTTATTGGCCATCTGCTGCGCCATAAGTTGGCTGGACTCGTACCAGAAGGTGTAGTTGCCGGTGAAGATTTTGATGCGCTTGAAGTCAATATCCACCACATGCGTACAGACCATGTCCAGGAAGTAACGGTCGTGTGAGACCACAATCACCATATTCCTAAAGTCCGCCAGGAATTCGGCCAGCCAGGTAACGGTTTCCGCATCGAGGTCGTTGGTCGGCTCATCGAGCAGGAGGATGTCCGGATTGCTGAACAGGGACTGTGCCAGAAGGACCTTCACCTTTTCTCCACCGCTGAGGTCTTTCATTTGGCGGTAGTGGAGGGACTCGTGTATGCCCAGGTTACTGAGCAGTTCGGCCGCATCGCTCTCGGCATTCCAGCCGCCCATTTCCCCAAACTTGTTTTCCAGCTCAGCCGCCAGCAGGCCATCGGCTTCTGTGGCATCGGGGTCCATGTAGATGGCATTCTTGCGCACCATGATGTCGTACATCTCCCGGTGGCCCATGATGACCGTATCGAGCACCTGCTCCTCTTCGTATTCGAAGTGGTTCTGTTTCAGAACAGCCATGCGGTTGCCCGGCTCGATATCCACACCGCCCCGGTTGGCAGCGATTTCTCCGGAGAGGATTTTCAGGAAAGTGGATTTGCCGGCGCCATTGGCACCGATGACACCGTAGCAGTTGCCACGGGTGAATTTGAGGTTGACCTCATCAAAAAGGACGCGCTTGCCGTATTGCAAGCCAAGGTTATGTACGGTCAGCATGAATGTTACGCTTGGGGCATAGAGGTATGCCATGAAATAAAGCCGCAAAGGTAAGGGTATTTTCTACTTTACCCCCCCTTGGGCAGCTTCTTTTAATATTGGAAGGTGTTTTTTGACAATTGCCCAGACGATAGTCATGTCCATACCATCGTAATTGTGAATCAAATAGTTATCAGTTGGCGTGTTGAAAAAACTTCAGATCTAAAGTAAGGATTCTGAATAGGTTGGTCTTTTAGCAGGTCGACCTTTCTTCCGAATAGTTGTTCTAATTCATTCCAGATTGCCATTAGGTATTCTCCTTTCTGAATGGGGGTATATGCTCAAGTTCTACCATGAGGTCCAAATCGCTTTTGTCATAATCGAAGCGAGCCGTCGTCACTGAACCAAAAGCAAATAGTTTCGATACACGGTACTTTTCGCATATCGATTGCAAGACTGTGCGGTTGGTTTCGAAGATTGAATGTTCCATATCAGGTAGTAATATAGATAATTTCCTTTGCAGTATGATGGTTCACATACAACTATTTCAACCGCTCGAACATCTTCTCCGTTCCCGCTTTCCTTAGTAAAAGACCACTTTGACGCTTAGCACTGCCATTTTTGCCTTCCTGGGGCTCGCTGCCCTTATTGCTACTGCCGGTACTGTCCTTACCCGTGCCGGGGACCGGATTGCTGACCTCACCGGACTGGGAGAGGCCCTCATTGGTGGCGTGTTGCTGGGAGGCATTTCTTCTTTGTCGGGCGTAATGACCTCCGTGACAGCGGCCTGGAACGGGCACGCGCACCTGTCGTTTAGCAATGCCGTTGGTGGGATAGCTGCTCAAACGGTATTTTTGGCGGTGGCTGACCTGACTTACCGGCGGGCGAACCTGGAGCATGCCTCGGCTTCCCTGTCCAATCTGATGCAAGGCATTTTGCTCATGTTGATGCTCACTTTCGTACTCCTGGTGGTGGCGGGCCCGGATCTTACACTTTGGCATATCCACCCTGCCTCGGTTTTGCTCCTGTTGATTTACGTCCTGGGTACCCGCCTGGTCGCCAAAGCCAGGAAATCGCCCATGTGGAAACCCATCCACACCCGGGAAACCGTGGAGGATGAGCCGGATGATGACTTGGATCAGGTCAATAAACCGCTGTTGTTTACCCGGTTTTTGCTTTCAGCAATGGTGGTGGGCGTAGCGGGTTACTTCGTGGCAAAAGTAGCTGTGGTCATTGCCAATCAATCAGGCTTGTCGCAGTCTTTTGTAGGGGCTTTGTTTACTTCAGTGGCGACCTCCCTTCCCGAGCTGGTCATCTCCATCGCGGCGGTACGTCAGGGGGCGCTGACCTTGGCGGTAGCCAATATCATCGGCGGTAACAGCTTCGATGTGCTGTTTTTGGCTTTTGCCGATACGGCTTATCAGGAAGGTTCTATTTACCATGAGGTGGGCAATGCGGAAGCCTTTGTGTTGTCCCTCGGGATTTTGCTCGCCGGCACCCTGTTGTTGGGTATGCTGCACCGGCAGCGGGAAGGGCTTGCCAATGCGGGGTGGGAGAGCATGACGGTGATCGGGCTGTTTCTGGGTGGATATATAATGCTTTATTTTATGTAATTTAGGTGCCTAAATACGAGCACTATGCGACACTTCCTACTGCTGTTTTTCATCCTTCCCCTGGGGCTTCCCGCACAGTCCACGTTTCAGCATCAGGCGCCGAGCCTTCAGATTGGGCTGGGCGGGCTGAGTTTTGGAAAGGGTACCCTGGACGCTGAGGTGATCGCCTCGGTCATTGCCGATAAGCAGGAGGAGGTGCGTGTCCGGCTGATCAAAAATATGTTCCTGGGGCAGATTGAGGAGGCCGGCGGGCTGAATTACATCTACCTCGATAACATCATCAATACGGTACTGGAAGAGCGCAATGCCGAGACCCGCACCCGCAATATTTATGAGAATACGGTCAACCTGGTTTTTGTCTATGCGCTTTCCGACTACTACTTTGCCCTTTGCGATGCTGAGTTGGTGGCTTTGGCCGAAGCCTACGGGGGGCAAAAGACCGGTGCGGTCATGGCCGGTCAGACCTTTGCCCGTTTTCAGCTGGCGGCCTCCGGGGAGCGGCCCGGGCAGGGGCTGGTAGCCAGGTCTTCCGCTATTACATTTTCGGAGGATAGCCTGACTACAGCGTTTAAGGCACTGTTGCTGGATATCGTCAGCGAGGCCGTGCGCAATGAACCGACTTTACAGGAGTTGGGGCTGCTCCGCACTATGTACCGCAATTCCGGCAGTGAAGCGCTGAATACTTACCTCACCCTGACGGATACGGTCAGGAAGCCTCTGGCAGATGCCGTGTATAATCGTGTGCAGAGCCGCTTATCCAATCTGATTGACTACATCGGCCTGATCAATTACCTTTTCCGTACGACCAACTTTAAGGTAAACGGGGCTTCCATGGGGCTGGATTTGGAAAGCGCTGCCGGGCTGCGCAACAATGATGCTATTGGCGCTCAGCTCGATAGTGTGCGGCAGTACATCCGGCGGGCGATAGGCGAACAAGGCAGGGCGGAGCTGTCGGCAGAGGAACTACAGGTCTTGCTGTCCTTTCTGGGGCAAATGCAACAGCTCGATTTGGATAACATCAGCCCCGGTGCGCTGTCTGATCTCATCTTTGAGCTTTATAACGACGTGCTGCCGGTCCTGGAGCGCCTCGCCAAAAACTCACAGTACTTCATTGACACTTACTTCGAGCTGAACACCCTGTTGCAGTCGCTGGTCAAAACCGCCTTTGAGCAGGGCTTCCCTTTTGATTACGAAGCACTGCGCGACCATCTGCTGTTCCGGCTCATGGCTAAGTTGTACGAATTTGATCAGGCGGCCACCTACGATGACTACCTGAATGCCCTGGCCGGGCTGAGCGATATCTTTCCCAATCAGGATACCAAAGCGGCGCTCAACAAAATTATCAGCCTGCTGCGCAGTTATACCGAGATCATCGAAGGCTTTCAGGAAAATGAAGCCCTGGATTTTGATGTGGAAAGCTTTCTGGTTTCTTTGCAAAACATCAATTATGACCGGTGGCGGCCACTGTCTTTTATCTTCAACGTGGGGGTCAACAATGCCCACTTCCCGGACGGGCTGTCCCTGGAGAATGGAGAAAGCCTGCGCAATTACACCTTCGCTGGCGAGAAGATCGGACTCAAGGTCAATTTGCTGGACTGGGCTTACATCAACAGCTTCGGGCGGCAGGAGACTTTCCGGTACTGGGGTAAATCCTACGTGCGCCTGGAACCGGCCACGGAACCTACGGTGAGCAACCTGCACCTGCTCTTTTACGGCACTGGCCTGCTGTACAATCTGGCCAATACCGGCACCACTCCGGATTTCAACCGCCCCATGATTGCCGGCGGCTTGGGGCTTACCTTTTTCAATCAGCTGGATTTGAATGCTTCTGTAGGCGTACCTGTCAATGCGACTGCTGCGCAGTCCACCCCCCTTTTTCTTAATGTGGGCTTTGATATCCGCTTCGATGAGTATCTGCAGGCGTTGAATGAACGGCGTCGGCAGCGCCGGTATGAGCGCCGGGTGGATGCCCTGTTGCTCGCCCCTCCGGAGGATTGAAATATCATCCAAAAAAACGAGTGATCAAAGATTTCACTACCGCTGATTTGAGTTTTAGGTAAGCCTTGATCTGCGATTCAGAGAGCAGGGGGAATAGTTCTTTTTCCTTATTGTCCACCAGGTTTTGCATATAAAAGTAGGCGGAAAAGTGGTTCATACCTGCGTCAATGACCTCCCGTTGCACAATGCGCGCGTACTTCAAATTAAGTTGATGGACCCCTTCAATCTGATTAGGAAGTAGAGGCAGGGCCTCCTTCATCTGATCGGTCTGATAATTGGCACGTTCTTCCGGGGTGCCATAGTCCTCCTGTGCTTGTACAAGCAGGAAAAAGAGGAGGGAAATAGCGAGGGACAGGTATTTTATGGTCATTGTTTAGCGGTTTTAAGCGGTGTTGCCTTTGTATAAAGACGGTGGCAGGCCCAAAAGTGTTGCTCCTGTGCTTTACCGGAACTGTCCGCGGCTTACTGTTTCAGGCCCTTTTTTGTTTTCCCGGGCTGTGATGCGGTCGAAGGTGGCGTGGTAGGTGTTGTGGTTGGTCCTCATCACCGTATCCCAAAAGTTGAAATAGAGCCCGTAGTTGCAGCCCGACCGTTCGTGGTGCATGTTGTGGTGGGTGGAGGTGTTGAACCACCGGAAAACGGGGTGATGCACAAACCCTGCCGGGAAAATTTCGTACCCCAGGTGCCCCAACACATTCCAAAGCAGGGACCAGGTGGCAAAGAAAAACAGCACTAGTGGGTGGAAAGGGATGATCAATGTTGCGATGGGAAGGATGGCTATTTCCACAATTGCTTCAAGCGGGTGGAAAGACAAGGAAGCCCAGGGCGTTGGATTGAAAGACTGATGGTGGACCCGGTGGAGCCGTTTAAATAAACGGGGATGGTGCATCAACCGGTGCACCCAGTAGAAATAAGTGTCGTGCAGGACCAGGAGCAACAGGAAGGAAATGGGGATGTACCAAGCCCCATAGGCATTCCAGTCGGTATAAATCTCAGTGTACCCCGCTGTTCGCATGAAATAGAGCCCTACGCCAATTAACCCAAAGATCAGCGCGCTGTAGCCGGAGTGCAAAATTTCTGCCAGCATGTGACGCTGTTCGGCAGTGCGGTTTTGAATTTTCAGGTGGCGGAAGAACGTATGGCCGAAGCGGTAAAAGAGTAGAAACGCCAAGCCTGCAAAGACAAGATAACGGAAGAAAATAGCAAAGGCGGCCAGCAGCCATCCGGGGAGCAGCCCGAAGTGTTCGATGAGGTAATGCATGATGTTTGTTTTTTGGAAAAACCGGGCTGCCGTTTTCAGATAGCCCGGGGCAGAAGGCAAATATGGGGTAAGGTTCAAAAAAGGGTGTTCATAGTGGTTGGCTCATGGGATTATCAGGGATTAAAAGAGGTCAATGGTATAGGAATTGCCGTTGATGATCAGGGTGACGGAACCATCGCCGTTAAAGACCAGGTCGCCGGAAAAGGTTTGCGTGTTCCCACCCGAGCCTGTGATGACGATGGTGGCCTCGGCGATACCGGACTTGATTTGCTTGGTGCCCTTGTCGATATTCAGGTCATCCACCTCAATGGTGATGGCAGAGGTAAAGGCATTCTGATTGCGGACTTTAGACTCCTGTGCTCCGGTGCGCTCGAAAGTGCCGTTAAATACATAATTCGCTCCGGTGAAGAGGTTATCAACGGTCCAGGTACTACCTGATGCATCTTGCGATAGCATACGGCTGGTTTCGTAGGTGCCGGAAGAGGTGGTTGCTAAGTTGAGCCCTAGTGGGATGTCCGCAGCGTTGCAGTCCAGGCTCCATTCCCAGGTGAAGGCATATTCAGCGGTGATATTGGTTTCGTTGACGCTGCGGACGAAGGTGGAATCGAATGTTTCGCCGCAGGGGGAGCCGCCGGACTTTTCCGTGTAGGATTCGGCCAGGTCGGCGGTGGCGTCGATTTCCTGCGCCATGCCTTCGGTGGAGGCCTGCAGGGCACCCGTCATGGCATCTACGGCATCTTCTTCGGTTGGCTGTTTGAGGTTTTCCGGGGTGATGTCGGCAGCTTCCTTGTCGCAGGAAGTGGTAAGGGTGCCAAGAGTAAAGAAAACAAAAACAAAAAGAACAGACTGAAACTTGATTTTCATGATGTTTGATTGTGGTGTGGTTGAATGATTCGGTACAAACATGCAGGGTTTTGAGTGGTACTGAAAATCCCTTCAACCAATGGTCTGCCCTTTTCAACAAACGGTAGGGATAAGACTGAAATGCCATTGGTTGAAGAAATCCGACCGTTCATTGAAAGCACTGCAAGGAAAGGCGGGGCATTGTGTACCTTTGGAGTAAAGCTGCAAGATGTATGGATATTCGCCCCTGGCATATTACCGACCGGCTCAAGATGGCTATTCAGGTTAGCGCCTGGGTATCCATCGTGGCTTTGTATGGCATTATTTTTACCAACTACTTCTCCCTGGGGCTTAGTCTGGTCCGCGGCTTGCTGAATACAGTGCCTATGATGGTACTGTTTTACGTAAACCTGTTTTTGGTCAATCATTTTTTTGAAAAGGGGCATTACCTGAGGTATGTGCTGCTGAACACGGTTCTTCTGGGAGTGGTGGTTTGCCTCAGAGTGGCCTTCAATTCCCTTTTTCCGGAAATCGGGCGGGAAGCTTTTTTGCAAAATGAGCAGCAGGGCTGGGTCGTGGGCGCGATTGCGACGAGCATAGCCGTGCTGGTGGTCAGTACCTTCTATCAGGTGTTGGTGAACCGCTATGAGCGCGAGCGGGAAGCGCAGGTCATTATTCAGGAGCAGCAGGAAGCACAGCTGCAATTCCTGCGTGCACAGATCAATCCGCATTTCCTCTTCAATACCCTGAACAACAT
>CAJXNH010000021.1 GCA_913057245.1 uncultured Phaeodactylibacter sp.
CCGTAATTGGGAAGGATAATTCTGTTGACTCCGGATTTGTTTGTGGCTGAGGTGGCTTTTCCGGTGCTGCCTTTTGCAGCAGAAGGAGCACTAATACACCGGTAAAGGCCAAAGAAAATAAACTGCCCTTTAAATAGGTATAAGTAAGGATGCCAGCATAGCCGGACGTCTTCTTTAGGTCGATAGTTTTCATGAGATAGATTATTTGTCATTTAGATATGACGAATAACCTGATTAATCTTCGTATAGGAAGCCACAAAACAGACGATTGCAACTGTTTTTACGCCACCGCCAATAATAAGACACGATGTCCTGTTTGAAGCATTGTCATTTACCGGGTACTTTTATTGCCCATTACCTCACGTGGTGAGATACCGAACCGCTGCCGGAATATTTTGGAAAAATAGGAAGGCTTGTTATAACCGACCCTGAAAGAGACATCTTTAATGACTATTCCAGGTTCACTTTGCAGGAGACGATAGGCTTCCTGTAGCCGCATCTCTATTAACACCTCTTTTACAGACATGCCGCATTCGGCTTTGAGCAGCCGGTTGAGGTGGCGTTTACTCAGATATACCTGCCGGGCTATATCCTCAACGGAGAATTCGTCTTCGCTCAAGTTGGGCTGAATAATACGTTCCACTTCTTTTCTTAGCCCTTCCGGGTATTTATTGTGCCTGATCTTATCCTCATTGCGAAGGTGCTTCCTCGCTCTGGACCTCGTATCCCCTAAGCGGAATAACCGTTGTACCTTCACAATCAGCTCCTCCGGGAAAAATGGTTTAGGCAGGAAGTCATAAACGCCCAGGTCGATGATAGACTGGCGGGTAGTATAGTGATCAACCGCAGAAATAACCATCACTGGTAAATCTGTAAAAGATGGATTGGCGTTCATCCACTTAATAACATCAAAACCAGATGCCCCGGGCATCATAAGGTCGGTAATAACCAAATCAGGGATAGGTGTGGCATGCTTATCAAAGGCATTAATGAATAATTGTCCATTTGCATAACGTTGTACTGCGTATCTTTCAGAAAGATATGCAGAGAACAATTCCTGCATCCCCTGATGATCTTCTACTATAGCAATCGTTTTGCGTTTTGGCCCGGTAGGAGCGTCAGGGCCCTGCTTTGTGAGCCTATATCCATTAGGTAGCGCCCTTGGGGCTCTGTCATTTTCTTCGATAGCGGCTTTTTCGGTGCTTCTGCAGCGTTTCAATGGCAGGATGACTTCGAACTGCGCACCACCTTCCTGAGCTGAGTAGACGGATATTTTACCCTTTAGTAATTCGGTGTACGTCTTAGCAATGGAAAGCCCTATTCCAAGACCTCCAGATTTAGAGACTTGCCCGGCTTGAAAGAACCGCTCAAATATTTTCGCCTTTATCGCATCCGGCACTCCAGGGCCTTTATCTATTACCAGAATGGTTAGGTCATCAGAAGCCGAAAGGTTGACAGAAAGTGTTACCGTACCATCGGGGGGAGTATGCTTCAGGGCATTACTTAAGAGGTTATTGAGGATAATACTGATCTTTTGCACATCTGTCTCAAAGTACCCCTGATTTATGAAAGTGAGCTTTTCTTCAAAGTTGATCCCCTGTTTGGCGGCCAAAACACCAAAAGCGGCTGCTTTCTCCTCAAAAAATGAAACTGGCTCGAAAGGACTAAGCATCAGTTCCGGCACTTCTGCTTTTTTGAGTAAGTGCCGAAGGCTCTGTAGCAGGAGGTCTAGGTCTTGTACACCCCGTTCTGCAATATCCAACAACTGCTGTAACTTCCGGGACTGATCTTTATCTTTAATATAAGACCGGATAGAATGTAAAGGCGCTGAAATCATAGAGAGTGGTGTCCTGAATTCATGAATGACATTAACAAAAAGCTGCTCCTGCTGCTCATTCAGGCGTTTTAATTCATTCGCCTGCCTGGCAGCCTGGTCCTTTTCCAAACGCAGCTTTTCAGTACGATCAGCTACTATCGACTGCAATTCCCTGTTTTTGCGCTTTAGGGCGGCAACGCGTAGACGGATTATCCCAAAAATGATTATACCTAAGAGTACGACAGCTAACAGATACGTAAGCTTACGCTGATACCAGGCAGGATGTTTATCCAGGACCATTTCAAATAATACAGAAGATTGATCCTGGCTAAAAATCTGAAAGCGGTATGCTCCGGGCGGTAAATTAGATAATACGATTGGATCTTCCACATCCCACTTAACAAGGTTATTTTGAGCCCCGTCAAGGCGATAATATAAAGCTCTCCCAAAGCAGACTGGCACCCCTTCCGGATAGGAAAAATTCATTTTTATTCTTGAAGCCGAACCAGGCAATTCGAGGTAACTCATTGAACCAGACGAGAAACGACTAAGCTTGAGGATACCTCCAGACTTTGAGGCCACTTCGTAATAATCCAAGTTAACAGCCTGTTTTTTAGTGAATAATACTTTAGCCAATGTATCCGGCCAAAAGGAAAAACTTCCATTCAGTGTTTGAGCAATCATTTGCCCATTATCTGTTTTAGTAAGTCCCTCTTCTCTGAATAAAGGAAATACTTCGCTCTCCCGGTAACCCAGGATGCCACTGTCATCAGATTCCGGGTTGTATAGAATCAGTCCTTCATCCGAGCCTACCCAGATACGCCCGTCTGTGTCTACGGCTATGGCATCGAATAAATTAGTGCCCTGCAGATCTCGTAAAGACCAAACCATGTTTATCCGTTTCTTATTGCGGTCGACCTGGAAGGCAAATAGACCATGGCCCCTGCCTACGGCCCAAAGCCATTGTCGCTTACTGTCCCAGGCAAGGTCCACTCCGTCAAAATAAAAGGGGTAACTTTTTTCCAGAGCATTGAATGGGAAAATAGTATCAAGTTCATACACCTCCCCGTTCTGTAGATCTAATGCAGCAGGCGCTCCATAATTTACTTTCCAAAGTAACTGTTCTTCTTCTACCACCTCAAGCTTACCTTTAGGGTTTGCAGAAAAACTTTCGGGTAGCGCTGTAGGCGTGACTAATTGCCCAGGCTCAGCCGTAAGTTGGAAAACGCGTGGAGCCCCCACAAATATCTTATCCCCCCATCTTGCTAAGGAGTATACATCATAGTTCCTGCTACCCTCGACTTGAATATGGCTATGACCGTAGTCAAGCGCTATTGGGACTTTACGAAAGGACTTGCTCGGCTTTTGGTACTCAAAAAGACCTTCCGTTGACCCCACTACCAAATAAGACCCAACATCCAGTATCGCATTTACTTTTCCTTCCAGCTGGTTGGGCAAACGGATACTGAATACTGGCTTTGCCCCACTGGAATCAACTTCAAGGTATTGTATATCCTTACCCTGTGCCAGCCAAAAACGGTTTTCCTCTGAAAAAGCAGGCGCTAAAGCTCCGGTCAGCCTTTTTTCAAGAGCGCCGCTCCCAATATCTAGTGTACGGGTATGCTCCTGATAGGCTGCCACAATGAAGAGGCCGTGATTACGCGTACCTAATGTGATTCCATATACAGTATCAACTGCGCAATCCTGAATCTGAGCTTTCTGCCCGCGAACAGTAATCTGGAATGGCTTTCCTAACTGATGACTGGTTTTTGAAAAAACAACAGCTCCGGAACGCCCTGAAATAAGTAGCCTTTTTTCATCTACATCAACAAGGCTGCGCGGAGCTATCCACTTAGGAACATCTACTTTGTTTAAAACAGTACCTGAGGGTAGACGGACAACCCAGATTGTTTCTTTACGAAGTAGATATCCCAGCTTTTTATCCGTGTTGACGTACAGCCCTTTAATATAAGCCAGCGTTCCCTTTGGGTCACTGCCGGGGGTTGGAATACGGACAATTTCCTTGGTCGTCTTATCCAAGGACCAAACATGCTCTAGGTCACAAAAGTAGATAGACTCCTGATCTTGTCCAATATCATAAATATTTATAGCCCCCTCCCTGTAGTCTTCAGTACTAACTTCCCAATTGGCAGGATATTCACAAATCGTTCCAGTCGCAGGATCAAATGAAAAAACAACCGAGTAAGAACTTCCCCATACTAACCGGCTTTTTGGGTCATAAAGTAGGCCATATGTATTGCGTGCATCCACTTCCTGGCCATCAATAACAAGTCCACCTGGCCGATAATTCATAAAGTGATCTCGACGAGGGTCAAACAGGCTTATTCCCAAATTGGTAGCTAATACGACCGTCTGCTGTTCTGGCAATACTAAGATATCGTTAATTGTATTGGATGCTAATGAATGGGCATCAAAAGGATCATTTTGATAATGAAACGTTTCTGTAGCTGTTTTGACAATAAGACCTTTGCCATATGTGCCGACCCATAACCGGCCATATAGGTCTCTTTCTACCGCAGATATTTTGTTACTGAAGAAGCCATTATTCTGATTCTCCCATGAAGGCAGTACTGAAGAAACCATTGACAGGTCCTGAGCAGTGAGTGGCAAAAGAAATACCAGCAAGAATCCGTACAAGGTGATTTTGCCTAGGCATGGAGTAATAGAGCTGATAAGTAACTCGGACTGTTTGTGCATATATCAAGGCATTTGTATAAAATTTATGTATACAAGATAGTTTATTAAAACTGGCTTTGAGAGCAGCTCGGCGCGTACGCGTGTAAAAGATTTAGGTTGAATAAACTCTAAGCATGGTGTAATAAATTCCCGTTGAGCTGAGTCGCAGGAGTTTGATCATTATAGATCAGAGCACTGAAATTGCATTACGCATAGTGACGTTAAAGAACATCAGTAGCGAGTGATTGATGCACCACAAAACAGCCATAAAACACCCCAAATAAGCCATGCAAAGGTTTTATAGGTATTTCTTGTCTCAGCTGAGGTGAAGCTTGTCGAAATAACAGCTTTTCTCCCGACAATATTCCTTTGAAATCTATGTAAAACCTACTCTACTACTAAAAAGATAGTGGGGTAAAAAATCACAAGGAGGTGTCACATTTGGATTACCACACTCAAAACGACGACCTCCTCATGAAGCAATATTGCTGCGCAAAAGTTACGGCAATTCTAGATATGGTGCTAATGGTGAAGCTTTTGGCATGTAAAAAATTCATCGTACTGTTTGTGCTGGCGATGTTCGTTCCCTAGAGAGGGAAGTTGACTTTGTGCGTTGATAAGGCAGAAAGAGGTATTGGAAAATGCCAGATCAACATCCTAATGATAGCAGTGCGCTGCAAACACTTAACCATACCGCTGTATTGGGAGCTGCTGGACAACAATAGCAGGAATTCGAATACAGCTGACCGCACAGTCTCCACACAAATCCGCATAGAGCCAGAAAAGTTATCCCCCCGACCGTGAAGAGGTTTCACGATAACTAAATCAACTTAGCCATCTGGGAATGCACGCCAGCCGGTTGCCTAAAGTCCTAAACAGTCCTTTTTGCCCCCAAAGGTGTCGTACAGGCTCGCGCGATTGATCCCCATAGCGTCTACCAGGTCCTGCGGGTAGTTGGCGTGGACAAAGAAGGAATAGTACTTTGGAACAGGGTGGGCGCGAGTGGGAAAGGCTGCTTTTGATAATAGACTTTTTTTCAGTCATCCAGCTCAGGCTAGGTGAGTGAAAAAGCCTGCACGTGATTGAAAATAGCTCATTTTCCCCACTACACTGACCCGACGCATCAAGTCTAATGAAGCGGAAGTTGGCAATGCAGTGAGAAACGATCTAACAACTTCAAAATTTCAAACCCAACTCAACAGCAACAGCGCCCTCAAACTCCAGATAATGGTGCGTATCCAGTTGGTGCGGACCAGGCGGGCGTGGTTTTTCGGATCAAAGGCCTGGCTTAGCGCATTGTGCAATGGTACCTGAATGAAAAAGGTGGAGCCCCAGAGCCCTAACAGCCCTGCTGCATTTACCCACCAAAGCCAGCTATCGGTATGCTGAAACAGCAGCCACAGCCCACTCCCCAGCTCAATCAGCATAGGCGGCGCAGTAACCCAGGAAGTGAAGCGGGTGTGCGCCCGTTCGTAATCGATAAAGCTGGAGGCGCCTACTTTGCCCATCAACGGATAATGCACGACCTGTACAAACCAGATTAGCCCCAGCATGTAGAGCGTGAATAAGAGGTGGATTTTATATACCCAGTCCATCGATTAGAATTTGGGCGGCTGAAGGTTCTTAAAATGCCCGTTCATCCGCACCCGCTCCTGCAGGTTATTCATTTCCCGGACCACCGGCAGCATCTTTTCCAGATGGGCGCGCATGTACTCCTGCCGCGACAGCTCATTTGGAATGCAGAGAAACTGATACTCCTGCTCAATGGAAAAACCGACGTGGTGGGCCACATCAAACGTTTGCAGCGTTGCCGGGTCTTCCGGGACCGGCTTGTCGATGCTCAGCAGGGCAAACAGCTCGCCAATGAGCTCAATCAGTTGCATGCTTATGGAAATATCGCCCTCTGTGCTCGTATACTCCAGCAAGTCTATCTGTGCCCCGGCGTACAGCTTCCCCGGTGCCTGCCTGAAAAACTGTTCGATCCGGAAGGGGCGGATGCCTTCGGTCCTGATGTCCAGTTCGCCATTGGGATACCGCTTTTCGACCGCGACCAGCCGCATTTCCGTACCGACCTCCATGACTTTGCCGTTGATATAGGCTGGAATGCCAAATGTGGCCCCCTCTTCTTCGCACGCTTTGGCCAGCTGACGGTAGCGGGGCTCAAAAATGTGGAGATTAAGGGACTCGCCCGGGAAGGCAACCAGTTGCAGCGGAAATAAAGGCAGCATTTCGTTCATGGAATCCGGTCGTTTAGATTTTCCCGTAATAACGCCATTTACCGGCAGGTGTTGAAGGGATTGAATATTTTTTCTTTGGAACGAAAAGCAAAACCTGCTATCTTACGTGAGTTCATTTCAAACCCAAAAACCAGCCACCATGTCCAGGTCTTTTCTACTTCCCTTGGTCGTTTTTCTGCATACCCTTGCTATTGTAGCCGTATTATCCTCCTGCGGTTCTAAAGAGCAACGCGCTGCCCCCATGCCGGAGAGCGCCAATGCCTACCTTTACAGCTACACATCCGGTGTGGTTTCCAGAACAAGCCCGGTGCGGGTACGATTCGCCAGTGCAGTGGCGGCCGAAGAGCAGATCGGACAACCGGCCGAAGGGCTCCTGCAGCTTCAGCCCGCTACCAAGGGACAGGCGATTTGGGAAGATGCCCAAACCCTGGTTTTCCAGCCGGAACAGCACCTGGCTTCCGGGACCGCTTACTTGGCTACCGTACAGCTGGACGAGTTGTTTTCCAATGTGCCCAGGGAAGCGCGGGTATTCGAATTCGACTTCCGCACCTACGACCTCCAGCTTTCCGCAAATATCGGCGGGCTGCGCACACCGGACATCCGCGACCTTTCCAAACAGGAACTTTCCGGCACCGCCCATACAACTGACTTCGGCAGCAGTGAACTCGTCGAGCAGGCCATCTCTGCTACCCAGAATGGCAAATCCCTGCCCATCCGCTGGGAACACGGCGGGCGTGGGACCGAGCACTACTTCTACGTTGAAAATATTACCCGTACAGACCAACCGAGTACCGTTGCCGTGGAGCTGGACTACGATGGCTTTGATCAGTCAGGCAGCCAAACCCTGGAATTTGTTGTCCCCGCCCTGGGCGACTTCACCCTGACCAACGTACAGGTCAATCAGGAGCAGGAGTTATTCCTGGAATTGTTCTTTTCGGACCCCCTCGATCCCTCACAGGACTTCAACGGGCTGGTAACTATTGAAAACTACAGCGGCACCCTCCGCTTCCTGGCGGACGGTAACCGGCTGCGGGTTTATCCTGCCTCTGGTATCACCGGTACCCGCAAGGTCACCGTAAGCAAGGGGCTAAAGAACAGCATGGGGTCGCCCATGAAAAAAGCCGGGCTCTGGGAAGTGGATATTCAGGACGCCAAGCCGCAGGTCCGCCTGGCTGGCAATGGCGTGATTTTGCCCAATACGGAAGGCCTGGCTTTCCCGTTTGAAGCCATCAACTTGCATTCAGTGGTGGTGGAAGTCTTCAAGATTTACCACAACAACATCTTACAGTTTTTACAGGACAACACCATTGACGGGGGCTACAATCTCCGTCAGGTAGGTCGTCTGGTCAAACAGGTGGATGTCCCGCTGCAGGCCCTCAACGCAGAAGCCAACCTCAATACCTGGTCCCGCTATGCCATCAGCCTGGACGAGCTCGTTCAGTCCGATCCACAGGCCATCTACCAGATCCGTATCGGGTTCCGCCCGGAGCATACCGCCTACACCTGCCCGGAAGAGCTGAGCAGTCAGGACAATAATATTGACCCTGATGATACCGAACTGGAAAGCATCATGGAAAACTGGTACGGCTTTGCCGGCTATTACGATGGCTTTAGCTGGTCGGACCGGGATGACCCCTGCAAGCCTGCCTATTACAACTCGGACCGCTTTGTGCAGCGCAACGTCATCGCCTCCAATATCGGCCTGCTGGCCAAATCAGCTGATGCGCGCAACTGTGTGGTTTACGCCACCGACCTCCGCACCGCGAAGCCGCTGGGCAGTGTCAACCTTGAATTTTACGACTTCCAGCAGCAGCTCATCGGCTCCGGCACTACCGACGGGGACGGGCGTTTTCAGGCAGACCTGCCCCGCGAGCCTTTTGTGGTGGTCGCTAAACAGGGATCAGAGCGCGGCTACCTCCGCCTGCAGGACGGCGATGCTTTATCCCTCAGCAAGTTTGACGTAGAAGGCGCTGTAGCACAAAAAGGCCTGAAGGGCTTCCTATATGCCGATAGAGGTGTATGGCGCCCGGGCGATTCGGTTTACCTTAATTTCGTGCTCGAAGATGCGCTGGGAAAACTTCCGGCAAACTATCCCGTCACCTTCGAACTGCGCGACCCACGCGGTCAAATCCGGGAAACCCGGACGGTCACCAACCGGGTGTCTAAAGTCTACCCCCTGCACTTTGCCACCACCACAGACGCCTTCACGGGTATCTGGAGGGCTACGGTGAAAGCCGGGGGCGCCACCTTTACGAAAAATCTCCGTATAGAAACAGTCAAGCCCAACCGGATCAAGATCAATTTCGATTTTGGTACGGAACAGCTCAGCGTAGCCAATGCGCCCTTCTCTCCTACCCTTCAGGCCAATTGGCTGTACGGAGCGCCGGCCTCCAATCTGGAAGCACGTATAGAAGCGCAGCTGCAATCCACCAATACCGCCTTTTCCAGCCGGCCGGATTATGAATTTGACGACCCTGCCCGCTCCTTTAGCATGGAGCCGCGTTTGGTTTGGGAAGGCAAGCTCAATGAGGAAGGCACGGGTTCGCCCGCTTTCGATCTGGGAGACCAACAGGAGCTCCCCGGCCGGCTAACCGCCAACTTCCAAACCCGGGTATTCGAACGCGGTGGCGGGTTCAGCACCGACAATTTCAGCCTGCCCTATGACCCCTACAGCGCTTATGCCGGACTGTCCATCCCCAAAAACAAGTACGGCAGCAAGCGCATCAATAGGAACGAGCGCACCGACATCCCCATGACCGTGGTGGACACCAAAGGCAAACCGGTGGCCAACCGCAAAATCAGCGTAGGGCTCTACCGCGTAGACTGGCGCTGGTGGTGGGACCGCAGCAATGGCAATATCTCCCGCTACAATACGGCAACCCACTACGGTGCCGAAGAAAAAACCACCCTCACCACCGGCTCCGATGGGAAGGTATCCTGGCCCGTAACGGTCAGGGACTGGGGGCGCTATATGGTCAGGGTTTGCGATACCGAGACCGGGCACTGTTCCGGCGACTTTTTCTACGCTGGCAGCCCGTGGTACGGCGATCAGGAAGGCAACCGGGAAGCTGCCGCTATGCTCCCCTTCACGGCGGACAAGGAGCGGTATGATGTTGGAGAGCAAGTGACGTTACGTTTGCCCGAAGCCCGTGCCGGAAGAATCCTGGTCAGCCTGGAAACCGGCAGTGAAGTGCTGCGATCTTTCTGGGTAGACGCCAAGCCGGGTGAAAATACCATCTCTTTCGAAGCTACGCCCGATATGGCCCCTACCGCCTACGCCCACATGACGCTGCTGCAACCCCATGGCAAAGTGGAAAACGACTTGCCCATCCGGCTTTACGGGGTCATTCCGGTCAATGTGGAAGACCCGGCCACCCATCTTAAACCGGAAATAAAAGTCGCCGAAGAGCTCCGCCCGAAACAGGATTTCACCGTGAAAGTTAGCGAACAGTCCGGCCGCCCCATGGCCTATACCCTGGCGGTGGTGGACGAAGGGCTGCTTGGGCTGACCCGCTTCGAAACCCCAGACCCGTGGAAGCACTTCTACGCGCGGGAAGCGCTGGGCGTACGCACCTGGGACCTTTACGACGAAGTACTGGGCGCCCAAAGCGGGCAACTGGACCGGTTGTTGAGCATTGGCGGGGACGCTGCCGCAAAAGTTCAGGCAGCGAAGAAGGCCAACCGCTTTGAACCCGTGACCATGCACCTCGGGCCTTTCTACCTCGAAAAAGGGAAAACCGTATCCCATACCCTGCAAATGCCCAACTATGTAGGCGCGGTGCGGGTCATGGTCGTTGCTGCCGAACAGCAAGCCTACGGGCATACTGAAAAATCTGTGCCCGTCCGACAGCCGCTGATGGTCCTCGGCACCCTCCCCAGAGTCCTTGGCCCGGGCGAATCCCTGCAACTTCCGGTCAATGTATTTGCCATGAAGGACGGTATACGGGATGTCAAAGTCACGGTGAAGTCGCCCGGCAGCCTGATTGAACTGCCGGAGCCTTCCCAGCGCATTCAGTTCCAGCGGACGGGCGATCAGCTGGTTAATTTCCCGGTACGGGTGGCGGAGCGCATTGGGATAGCGAAGTTTACGATCACAGCTGAAGGCGGCGGCCAAAAAGCCACCCAGGAAATCGAAATCGAGGTCCGAAACCCTAATCCGGTAGTAACAGATGTGGATGAAAAATCCCTTGACCCCGGACAAACGCATGCCTACAATTTTGAAAGCCCGGGCATGCCTGGCACCAATGAGGTGGTTCTGGAAGTCAGTAGTCTCCCACCAATCAATCTGGAGCAACGGCTCAATTACCTGATCCGCTACCCCTACGGCTGCCTGGAACAAACCCTCTCCGGCGGCTTCCCTCAGCTCTATGTCAATGACCTGCTCAACGTGGAGGAGGGCCAACGTCAGCAAACCACCAAAAACATCAAAGCTACCATCAACCGGCTGGGCTTATTCCAGCTGGGCAATGGGGGCATGGCCTACTGGCCCGGCGGCAGCACCGCCAGCACCTGGTCCACCACCTACGCCGGGCATTTTCTGCTCGAAGCCAAGGCGCAGGGGTACTTTGTGCCGCCCACTATGTTCGACCAGTGGATACGCTATCAGCAGGAGACCGCACGCCTCTGGTCTGCTGATGCAGCATCGTACGGGCTATACTACGCCGGCAATCAGGCACTGGACCAGGCCTACCGGCTCTACACCCTGGCTTTAGCCAAGGCGCCTGACCTTGCCGCCATGAACCGACTGCGCTCCAATGACAACCTGAATACCGCTGCGAAGTGGCGCCTGGCTGCTGCCTACGCGCTTACCGGTAAAATGGATATGGCCCGGCAGATGGTGCGCAGTGCGGACCGTAATATCGGAACCTACCAGGAAATGGGTTCCACTTTCGGATCAAGGCTGAGAGACCAGGCCATGATCCTGGAAACCCTTGTGCTGATGGAACAAACAGATGAAGCGGCTGAACTCCTGCGGGATATCGCCAGCGAACTCAGCAGCCTGGACTGGCTCAGCACCCAGGAAACCGCCTACAGTCTCCTGGCTATCGGTAAATTTGTAAAAGCCAAAGGCACCGAAGCTAATCAGCCCATCGCCTTCGATTACACCGCCGATGGCAAGACAACGTCCGCCGGATCGGACCATCCGGTAATGCTTATCCAACTATCGGAAGACAGTAAACAGGTTACGGTCAGGAATACCGGCAAGGGCCTCCTCTTCACCCGGGTGATCCGGAGCGGGCAGCCCCTGACCGGCGAGGAGACCGCCCTGAACAGCAAGCTGCAAATGGATATTGCTTATAAAAACATGGCCGGCGAGCCGATCAGCCCAGCGAATCTGCCGCAGGGCGCCGATTTCATTGCCGAAGTCACCCTTACGCATCCGGCCAACCAGAACTACCGGGTCTACGAAGAGCTGGCCCTGGAACAGATTTTCCCTTCAGGGTGGGAAATCAGGAACACTCGCATGTCGGGTTTCTCAGATGAGGCGGATACGCCGGAATACCAGGATATCCGGGATGACCGGGTACACAGCTTTTTTGACCTGGGCTGGAAAAAAACCAAGACTTTCCGGGTACAGCTTAATGCAGCCTATCAGGGGCGGTTTTATCTGCCTGCTACCCGGTGTGCGGCCATGTACAAAGCGGATATTGAAGCCCGGTCCGCCGGCCGATGGGTGGAAGTAGGGCTGCCGGGGGCTATTTAGATTTCGGAGAACCTTTTAAGCCGGATCAAAAAAAGTTCAGGCGGCAGGAAACGTTTTTGGGGGCTGGTATCGTTATGGTATTTTAACACTTTTTAACAACTACTGCCATCGAAAGCCTCCAACGCCGCCTGACCTTTATCGACCTGCTGCGGGCCTATGCCATCCTAATGATGCTGCAGGGGCATTTCACGGATGCGCTGCTGGCAGATGCCTTCCGCGACCCTGATAACCTGTTGTTTTCTACCTGGAAGTACCTGCGGGGCATGACCGCTCCACTATTCTTTTTTGCCAGCGGATTAATTTTCACTTTTTTGCTGCTCCGGGACGGGCGCCCGCTGTCTGCCAACAAGCGCGTTCACAAAGGGCTGCGCCGCGGATTGCAGCTCATTGTTATTGGCTATGCACTCCGGCTATGCTTTCCCCAACTACTGAGTGGCTATATTTCGCCTAATCTGTTCCGGGTGGATGTGTTGCATTGTATCGGGCTGGCCTTAATTGGTCTTGTGGCACTGTACGCAATAAGCCGTTGGAGCCGATTACCTTACGCCCTACTGCTGGTGGCCGCCGGCGGACTGGCTTTTTTCTTCTACTTTGAAGTGCGGGACGGACAATACGCCTCCTTTCCGGTTGTCCTCCAAAACTACCTGGTCCGGGATCATGGGTCTGTTTTCACACCTGTACCCTGGATAGGCTACACTTTTTTGGGCGGCACCCTGGGCACGCTGTTGCACTACAGGCCGGGCTGGGCATTCAATGCCCCTCTGCCCGCAGTGCTTGTCCTCTCCGGGATCCTGATTGACCAATATTCATCCGCCTGGTTGATGGACTTTTATAACTGGACAGGGCTACAGGTTTTTAAGGATCATGCGTATTTCAATTTCCTTGTGCTGCGGCTTGGGCATGTTCTTGTCGTTGTCGCACTGTTCATGTGGCTCGCACAGGCCTGGCGTAATATCCCCCCACTCCTGCTAAAAATCGGAAGCGAAACCTTAGCTATTTACGAGGTGCACTACGTCCTGTTGTACAGTACCTGGTTTGGTATTGGGCTTTCAGCGCTGTGGGCGCATTCCCTCACGCCTGTGCAGACGTTTATTGGTGCGCTAACCTTTCTGGCCTTTTTCGTTGTCCTCATCGCCTACATCGACCGCATCCGGGCCATTTGGCGCTCCAAGTCCCGCTGGGCCATGCGCCTTTCACGGGTAGCGATCCGGCGGCGCTACCACCGCTGGGCTTACCGTTGAGCCTGCTCCACTGCCCACCGGTACATATCGTGGTAAAGCAGCGGCAGAGCCTCAGCTACCGGCAACCACAATAAGGTGTGGTCCGCTTCTATCTTTTGGGTCGGATCTTGTCCGGTGATCACCACATGATAGAAATGCCCAATTTTCTCATAATAACGGGATTCAATCTCATCCAGGAAAAACTCCCTGGCTACCCCAATTGGTGCCTTTACTGAAGCCTGTAATCCTGTTTCCTCCAGCACTTCCCGAATAAGGGCTTCTTCTTTTTTCTCTCCGGCTTCAATGCCGCCGCCCGCCAGGAAGTAACGGTCGTCATCTGTGCGCACCAAGCCCAGTTCCTGCATTTCATTGAAAAATACCGCATAGGCACCCGGACGGGTAATGTAAGCCTCATCCTCAGGCGGCGTTCCGAAAGTCAGTACAGCAGACATTGATCAGAGATTGTTAGAAGAGGGTAATCCCGGAAGGCCTAAAAAGATTCCAAATCGTATATCTTTTTCGAATATTTAATTTTTGGCATGCCTTTTGCAAAGAAGTAAGTGTACTACAAAATCGTCCCCCCGATTATAGGAGCTTGCTGAACCGCTCCCTTTACCGTAGCACGGTGAAGGGCAATCATTCAGGCTCGTAGTTTTCATGAAACGCTTAAAGTAAAGAACAAATGTTTGCCAAAATCAACTTCATCACACTTGCACTAACCTTGATGACTACGCTGGGGGCCACTCAAGACGCTGAGTTCGCGCTCGATGTAGCATTCCGGAACCACCTTATTTACACTCAGATCCCTTCAGCTGGCGGGACACTTAGCTTTCTGGCCAACACAACGGGCGGCGCCTTCGTCGCAGAATCTGCTATGCAGGAACATGCCCTGCCAGGCGTGGTAGACGATAGCGGTAATGCCTTCGTCGCCATCAACGAAGTCCTGGAACTGGGCGCCCTTCCAACATTAAACCGAAATTCAGCCCTGGTCCTGCCGGATGCGCAGACCAACCTAGGCAAAGATGTGCACGGCTCGCTGGGACAGTCCTGGTTCGGACAATACTGCTGGACCTTTGACTTCCGGTCAGAGGAACTCTTTTGCCATTCCCCGGCCCTGTCTCCCCTCGAACCCAATATCGTACCGGTCACTTTCAAGGAGAGCGCAAGTGGCAACCGGATTTCCAGCCTGCCCCGTATTTTCATTGAGGTAGATGGGGAGCAAATCCCGGTATTGATTGACTCGGGCGCTAAGATGCTACCCTCAAAAGCCGCTGCGAGCGCCTTAGGAGAAACCGGTACAGAGCCTATCGCAACCTCCTTCATCGTAGAATCTCTCTTTGAGCAATGGCATCAACTACATCCAGACTGGAAAGTAGTGGAACAGGCCGATGCAGAGCTAGGGAACGTACGAATGATCGAGGTGCCTCAGATCATTATTGCAGGGCAGAAAGCGGGCCCGGTTTGGTTCTGCTCCCGCCCGGATGCCAACTACACCCAGTATTATTCGCGTTTAGCAGGTGGACAGGTGGAAGGTGCCATTGGCGGTAACGCCCTTCAGTTCTTCCGCATGACCATCGACTACCCCAATAAACTGGCCCGGTTCGATCAGTAAGGGCAAACAAGGAATCTTTGAAACACTATACATACTGGTGCTGATACAGCACTCGCTATCTACCTGCCAAACCTACAACTACATCAAAATCACACTTTTCATCCTGCCCGGATTGCTCCTTCGGAGTGATCCGGGCAGGGCTTTTTCACAGCAGCGCGATGAGTAGAAACTGCAAGACCATCATGCCATCCACCAATCCGGTAAAAAAATAGTCGTGCCGGTTGCGGTCAGAAAGGAAAATCAGCAGCCCGGACAGGCAGGCTGAAATGACAAGTGCTATCAGGTCACTAAGCGCATAAACATCCCAGTAGTAGTTGAGGGCAGCCAGCAGAAGCATCAGGCTCAGGCTCAGCCCCCCCAGCTGCTGACTATTGCGCACGCCGAGGGCAGCGGGAAGGGTTTTAACTTTATTAAACGCATCGATCTCCATATCCCGGATGTCGAAGGGAATCGTAATCGCGAATACGAAGAACACCCGCTCCAGGAGCATGATGTACATCGGAGTGCTCCAGGTCATGCCCAGCTCCAGGGCGACCAGAAAAACGGTAATCCAACTCCAGGTAATCGCAATGAGGAAAATCTTTACATAATGCAGGTCACGCAGCCGGTAGCCTTTCCAAACTGGCAATACATAAAGCAGGGCCAAAAAACAGGGAGCCGTTAGCCCGGCAATCAATGCCCGGGGCATTTGCAACAGGAACAACCCGGCACAAAGCCCCGCCATCCCGGCATAAAATACGATGTGGTTTCTAAATCGGGCAATGACCGCATAACGCCCGGAATCGGTAAAGGGCTTCGACTTTCGCAACCCGATAATCCGGTGGACCGCATACAGGAAAAGAGTGGCAAAAAAGATAAAACCAAGCAATGCCGTAGGCTCACCCTTACCCAGAAGTAACAGTTGTGACTGTGCAGCCATGCCTACAGCAGCCAGGGCAATCCAGAAGTTGCTGTAGAGCAGAAGATCCAGCAGGGCAATGAGCAGGGCTCGCAATCTTTAGAAGTACTTGAAGTTATGATTCTTTTCGATGCGCTGCAGCACCTCGTAGATAAGCCGGATGACCGCATCCACATCGGACTTGTGCGACATTTCCACCGTAGTGTGCATGTAGCGCAAGGGCAATGAAATCAATGCACTGGGCACGCCCCCGTTAGAGTAGGCAAAGGCATCGGTATCTGTTCCGGTACGCCGGGAGGCCGCCTCCCGCTGTATTGGTATTTCTTTGGCTTCAGCGGTCTCAATAATCAGGTTAAGCAGCTTATTGTGAACTGCCGGCGCGTAGGTAACGGAAGGGCCTTTCCCGGATTTCACATCTCCATGCTTCTTGCTGCTCACGAGTGGGGTATGCGTATCGTGGGTCACATCGGTAACGATGGCCACATTCGGTTTAATCGTTTGCGTGATCATCTCTGCACCACGCAGCCCAACCTCCTCCTGTACCGAATTCACGATGTAGAGGCTGTACGGCAGTTCCACCTTGTTTTCTTTGATCAGGCGCGCCACCTCCGCTATGCAAAAGCCGCCCATACGGTTGTCCAGTGCCCGGCCTACGTAGTAGCGGTCATTGAGGATTTCCATTTCATCCTCGTAGGTAATGACGCAGCCTACGTGTATGCCCATTTCCAGCACTTCCTCCTTGTTTTCCGCACCGACATCAATAAAAATATTATTGATTTTCGGGGCCAGTTTGGCGTCCTCTCCGTGGCGGGTGTGAATGGCCGGCCATCCGAAAACACCTCTTACAATGCCTTTTTGGGTATGGATATTGACCCGCTTGGAAGGGGCGATTATATGATCAGACCCACCGTTGCGAATCACATTGATAAAGCCATCATCAGAGATATGGTGGACGAACCAGGAAATCTCATCTGCATGCCCTTCGATCACGACTTTGTAGTCCTGTCCGGGGTTGATGACGCCGTAGACGGTACCATAGTTGTCTAACTGCCATTCGTCGATGAAAGGCTTAATATACTCCAGCCAAAGCTGCTGCCCCGGGGCTTCAAAACCAGTCGGCGAAGCGTTATTGAGATAGGCTTTCAGGAAGGCTTCGGATTTGGGTGTTATTACGGACATGTGAAGTTTTTAATGATGAGCGGTTTTTGGATGTCGCTTGACCAGCTAATATAGAGATTGCCCCTAAAATAATGATAGCTTAGGCCAAAATAATTCGCATTGTCAGCGGGCGTTTAAACTTGATGGAGCCCCAAAGCCCAAAACAGCAGGCCTGATCAATGCCAGAGGAAGCTGCTATTGTCCCCAGTTTTCCGGAGATTTGCGCCAGGCTTCCAGGGTTTCCATCTCTTCCGGTGCGATATATTCGGCCTCGGCGGCAGCTTTTAGTAAGGCATCATAGGTGGAAAGCGTGGCAAAGGAGGTCCCGGCAGCTTCAAAAGCAGTGCGGGCCTTGTCAAAGCCATAGCTGAAAATTGCCATTACACCCACAACATCGGCATTCGCCTCCCGTAGCGCCTCCACAGCCTTGAGGGCGCTTCCTCCGGTGCTGATCAGGTCTTCAATGACCAGGACACGCGCACCTTCCGGTAAGACGCCTTCGATTTGATTCTGACGGCCGTGCGACTTAGCTTTTGACCGTACATAAACGAAAGGCAGCCCCAGTTCTTCAGCCAACAGCGCCCCATGCGGAATGCCTGCGGTAGCTACACCCGCTACTACATTGAAGGGCTGAAAAATCGCTGATGCCTGTGCAAACCCCTTGATGATAAAGCGCCGAACCTCAGGAAAAGAAAGTGCCGTGCGGTTGTCGCAGTAAATCGGTGACTGTATACCGCTGGCCCACGTAAAAGGCTTTTGCGGACTCAACTTTATTGCATTTATTTGCAAAAGCCTGTGGGCTACTTCAGCTGCTAAATCCATATCGCGAATTAATTTTCGGCAAATGTACAAAATCTATGTCAACGGCAGACCTATGGTCCTCGCCACCCTTCCTCAGGAGGGCTTTCAACCTTCCAGTAATCCGGATGACTTCATCACCATCTACACGGGCAACCCCAAAAGCCTGCTGGGCTATGTGGACATGCTGGAAAAAAATGATGATTTTAAGCAGGTCACCATTTACGGAAACGATGGAGAGCGGCTGTTCAGGGAGTTTTCCACCCAGTTTACCATTTTGGAGGCGGCCGGCGGGTTGGTTTTCAATACGGACGGGCAGGCCCTGCTGATCTACCGCCTTGATACCTGGGATTTGCCGAAAGGCAAAATTGACCCCGGCGAAACCCCGGAAATTGCAGCAGTCCGGGAAGTACAGGAAGAAACCGGGCTGAAAGAGGTCCAACTCGGAGCCTTTCTGCAAATGACCTACCATACCTACCGGCATTTGAAAAAGGGCCGTATCCTGAAGCCCACCTACTGGTACCGGATGACGACACCGGAAACGAAGCTAACGCCACAGGCGGAAGAAAGCATCGAAAAGGCCGAGTGGAAGTCGGTCCCTGATTTCCTCCAAAGCGGCCTGCCGGTCTACCCAAATATCCGGCTGGTGCTTGAACAGGCCGTTAAATAAGGGCACTCACAAAGTCTTAACATTTTCTTAACGGAAAATTTATCCAAAGTCACGCAACAAAAACCGGGCTGCAGCGCTACAAATGAAGGCGAAAAGCCCGATCCAGTCCAGAAAATTTCAAATATCCCTAATACCCGACACTTTTTAACCGTGTGGTCCAAGAATTAGACTTCTTTGTACCGCAGGCTTTTTATATTTTTGTCCAGCCTTTCATCCCCATGGCGTACCTAATTAAAAAACACACTATGCTTAAAAAGCTAAGTTTCCTGCTCGCACTGTTCCTAACAGGCAGCTTGTCTGTAGTGGTTGCTCAAACCGCTAACCTTCAGACTTCAACCCTTCCCGAACCGGAAAATATGACCGTCAGCAGCAGCCTCCTGAATATGGATACGGAAAGCTGGTCGCTCTATTCCGATGAGGAGAACAACCTCTACTATGTGGATTTCGCTACCCTTAGCGTAAACTTGAACGATATCGTCGTGACCCGGGATGACGGCGAGGTGGTACTGCGGGAGCAGGTCTTCGACTTGCCGGTAGATACCATATACGAGATTGACTTCAACCAATACGGTGGAGGCAATTATACCATAGAGCTGCGCTCTTTTACCGATGTTATCCGGCGGAAGGTGTCGATTTAGCACCTTCTTTCCATTCTTTTACTGCGCTGCGTAATGCCCTGAGGATGTCCTCGACCGGATAATCCTCTTCAGATAGTGCATGGGTTTTGCCATCTTTCTCGATGATCGCAAGGATGCGGGTGCTTTTCTGGCTAAGGTTTGAGAAAGGGCTGTTCTGCTGATCCAGCATGATCTTAGCATTGCCCAAATCTTCAAAAGCCACCTTACCGTAGGAGGTTACCACGGCATTTGAATAAATCAGTACAGGCTCCAGCCGGTTGGTCCGCATCCAGGTAAAGAAAGCGGTACTTGCACCGATCAGGAACATAAAGAACAAAAGCATCGCGATTAGCATACGCTGATTGTGCTGCCCGCGGGGAGCGGGCTTTCTCAGCAACAAGACGGTCCCCGCAAGCCCTGCGAATGTTGCGAGCAAAGCCAGTATAAGGGTAACATTTGAGGCGGCGCCTGCCGCCTCAAATGTTTTCAGTAAAGTAGTCTCCATTATTTATTCGGATTAGCGTCCTCTTGCTCCCGCATTTCGATGATGCGGTCCATCACTTCCTCCAACTGCTCTGCCCCAATCCGCTTGGAAAGGATTTCCTTGTTACGGTCCAGTACGTAGAGCTGCGGGGTCGACTTAATGTTATAGACTTTCATATACCGGCTACGGTGATAAGGGTCTACCAGGTGCATCCAATCCCCAATTTCATTCTCGTCTATGTAGTCCCAGCAACCTTCGATCTCATCGGTAAACTTGGTACAAACAGATACCAGCTTTACGCCTTTGTCTTTATACTTTTCGTAAAATTCTTTCATGTGCGGGGTCGACTTCTTGCAGTGCCCGCAATCGTAGCGCCAGAAGTACAGAATGGTGTACTCCGATTCAATTTCATGCAGGGACCTGGGCTCCCCCTCTTTGGTCTGCAACTGAATATCGGGCGCAATTTTGCCAATCAGCAGCGGTTTGAGGGTTTTGGCATTGTCTATGATTTTCTCCAGCTGCTCTTCATCCGTCCAGGGAGCCTGACCAGTGGCGTAGTACTTCTCCACCAGGTAAACATAGGCGGCATCCATTCCCACCATTTTGGACTTAGCGGCTTCGTTGAGGAAGTGGATCAGGTAGTATTTGAAGCTCTCTTCGGCCGGGCGCATTTGCTCCAGCACATACTCTACGGCCCGGGCGATGGTATCCGGATGCTGCACCTGTAGCTTATTCACATAGTGGTCCACCCGTTGAAACAGGAATGGCGTACGCAGCATACGGGGATCAGTCAGGTCTATATTGTCGAAGTAGTGCTTTTGGGAATAGCGCCACCGCTTGCGTTGTATTTCCTCCTCAGTGCCTTCAAACTCCGGCATTTCTACAGGCAGGTTAGCCTTGATGATAGCTGCGGTCAGGGTATTCGGGTGTTTGGCAATCAGGGTTTCCTGATAATTTTTCACCTTTTCGTCCAACTTGGCACGTTTGGCTTCCAGGCGCTCCTTTTCCTTGTCTGAGGAGGCAGCTTCCATGGCCTTACCGATTTCTTCCGCAGCCGGTTTCTGCTCGTCCAGGAAATTCATATACGAATAGAAAAGCTGATTATCCGGTGCCTGCTCCAGCTTCATATCTGCAGCGGGGGCGTCCTTGCTGGTCCGGAAGGCAAACTGTTGTTCGTCTTCGGTAATCAGGATTTGAAAGAAGTTATTGTCGGGCGCCATGACAACAAGGTAGACGCCAGGCTCCAGCGGCTCATCATCTTCAAAGAGGAACTTACCACCCTGGACCTGAGCCGTATCCACCAGATATTGCTTGTTGCCGTAGTAGTAACCGAGGTAGAGCTCTTCCTCCTCATACCCCTCAATTTCGGCCTTGATGGCATACCCCTGCTGGGCATTCAGTGAACAAACCGCCCCCAGGGCAAAGAAAAAGACGAATAGCAATGATCGCATATCGATAGATTAATTTTATACGGGTTCAAAAAGAAACACCCCAAATATCACGAATTCCGGGGTGTTCTCTTAGTGAAATCCTATGTCTTAACGAATTGTTTAGTTTTCGCCCTCTGCTTTCAGCGCTTTCAGGCGGGCTTCGGCAGCTTTAATTTCGGCTTTGAGGTCTTCCAGCTGTTTTTCTGCTGCCTGACGTTCCTTTTGTGCAGCCATTGCCCGCTCGCGTTCTGCCTGGACTTTAGCTTCGATTTCCGCTTTGGTAGCGGCAAAATCCTGCTGCAGTTCCCGAATTTTTTCTGCATTCGCGGTTTTGACGGCCGTCACCTGCTCCACGGCATTCTGCTTGGCGGTATAGATGGCATCGGAAGCTTCCTTTTTCACCTGATTGATTTCGGCGAGGGATTGTTCGCGGGCGCGCTCCGAATTGGCCAGGTACTCGGCCCGTTTAGCAGCGGATTCTTCCCGGGCTTTGGCGACTGCGGCCTGCTCTTCTTCCCGTACCGTTGCTATCCGCTGCCGGGCAGCTTGTTCGGACTCAGCGACCTGACTGCGTAGCTCTTCCTGCCGGCTTTGAGCTTCGGCCCGGGCCTGGGCCACCGCTTTAGAGGCTTCCCGCTGAGCGGTAGCGACTTCGCTGGCTGCTTTTTCACGGGCTTCGGCTATAGCATCTGCCGACTCTTCCCGGGCTTTGAGGACTTGCAGGGTTAGGCGCTCCTGCTCGGCATTGGCGCGTTCGCGGGCCGCTTTGATGGCTTCAGCAGCTTCCTGATTAGCCGTAGCCTGTTCAGCAGCCGCACGTTCTTTGGCTGCAGCCACTTCAGCAGCCAGGCGTTCGCGTTCAGCTGCGCTGCGCTCCCGTGCTTCCCGGACCGCGCTGGCTTCTTCCTTTTGGATAGTTGCCAGCTGCTCTGCTGATTTTCGCTTAGCCTCTGCAATCTGATTGGCGGATTCCTGCTGGGCAAGTGCGGCTTTTTCCTTGGCGGCACCAATTTCCTTAGCCGTGCGTTCCTGAAGGGCGAACAGTTCGGCTTCTGCTTTTTGCCGGGCAGAGATGATTTCTTCGGCCGACATATTCTTCACTTCCTCCTCTCTGGAGCGGGCAGCAGCAACCGCTGCAGCAGCCTCTTCCTGAATCTTTTGAATACGGGTTTCGGCCGCTTTTTGCGCAGCAGCGACTTCCTCTGCGTAAGTTGTGGAAGCCTGATCAGCACTGGCTGTGGCCTCTGCTACTTTCTGAGCGGCTGTTTCGCGTGCTTTTTGAATCTCAGCTTCCGCTCTTGCCTTGGCTGCCTTCACATCGGCAGCGGCGGCTTCCTGTACCTCTTTTTTACGGGCTTCAGCGGCAGCGATAGCCTCTTTAAGCGCTTCCTGTATGCGTGTCTTTTCGGCGGCAGCCCGCTCCCGTGCACCGGTCACCTCCTCTGCAATTGCCGACTTCTCGGCAGCAGCTTTCTGTTGGGCTTCTGCGACCTTTGCCGCTTCCTGTTCTGATATCTCTTTAATGGTCATGGCGGCTTTATCCCGGGTCGCAGCGACCTCTGCTGCAGACGCGGCTTTTGCAGACGCCACTTCCTGATCTGCTTTTTGCTGCTCCGTGACGACCTGCTCCTTAATCGAGCTCAACTCTTCGGAAGCCCGCCGGCGCGCTTCGGCTACCTCACGGGCAGTCGCTTCCTTCTCGCGGGCAGCATTTTCTTTGATATCGGCCAGCTCAGAGGCTGCATTTTCCTGTACCAAGGCTTTTTCTTCAGCAGCCCGGCGGCGGGACTCGGCCAGCTCAAAAGCCAGCTTTTCCTTTTCCAGAACGGCATTCTCCCGAATCTGGGCGATTTCTTCTGCCGTCTCTTCCTGAATTTTCAGGATTTGCTGTGCAGCTGTTTCTTTGGTACCCACCACTTCCTCAAGGGTGCGACCCCGTTCTTCTTTCGCCTCTTCCCGGGCTTTGGCAATCATGGCAGCTGTTTCTTCCCGGATGCGCTTCAGTTCGGCGGCGGAGTTTTCCCGTGCTACAGATATTTCATCCGCATATTCCAATTTGGCCAGTTCCAGTTTGTCCTGCACTTTTTTGATCTGAGCCGCTGCTTTATCCCGGATGGCAGCCACCTCCCGGGCGGATTCCAGCTCAGCCTGCTGAATCGCTTCGCTGGCTTTCCGGCGGGCTTCCTGTACATCAAGCGCTATTTTTTCCAGTTCTGTACCTGCTTTATCACGTGCGGCCTTTACTTCATCCGCAACCTGAGCGCGGGAAGCTTCTATTTCCTTATTAGCCGCTTCGCGGGCCGCCACCACCTCATCGGCATACTTTTTCTTTTGCTCGGCTGCCTGCTCCCTGGCCAGATTGACCTCTTCCTGCAAACGGGACTTGATGCCCTCTGCTCTTTCCTGCTCTGCCTGAATTTCGGCTCTGAGGCGAGCTTTGGTGTCAGCCAGCTCTTTTCTCAGATCCGCTACCTCCTGATTATCAGCAGCAGAGACCTGTGGCTTACCCGTAGGTGCAGCAGGGGCAGGCGGAGAGGTTCCAATGGAGGTCGTCGCAGCGGTGGGTTGGGACGCAGAGGGATTTACGATGATGACATTACCCTCCAGCTTGTTATCATTAACTTTATCTAGTTTAAGGCGCTCCCTAAAGCATCCCAGCATCATCTTGAACTCCGTTTGGCGGCTACCGTTGATCGTAAATTTACGGATCTGGTTGCTCACATTGTTTTTGGTATACATAACTTCCACATCTGTCTCCAGCATCCAGTCTATGGCAGCGAGGTCCATCTGTAAAACATTTTGGTAAACTGGCGTACCTGACTCACGGATCATCTCCCCCATTTCGATGAACCTGTAAAAGCGTCGCTCCCCGCTCTTGTTGAGAAAAATGATTTCATCGTCCTGATTGAATTCCACCCCTGCCTTAGAATACATTTTGGCCGTTATGCCCAGCCGCCCGCTGTGCAACTCAAGGCTGTAGGTATAATTGCCGCGGACCACCAGGGTCTGATTGGTCGTTTTAAGCACATGGATATCGTTGATGACACGATCATCCGTGATCAGGCTTTCGCACTGTGCCTGCAAAGTAGAAGGGGCAAAAAGAGATAAGATAAGGAAGGCAAAAAGAGCATACCTCATAGCAATTCAGAGTTTTGTCATGTGTAAGATAACCTTTTTCGATACACCTGGAAAAATAAACCAGGCATTACCTGGCGGGATAGCCAAATATTTTTTGGAAGTTGCTTTTACAGCTTACTGAGATCAGAATACCAACGTCCAGGGGAGCGCGATAATTGTTTACCCGGCGCTATGCGCACAAAAAGCAGGCTTACCGCCCGGCAGCCAGCAGGTACAGGACCGCCATACGGATGGCCACGCCATTCTCTACCTGTTGCAGGATGATGGAATGGTCGGAGTCTGCCACATCACTGGAAATCTCCACCCCCCGGTTGATAGGCCCGGGGTGCATGATAACGATTGGCTTGTCGAGGCTGTCCAAAAGCGTTTTATTGATCCCAAAGTACTGACTGTACTCGCGCAGGGAAGGGAAATATTTGATGTCCTGGCGCTCCAGTTGTATGCGGAGTACGTTGGCGATATCGCACCACTTCAGGGAATCCCAAACGTCGTGGGAAACCTCTACGCCCAGGCTTTGGATATGCTTGGGGATGAGCGTTGGCGGGCCGCAGACCCTTACTTTTGCGCCCAGCTTGGTCAGGCAGTAGATATTACTCAGCGCAACGCGGGAGTGGAGGATATCCCCGAAGATAACGACCCGTTTGCCTTGCAGGTCACCCACCTGTTCCTGCATCGAAAAGGCATCGAGCAGCGCCTGTGTAGGGTGCTCGTGGGTACCGTCTCCGGCGTTGATGATATTGGCATCAATATGTTGAGCCAGGAAGTGGTGTGCACCGGGAGCCGGATGGCGCATCACAACCATGTCGACCTTCATGGCCAGGATATTGTTTACGGTGTCCAAAAGGGTTTCGCCTTTCTTTAGGGAGGAGGAGGAAGCGGAGAAGTTGACCACATCCGCGGAAAGGCGCTTTTCGGCCAGTTCGAAGGAGATACGGGTGCGGGTGGAGTTTTCAAAGAAAAGGTTCGCAACGGTAACATCTCGCAGGGAAGGCACTTTCTTGATCGGCCGGTTGATGACTTCCTTGAAGCTTTCGGCAGTTTCGAAAATCAGCCGGATATCCGCTGCTGTCAGGTATTTAATCCCCAGCACGTGCCTGGTGCTCAGTTGCTGTACCGTAGCCATTTGATATAGTTATGTGCCGTTTGGCAATTTGTTTGTTGACCTATCCTTCTGCTTCGCTCTTGTCGGCAAAAATCAGGACCCGGTCTTCTTCAGACTGTTCCTTCCATTCCACCTTAACAAAGGCTTTATCCACCGCATCCACGGTCATCCCAATATAGTCGCCCTGAATGGGCAGGTGACGGTTAAAGCGACGGTCAATAAGGGCCAGCAGTTCTACTTTCCTTGGCCGGCCATAGTGGTTAAGTGCTGTAAGTGCGGCCTGTACCGTTCGTCCGGTGTACAAGACGTCATCGACTAAAATCACGTCTTTACCCTCTACCAGAAAGTTCAGCTCCGTTGGGTTGGCGGAAAGGGGCTTGGCCCGGGTCCGGAAGTCATCCCGGTAGAATGTGATATCCAGCTTACCGTATTCCACTTGCTTACCACCAAGCAAGTCTTCTAAACGCTGATGCAGGCGATCACCCAAATATACCCCCCTTGGCTGAATACCTATCAGGCAGGTTTCTTCAAAAGCCCCATGGCGCTCGATCAACTGCTGACAGAGCCGCTCAATGGTCAGCGCAAAGCGCTTTTGGCCTACTATGACGCGTCCTTTTTCCATGCAAAAGCAAATATAGCGGTTCCCGGCCGGATTGCAACAATCCCTTTTACGGAATACGCTAGGCAGCCATGAATTTAATGAGGAAGACCAGCAGGATACTCACGACCAGGCCAAAGAAGACTTTGCCGAGATCAGAAAGGATCATCCTAAAGACCTCCCGGGAGAACTTCTTGTCCAACTGATAGCGGATTGCGATTTCCCGGCCGGCCAGCAAACCGATAAACACCCAGGTCGTACTCATGGGGATGTTGCTCAGCTCCTTGAAGAAATACAATACCACGCCGTAAGTCGCATCAATGATGGTGGCCGAACGGATGTCTACGGTATTGGTCTTGGCTTTTACGATTTTCTGGATCGCACCGCCTTTGCTGTAGAAAATGTAAGCCAACAGCACCAGCAGAATAGTCAGGGAAATCGCCAGCGTCGTAGCGCTCGTAGACCGGGGCAGGTACACATATATATTTGCAAAATCCTGAATCAGCCACTGCGACCAGAGAAAGCCGGTCGAAAGCCATTGCAGGGGCACCCAGATGCGGCGGTCGGCATCTGTGGGCCGGGTTTCGATAAAGCGGCGCTCTATCGTTTTGGTAATCAGCAGGTAAATGATAATGGCTACCGTAAAGGCAACAATATAACCCAGGAGCGACTTCACTGTCATATCCACCAGGTTCTTCTCATTGAAGAAGGTCAGGATGAGGAAAGAGGTACTTACCGGAATACCTGTTCGGGTCAGCGACATCAGCACCAAAGGCGGCAGCAGGTAGTACCAGGCAAAAGGTTGCGGCAGGGGGTACTTTTCCAGGCGGCCGTAGGAGACATCGCCACCGTAGTTCATCCAGCCATATATTAAGGTGGCGGACAGAATGCTCCCGGCGAAAAGCCAGAGGACGAACCAAGAGCGCTCCTCATTGGAAGAAAGGAAGGTACCGAGCGTTTGAATACTGTCGTTGCCTACCACAGAATAACCAGCGAGGATAAAACCCGCCCACATAAAAATCAGGGATGGATCCATGTGTTGTTTGCTTGTAATATAGTGAGCGACAAAATTAGCGACTACACCTGCGGGCAGTGTTAAGCTAAGGTTAAGTTTAAATTTTATCCACCTCAAAGCTAGCATTGCTGTATCGTCCCGGATAAAATTCACCTACTCCAAGGGCTAGACAGGCAAAAACAAGTTAATCATTAATTAACACGAGTTTAATCTTCGGTTATCAACTGGCCCCGACATTTGCGGCAGATTACACTTACACAAAAAAACTTTTGTTTATGAACTTTCGACTGTTAGCAATGCTTTTCGTGGTCTCTGCACTTTTCTTCACAGCTTGTGGAGATGATGATGACCCAGTAACACCTATGCCGGAACCAGAACCGGAAGAGTCAACCATTATCCTGCGGGAGAACATCACATCTGATGCAACCTGGGAGTCTGACAAAACTTACGTTTTGGGCGGTCGTATTACCGTTGAGTCCGGTGCAACGCTGACGATTCAGCCTGGTACTGTGATCAAAGCTGAGGCAGGTACAGGCGCAAACGCAACGGCTCTGCTCGTAGCTCGCGGCGGCACACTGATCGCTGAAGGCACAGCTGATGCACCCATCATTTTCACTTCTATCGCTGACGAAATCACGCCTGAGCAGGTAGCTGGCGGTGACTTCGCAAGCCCGAACCTCGATCCAGACATCAATGGTCTTTGGGGTGGTGTGATTGTGCTTGGTAATGCTACAATCTCTGCTTCTAACGATAATGACGAAGATTTGAACGAAGTACAGATTGAAGGTATCCCTTCAACTGATACGAATGGTCTTTACGGTGGAAATGACGATGGCGACAACTCTGGCGTTATCTCTCACATTTCTATCCGCCACGGTGGTGCAAACATCGGTGCAGGTAACGAAATCAATGGTCTTACCCTCGGTGGTGTAGGTTCTGCTACTACAGTCAACAACGTTGAAGTAGTTGCTAACCAGGATGACGGCATCGAATGGTTCGGCGGTACAGTTGACGTAACTGACGTTGTAGTTTGGAACGCAGGTGACGACGCAATCGATACCGATCAGTCTTGGGCTGGTACTCTTGACAACTTCTTCGTAGTTACGCCTGTTGGCAGCTGCTTCGAGCTGGACGGTCCTGAAGGTTCTTACGTAGCTCGTCAGACCATCCAAAACGGTACTGTGGTTGCTGGTATCTTTGAAACTGTTGATGGTGAACTGGAACTGGTAGCTGGCGCAACCGGTCTGTTGCTTGATACAGACGAAAACACGCCACTTGACATGTCTAATGTCCACTTTGTAGGCCCATTCGTTGACGGTCAGGACGTAACTGACGACGAACTGCAGAACACGACCCTCACCAATATCACATTCGACGTTGACCCAGCTAATCTCGTTGATCTGATGGAAAAAGGCGAAGTACCTGCAGGTGTCTCTGCTGGTGGTTCTCCGGTTGCTAATAAGTCTGGCCTTGGTTGGACTTGGGCATCTATCAGCGGCGGACTGGACGGTCTCTAAGCCGAATGGCAGACTATTGTTTTGATATTATATCTCTCCATCATTTTTGATGAATGATACTGAAAAGATTCATGGCTTCCGGGCCGTGAATCTTTTCATTTTAAAATTGCCCTAAATACTTTAAGCACATGAGGCAGCTTTTAACTATCCTATTTCTATTCCCTGCACTGTTTGCAACTGCTCAAAACGGCACCATCCGGGGTACCGTAATCGAAGATGAGAGCGGGTTTACCATTATTGGAGCCAACGTGCTGGTGAAAAATACGGACCGGGGAACGGTTACGGACCTTGACGGTAAGTTTTCTATCGAAATCACTCCCGGTACTTATGAAGTACAGATATCCTACATTGGCTTTCAGACCCTGACAATTTCCGATATTGAAGTGGTCGCAGGTGGCGTAAATTCACTGGGCGAGATACGCCTTGGTGACGATACGAAACAATTGGACGAGGTGGTAGTCACCGCCAAGGCCATTCGCACAACGGAAGCCGCACTGATGACCATCAAGAAGAAAGCGCCTGCCATGCTGGACGGTATTTCTTCCGCTCGCATGCAGCTGACAGGGGATGCTACTGCAGTGGAAGCGGCCAAGCGCGTAACCGGTGTTTCCATCGAAGGAGGCAAGTACGTCTACGTTCGTGGCCTGGGTGACCGTTACTCCAAGACGACCCTTAATGGTGTTGATATCCCGGGCCTGGACCCCGATCGGAACACGATCCAGATGGATATCTTTCCCACCAACCTAATCGACAACCTTGTCGTCAGCAAAAACTTCACAGCTGATATGCCAGCCGACTTTACGGGTGGTCTGCTAAACATTGAAACCAAAGACTTCCCGGAAGAGCGGATTGTCTCCGCATCCGTAAGCCTTGGTTACAATCCTCAAATGAACCTGACCAATGATTTCCTGACCTACGATGGAGGAGGCACTGATTTTCTTGGCTTTGATGATGGGGCACGGGCACTGCCTTCTGGTGCCGAATCTGCCAATATCCCAACCCCAATTAGCGGAAACTCTGACAGAGAGGTGGGTGACTTCATCCGCAGCTTTAACCCCGAACTGGGTGCCAATCGCCAAACCAGTTTGCTCGATTACAGCGCTAGCGTATCACTCGGAAATCAGATTGACCTTGATAATGAAAAGGAGGGCAAATTGGGCTACATCTTTTCCCTCTCCTATCGCAATGATTATACCTACTACGACGATGTTTTCTATGGGGAATATCAGCGGGTGACAGACCCCGCAGATTACGAGATGATATATGCCAACGATCAGTTTGGACAACTCGGTGAACAAAGTATTCTGATTGGAGGCCTTGCAGGTCTTGCTTACAAAACTCAGTACTCTAAGTACCGCCTGACCGCTATGCGCCTTCAAAATGGTGAAAAGCGTGCCGGTCAGTTCGTAATAGACAACAACGGTGATGCAATTGGTCAGTCCGGATACATTGCATTATCTGACAACCTGGAATACAATCAGCGTTCTTTGACCAACTTCCTGCTGAACGGCACGCACGTGCTAGGCGATAAAGGATGGGAAGTGGACTGGCGTACTGCTGCGACCATCTCTACCTCTGATGATCCCGATATTCGTAAGACGGCCTTCACGGTATCTCCGGTTGACACCAACTTCGTAGCTGGTGCAGGGGGTAACCCTTCACGGATCTGGCGCTACCTGGATGAAATTAACCTCGTCGGAAAAGTAGACATTACTAAGCAGTATACCTTCAGGGGTGAAAATGCCCGGTTCAAGTTTGGAGGCGCTTATACCTTTAAGGAACGGGACTACGAAATCCTTTTCTATGACGTTCAGTTCTTCGGAGGCAGCACTTCTTTTGATCCGATCCCAAATGATGTCCTTGTAGATGAAAATCTATTCCCTACTGGCAACATTTATTATCAGTCGGGTAATAATATTCCTAATCCGAACCAGTATAACTCAACGGTAAGCAATACCGGATTGTACGTTTCCAACGAAGCAGACCTGTTCCCAGGCCTGAAAACGATTGTTGGTGTACGTGCGGAAAACTACGTTCAGCGCCATACCGGTCGGGACCAGCGCTTTTCCAGTGGAGACCCGAGCGGGAACAACCTGGACAACGAAAAGGTACTGGATGACCTGGACTTTTTCCCTTCTGTCAATTTAATTTACAGCCTGCAGGAGGAGCAGAATCTGCGCGCGGCTTACTCCCGGACTATTGCGCGGCCTTCCTTCAAAGAGCTGTCCTTTGCCCAGATCCTAGACCCGGTAACCAACCGGATTTTCAATGGTAGCTTATTTAGCCTCGGGGACTGGGATGGCAATCTGGTAGCGACTCGTATTGATAACATCGACCTGCGCTGGGAGCTGTTCATGGAGGGTGGACAAATCTTCTCCGTTAGCGCTTTCTACAAGCGATTCGATCAGCCCATCGAATTGGTACGGCTGCCTCAGGCCGCCACTAGTGCGGAGTTCCAGCCCCGGAACGTGGGTGACGGGCAACTCTTCGGATTGGAATTTGAAGTACGCAAAAAGCTGAACTTCATTTCTCCTGCGCTGGAGAACTTCTCCTTTACCGGTAATGTCACAGTGGTAGAGTCTCAAATTGATATGACAGATGCGGAATTCAACAACCGTCAATTGTTCGAGCGGGAAGGGCAAACCATCGAGAATACCCGCCAAATGGCCGGACAGGCGCCTTACGTCATCAACGCAGGTGTGACCTACGGCAACCGTGACAAGGGCATTGACGCGGGCCTCTTCTATAATGTGAAAGGTGAGACCCTGCAGATCGTAGGCACCGGCTTGTACCCGGACGTTTACTTCCAACCCTTCCACAGCCTGAATTTCAGCTTCAACAAAAAGCTGGGCGAGGAGCAGAATACGACCCTGGACTTTGGTGTCAACAATATTCTGAATGACGAAGTGGAGAGCTTCTACCAGTCTTTTGAGGCGACACCACAGGTCTTCAACCGGGTAAACCCGGGCGTTTCCGTAAGCGTGGGTATCAGCCACAAGTTCTAAGTGTAGCTATTTACTTAACAGTCTCCCTATATTTTTAAGTTAAATGCCAAGCGGCATGTTCCCACACCGGGAACATGCCGCTTCTCTTTGTGCAAAGGGGGGACGAAGATCAGGCGCTTTCGTATTTAGGCTTTAGGTTGTTGTACAGCTCCATTACTAATGCCCGCCGTTGCAGCAGGGCTTCCAGCTGCTTTTCCGGAACGATTTTCAGGCGTTGGTGCTGCCGGTACTCAGTCCGGTATTCAAGATAGTACAAGGAGAAATGCCCGGCCAGCAACAATCCCACATACCACAGAGGCAGCCATCCCCACTGCGTAGCCAGGGTAACCACTACCACGGCTATTGTGGTGAGCAGATATACCCCCAGGCTGGCGGCCCAGCGTACCGGCATGATGAATTCGTGGGTTTTTACTTTTGTTTCCGAAAGGTGTTTCCCCGGCAGGGTCAGGGGTTTGTTGAATGCGTACCCCAGTAAGAAAATGGGGAAACCCAGCCACAGCGGCCAGGCGGGAGGAGGCTGTTTGCGCTGCATGAGCGTACGGTCTTCCAAACCAAATTGCCCCAGGTGTTCCATGTAGTCCGCTACCGCTTCCCGCAATTCGGACAGGGCATCCGGATCTGATGCATTGACTTTTTCAGCGACGCCCTTTTCCATCTCAAAACGGGCAGGGTCTATGGAAAAAATAGGAAAGCGTGGTTCCACAAAAGTACTACGGTGCATTTGCAGCAGGCCTTCCACCAGCGCGTCATTTTCAGGGTCCTCCACATGTACCAGGCAGTCCTCCAGGGCAGGGCGGACGGCATTGGTGAGGTCCATGATGGCTTTATTGGCATTATGGACGTAATCCTCCAGGTAGTCCTTCGCCTTTACCGGCTCACCGATTTCAATCATCACTTCAGAGCGCGGCCGCTCGGCGTAAGTAAAGTTCACCCCACCTGGTACGATATACACCTCCTCCAGGTCATACGCCTCAATCGCCCCGAAAGCCATGCGGGCGGTCCCCTTCTTAAGCGGTCGCAACCGTTTGACCTGAATGGTGCTCCCCTCGATGAGGATCATAACGGTACGATTGTCATGCAGTGCACTGAAAACGGACTGGAACGTCTCGTAGTTGTTCTTTAATTTACTGTACCCCCCGTCTTTACGGCGGTAAATCGGCAGCATATTGAGACTGCGCAACAGGGTATCAAAAACCTTTTTCTGAAACAGGTTGCCGCGTACCAGAAAAAAGAGCGGGCGGTCCAGAAAACAAGCCATCAGACAGGGCTCAATAAAAGCAGTAGGATGATTGGAAGCCAGGAAAACCGGCTTATCCCGGGGCATACGGTCCGCGTTGGAAACGTAAATTTTTCGATAGAAGGCTTTCAGCCCCAAACGGGCAATCGGCCGTACAAACGTATACAACATGTAGGCTTTCCATTAGTGAATGAGGGGGTAAAGTTAACGATATTTCAAAAGCCTGCAGTAGGTATTGGCCAATCGCTCCTGAGAAAAGCCCATCCGGTACATATTGAATACGATTAAATTGGCGAGCTGCACGCGCATGTAGTTGTTTTCTTCGTACTTGCGGGCAGAGATGAGCGTTGCTTTGGGCATGATTTTGAACGGATGCTTTTGGCGTACCCGCTGCATGAAGTCATACTCCTCCATAATTTTATAATCCTCCCGGTAACCGCCAAAGGCTTCAAAGACAGTGCGGTCTACATAGATCGACTGATCGCCGCCCCGGCACCACATGAAGTCAAAACGCGTAAAGTAGGCATTGATTTTTAAAAGCCGGTGATTGGTATCATAAACCGATTGGTAGGACCCGATGGGATAGCCTTCTGCTCGGGCTGCCGCAATATCATCCAGGTAGGTCGCCGGGGGCAGGGTATCGGCATGTACAAAATAGAGCACCTCTCCCCTACTCCGCCGCGCTCCGTAATTCATTTGCCGGGACCGCCCTTTCTCAGGAGCGATCAGTACGGTTGCGCCGGCTGCAGCGGCAATAGCTGCAGTACCATCCGTGCTGCCGGCATCCACCACCAACAGGTCCACCAGGCGTTGGTCGGCATTTTCGCACAGATGAGTGACTACCTTTCCAATTTCCTCCGCTTCGTTCAGTGCGGGTATAATGATGCTTACCGTCATAGTCTCTTTTTAAAAGGCTTCCCCCACCGTGAGGTAAAAGCCGCTGCTGCCTGCTGCAAAGCCATAGTCGAGGCGGACGTGCACCTGCTCGGCTTCCAACAGTAAAAACCGCAGCCCCAGCCCGGCTGTCCAGCGTGTATTTTGCAGCTGAAAACCGGATATCTCGCCCGCCACATTGCCCAGCCCTCCAAAAACGGCACCCTTGATCCTCCAGAACAGTGGAAAGCGGTAACCGCCCTGCAAAACCGCCATCTGCCGGTCGCGGTAGCGCCCTTCGTAGTAGCCCCTCATGCGCCGGGTGCCGCCCATGAGCGCCAGATGGGTGAAAGGAGGCGCTCCTGTATTGAACTCCAAATAGGCATTAAGCGCAAAGACGGCATCCTCACCTGTAGCCCAGTACTTTCGGGCATCCAAAGCAAATTTGGTAAAATCAAACCGGCTCCCGGCGCGGGAACCGCTGTTGATGGCACCAAGTTCAAAATAATGCCCGGCTGTGGGGTAAAAAACGTTATTCCGCTGGTCCAGCAGCAAAAAGCCGCCCGCCGCAGACAACAATCCGCCCGATTGCCCTACGGTAGCCTCCCCTTCCAGCAAACCTCCAGTCTCCATCCCGCCCACCTTCATATCATCCAACCAGTAGCGGAACCCAGCGTACCAGTCGCCCCAAAACTTACGCGCCGCATTGAGGCGTACTCTTGGGAAGCTCAGGTCAAATAGTTCGCCTTCGTAATCTTCAAACCCGTTGCCAATACCATAGTAGAAGTAGGTATACCGGTAATAGCCCAGCTCCCCGAAGAGGTTGTAGGTTTCGTCTTTGGCGAAGATTTGAAACGGCAAGTACGATAATATCTGATTTTCCAGCGTATACGCTCCGCCCAATTGCAGCTGCGAAGGCCGGCTGTCCGGCGCCTCTCCCGGTAGCCGGAAGGTGTAGATACCGGCTGCCCCAAAGCCCCAGCTCGTCTCCGGGGTGAGGAAGACAATGGGCAGGGCCACCAAACGGGCATCGGATTGCTGCGTAGTGCCCTCCTGAGCTTGCGCAGGCAGCAGGCATGCCCCCAGGCAAAGCAGTGTGAGTACGGCTGTCTTCATACGGACAAGGTACGAAGTTTGGTGGGGGTGTGGATGTGCCTGGCTAAGAGACCTTGTCAGAATGGCTCTGTTACCTCATCAAAATCAGCGCTTAATCCCCCTACAACAGCCTGAACAGGCAGCGTGTGACCTTGTGAAGTTTACGATAAGCCATTCACAACATCTTTCCGTACCCATACGGGCAGGCCATTCCGTGTCTTCCGTGGTTCCCACCCCTGCCTGAGTGTGTTGCAGATAAAGGACCACTGAACACACAGCATACACAGACGATGTCTCTTGCCCCCAAAGCGCCACAATAAAGCCGCCTTCCGGGTATTCCGTGCCTATACAGGCGTGTTATTCTATATGTTCCGTGTATTCCGTGTATTCCGTGGTTCCCACCCCTGCCTGAGGGTGTTGCGGATAGAGGACCACTGAACACACAGCATACACAGACGATGCTTCTTGCCCCCAAAGCGCCACAATAAAGCCGCCTTCCGGGTATTCCGTGTCTTCCGTGGTTGGAAAGGCAGGTTATTCCGTAGTCTATAAAAAAACTCAAAGCTTCACCCCCAACTGATAAGCCCCGACAAACAAATCCTCCAGGTCTGCTTCGCCCTGATTGGTCAGAATAATGACGCCGGTTTTTGCAGAACGGTTAAAGCTCATGATGGTGGCCACCCCCTGTTCGCCTCCGTCGTGCCCCCAAAGGGCATCAGGTTTGTACAATTCAAAGAGGTGCAGCCCGACCTCATCGTCTATGTCGGCGATCTGAGGGGTCATCATAGCTTGTGCAGTGGCGGGCTTCAGCAGGCTAACACCAGCGAGCTGCCCATCGCTGGCAAGCGCAGCGGCGATCTTGTGAAGGTCTCTTGCAGTGGTCCGGAGCCCGCCGTTAGGGTAATCGGCGTTGGTGTAATGAGCGATAGGTTCGTTTTGCCCACCGATATCATCGTAGGGGGTGACAATCCGCCCTGAAATTTCGTCCAGCCGCCAGGAAGTGTGCGACAGCTGCAGCGGACTGAAAATTTCAGCCTTGCAATAGGCGTTGAACTCAAGCCCCGAAATTTCTTCCACCAACACACCGATCAGGGCGCTACCGATATTGCTGTATTCATAATCGGTGCCGGGTTCGAAGTCATAGAAATTTTCGTCGGCATCGTAAAACTGCCCACCCTGCGACAGGTAGTTTTCGATAAAGAAAGACAAAGATATTGGCGGGTCTTCACCATAATAGTACTGCTCATCCATAACCCGGTCGTTATCGGCTATTGCGGAGGTATGTGTGAGGAGCATCCGGAATGTGATGGGCTGAGTATAACCCGGTACTTTGACTTCGAAAGGGAGGTAGTCGCTGACCGGGTCGTCGAGTTCAAAAGCGCCTTCATCATACAGCTGCAGGAGGGCGGTTGCTGTAACGACCTTAGAAATAGAAGCGGTCAGGAACAGATGATCCGGTTGTAAGGCAACCCCTTGTTCGAGGTTCGAAAAACCAGCATACTTCTCATACAAGACCTCTTCTCCCCTGAAAATCAGCACCGCGGCTGCCGGGATGTTCTGATCGTCCATTTCCGCTTCCAGGAAGGCTTCGAAATCCTCGATACTGTTGATTTCTATAGCCTCTTCACGGCAGCTTATACCTAAAAGTAACAGCAGAAGGGCAGCAAGTACATTTAGCTTTTTCACTATATCTAGTTTGATCGAATAGCAGAACGAAAAAGAAATTAGGTATAGTGTCTTTTGCGATCCATCCAAACCATAAAATTTTCAGCACCCTGTAACCAATCCCCACTCCCGCATTATGAAAGCAACGAACCAAAATTTAGGGACAGGTTTTTCCGATGTTCCTAATTCATTGGATGCCCCGGGGCTTTTTAAAACCCAATCGGACCATTAGCCTGACGATAAGCGCCAGGCTTTCGGAAAAAATGTATGATAGATGCTATCGAATTTGCAATTAAGCCGTTCTTTTGCAAAAACCATTCCTATGAGTGCGCCCAGGCGGACGGTCTCAGAAGCAGACATGCAGGAAGAGTGGCTTGAAGTGCAGGCTGCTCAAAAGGACCCTGCTATGTTCAGGCCCCTCTACGAGCGCTACCACGAGCCCATCTATCTTTACATTTTTCGCCGGACTACGGATGAGATGCTGACGGCAGACCTTTGCTCGCAGGTCTTCCTCAAAGCTATGCAGAAAATCCACCGCTACGAATACCAGGGTGTACCTTTCTCGGCATGGCTCTACCGGATTGCCAGCAATGAAATCGCCCAGCATTTCCGAAAAGCAAACAAAAACCGGGTCGTCACCATTGAAGATGCCCCCCTTTCACACCTTGCTGAAGAAATCGGCAGGGAAATACCGGAAGACCTCACGCCTCTGCTTGTTCAGGCATTGGACTCGCTGAAGGAGGAGGACCTGCAGATTATTGAATTGCGCTTCTTCGAGGAGCGCCCGTATAAAGAAGTTGGCGAAATATTGGGAATTACGGAAAACTACGCTAAAGTGAAGACTTTCCGGATTCTGAACCGTATAAAGAAAAATCTGGGCAAATGATGTATCCCCTAACTACAAAACCAAGTGGAAACGCCGCGCCTGGAAATTATGCCTGTTGGACGCCCCTTACCGGGCTGCAAAACCAGCAACCATGAGGAAAAACTACAATTTTAAATTCAACCCTGATCTGCCTTCCAAGTCAGACATCGACAAGCACCGCGACTTCGATGCGCTGCTGGGGCAGTACCACGCTGCACAACGGGCACAGCAAACGGCAAAGATCAGGAAGCTCGTTGTTCGGAGCCTTAGCGCTGCTGCTGCCGTAGCCTTGCTTGTTATCGGGGTAAGGGCTGCCTTTTTCTCCGGTGAAACGGCGCCTCCAATGAGCAATACCGCTTTTCTGGCTGAGCAACCATTCATCGATCAGCCTATCGAATCTCTGGCCGCACCGGCTTTCGCCAATTTCCGGGTGAATACCGCCAAAGGTGGCGTTTATGAGTACCCCAGCGGGTCAAAGTTGGTTGTCCCTGCCGCAGCCTTTGCTAATGATTACGGCCAGCTCATCGGTGGAGAGGTGGATGTGTTTTACCGGGAGATGCACGATTATGTGGACTTCTTCACCTCGGGCATCCCCATGCGGTACGATTCTGCTGGCAACGCTTATCAGTTGGAGTCAGCTGGAATGATCGAACTTTATGCCGAGCAGGATGGGCAACCGGTGCAACTGGCGGTGGGTAAGAAAATTGATATCGAGCTCGCCTCCGAAATTCTGATCCGGGCTGACCAACTTAACGCACCGCCCGCCTACAATGTATATTACCTGGACACCCTGATCGATCAGTGGCGCTATCAGGATATCGACCAGCTGGAACTGATGGCGGACGGCCAAACGATGGCAAACGACCCTTACCAGAAAGAAAAAAAGACCCTGCTTAGCGAATTGCAGGCGATCGAAGCCCGTAAAGAAAAGCGTTTGTCCGCGCTCGAAGGCAGTATTCCCTCACTGGTGAAACCTCTGCGGCCGGTACAGACCAGTGGCGACCGCCCTACGCTGGAGCTCAACTTCCTGGATGGCTCTGTACGGGTGGAAGATTCCCGGAACGGGCAAGTGCAAAGTGAGCTGGCGCAATTGCAGCAAATGTACCAGAATGTCATCTGGCAAATTTCGGAGGACAGCCCGGCTTATGACACCAGAGCATTTGGCGTGGAATGGGAGTCCGTCAGTATTCGCCCGATTAATAACCGGGACTATGAGCTGACACTGATCCATCCGAAAAACCAGGTCACCCTGATTGTCAGTCCGGTCCTAATGGGAGAGGACTATCAAAATGCCTTAGACCGCTACAGTGAGGAACTGACCACCTACCAGAAAACGATGGCTCAACGGGAAGCCCGCCTGAGTGAAGAACGGGCTGTCATTATTGAAACGGCGGAACAGGAAAAACAAGCTGCCATGGCCACCTACGACGAGGCCATTGCCGGGGAAGAAAGTACCCGTGACCTGCAACACCTGGTTCGCAGCAAGGTGATGAACCGGTTTAAGGCCGATAAGCTTGGGGTATGGAACTGTGCCCGACCGGTGCCGGTTTCCACTCAGCCCCTCAAGGCGAAGTACAAAGACCAATACGGCAATACTTACCAGAAAAATAAAATGTACCTGGTGGACAAGAGCAAAAACACCATTTACCAGTTTTACTCGGGCAGCGAGGTGGTGGAAGGCCTGAATCAAAACGCTGACAACCTGATTTGGGTGGTTACACCGGATAACGAAATCGCGGTACTCCGGTCCGCTCAGCTCCGCCGCATCAATCAGAAGCCAGGAAAGCCTGCGACCCTTGAGATGGAAGTACTTGGGCAGCCTGCTGATGCACACGAAGCACGGGAAATGTTACAGTTTTAGTGCAAATTTCAGAGCGTTTGCCAAGACCATTTACTCCGCCATTTCCCCAAACAAGCCCACTTCACGCTCGCCCGGGCGCGCGTACCCGCGGTACATGCCGGGGGTATTAAAAGGCATCGTAATGTTGCCATTTTTGTCGATGGCAATAAGCCCGCCGGCACCGCCCGCCTCCTTCAGCTTTTCATGGATAATATGCCGACCTGCCGCTTCCAGGCTCATGCCCTTGTAGGCCATTAGTGCCGTCATATCATGCCCAACGGCGTACCGGATGAAATACTCCCCGTGCCCGGTACAGGACACCCCACAGGTCGCATTATCCGCGTAAGTACCGGCGCCGATCACCGGGACATCCCCGAAACGGCCGTACCGTTTATTGGTCATGCCTCCAGTGGAAGTACCCGCCGTGATGTTGCCCGCTTTATCCAGCGCCACACAGCCAACCGTCCCGTATTTGTAATCCACAGGCAGTAAAGCGCCACTTTTTTGATTCTCCTTTGCCCGGGCGCGCTCAAGGGCTTCCCACCGGCTTTCCGTGTAGAAATAATCAGCAGCGACGGTATCCAGCCCCTGCTCGATGGCAAAGGTTTCTGCGCCCGCCCCCGTCAGCAGTACGTGCCTGGAATGCTCCAGCACCGCCCGCGCTGCCCGGATGGGGTTGCGCACGTGATGTAATCCACCCACTGCCCCGGCATTTCGGGTAGCGCCATCCATGATAGAGGCGTCAAGCTCATTTTGCCCATCGCTGGTAAAAACCGCTCCTTTGCCGGCATTAAACAGGGGAGAATCTTCCAAGAAGATGATCGTTTGCTCCACCGCGTCCCGGCTGCTGCCTCCGGCTTTGAGGATGTCTTCTCCGATGGTCAGGGCGGTGTTCAGAGCTTCCCGGTAAGCCACCTCCTGTTCTCCGGTGATATTTTCCGGCAGGATCGTCCCTGCCCCACCGTGGATGACGATGGCGTAAGCGGGCTTTTCAGTAACAGCGGCCGTCTCTGAATCCGATGTGGGGTTCTTAGAGCAAAAAGCGGCGCTCAGGGCCATTAGGATGATAAGAATGCGGTTCATAACTCACTTTTTTTAACGAATAAGGGTCGTCTGCCCCTTGAAGACTTCCGTAAGCCCATCTGCATATTCCACTTCCACCACCCACAGGTAGACACCCGGCTGTGCCAGCGCCCCACGGTAGTCGCCGTCCCAGCCTTCTGCTGGCTGATTGGGTTGGATATTATTACGCTCAAAAACCAACTCGCCCCAGCGGTCGAAGATGCGGAAAGTCAGAATATCCACTTCAATGTCTTCGCGCGCCAGCACGCTGAGGATGTCGTTATTGCCATCCCCATTGGGCGTAAATCCGGTTGGTACCTCCACCGGGCGAAGCTTTCTGGCGTATAGCGTCATAATGTCCTCTCCGGTACACCCGGCAATATCTGTGACAATCACCCGGATGCTCCGCTGAAACTCAACGGTAGCCAGAGGTGCACTGCAGCGGAAGCAGCTCAGCACAGAAGAATCTTGTGGGAACCACTCAAATCCAAAGGGCGACAACCCACCTGTAATCTCCGGATTGATTCGAACGGTATCCCCGTAATTGATGGATTGAGTACCTCCAAGGTCTACAATGATTTCCTCCGGCTCGCCAATGACGGCATCTTCGGCTAGAAAGCGGCAGTCGTTGGCGTCTGTAATCTGAATATCGTAGGTGCCAGGCTCCAGTCCGATGAAGGTGGAATTGCCGGAGAAAAAGGCCCCACCGTCTATGGAATAGCGGTAGGTTGGTGTTCCGCCGCTTGCCGAAATTTCAATGCGGCCATCTTTATCCCCGAAACAGCTGACATCCAGCCCTTCTACTGTGGCGGTTAGTGCCGTATCGGGTTGTTCAATGACTATGGTCTCCGTTTGGGTGCAGTTGGCGGCATCTGTGATGGATACCGTGTAGGCACCCGCAGCCACACCATTGATCAGGGAATCCGTCCCCCCGTTTGACCAGAGGTAGGTGTAGGGTGGCAGTCCGCCGGATACATCAATTGAGGCCCCACCGGTACGTTCACCATAACACTCCACCGCCGTCATTTCACTAAAGAGACTGATAGGACTGGATTCGGCAACGGCTACCTCCAAAGTAGCCAAACAGTTATTGGCATCACGTACCGTTGCGGTGTAGGTGCCTAATCCAAGGTTCTCGATATTCAGGCCGGTTGCGCCATTGCTCCAGGTAGTGGTGTAAGGCGGAGTGCCACCGGTAACGGTCAGGGCAATTTGCCCATCTTCGCCACCTGAGCAGGTCACCCGGTCAACATCAGCAGTAATGACAATGGCAGAGGGTTGGGCGACAGTGATAGAAGCCGTCGCTTCACAACCCAAGCCGTCCGTAAGTGTCAGGCCGTAAACCCCACTTTCCAGCCCCGTTTGGTCAGGCTGTGCGGGCAGCCCGTTGCTCCAGCTGTACGTGTAGTTGCCATCGCCCCCACTTGGGGTAATGGTGATTGATCCATCTGCAGCGCCATTGCAGGAAGTCTGAGCCGTTGTAAAATCCAGGTCCAACTCTGGAATACCATCCACATAAGCAGTATCGACGATCGCACAATCATTGGCATCAGAAACGGTGACCATGTACATGCCTTCATCCAATCCCTGAGCCACCGGTACAGTCTGACCATTGCTCCATTCATACTCATAGCCAGGGGTTCCTCCCCCGACGACTACCGTGGCAGAACCATCGGGTTCCGGCAAACAGGTAGCCATTGTCGAATTGGTGGAAGAACTCAGCGCCTCAGGGTCTTGCAGGGTCACAGAGTCTGTCAAGGTACACCCATTGGCATCCGTGAGGGTGAGGGCGTAGGTCCCCGCCAACAAGTTCGAAGCCGTCGCCGTGCTTTGCTGATCGCTCCAGGCGAAGGTGTAGTCTCCTGCCCCTCCTTCCGGAGTTACGGTGATACTACCTGTAGGCGTACCCTGACAAAGCGGGTCATTGGGCGCAAAGGATAAGGCCAATTCAGTGGCTTCGGCAACAACAACTGTATCCAATGCCGTGCACCCGTTGGCATCCGTCACCGTCACCTCAATGGGGCCCGACAGCAGCCCCGTGGCAATGGAATCCTGTTGTCCATCTTCCCATAAATAGGTATAAGGCCCTGTGCCCCCTTCCGGCGTCACCGTTGCCGTGCCTGAAGCATCACCGTTGCATTGTGTAGGGGTTGTCTCTGTGGTATTCAGCAGAATTTCCGGTTGTGTTACCGAGAAGCTATCTGCTACCGTGCAATTATTATCGTCCGTGATAGTCAGAAAATAAGTACCGCTGCTGAGATCGTCCCTGTCCTCTGGCCCTGCTCCGATATCACTCCAGCTATACATCAGCGTACCCGTACCGCCGGAAGCGTTTACTTCCACGCCACCATCTGACAAACCAGCACAACTGGCAGGGAAAGGCAGCAGTTCATAAGCGATGCTGTCGGGCTCATCAATACTTATTGAATCAATAACAAGGCAGCCGTTAGCATCGGTCAGCTCCAGGGTGTAAGTGCCGGCTGGCACCTCTGCAATGACGGAATCCGTACCGATGAGCGCCCCATCGTTTCGCCACAGGTAGCTGTATGCGGCTGTGCCCCCAGCGGGTACTACAACAGCGCGCCCGCTGAGACTGTCCGCGCACAACGCATCTGTGCCTGATAATTGCAAGGTTAGCGGTGCGGGTTCCTCTATTTCAAAGGGTAACGAAAGCGTACATCCATTGGCATCCTGAATATTCGCAGCAAAGCTACCGGCAGGGATCTCAGTCACCACTGAGCTATCCGAAACCGCCACCAACCCACCGTCGTAGGCAACTTGATACGGCAGGGTGCCGCCGGTAAGCTCAAGGCTGACCACACCCGAGGAATCGCCGGCACAACTGATATCTGTAACCATTGCGGTGGCCAGAAGGCTGTCTGGCTCCGGGACCGCAAGGGTGTCCAAAGCCACACAACCCGTCACATCTGTAATTGCTACCGGGTAATCGCCGGCAGATAAGCCCGTTTGCAGGGAGTCCGTACCCAGCCCTTCCCAGTCGAAACTGTAGGGGCCATTAGGTGCTGGAAGTTCCAGTGCAATAGCGCCATCAGCAGCACCTTTGCAGCTAACCGGCGTGATTTGCCTGATGATTTCCAGCGGTGCAGGTTCGGTGACCGTTACATTTAGGGTAGTACCGCAGTTGGCGCCATCCACTACTGCTACCTGATAGGTCCCGGCAGCTAAGCCATTGAAGATACCGGTCGTGTTTTCCACCCCATTCAGTGCAAACTGATACGGGCCGACGGTGCCGGAAGCGCTCACTTCAACGCCTCCGTCGCTGCCCCCGTTACAGGTGATGGGCGTAGTATCCAAAAGCGTGACATTTGGAGGCACACAATCCAACGTCTGACAGGTGATGGTCCTTGAAAAACCGGGGCATTCGCCTACTCCGCGCACCTCAATAGTTACATTAGTCAAAAAGCCCAGGTTGCTGACCGTATGATCGGTAGTGCCATTGGAAGGCATCCAGGGCCCGCCATTCACATTGACTTCGTATCCGCCGGTAGCACCGGCCACTTCTTCCCAGTCTACTGTGACACTGCTGCCTGTAACATTCGCACAGTTCAATGCCGGCGCCTCAGGCCCTTCAATAACTTCAACCGTAATCGTATCTGATGTGGTACAGCCGTAGGAATCGGTGGCATTCAGAATGTAGGTGGTGGTCGTATCCGGTGTGGCGATCGGATTGGGGCAGTCCACACAACTCAGCCCGGCGGCAGGCTGCCATTCGTAGGCAATCTCGTAGACCGGATTGAAAGTGATGGTCCAGCTGTGCAGCGTACCACCCGCACTTGGTGTATCGTCAATCATCAGTAACTGCCAGGTGCCATTGGAATTCTTATCGTCCCCGTAGAGGTCGGACCAAACGCCCTCCGGCGCCCAGCTGCCGGTGAATGGCAAATCGCTGACCGGCAGGGTATTGATGTTGGTGGTCGCCTCCGGCGTAAAGCACATGTCGATGAAAAAGTCCTGCCCCAGGGCATTTCCTCCATCTGCGCCCACATCTGTCGCCAGCTCCATAAACTGATCGTTGGGCCCAATGAGGAAAAAGTCCATATCATCAATCCAGCGGTGGTTGAAGCTATCAATACAAACCGATTGGATGACCCCCGGGCCAAGCGTGGGCGGGATGACCCCGATGGCCGTCACCGGAGAGAACAACTGCACATTTGGCGGATTGGCCGGAATACTAACGGGGGAGGTACTGGTAAAGGAAGGCGGAGGCGGCAGAGGCACTGGCAGCTCGCCCATCAGTTCCAGGCTATCGCCCAGGCACAACTGCACATCCGGGCCTAAATCAGCCGGTATCAATGGGTTCTCACGTATGAGAATGGGTATAGTATCGCGGTTGCAGGGGTCCCGCTGCACGTCGATCAGAATGGTCTCTTCCCCCTCATCAGTACCATCTTCAAAGGCGATGATTGGAATACTGATGGTACTGTCTCCGGCAGGAATGAACAGATCGGAAGGGATAAAGGCGTAGTCCACACCATTCTCAGCTGAGCCCAAAATCTGGTAGTCAATTGGATAATCTGACTCTACCGGGCCGGGCAAACTAAAGGTCAGCAAACCTTCCGCACAACCCTCCGCTACCGATCCATCGAGGCTAACGGTCGCAGCTTCAACATTCAGGGAGCCTGTACCGAAGCTCTTAGCCTCCAGGAAAACGCCAGAGTCGAAAGCTCCGTCGCTCACATCCGCAATCACCAGCTTGATGGTATAGATGCTGCATGGCTGTACCACCGCTTCAGCCGTGAAAACATTGGAGAAACCATCGAATACCGGTTGGTTATTGGAGTTATCGTTGTCGTTGTAAAATTCGGAATAGTCCAGGCTGCCCTCCGGAGGCGTACAGTTGCCAATGCTACCGTTCGACCCCACCATACCGGAGTTGAGGTTGTTAATCGTCACCGGCAGATTGGTACCAGGCAGAAGCGCAATATTTTCTGCATTATTGGAAAAAGGGCCATTGATGCCTGGCCCGCTGATGAAAAACCCGAAGACGTCGTTGAAGTTAGAGCAGGCATACTCCGGGTATTCCTCGGAGCCAAAGATGTAGTTGAAGCGGAGGGTATCCGATATCGGAATAAAGGTGATGGTGTAGCGTACCAGGTCATTCACCTCTACCCCACCGGTGATGGCTAGCAGATCAGGGTCTGCGAGATTCGTGCCCATATTGGAATTGGAGAAGTCATCTCCCACCTGATCCACCCCCGTCCCTGCATTAGAAGCCGCAAAACCAGTCGACATAACGATGCCCCGGTCGATACCGATTTCGTCCTGTGCCTGATTGAAGAAACCTACAGACTGAGGGTTACCGTTGAATTGGATATCCAACACTTCCACACCTTCGCCCAGGAAGACATTCGAGATCAGGTTTTGAGGCGTAAAGGGACCGCTGGTAGCGACACTCATATCCTGTCCAAAAGCGGTAAGGCAAAAAATCAGGAAAGCCGATGCGCTCAGTAGTTTTCTGGTAATGGTGCTCATAGTATGCGGTATAACACTTTTAAAAGCCTGCCGGGCCGGGTGATTCATAAGTTGTAGTCTCAGTCAAAATAAAGCAAAAATGGCAGCGTGGGCATTCCTAAGAATGAGTTTCCACTTTTCCGCCACTCATCAAAACAGAAATGCACTGTAATGATTTTTGGCAATATTTTTCAAAAATAAGGTGTTTGCGGCAAAATGAAGCGTTCCTCCCTCATCTATTCGCCGGAGGGTTCTGAATTTGACATTTTACTCTATATTTTCCCCCCGTTAATCTAAAAAATCCGGTATTCTTTCCAAATGCCCGGTATTTTCGGATGCTGTTTAAGAACACTCACCCGTAAAACAACTGTTATACCTCCTGTAAACCGGGTTGCTCCGTGATGCAAGGAAAGCGCTGCGGACGTGCCCGGAAAAGACAAAATACCAGATCGCTTTGCACGTATCAGCCAGGCGTACTGGAAAGCCACAACGATAAACGAATATAATCATACCAATCCATGGGACAATTTCTGAAATTTCTATTAGCCTCCTGCCTTGGCCTGTTCATCGGTTTTTTCCTCCTTATGGGGATCGGCGCCCTTGTGATCGGGCAGGCGATCAGCGCCTCCGAAAAAGTAAAGGATGTAGAGGCTAACTCGGTGCTCCACCTGACCCTCGACCGCCCCATCCCGGAGCAGACCAATAACCTGGAGATCGACCCCTTCGCTTTCGAAACGGAGAGCACCCTGGGGCTGACCGCCATTGTGGATGCTATCGACCGGGCAGCCGAAGACGATGATATCAAAGGTATATTCCTGGAGCCTGAGCAGTTGAGCGCCATCGGGCTTGCCTCCTCAGGAGTGATCCGCGACGCGCTGGTGGATTTCAAGAATAAAGGCAAATTCATCATTGCCTTTGGCGATTACTACACACAAGCGGGCTACTATTTGGCGGCTACTGCTGACGAGGTCATTCTCAATCCCCTTGGTATTGTGGACTTGCGGGGCTTCTCCTCACAAATCCCGTTCTTCAAGGACATGCTGGACCGCATCGGCGTCAATATGCAGGTGTACTACGCCGGCAAATTCAAAGGCGCTACCGAGCCCTACCGTCTTAATGAACTGAGCGATGCCAACCGGCAGCAGATCCGAACCTACCTGGATGATGTGTACAACCACTTTCTGATGGGGCTGAGTGATGCCCGCGGACTAAGTGTACCGGAGCTCAGGCAGATTGCCAACGACTACGAAGGCATGGACCCCAACAGCGCGCTGAGCAGTGGCCTTGTAGACGTAATCGACCACCGGGACGCTGCCCTAAACCGCCTGCGTGAACGTATCGGACTGGAAGAAGATGAAGACATTAAACGAATAGGTCTGAGCGCTTACGCGAAAGCCAGCAAAGCCGATAAAGACTACTCCATAAAAGACAAAATTGCCATCATTTATGCAGAGGGTGCTATTGTAGATGGCAATGGCACACCGGGCACGATAGGCGATGAGCAGTACGTAAAATACATCAAAGAGGCCCGCAAGAGCGACCGCATCAAAGCCGTTGTGCTCCGGGTGAACTCACCGGGCGGCAGTGCCATGGCTTCCGAGAATATCTGGAAGGAAATCCGCCTGACGCAGGAAGCTGGCAAACCGGTGGTGGTATCTATGGGAGACTACGCCGCCTCCGGTGGTTACTACATCTCCGCAGCCGCCGATTCGATTTTCGCTGAGCCCAATACTCTGACCGGCTCTATCGGCGTCTTTTCCCTGATTCCAGACGCGAGCGAGTTGATGAACGAGAAGCTCGGTATCCACTTCGATACGGTGAAGACCGGAGATTTCTCTCTCGGTATCACACCATTCTTCCCGATGTCCCCACAGGGGGCGCGTCTCATGCAAATCCGTACCGATAGTATGTATGAGACTTTCCTGCAGCGGGTAAGCGAAGGTCGCGGACTCCCCAGAGATTCCGTCCACGCGATCGCACAAGGTCGAGTCTGGACCGGCAATGCAGGTTTGCAAATTGGTCTTGTGGACGCCCTCGGCGGATTGGACCGCGCCATTGAAGCCGCTGCGGCACTGGCAGAACTGGAAGAATACCGCACCACCGATTACCCAAAAGTGAAGGACCCCATTCAGCAACTAATGGAAGAGTGGCTGGGCGAGGACAATGTCCGTGCCCGGGCTATGCTAAAGTATCAGTTGGGTGATAATTATAAACATTACCGGCTGGTGAAAGACCTGGCGGAAAGCAAGGGTGTACAGGCGCGTATGCCTTATTTGCTGTCGTATTAGTTAGTCAGGCTGAGCAAGGCTGAGAATAAGGTTAAGGTCGAGGTTGAGGGCACTCCGATGGCTTTTCCCCGAGGCGACAGTTCACTGCCGCTCCCTGCGGAGGGTCCCGGCTGGTCTCAACCTCATCCTCCCATAGGACTGGTACAGGACTAACCTCAACCCAAGCCAAGACAAAACCATAATACTATATCACCAACACACCAAACCCCACAACCCTAATACCCCACAAACGCCCGCGCATGCGCCTCCATTACCTTCAGGGTATCCGCATCAGTGATTTCGCCATTGCCATTCTTTAATTTAGAAATACTGGAGATAGGCAGTTTATTAGGCATCACCGTCATGCCCAGGTAATTGAGCACGCCGGTAAGGTGGTCCATCCCGCGCAGGTTGCCCGCTCGTCCGGAGGCAATACCCACCAAAGCAGCTTTTTTATTCTGGAAATTACGGCTGTACTCCCGCACCGAGCAGGCATCAATGAAAAGCTTTACCGATCCTGGGTAGCTGCCGTTGTACTCTGGCATTACGAACACCATTTTATCAGCCGGCAGCACGTACTCGTCCTGCAGGGCGGCAACAGAAGGCGACTGTTCGGAATACATCGCTGCATGAAACCAGTCATGGGGAATTTGCTCCAACGCCAGCAGTTTCACCTCGTCTTCTGTATGCTTTTGCAGCAAGTCGGCGTACAATTTCGCAAAATTCAGGCATTCGCTGCCCTTTCGGTTAGTACCGGATATTACGGTTATCATAATTTTGTTTAGCGGCTCGTTTGAAATACAGACATAGTTTACGCAATATGAAGTGGTTTGCAACATTGAAGCGAGCCACTTCCCAGCGTAAATGCTGACCATCCTGCCTTTAAGGTGGTCAAAGCCTAAAGGCGGCGAGACACGGGCAAGCATTGAGTAGGTTTGCTGTGGCAAACTACTTAATCGTCAGTATACACAGTTGGCGCCCTAAAATTGTTTAACACTTTCCAATTCTGTTCAATTTTCCTATCTTGATGCCTCTGCAAAACCAAGTAATCACCAAAAGCAAAAAATAGTGAAACTAACGTACTACGGCCACTCCGCCTTCGGGCTGGAAACCATGGGCAAGCACATCCTGTTTGACCCCTTTATTTCACCCAATGAACTGGCAGCTGAGGTGAAGGTGGATGAGATAAAAGCCGACTACATCCTCGTTTCCCACGGGCATCAGGACCATGTGGTGGATGTCGAGTCTATTGCCAAACGTACCGGCGCCAAAATCATTTCCAACTTTGAGATCGTCAGCTGGTACGGAGAAAAGGGGCTGGAAGGCCACCCTATGAATCACGGCGGCAAGGTCAAATTTGACTTCGGCATCGTCAAATACGTCAATGCGGTCCACTCCAGCGTACTACCCGATGGCACCTACGGCGGCAACCCCGGTGGCTTCGTCATCTGGAATGAGGAAGGCTGCCTGTACTTTGCCGGCGACACTGCCCTGACCATGGATATGAAGCTCATCCCTATGACCTGCCCGGCCCTTGATGTAGCTATTTTGCCCATAGGCGACAACTTCACCATGGGGTACGAAGATGCCCTGATGGCCTGCGATTTCATCAACTGCGACCGGGTGGTCGGCTGCCACTACGACACCTTCGGGTATATTAAAATTGACCACAAGGCCGCGCAAAAAGCTTTTGATGCTAAAGGAAAAGCGTTAATTTTGCCAGCAATCGGCGAAAGCCTTGAACTATGATGCGGTGCGGAACAGCATCATACACAGCAGGGTGAAGTACGTTTTTGTTCTTCCGGCCAGGTAATTAATCCCGACAGTATGCCTTTAATGCTGATGCGGTATTACCAGGGTGTTACAACCACCGAGCAGCCGAAGCACACTACTTCACCCTTCATTTTTTAGCGGTCCGGACAGCATTGTTCGGGCCATCAACATGGATTCAGATTATGGGAAAAGTCGTAGCTATAGCCAATCAAAAAGGCGGCGTGGGCAAAACCACCACTGCCATCAACCTGGCGGCCAGCCTGGCCATCCTGGAAAAAAAGGTCCTGCTCATTGATGCAGACCCACAGGGCAACGCCACTTCCGGCGTCGGGGTAATGCCGGAGGATATCGAAACGACGATCTACGATTGCCTCGTGGGCGGACTGGAAACGGAGGAGGCTATTTACGAGACGGACACCCCCAACCTGCATATCATCCCTTCCACCATTGACCTGGTCGGGGCCGAAATCGAGCTCGTCAGCCAGATGAAGCGCGAGTTCCTGATGCAGGACGTGGTGAATCAGGTACGGGACGACTACGACTATATCTTCATCGACTGCCTGCCTTCCCTGGGCCTCATCACGGTAAATGCCCTGACGGCTGCTGACTCCATTCTCATCCCGGTACAGTGCGAGTTTTTTGCGCTCGAAGGCCTGTCCAAGCTCCGGGAGACCATCGACCTGGTGCAGAAGAAAATCAACCCCAATCTGGAAATCGAGGGCATTCTGTTGTCCATGTATGATACCCGCCTGCGCCTGGCTAATATTGTGGTGGAGGAAGTTCAGAAAATGTTTGAAGATGAGGTATTTGAAACCATCATCCATCGTAACTCCAAGATCGGCGAAGCGCCCAACCTGCACATGCCGGTGGTCATGCTCAACGCCGGCAGCCGGGGCAGTATCAACTTCCTCAATCTGGCGCGGGAGTTCCTGACCAACAACAACGATCAGATGGAAGGCGTGCCCACCCTGCAAGCCGATTAGTCACTCCCCAAAAACCAAGTAACCTATGGCCAAACGCATCAGCAAGAAGAAAAAGCCCAGTGCAGACGATTTGCGAAGCTCCCTGCGCACCGTTGCCGGTAAAGGTTCGGGCAGCGGCGGGCGGCTGTCGTACTTCAACATCACCGAAGAAGACATAAAAAATGACCCGGCGGGCGTCAGCAAAGAGCTCGCCAACACCGTAGCGATGGTCCCCGTGGTGCAAATTGCCCCCAACCCGGACCAGCCGCGTAAGGAATTCGAGCCGGAAGCCCTACAGGAACTGGCCGATTCTTTGAAGACCTACGGGCTCATTCAGCCCATCACCGTGCGCCGCTTCAACGACCACGAATACCAGATCATCTCCGGGGAACGCCGCTGGCGCGCCGCCCAACTCGCTAAACTGGAGGACATCCCCGCCTACATCCGCATCGCCAGCGATCAGGAAATGACCGAGATGGCCCTGGTGGAGAACATACAGCGCGAAAACCTCAACCCGATGGAGGTCGCCTTCTCCTACCACCGCCTGATCGAAGAATTCAACCTCTCCCACGAGATGCTGGCCGAGCGTGTCGGCAAAAAGCGGGCCACCATCACCAACTACCTCCGCCTACTCGACGTCCACCTGGAAGTCATGCAAGCCCTGAAGTCGGGCGACATCAGCATGGGCCACGGCCGCGCCCTGGCCGGCATTCCCGACAAGCTGCTACAAAAAAAAGTCCTCGACAAAGTCCTGGAAAGCCGCCTGAGCGTCCGTGATACCGAGCGTCTCGTCCGCGAGTACAGCAAGCAGACCAAAAAGAAAAAGGCCCTGCCCGACAACTATCAGCGCATCCTCAACGAACTCCGTGCCAAACTAGGCTCCAAACGCATTGACCTCAAGCTTAAGGACGCAGGCGCCGGTAAGGGGCAGATTGTGGTGCCCTTTGGATCTGTGGAGGAGCTGAATGCGTTACTAGAGGAGTTGGAGGTGCGAATATAGGGGGCTACGGAAACTGGAAAAATCAATCGATCTAATCTAATGTTCAAAAGAGGAGACTTTGTACGCGTGAAACCGGGAACAGTACTGGATACCGGAGAAATCGCCGAAAATTGGGGCGGGGAGATATTCCATGTGAATGAGAAAGATGGGCTTTATGGTATGGGGCTCGACGCGCCTACCATCGACTCCCTTTCTGACGAATACTTAACCCATGTCTGTGAAAGAGGTGAAGAAGTGATGGAATATTATTTCAAGGCAGAAGACCTGGAACATGCCCCTAGCCGAAGTACAGAGCAGGAAATTATGACCGCAATTGACCGGCTGGTCGACCGGGAGAGAAAACTGGAACTGACGGAGGAAAGCCTTTGGGTGGCAAAGCAGGAGGCCTGGAAAACTGCTTTCCGCGAAAGCCCGTTCTTTGAGCCGATAGCGGAGTTCGAAACCAGCAACGTCAGTATGGCAGTGGACTCCTTCCTGAACTACCTGTACAATTACGAGTACGTGCTACCGGAGGAATGGGCACCGGAGCATGTAAGGGCCGTTTGCCTGGTATGGGCGCCGGGGAAAGTCACCGCACGTCCCGAAGAATTTAGACCTTATGGGAAGGTCGTCATCGCATTCCTGCGCTTTTTGGGCGATGCCGGGCATATTAAAAATGCAGCTGAATTGATCGAAACCGTTGAAGAGATCAAAGACCGCATACCAGTGGAGGCCGCTAAGGAAAGCAATTGGGGCCCCGCCAAAGCGATGATGATGGAGGGCATGCAGCAGGGAGTCGATTTGTCAAGCAAAGAGGCTATCGAAGCCTATCTCATGCAACGGCAGATGGCGGAATTTGCTGAGCAGCCCCGGAACACCACGCCTCCCGAAGACCCTTTCAAAGGTATCGACCGCAACCAGAAGATTACTGTCCGCTACGCGGATGGGGAAGTACGGTCGGATATCAAATTCAAGAAGGTGGAGAAAGACCTGAGGGCCGGAAAGTGTGAAATCACTTCGAACTAAGCTGTTTATCTGAGCTTATATAGTCAGAGGCCGACTATAAATTGTTACCCGGCATCCATCAACCTGAACTTAAAAACTACACTTTGAAACGATCGTTGAACAAGTATCTGTCAACCCTTTCAAGAAAGGATTTAGAGCAGGAGGTCAAAAAGCTCTACGATATCTTCAAACCCGTAAGAGAATATTACCAGCTCGAACTCGATGAAAGTACGGCTGAAATTCTACAGCATTACAAAGATAAAATCAAAGCAGAATATTTCCCGAAACGCGGCTTCGGCAGGGCTGGGAACGGGGCATCCAGAAAAGTGATTACCGAGTTTAAAAAAATCTCTACCCATCCCAAAGATGTGGTAGAGCTGTGGCTCTATCGCACAGAAGTGATGATAGATTTCACTTTGGAGTTTGGTGATATAGACGAACCCTTCTACAATTCTCTGGCAAGCGGCTTCGAACAGGCTTGCAAAATCATGCAAAAGGAACAACTGTCCACTGAGTTTCGATCTTACGCTCAGTTGATGTTGAGTAAAACTTTTGGGCTGGGCTGGGGCATTCATGATGAATTGAAATATATCTACGATAAATACGTAGAATTATGATGGCTCCTCTCACGTCTCCAAAGCCGTCACCCCCTACCCCCAAACGTTAACCCTTTCCCAATACCCACCCTTTTTTCAATGCCGGAGCGTTTTTTGCGTTACTTTTGTAGTTTCAAACCTGGAAAAAGCGCAGCTTAGGATATGGCTCCGATGAAAATATCAGAACAGTATGAATTACTGAAGGGCAAGTCTGGCATCTTCCGCCTGTTTCTTGCACCGGCTCTTTTCTTTTGGGCTAGCACCCTCTCCGGGCAGGTTCCACCCTCCAACCTGGAATACCCGGACACCGCTATCGTTGCCGCAGATGCCACCGCTACGGATACGGCACAACGGCCCAAACGGAAAAACTGGTTCACCCAGGACTACCCTTCCCCCCGCAAAGCCGCTATCCTCTCCCTGGCTATTCCCGGGGGCGGGCAGATTTACAACAAGCGCTGGTGGAAACTACCGCTGGTCTACGGCGCTGTGGTGGGTATGGGGCTCACTATCGACTACAATCAGTCTAACTACCGGCGGCTGCGTGATGCTTTGGAGCTGAAACGGGATACCATGGAGCATGAATTTTCAGGCACTTCCATAGACAATGAACGGGCATTGCGGTCTCTGCGCGACGAGTTTGACAAAAACACACAGATGGCTTACGTGGGCATGTTCCTCGTCTATACCCTGCAGGCCCTGGAAGCTTTCGTGGACGCTCACCTCAAAAGCTTCGATATAGACGACGATATCGGTATGGAACTCAAGCCTACCCTGGATTTCAATGGCTTCAATACACCAACCATCGGGCTGGGGGTCACGATTCCGCTCAACCGAAAAGCCCCTCCTCCCCTGCCCGTTGCCCGGTAATAAAAATCAGTGCAGCAGTTACTTTGATTATCTATTATTGCGGCATACCAACCGACACCCAAGATGACGCAGTATATACCCAATGGCCGCCCGTCCCTGCCACCTGATACCTGGAAAAAATGGGTAAAGGCCTGTAGTGCAGGAGCATTTCTGGGTATTGCTGCAGCTACTGCTATCGCTATTGGCTACCGTTTGCTGTTGGGCGAACCATCGGGCAGTTCTGACCGTCTGCTTAACCTGTTCTTTATGCTTGCAGCGGGTGCTCTGGAAGGTAGCGTCCTCGCGTATTTTCAGTATCGTCTTATCGGTAAAATTTTCCCGGAAATTGCCTGGAAACAGTGGCTGGCTTACACCATCGCTGCTGCGGTCACCGCCTGGATGTTGGGCATACTGCCCTCCCTCTTCCTTACCGGCAACGGTGCCACCGACCCCAGCCTTGAACCGGCTCCCCTCGTTTACTACAGCATGGCAGCTTTGATGGGACTATTGCTCGGGGCGCTATTTGGGTACTTTCAGTGGCTGCCGCTGAAGGGGCTGCGTAAAGAAGCCATGCTTTGGATCCCTGCCAATGCGCTCAGCTGGGCAGCGGGTATGATGTTCATTTTCCTGGGTGCAAGCTGGCCGGATGCCAGTATGGGCTGGCCGCTTACTCTGCTGGCAGGTGCCCTGAGCGGCATTGCCGGTGGCCTGAGCGTGGGGGTGGTCACCGGATTCTTTCTGCTTCGGATTGCCCGTTCTGCGCCGAAAAACACCTGAACTGATGGAAAAGTACTTTGCAGCACAAAAAGATAGTGCTGTATCAGTCTAATCCCCCTGCTCACCAGAAGAAGCCGGCGTAACTTTAACAGAGGCAGGGTCAACAGCTTTTACAGGCAAAGTCACCCTGAAAGTCGTGCCCTTGCCTACTTCACTTTCCACTTCGATCTGCCCTCCCAGCCCTTCGATCTGATTTTTGGTCATGTAGAGCCCGAGCCCCTGCCCATCTGCACTTGACACATGCAGCCGGGAGCCCAGCTGGAAAAGCTTATCACGAAACCGCTCAAGGTCAATTCCCAGGCCAAAGTCCTGAACGGACACCACCGCTTTACTCTTCCCTACATTGGCATCAATAAGGATTCTTTTGGAGTCCGCGGTAGTCCCGTATTTAATTGCATTGGTCAAAAGGTTGTGGAAAATACTATCTAAGTGAGCCGGAATGGCATCCACCAAGATCTCATCAGGCACATTTACAGACACCTCCACCCCATGACTTTTGATGATTTGGTTATTGAGGTCAACCACCCGACCGATAGTTTCGGAAAGGTTGCAGTCTTCTTTTTCTTTTTGGTTGATTTCCTTCTCGAAGTTGAGCAGGTGATTAATGTTCGAGATCGTCGTATCCAGCTTTTTAGTCGTCACTTCCAGCATATCCAGGTACTCCCGGTTGTCCGGCTCTATTTTAATCATTTCATTGAGCGCCAGCAGGTTGGCCACAGAAGCCCGAATATTATGGGAAGTCATAAAAGAAAACTCCCGGAGCCGCTCGTTCTGATCCGTGGTTTTCTCCAGCAACTGCTCCAGATCCCTTTGCTTTTGGGTACGCATCTGAATATTGACCAGCATTTGGGCGAACAACTTCAGGAGTGTGATTTCGCGTTGCGTATACTGATGCCAGTGCCGTACTGAATCGAAGCCAACAAACCCCATGCACTGATCACCGTTCATCAGAGGAACGGCCAGCAGGCTTTTGATACCCTGTGGCTCCAATACCTGTCTGACGCCTGAATCATGCGGCAGGTCGAATACGTCCGGAATATACATTGGAAGTCCTTTGGTGTGCGTATCCACCCAATCGGGCACTAATTCAAGCGGAACATCCTGCAAGTTATCGATCTCCGGCTCAATGCCCACCCGGCACCATTCGTAAGTATTGGTACAAATCTCCCGCTCATAGTGATAATCAAAAATGTAGACCCGGTCTGCATCCACAAACTCCCCCATTTGCTGCAGGGAAATATTTATGGCAGAAGCGACCTCTCCGAGCGGCAGGTTGATATACTTGGAAGAAATATCCATCAGGATTTTCTGCATCTGCGTCAGGCTCTGCAAACGTTGCTCCGAGATCTTGCGTTCCGTAATTTCACGGCTGATCAGTACAATTTCTCCGGAGCGGGGCTCTAATTCCCCTTTGGTCTCCACCCAAAGCCATTCCCCATCCCGATGTTTGAAGCGGTGCTCCAGCTCGAACGAACTTTGAGTATCATCTATTTTTAAGGTTTCCAGGGCCAGGATGGTTTTCTCAATATCTTCCGGGTGCAGGAATAAAGACAAACGGTGCCCGTCCGTTTCTTCAGAAGTATACCCGTAGTTGTCCAGCCAGCTGGGTGAGGTGTAAAGCACTTCGCCCTCTGTATTGACCTTCAGCACGCTATCGCCGATGTAGTTGACCAGCATTTGGTAGTCCTGCCGACCGGCTTCCACTTTCTTTTCCAGCTCCTGATTGTACTGGCTCAGTCGTTTGCTTTGCCGTTCGTAATGGGACTGCCGTATCATATTGACGAAGAACGCCACTATGCCCAAAGCAGCAAGTATGCCCAGAACGCCATACAAGGACTTATACCAGACCGTCGAAATTTGCAGATAAAAGGTTAAAGGCTCGCTCCAGCGGTGAGCTGAAGACTGACGCCCCTGTATAGTGACCTCGGAAACACCCTTGCTGAGGTCGGAAAAGGACAACTCATTATCGCGGGTGTAGATGGTACGGGAATCTTCCGGCCCTCCTGCTATTTGGATGCGGTATTCTGTCAACGTGGAAGGATAGCCTACACTGAGGTAGCGGACCGAAAGGTAGTCATCCATATCTGCTTCAAAGCGGTTGCTCGCCTTTTCATATACCACCCCTTTGGAAGATTCTACCTGCAGCAACAATGGCTGACCGGTATGGTTCTCCGGCATAGGTTGCGCAGACACAGCGAGCCCACCAGGGGTGCCTACCCATACTACCCCTGCCGAGTCCGTTTGAAGAGTCCGCCAATTAATGGCCTTAGAGGGCAACCCGTGCATAGTGGTGTAAGTAAGCGTAATACTGTCTTCCAGACGGTTCAACCCATTGGCAGTAGCAAACCAAATCTCGTTATCAGCACCCATTGAAACTGCTGAAACAGAAATACCATTGGTTTTTTCAGGGCGTATAGCGGAATAACTCCCCTCCTTGTACCGAAATAAGCCAAGGGAGGCCCCGATAACCAGACCATAATCTGAATGAAAAGCGATATCAATGACCCGAAAATCTTGTTCCTGATCAACTTCCAGTTGCCCAACGACCGGCAAAAAGCGCCCCTGGGATTCGTCAAACCGAAAGAGCGGCTGGTTTGCGCTTGTCCCTCCAATGTACAACTGCCGGTCCAGAGGGTTAACGAAAATGGCCTCCGGGTTATCGGGCCATCCATCGCCTTGATCCTGATAGCGCTTTATACGCCCATTCTTCTCAAGACATAGCAACCCATTGGATTGCGCCTGACACAGCCAAACGTTCTCTTTGTGGTCTATAGCCATATTGAAAATCTCCCTGCCATAACCCGAAAGATCACACTGCCGTTTTAAGCGCTTATCCCAGCCAATCTTCAATACCTTACCTCCTGCTCCGGCCATCCATAACCCGGAAGGAGTTGCCGCCATGGTATAGATATCAAAGGGAGGGATAAAGAAGGGGTGAAGCTTGTTTTCATCCCCAAGCGCTGTAGCTGTAACAAAAATCTGCCCTCCATCTGAGAGGTAAGTTTTTCCTCCATAGTGGACGATGCTTTGGATATAGTGGTTGCTGAGCTGTCCGGGGAAAGCCGATTCAAAAGACTTCGGCTTCAGCAGTAATAACCCATTATCGGTACCTACCCATACATCACCGGTAGGCCCTTCGTCCAGAGACGAAAAAGAGTTGGTTTCCCAGTCATGCCCAAGCCTCTTGGGCTGCCCTTTACTATCTAATTGAAAAACACCGTCATTACGCACAGCCACGACCACCCGCCCGTTGCGAAGCTGCTTCATGGCAATAGGCCCCAGGTTGTTGAGCCGTTCCACATCGCTGAGCCCCCCGTTGTCATCCAGGGTCATTTGATAGACGCCACCGTAAGTGCCCACCCAAATTACCCCACGGCGTACCTGTAAAGCAGCGTTGACGCCAACCGGAAACTTGTGAAGTGGCCCTGAAAAATCGCCTGCTTCCGGATCATACCGAAACAAAGCCCCATTTTTGGACAGGGTGTACAGATGCCCTTGTCCATCTTCAGCAAAACTAAACGACAGGGTAAAATCATCACTATGGTAGTCTGGGCCGAATGGGATAACCCTCAGGGTTTTGCCCTCTGCACAAAACACATTAGTATTGTTACTGCCCCAGACCCGGCCCTGCTCATCCCTGTACAGCTTCTTAGTTAACCGGATATACTGATTCGGAAAAGCCTTTTTGATCACAGCAGATTGAAGTGAGGGGGCCACCCAGTACAACCCTTCATCCGTAGAGGCAAGAAGCCGGCCTTCAAGCGGTAAGATATCTTTAATAAACGGGGTGGGGATCTGATCGGAGTAAGCATTAAACTGATGGCCATCGTACCGGATAAGCCCCCCGTCTGTAGCCAGCCAAATGAGCCCAAACGAATCAATAGCGGTCGCTTTGACGAGCGTATTTTGCATGCCGTCGAGCTCATTATAACTAAACAACTTATACTGCTGGGCTGACAAGGGTACTCCTAAACAGGAGACTAAGAGGAAAGAAAGAATAGTAGCTAACGGGCTGCGCATATCCAGGGTTTTGTCAGAGGTGCCTCTGTACAGACCTTTAATATCGAACTCCACAGGCGTATTTGCAAGAAAAAGCCCAAAAATCAGCATATGCGGGGCCTGGAATGTCCTTTAATCTAAAATCACTGTATGCCCTATGCTCCTAATCCCCAATTGATCTTTTAACTTTAGGAGTTAGCAACAAATCTGAACAAACAGAAACCAACCATCATGAGAGGCTGCACGATAATCATTGTTTATCTATTCATCCTGGGCACCAGTTGCGGGGGCGATTCCCCAAATGCTGACACGGCCGCCGAAACAGCCAGCCAGGTCCCACCCGATTCCCTGCGCCAATTGTACCAGCAATACCGGGCAATGCGTACCGACACACTGCCCGCAAAACAGGTGCAGGAACGCCATAAGCTTTACCCGGTTGACCAAGCCCCAATGGACACCGCCTTCTTCGTTTTCCGGGAACAACTGCTACATGCGGTGCAACAACACGATGTTTTTGCACTACTTGATGCGGTCGATAAAGACATCCGGGTTTCAGGAGCAGCAGAACCGGGTGTGGCGGGCCTGGTGAGCCACTACGGGCTTACCCCTACCGCAGCAGACAGCCTACCTGTCTGGCCTATCCTGGAGGAACTGCTGAAAGCCGGGGGCACCTTTAGCGAAAACGGCCGGGCATTCACGGCACCCTACTACGCGGCCACCTGGCCGGAGACACTACCCAAAACCGAGTATGCCGCGATCACAGGCAGCGGTGTGCGTATACGCAGTGCGCCTACCCTTAACAGCGATATCGTCAAAACGGTATCCTACGAACTGGTCAAATTCCTGCAAATTACGGAGGAGGCCGAAACGATCGGCGGTGAGTCACACCCCTGGATCCGTATTGAACTCTCTACCGGGCAAAAGGGGTTTGTTTATGGTAAATTCCTGGCTCGTCCCACCGGTTACCGGGCCCGTTTCGAGCAGAACGGCCCACAAAAGTGGACGATGACTCAGTTACAGTATGGTGATTAACACCAATTTCCTACATTCGTAATTTAACAAACGCCATCCCTTTGGAAGAACAACTACACCCGTCACCGGCTACGCGCACCTACGTCACGGTTATCCTCCCGCTGGCAGTGCCTAAACCGTTTACCTACGAAGTACCGGAACCCCTGGTACCGGAAGCCGAATTCGGCAAACGGGTGGAAGTAGAGTTCGGAAAAGCCAAACGGTACAGCGCCCTCATCCTGGAAGTCACCAATACCCCGCCGGCTGCCTATCAGCCTAAGCTACTGCTATCCGTCATTGATGAATCGCCCATCGTCAACGAAACACAGGTCCGGCTCTGGCGATGGATTGCGGATTATTACCTCTGTACCCTGGGAGAAGTGATGAATGCTGCCCTTCCGGCCAACCTCAAGCTCAGCAGTGAGACCATCCTCAGCCTCAGCCCGCTCTTTGGGCAGGATTTTAGCGGCCTCAATGATCAGGAATACCTAATTGCGGAAGCCCTGACCATTCAGAAAGAGATTACAATTGATGATGTACGCGGCATCCTTCAGCGCAAAACGGTCTACCCGCTCATCCGCCGGATGCTCGACAAGCGTATTCTTTACCTCAAGGAAGACCTCAAACAAAAATACAAGCCCAAGACCATCGGATGTGTCCGCTTGCAGGAGCCCTATGCTTCTCAGCCCAAGCTGCTGGAGGAGGCCTTCGCCAAACTGAGCCGCTCTAATCGTCAGGTGGAAGCCCTGATGGCCTATGTACAGGTTTCGAGAAGCCTGGACCATGTGCGCAAACAAGATATTTATGACAAAGCCGGTATAGACAGCACCGTGCTGCGGGCCATCGAAAAGAAAGGCATTTTTGAATTGTATGAGCATGAGGTCAGCCGGATCGGGGGGTACGAGGAAACGACTATAGAAGCCAGTACCCTATCTGACCAACAAACCCGGGCAATGGCTGAAATACGCGCTGGATTTGAAGACAACAAACCGGTATTGCTGCACGGTGTGACTGGTAGCGGCAAAACCCGGGTCTACATTGAACTGATTCAGGAGGCCATCCACCGGGGCGAGCAGGTGCTGTACCTGTTGCCGGAAATTGCCCTGACCACGCAGATTGTTTCCCGCCTCGAACGGGTTTTTGGCGATGACATTACCGTTTACCACAGCCGCCTCAACAACAACGAGCGGGTGGAGCTTTGGAACAGCGTACTCAACGGGAAGCCCGTGCTTTTGGGGGCACGTTCCGCCTTGTTTCTGCCTTTTTCCAAGCTGGGGCTCATTGTGGTCGACGAGGAGCATGATCCCTCCTTTAAGCAATACGACCCCAACCCGCGGTACAATGCCCGGGATGCGGCCGTCTTTTTGGCGCATCTGCACGGCGCAAAGGTCATTCTGGGCACTGCCACGCCATCGCTGGAGTCCTTTTCCAATACCAAAAAGGACAAGTACCGGTTGGTGGAAATGCCGGAGCGCTTCGGAGGGCTGCAACTGCCTGAGATCAAAATTGTCGATGCCAAGCAGGAACTGAAGGAGCGTAAATTGCAATCCCACTTCACTTCCGTGCTTATCGATGCCCTGAAAACCACGCTGGAGCAGGGGCAGCAAGCCATTTTGTTCCAAAACCGGCGCGGCTATTCCCCAACCTACCGCTGCACGACCTGCGGCTGGCATGCGGAGTGTATTCAGTGCGATGTGAGCCTGACCTACCACAAATACCACAACAACCTGCGCTGCCATTACTGCGGCTATCAGGCCAACCTGCCCTCGGCCTGTCCGGCCTGCGGCGACAAAAAGCTGGTCATCAAGGGGTTTGGTACCGAGAAAATTGAGGATGAGCTTAAGATTTATCTGCCGGAGGCACGCATTGCCCGCATGGACCTTGATACGGTACGCGGTAAACATGCCCACGCCCGGCTCATCAACGATTTTGAGGAAGGGCGTACCGACATCCTGGTGGGCACACAAATGGTGACCAAGGGGCTCGACTTTGAGAAGGTCGCAGTGGTGGGCGTGCTTAGTGCCGATCAGCTGTTGCAGTTCCCGGATTTCCGGGCGGGAGAGCGGGCCTTTCAGCTCATGCTGCAGGTGGCCGGGCGGGCCGGGCGCAAGCACAAGCGCGGACAGGTCATCATACAGGCCTTTAATACCACAAGCCCGGTGCTGCGGGAAGTTCTGGCAGGAGATTACCCCGGCTTTTTCACCCGCGAAATGATGGAGCGCAATCAGTTCCAGTACCCGCCCTATGTGCGCCTGATCCGCATCACACTCAAGCATACCAAGCCCGCTACGGTCAACGATGGAGCAAAGCTGTTCGAAAAAGTACTGAAAAAGCGGCTGGGCGACTGGGCCATGGGGCCGGCGGTGCCGCATGTGTCGAGGATACGAAGCTACTACCTGCTGGATTTTATGATCAAAGTACCGAAGGACCCCAAAAAACTGGCTTATGCCAAAGCCAGCATCCGCGAAGCTACCGAATACCTGAACCAGGCCAAGGGGCTGAGCAACGTTCGGGTCAGCGTGGATGTGGACCCGTATTGATATTTTGGAAAATATTGAATGGAGGGTACAACCAACGTATTAGCAAGAAGACTTCGGAGAAGTCGCATCTTCCTAAGCCCTGACCATATCCTTAGAAGACCGACTTCGTAGAAGTCGCATGTATTAAACCACGCCAAAGGCAAATACGCCTCCTGCTCATCCTTCGCACACACAACTCAACAAAGCATAAAGAGATGGGGGAGGAAAAGCCCCGGGCAAACTAAAAGCAAAAAACCAACATCCATGAGCCTGAAACAGCAAACCTATGAAATCCTAAACGTCTCCCGGGAAAAAGGAGACCTGAGCTGGTGGGTAGATATGCTACTCATCGCCCTTATCAGCTTGAATGCACTGGCGCTGATCCTGGAAACCGTAGAGCCCATCTACCAGCAACATGCCGCCTTTTTCTATTACTTCGAGCTCGTTTCGGTGATCATTTTCTCAGTGGAATATGTGCTGAGGGTTTGGTCTGCTAATGCCGCTCCGGAATACCGCAAGCCCTTCACCGGCAACATCCGTTACGCTCTGACACCCCTGGCGCTGATTGACCTGCTGGCCGTACTGCCGTTTTACCTGCCCCTGCTCGGCTTTGACTTCCGCATTGCGCGGACGCTACGGTTGTTCCGCCTGCTGCGGCTATTCAAAATCTCCCGCTACACCAAAGCCCTGCACCACATCAGCACCGTCTTCCGGGACAAGCGGGAAGAACTCGGCATCTCTCTGACTTTCACCACGCTACTCTTATTGCTCGCCTCCACCCTCATGTACTACGCTGAGCACGAAGCCCAGCCCGAGACCTTCTCCAGCATACCCGAGACCATGTGGTGGGGCATCGCGACCCTCACCACTGTAGGCTACGGGGATGTCTACCCGGTCACTGCCCTGGGCAAGTTGCTGGGCGG
>CAJXNH010000022.1 GCA_913057245.1 uncultured Phaeodactylibacter sp.
CTATTAAAGAAGCCCATAAACATGATCGGCATGATGTACTGCATGTACTTCATCGCCGGGTTGGCGCCCATGTCCATATGCCGGGTGTTATAGTAGGTGTAGATCAGAGTAGTCACCGCCCAGAGCAAAGTAAACAGGCTGATGTGCGCACCAAAGCCGAATGGGATTTCAAAGGGCAGTTTCCAGAAGATGTCGTAAGAAGACAAGTCATTGGCCCAAAGGAAGCCTGCCTGCCGGAACTCAATGGAGGCCGGGAAGAAACGGTACAGGGCGAACCAGATCGGCATCTGAAGTACCATTGGCATACAGCCACCCAGGGGGTTTACCCCAAATTCACGGTACATCTTCATCGTCTCCATCTGCTGCTGCTGCTGATCGTCCTTGTATTTTTCCTTGACGCCTTCCATTCGGGGCTTCAGGGCGGCCATTTTCGATTGGGAATACAGCATTTTGTAGGTCAGCGGATACAGTACCAGCTTCACGACAAAGGTCAGCACCAGGATTACAATACCGGCACTGCCAATAAAGCTCGACAGGAAGTTGAACACCGGACGGATAATCCAGCGGTTGATGGAACCGAAAATGCTCCAGCCAAAGGGGATCACATCCTGCAAACCGTGACCCATGTTGTAAAGGCGGTCGAATTCATTAGGCCCGACATACATATGCATGGCAAAGGACTCGCTGCCTGACCGGCCATACGGGATCTCTATTTCTGAAACCAACAGCTTAAGGTCATCTCCTTCTTCCGGCAGCATTTTCGTTTCAAAAGTGCCACCGTCAAAACCGTTCTCGGCAATCAGGGACGTGTTGAAAAACTGATTGGCGTTGGACACCCACTTCAGGCGTTGCCCGTCAATCTCCTCCGTATCATCTCCGGTACAGCTGCAGTAATCAGGGTCATCATCCATCGGCTTGAAATAAACGGTGGAATAGCGGCGCTCATAGTCTTCGTTGTGCTCCAGCTTGTCCAGGTAGTTTACCCAGCTCAGCTTTATTTGATCCACGCCCTGAGACACCACGTTATTCAGCTGCTCCAGCCTGATGTCGTAGTCAATATTGTAGGAACCATCTGCGATGGAATAGGACTGTTCGAAGTAGCCACCGGTAGTCGTTGGCGCACGAAGTACGATGGACTGCCCGGTTTGCTCAGCCACCTCGAAATACAACCCACCGGTACTGACGCCGCCGGATGGCAGGTTGGCAATGGGCAGCAGGTATTCAAACTTATTTTTTTCATCCTCCAGCAGGTAGAGCGGTACCTCTTCGGTGGAACCGTCCTCCAGGTAGCGGAGTTTTTTGTGGTTCTTGATGAGTACGGAGGTGATGCGCCCGCCCTTTGAAGAGAGGTTCACCTTCATCAGGTCATTTTCCAGCACAAGGGTTTGCTCTTCCCCATCCGCTGCGGCAGCAAAGGGGCCAAAAGCCGCCTGCTGACGAAGTAGCGCCAGGGAATCATCCACGGTTTCCACCAGCTGTACGGCTTCCACGGTGTCTTTAGCTACTACCTTGAGGCTGTCCTCCCGCGCCTGTACCTGCGCAATAGAGTCCTGACGGGCTTGTTGTTCCTGTATCTCCGCTTCGGTTGGCGCCATATACTGTTGCCATACCATCAGCAGGATAAAGATGAGCGTGAGTCCGATTATCGTATTCCTATCCATTCAGATCTTGAACTTGTTTCACCAATGCTGTGCTATTAAATAACTGAAAGTCAAAAAATTAGACCGGAAAATCATGTTCCGCCATGCGCACAGCGTTTTCAGAGCACCGCAAAAGTACAACTTTCGGGGTGCTTGCGGTAAACACAATAGATGTTTATTAAGAATTGTTCGGCCAGCCCGGCAATTTATGAGGCAGGAGTAGCTTCCATAGCTGCTTCCACCGCTTTGTAAGTTTCCAGTGCCACCTCCAGGCAATCCATCGCTTTTTCGAGGTCTTGCTCATTCAGAATATAGGCAATCCGCACTTCATCGCGGCCCAGCCCGGGCGTGGCGTAGAACCCTTCGCCCGGAGAAAGCATGACGGTAGCCCCTTCGTGCTCAAAGGACTCCAGCAGCCACTGACAGAAATGCTCAGCGCTGCGCAACGGGAACTTCGCAAAGCAGTAAAAGGCACCACCGGGCAGATAGCTCACCACACCGGGCATAGCCTGCAGGCGATTGTAGACCACCTGCCGGCGGCGATCGTAGGCTTCAGTGACCTGACCGAGATAGCTGTCGTCCATGTCAAGGGTGGCTTCCGCCAAAATCTGTGCCAGTCCCGGAGGGCTCAGGCGAAGCTTGGCATAGCGGGTAGCGGCTTCCAGAACGCCCTGATTACGGGTAACCAATGCTCCGATGCGCGCTCCGCAGGCACTGTAACGCTTGGAAATGGAGTCGACCACGATAACGTGATCTTCCAACCCCTCCAGGCGAAGGGCAGAGTAGAATTCCTTACCATCGTAGCAAAACTCCCGGTACACTTCGTCCACAAACAGGAACAAGTCGTATGCTTTGCACAACCGCCCCAGCTGTGTTAGATCTTCCCGGCTGTAAAAGCAACCGGTGGGATTATTCGGGTTGGTGATAAAAACACCCCGGGTCTTGTCCGTGATGACGGCTTCAAAGGCTTCTACCGGGGGTAAGGCGAAGCCATCTTCAATATCGCAGGTAATAGGCCGGATATTCAGGCTGCCAATCTGCGCAAAGCCGTTGTAGTTGGCGTAGAAAGGTTCAGGCACAATGACTTCGTCTCCTATGTCGAAACAAGACAGCATGGCAAACTGAATGGCTTCCGAGCCCCCTGTGGTTACAATGATATCATCCGGTGTGAGCGAAATGTCGAACTTGCGGTAATACTCCACCAGCTTTTTGCGGTAGCTCAATTGCCCTACTGCCGGGCTATAGGCCAATACTTTTAGCTGGTTTTCACGCACCTGCTTCAGGGCATACAGTGGCGTTTCGATATCGGGCTGACCAATATTCAGGTGGTACACGTGCTTACCGGCCTCTTTGGCTTTATCCGCAAAGGGGACCAGTTTTCGGAAAGGCGACATGGGAACATTTTTGCCCCGGCTGGAAATAGAAGGCATAGCGCTAATGTTTCTGATCAAATTAGCGCCAAATATAGACTAATTTGATTCAGGGGTAAACCCCAGTTGTGTTAAATCCGCCTTTTTGTACGATGCCTACTCCAGGCGGAAGGCTTCATCGGGCAGGTTCCCCAGGACTTCAATCCCGGTAATTTTTCGCTCGCCCCGGTCGCCACTCAGTTTCAGCCCGTTGTATTCCTGATAATTCTGCCACGGAACTACAAAACCCGGCGCTTCATCCGCTGCATCACGGAAGTAAGCCCACTGCCGCACCAGGTGCTCGTCCTGATCCACCCATACCAGGTATTTGTTCTGCGGGGTATCCCCGACTTCCTCGAAGGTCAGCTGCAGGACATCTGCTACTTCCCCGGCCTGCGTTGTATCCACGCCCTGATACTTTAAGGTTACACCAGAGTCCTTGAGCTTAAACGGCATAAAAACCCAATAGGCGTCATTGATCCAGATGCTTTTGCCTTGTTGTAAGAGGTTTTCCAGGCTGTCCGGCTCCGTAACGAGCGCTCCATCCACCCGGGCCTGCCCCTCTCCGGTATTCAGGTTAAAAGCCATGACGGTACTGCTGTCTGGCAGCATCGTGATCCGAACATTACCGGTTTTCTTATCCCAAAGCAGGGTGCGACGGTTGAAAAAATTCCAGTGGAAGTAGCGGGATTGGTCCCAGGTGCGCCGGCCTCCCATGGCCTCCATCACCGAATCTGCGATGGCTATGGCCTTTCCATCTGAGGCATCTGCCCTGAAACCCGGAGCTGCCGGATTGGGGTAAGCCTGTGGTGCCGTCGTTGCGGTATTGTCCGTTTCTCCGGAAGGAGTACAAGCGGTAAGTCCCGCCAAAATCAGGAGTGAAATTAAGTAGGCAATTCGCATGATGTTTTGTTTTTCACCTCAACAGACCGGAAAAATAAGGGTTCATGATTTTCAGCTTTTTGATCTTCTTCAGCTTTTGTCTATGCCACCCTGCAGCTCATCCTGTAGCTTTTGTAAAGCTTCCCATTCCCCGGCTGCGGCCAATGCAGCCTGCCGGGGCCAGGAATCAGGCCTGGCCAGGCCAAACCGTTTGCCAGCCTGATCCAGGATTTCCTGTAGCCGCTCTACGGTCGTATTTGCTAGCTCCTTCCAGGTGTAAATTCCACCGGCATTAAGCAGCCCCTCGATCTTTGGGCCGATGCCCTCGATTTTTGTGAGGTCATTCGGGTTGGATGAGCGCCCCATGGCCAATACTGACGTACGGTCCGTTGCCAGCTCTACGCTCCCCTCTCCTTCACCGGCCTGCGCTAATTTGGATTCCAAAATCCGTTTGTCTGCTTCGCAGCTGTTCAGTTTTGCACGGATGTCCTTAAGGGTACCCTCCAACTGCTCGTGCTGATACTTAAGGCCTACGTAGTCCTTTTCCCAGTTGGTGCTCCGGGCCTGTAGTGCAGCATTGTCAGCTTCCAGCTCCCGGAGCTTCTTTTTATTACTACACAGCAAACAGCCAACGATAGCGCCCAGTAAAAAAGCCAGGGCAGATAAAATGAGCCACCATAGCCAGCAAGGCTCAAGCGTGACGAGAAATAGTGTTCCAAATTCCATGGTTGATTTCGTTTTGCTGAGGTTTTTTATTGCGGTTCAATACGGACTTCCACCCGGCGGTTCTGATAGCGTCCCTCTTCCGTAGCGTTAGAGGCAACCGGCTGGGCATCGCCTTTGGAATCTGTGGCAACCTGTGAGGCAGATACGCCGGCTTTTACCAGAAACTGCTTTACCGCTTCTGCTCTTGCCAGACCCAAACCAACATTCTTCTCTGCCGAACCCGTGTTGTCCGTATGCCCGGTAATCCGCACCCGTTGCCCAGACGACCGGAGCTGTTCGGCCAGCTTGATCAGGAAGGAATCTACTTCGGGGGCATAAACCCGGTCAGCAGACCCCGTGGGAAAACGGATGGAAATACGATCGGCAAGCTGATCTACCGCACTTTGGGCTTTAGGGTCCACCCATTCAAACAATGCCCCCTCAAAAGGCGCGGATTGGGCATCCTCAGGGGCCTCCACCTGACGTGCGCGCAATTGTAAGCGCGTACTGTCCAGCAGGCCGTCAAATAAGCGGGCAACTTCTCTGGCACGCGCCAGGCCGAGATTTTCAGCATCGGCGACGGCTTTCTCACCCTCGAAGTAAAGCCCTGTGATTTTTAGCAATTTCAGGGAATCGCCTTCCGTTACCTGCTTCTGCAAAAAAGCTTCCGCACCTTTTCCAATATAGGCTTCAGGGTCGGACCATTTGAAATAAACAGACAGCCCGGCGTCCTCCTGAAGGGTATCAACTACGGTTATGGGCGGAGGCGGGTCGCAAGCCAGGCAAAGCTCCTCCTGACACCCCCGAAAGGTGGTCAGATAGAAAAGCAGCCAAACGAGGGCAGCGACCAGGAATTTGAAGAAGGTTGACATCGTTCCAGCGTTCGTTTTGTTTAAGTATGCCGGAAGCACAGCCCTGCGTAAAAAGAGTTTGCGGGCAAAAGATTTATCCCCTGCCAGCTCTTCATCAAACCATAGGCGTACCTGCCAGACTTTCCAGATTGTCTGTGCTTTATTTGTATGGGAATATCATTTCCGAAAGGAACCTTACCCAAAATAAGCTTTTTCAATGAATCCTGCACCTGATTTAACTGGTAAACTCCGTATACATCGCAAAAACTGCGTCCATGTTTTCCCCATCTCCTTCCAACCTCTTATCCTTCGCCGTGTTATCTGATAGGTTGAAGTAAATTTTTCTTACTTTTGCACGATTAAAAGCCCGGCGGAGCAGCGTGCCATGCCTAACAAGCAATTGAATACCTGGCAGACCGCCCTTTACTAAAATCAGTCCATATCTATGTTTGACAGCCTGAGCGAACGTTTGGAGGGTGCCTTCAAAACCCTGAAAGGAGAGAGCAAGCTTACGGAGATTAACATCGCGCAGTCCGTAAAGGAAATCCGCCGTGCCCTCGTTGCGGCCGACGTGAACTATAAAATTGCCAAAGACTTTACAGATACCGTCAAGGAGAAAGCCCTTGGGCAGGAAAACGTCCTGAGTTCAGTGAAGCCCGGTGAGCTGATGGTCAAGATCGTCAACGACGAGCTCGTCAGCCTGATGGGTGGCGAAGCGGCTTCCTTCGACTTAAAGGGCAAGCCCTCAGTCATTCTTATTGCCGGCTTGCAGGGGTCTGGCAAAACCACTTTCTCCGGAAAACTGGCGCGCCACCTGAAAGTTAACAATAAAAAGAGCCCCCTGCTCGTAGCCTGCGACGTATACCGTCCGGCGGCGATCAATCAGCTTGGGGTAATTGGCGATCAGATCAAGGTGCCGGTGTACAAGGAAATGGAGAACAAAAATCCGGTAGAGATCGCGCTCAAAGGCATTGCGCACGCACAGGCGCACAGCCACGATGTGGTGATCATTGACACGGCCGGGCGTTTGTCAGTTGACGAAGAGATGATGGAGGAAATCTCCAACATCAAAGAGGCCGTGCAGCCTAATGAGACGCTATTTGTGGTGGACTCTATGACCGGGCAGGATGCGGTAAACACCGCCAAAGCCTTCAATGACCGGATCGACTACGACGGTGTGGTGCTGACCAAGCTCGATGGGGACACGCGAGGCGGTGCGGCGCTTTCTATCAAATACACCGTGGGCAAGCCGATCAAGTTCGTTTCCACCGGTGAAAAGATGGACACGCTTGATGTCTTCCACCCCGACCGTATGGCCAGCCGTATTTTGGGCATGGGCGATATCATCTCCTTTGTGGAACGTGCCGAGCAGCAGTTCGACGAGGAGCAGGCCAAGAAGCTGGAAAAGAAGATCAAGAAGAACAAGTTCGACTTCAATGACTTTCTGGAGCAGATTGGGCAAATCCGGAAGATGGGCGACCTCAAGAGCCTGATGAGCATGATTCCGGGCATGAGCAAAATGACCAAGAACCTCGATATTGACAATAATGCCTTTAATAAGGTGGAAGCCATTATTTTCAGTATGACCCCTCAGGAACGCGCCAACCCTGAGCTGATGAATACGAGCCGTAAGCGCCGTATTGCCGGTGGTTGCGGGCAGTCGATTGAGGAGATCAACATGTTCCTGAAGCAGTTCGACCAAATGCGTAAGATGATGCACAAGATGAGCAAGATGCCGGGTATGGGCATGGGCGCTCCGGGCGGCAAAGGAGGCAAGGTTGGCAAACGCGGCAAAAAAATGGGCGGTATTGCCCGCCGCCGGGCTAAGCGCAAGCGCTAAAGCTCAAAACAAAGCAATAAAAAAACGGATGCTCGTTAAATCGGGCATCCGTTTTTTAGTCGGGTGGTGAAATAAAATCAAGGCTAACTTGCCGGCAGAAAACGCTTTCCTACTTCGAACGCCTTTTTGATCAGGCGCACATCGGGCAGAACCACAGAACCAGATTCTGATTCAATGCGGTCTTCGTAGTCTACTTCCTCAATAGCCGCGTCCTCTCCAATACTTAACTGATGAGAAGCTACATTGAGAAAAGTGTAAGCGGAAAGGCTAGCCGCCAGAGCCAGCGAAACGAGTACAGTACGGGTGTTTGGCTTTTTCATTTCCTAGATTTCTAATAAGTCACTGCAATAATACGGATTTTCTACCAGCATGTCCAGTAGAATCGACGAAAGTGCCTGTTTTTCAGACACATTTCTGCATCAATGACGGATGCTCAAGTCAAAAAGTTGCACCCTAATTAAAATTTAACACCTCCACACTTTGTCAGTAAGCTAACATATCCCTATTTTCATTCCAGAAACAAAATAAAACACCATTAAGTATGAAAAAACTTTACCAACTGCTGGCAGTATGCTGCCTCGTAAGTTTGGCTGCCAACCCACTGATGGCACAGATTCCAAACGATTCTCCGATTCCGGTCGACGTCTTTTTTGAAGTGCCTGGTACAGGCTTGACCCGGACGATCGGAGACTACACTTCTGTAAGTAACTCTACAGAATGGGGTACACAACCACTCCGCACCACCGTATCCGCAGAAGTAATGTGGGTCGATGATGATGATATCGCAGGCGATGGTATGGATACCTTAGGTTGCGACACCTCTACCATGGTCGACTACACGGACAAAATGGTTTTGATCCGCCGTGGAGGTTGCTTCTTCAGTGATAAAATCTACTACGCTCAGCAAGCAGGTGCCATTGCTGTGGTCATTGTTAATGCAGACGGTAGTGATGCTACCGGAGGTATGGCGGCTGGTGACGAAAAAGGGTTAGAGGTAACCATCCCATCTGTTTTCCTGAACGATCCGGGCGAAGCTGCCGGCTTCATTGAGGCATTGGATGCTGGTGAAACCGTAATCGGGACTTTCCAGGTACGCGGATTCTTTGGTGACCTGGGGCCTGACCGCTACGGGACGCCGCTGGCTCAGGTAACTCCTTTTGAGAACATCTCAGTAGACCTTCTGAACCTGGACCCGATGGAACCGGTCCTTGATGTCTCTGCCAGCGTTGACATCATCGCTCCGGATGGCACAGAAACCAAGCTGACCGCTGAGGTGGATACCATTAATCCTGATGTCATTCACACCTTTGAGTTTGAGCCTTACACACCCGCTGAAGTGGGTACCTACGAGATGTTGTACACCAACTCTTTGACCGCGGATACCCTGCGGCGTCAGTTTGCTGTTACGGACTTCACCTTCCAAATGGACAATGGCAATATCCCGGAATGGCCGGTGGACAGCTGGATTGCCACAACCAGCGAGGGCTTCGTCGAAGACTTGCTGACTTATGACTTTGGCAACTACTTTGAGACCAATGACCAGGGTGCAATGGCTACACATGCCACTTTCTCCCTTGGCAACCCGGATTCTATCCGCACGGGCTTCAACGATGCTGACATTTTCTTCCTGACGCTGTTTGACACAGATCCCGATGGAGATGGGCAAAGCGCTACCGGTGATGAAATCGACTACTCGACCTTCGAGATTGTAGGACAGGCGGTTTACATCCTGAACGGTAACGAAGAGCCTTATGACCTCCTTACCGTGGAATTCCCTGAGCCGGTCGAGCTGAAAGCCAATACCGGCTACCTGCTCATGGCACAGTATAACGGTGTAAATGCCGCACTCGGTATTCCACCATGGTACACTTACGCGGGCAATGAAGCTTACCCTGGCTTAAGCACCATGACTTTCACAGATCAGCTTTATACTGGTGGCTGGGCTGGCGACTTCCGCGCAGTGGTTCGCCTGCACCTGGATGGCTTCAGCGTGGACGCAGAAGACATTACTCTGGCGGACAACAAAGCGACGGTTTTCCCTAACCCCGCCAACGAGACCTTCCAACTGGAGCTGCAGCTGGACGAATATGCAGATGAGGTACGCGTAGCACTGGTAGATATGTTCGGCAGAGTGATCGAGCGCAATGTCTACGAAGGCGTGAAGGGCGGCACTTATACCTTCAATACCGCTAACCTCTCCGCTGGCACTTACTTCCTGGGGATTCAAACCCCGGAAGGACAAGCGACTAAGCGGATTGTGGTCATTCACTAGGTGAACGACTCACGTTCCTAAAAACAATGGGCTCAGCTGGTCACGTACCGGCTGAGCCCGTTTTTATTGAAAGTTTTTTTTCAAATATAGTCCCTAGACCAGCCGGCTCCGCCCCTGCGGAATCGCCTGAATCAACTTCTTCGTGTATTCGTTCTGAGGGTTTTCATAGATTTCATCGCTGTAGCCTTGCTCTACAATCTTACCGGCATTCATAACGATCATGCGGTCAGACATGAACTTGACCACCGACAAATCATGCGAAATAAAGATGTAGGTGAATTTATACTTCTCCCGGAGCTCCATCAACAGGTTAAGCACCTGTGCCTGCACGGAGACATCCAAAGCGGAAACGGACTCATCACAAATAATGAACTTGGGGTTCAATGCCAGCGCCCGGGCAATAGCGATACGCTGCCGCTGCCCGCCGGAAAACTCGTGCGGGTAACGGTCAAAGTACTGAGGCGGCATGCTTACCGTTTCCAGTAACTGCAATACCCGGTCCCGACGTTCAGCGTCTGAGCTGTACAGCCCGTGTACCTGCATGGGCTCCATAATCGCCTTACCGATGGTCATACGGGGATTGAGGGAAGCGTAGGGGTCCTGAAAAATAATCTGCATATCCTGACGCATCGGCTTCCAGTCTTTTTCTGAAAGATCGAGGAGGGATTGCCCTTTGTATTCCACGCGGCCACTGCGCACCGGCGCCAGGCCAAGAAGACTCCGCCCCAGGGTCGTCTTCCCGCAGCCCGACTCTCCAACCAGCCCAAGGGTTTCTCCGGGGTAAACTTCAAAGCTCACGTCGTCCACGGCGCGGATGAAGTCTTTGGGCTTGCCCCAAAAGTTGTGCCTGGCCGGGAACCATGTTTGCAGGTTACTGACTTTCAGAATAGGCGTTTGCTGTTTGAGTATCCGGCTCCGGCGAAGCTGTTCCATGGCAGGCACCCGCTGCCCACGGATTACGGCCTCAAGGGTGACGGCTTTTTCCAGGATTTCCACTGCACCGTCATCCGATTTTTTCACTTCCATAAAGTCACTGACCACAGGCAGGCGCCTGAGCCGGTAGTTGAGCGGCGGGCGGCAGGCCAGCAAGCTTTTGGTGTAAGGGTGTTTAGGATTAGAAAAGAGGTCCTCTACCCTACCCTCTTCGACGATTTTCCCCTTGTACATCACTAATACCCGGTCGGCAATTTCGGAAATCACCCCCAGGTCGTGCGTAATAAAAATGACCGATGAACCCAGCTCTGTTTTCACCTTCGCCATGAGCTCCAGAATCGCTTTCTGTACCGTCACATCCAGGGCGGTAGTGGGCTCGTCGGCAATAAGCACGCCCGGCTTGCAACTCATGGCCATAGCAATCATGACCCTTTGCTTCTGCCCCCCGGACAGCTGGTGGGGATAAGCCTGATAAATCCTGGCTGGGTCAGGCAACTGCACTTCGTCAAATAAGGCCAGGGCACGGGTTTTGGCTTCACTTTTGGAAAGCTTAAGATGGTGGCGCATGCCTTCAGCAACCTGATCGCCGCAACGGAACACCGGATTAAGCGAAGACATGGGTTCCTGAAAAATCATGGCAAGTTCGCTGCCCCGGTAGTGCCGCATCGCTTTCCTCGGCAGCTCCCGTAAATTCACCCCGGCAGGCGCTTCCTCGGGAAAGTACTCCACGCTCCCATCCAGAATCCGGCCCGGTGAAGGAATCAGCCGCATCAGCGATAGCGCGGTGACGGATTTACCCGAGCCTGATTCTCCAACGATGCCCAGCGTTTCTCCCCGGTACAGGTCAAAACTGATCCCATCCACCGCCCGGACTTCTCCGGCATCGGTGAAGAAGGAGGTTCGCAGGTTTTTTACCGCTAAAAGTTTATCTTTAGTCATGCGTTCATTTTCCTTCCCTAAATCAAATTGCAAAATAAAAAAAATCATCATGCAACGACTGCTTATCCTGCTGCTTGTTTGTAGCGGACCTTTTTTCTCCCGGGCTCAGGACAGCCTCAATATGACCGCCCTTTCCGTGTGGGATGACAACAGCCTCCCCTCCCTTGGATCGCTGAGCTACAATGATATCTGGGGATATACCGCCCCGGATGGCCGGGAGTACGCCATTTTGGGCAATGTGGGCACTACTGTGTTTTTTGACATTACCAGCCCGGAAGCGATCGTGGAAGTCGGCCGTTTCCCCGGTCAGCTCAACTCCGTTTGGCGGGATTACAAAACCTATGGTGCTTACGCCTACATGTGCGCAGACCAGGGCTCCGAAGGGCTGACCATCTTCGACCTGAGCCAACTGCCGGATACAGTGATTCAGGTCTCCCAGAGCACCGAATTCTTTACCCGGGCCCACAACATCTTTATCGACGAAGCGAACGGGCGGCTGTACGTAGCCGGCGGCAACAACCCTTCGAATGGTGTTACCATCCTCGACCTCACTCAAAACCCGGCTGCCCCTACCCTTTTGGGCAACCCGGTGCTGCCCGCCGGGGGGTACATTCATGACATCTTCGTCCGCGACAACATCGCTTATTGCTCCCATGGTACAAGTGGCTTTTCTATTTACGATCTTTCTGATCCCACCACTCCGGTCACCATGGGCACCCTGAGCAACTATCCTGAGCAGGGGTACAACCACTCCAGCTGGCTGAACGGGCAGGGAGACTATCTCGTATTTGCAGACGAAACTTTTGGCCGCAGCCTGAAAATGGTCGATGTGAGCGACCCGCTGGAAATGGAAGTCGTTGACCTCTTCAAATCAGAATTGCTGGCACCACAGGCGACCGGCTCGATAGCCCACAACCCCTTTATCCGGGGAAATTATGCCATCATTTCCTACTACCACGAAGGGGTGCAGGTTTTTGATATTAGTGACCCGCTGAATGTGACCTCCTTTGCCTACTACGACACCCATCCACAAAATACCAACTATCAGGGTTACGATGGCTGCTGGGGCGTTTATCCGTTTTTCCCTTCCGGTACGATTATCGCCTCTGATACCGAAAATGGGTTGTACGTCCTTCAACCGGAGGGCTGGAGCTTTGAAAGCGAGCCGGTCTTTTCCGCTAGCCTAAGCCAAAGCGGAAGCGTGCAGCTTTGCGAAGAGGAAACCCTCACCCTCTCTGCCACCATCGCCGGGGAGGGCTGGGTGTGGGAAAATAGTGGTACGCCCCTACCCGATGATCCAACGGCAAGCCTGACCATTCAGGAGCCCGGGCAGTACTACCTGGTCAACAATACCGGGACCTTCCCCGCTTATTCCGATACCCTGACAGTCAGTATCACCGAACTGCCTGCTTTTTCCGGGCTGGAAGCCGCCTATACTTTTTGTCCGGGCGTACCCATGGAGATTGCCTTTGATGCGGAGCCGGATTTTGATTCGGTCCTGCTTTTGCAGCAGCCGGGCAGCGTATTGATTGAAAATACCGATATGGAGTCCTTCTTCCTTCCCGAACCTGGCAATTACAGCTTCCTGGGCATTCTGAATGATTGTACAACCGAGTCTGCTGTCCTGGAAGCTACTCGGTTGCCCGCCGCGCCCGAACCGGAGTTTCAGCCTTTCATCCCGCCACTTTGCGAGGGCGACAGCCTGATCCTTAGTGTGGAGCAAAGCCCGGGTTACGTCTACACCATTACAGACCTGGGGCGAACTTTTACGGATACGAGCCTGGTATTGGTACCGGCTGATGTGTACGAAATTACTGCCAGCAACGGACAGTGCGACACGGCATTCATCGTGGGTGAAGTGCCAGCCTCCCTGCCTGTCCCTGGTATTCAGCAGGTGGAGGATACGCTGTATTGCGACCTGACGAGCAGTGGTTTGTTTATCTGGCTGTACGAAGGCCTGCCGGTGGATACCACTACAGTGCCGTATTTCCTGCCGAACGAGGAGGGTACTTATCAGGTGGGCGCTCAAAATGAGGCGTTCTGCTGGGGGTATTCTGACCCGATTGAGGTGATGCTTAGCAGTACTGAGGATGCACAGCTACAGCAACTCCGGGTTTTTCCTAATCCGGCGTATGGGAAGCTTTTCCTTGATAGCCCGGTGAGGATTGAGGGGATTCAGGTTTTTAATGCACAGGGGCAGCGGGTTTTCCAGGCTTCGGTGTATGCTGGGCCACTTTCGATAAACCAATGGGCGGCTGGACCTTATTTCATTAGTATTAAGCGGGAAGGGTTGCCTTGGGTGCATTTGAAGTTTATTAAACGGTAGGGCTGTTATACAATTATTAGACGAGGAAATTTATGCTTTATTGGACAGGAAGAACATGCGACTTCTACGAAGTCGGGCTGCTAATTGTTTTCCGGGGTTAGTAAGGTTTGACTTCTACGAAGTCAGCCGTCTTGAGCAAGGCAGATCGCTGCGAGGGCCTGATCCACTGATTGTCGGCAAATTGATTGGACTGCTGAAAGCTGGAACGACTTGAATATGCTGCGCGTTGCTGGTGGTAATAGGTTGGAATTCTACGAAGTCAGTCATCTTGGGCAAGGCGGTTCGCTGCAAGGGCCTGATTCACTGACCGTTGGCAAATTGATTGGACTGCTGAAAGCCGGAACGTTTTGAATACGCTGCGCGCTGCTTATGGTAATATACGAAGTCGCTCCCTCTTTTTCGGTGAAGCGGCATAGAGGTCTGAATTACTGCCCTTCGGCAATTAGCAAGCAGGAAGGTGCTCCGAAATATTTCGGCGCCTTTCAACAGGTGCTGCTTGTAACGCTAGCTACCTGGGAAATTGAATTAAAAAGCCCGACCTTCGCACTGTTGCGAAGGGCGGGCTTTGCTTTAGGTACGAACAGCATGCTACCTTAGAATGGTCACATCACCTTTGATGATCTCTCCGCCACCAATATCCAGTCGCAGGATAAAGTAGTAGGTGCCATCAGGCAGATTGGTGCCATCCATATTCTCTCCCTGCCAGTCGTTGCCGTATGGCCGGGACTGGAATACGATGTCGCCCCAGCGGTTGAAGATGATCAATTCGTTATTCGGGTATTCATCCGGGTTCAAAATCAACTGGTCAAAGATCAGTGCATCATTCAAACCATCGCCGTTTGGTGTGATACCATTAGGCGTTTCGATCTCCATGCTGTCACGCTGTATGCTTACCTCAACGGAAGCGCTATCGCAAAGGGTTGGACAGTCCGCATTACAGATGACATAGCCAAAGGCATCTTGTGCAGGACCGAAGAGGTTGGTGGTAAGGGTATAGGTTACATCACCGTCTCCCTGATCCGTTACATCACCCAGTGTTGGCTCACTGGTGAATTCAAAAGTGACACTTGGAACGCCGGTCAGGATATCGTTGGCCAGCAGGATAGCCTGTGCCTGATTTGAACCCTGATCGACCGTCATGATATCATTTGCGGCATCCGGAGCCAATTGCGGCTCAACCGTAATAGTGCTTGAGCTAAAGTCAGGGCAGCCATCCTGTGAAAGGCTCCAGGTCAGCTCCACCAACTCCTTGCCCAGTCCGGTAACCACCGTAGCACTTAGGGAGTCTGACTGCAGTGTGCCGATACCGCTATTGAGGGTCCATTGACCGGTCACACCATCCGGCAGATTCGCACTGATGAAAGCATTGCCATCACAGGACACGCTATCGACTTGTGCCAGTGCGTCCGGCAGGCTGTCGTCCGGCAGAATGGAAACCACCTCAGAAGTATCAGCGCAGCCGGTATTCGTATTCGTAACGATGAAGAGATAATCGCCAACTGCATCGACCGTAGCCGTCAGGTTGGTAATGGGCACCGGAGGCATACCTATGCCGCCCACTGCTACCCACTCGTAATCGTAAATCATGCCTTCGGAAGAGCCTGTACCATCCAGCGTGAGCGTATCACCACAGCCCAGGATGTTATCCGGAGCTGCACCCACAGCCATTGGCGCTTCGGGATCAAGCTCCACTGCTACCGTATCTATCGCTTCACAACCATTGGTGGGGTCAGTAACGGAAAGGAAGTAGGTACCCGCAGCGTCTACATCCACCAGGAAGGAACCGGTAGCCGGGGTAATATTACCCGCCATGCTTGTCCATTCGATGTCAAACTCACCGTTATTGCCATATAAAGAGGCATCCAATGTAACGGTTTGACCGGGACAGCCCAGGAAGTCAGGCATAGCAATCTCGCCTTCCGGTGCAGTAGTATCAGCAGCGACTTCAAAGATCACGGTGGAATCACAACCATTGAGGTTGGAAGTCAGCGTCAACTGATAGGTTCCGGGAGCATCTGCGTTGGCAGTCAGGGTGCCGTCATTGGGTATAACCGTACCGCCGTCTTCAACACTCCATGCGGTTGTGAAGTCATTCGCATCACCCGTTGGTGCCGCGCTCAGCAGCACATTTTCTGTGATACAGGTAAAGTCTTCCGGTACTTCCAGCTGTACAGCAGGGGGATTGGTGTTCTCACTAACTGTAAGCGTATCTACCGTTGAGCATCCGGTGATCGTGTTCGTCACCATAAACTGATACTGCCCAGGCGTGGTGACCTCGAGGGTCAGGTTAGTCCCCAGTTCCATGCCATCGATATCCATCCAGCTGTAAACGGTGGTATCAGGCAGGAATGTAGAACCGGAGGCGTCAAGGGCAATCGTTGTTTCTGTACACGTCAGTGAAGGGGATTCATTGGCAAATTGCACCTCCGGGAATTCCCGGATGTCTTCTACCACGATTTCATTTTCTCCTACGCAACCAGAGGTCGTATCGGTAACCATTAGGCTATAGATACCCGGCTGTAGAATACCAACCGTGCTAAAGTCTCCGTCAAAGATGACTCCGGGCGACCACTCGTACACAAGGTTGGCCTCCTCAAAAAGAGAATCATTGGCCAGGCTTACCGCTACATTGATGGTGTCAGGGACATTACAATCGTATTCCAAAAAGCCTATATCGGTAGGCGCACCAAAGACGATTTGCGGCACGTCCCCTTCGACTTCTACCCCTACCGGGCTTGAGGCAGCAGAGCAGCCAGAAACAGTATTAAGTACTCTCAAACGGTAAATGCCGGGAGTTGAAACCGGTGTGGTTATAACATCAGGACCTATCGCGAGCGTATCCGCAACCGTCCCGCCCTCAAGGATTTGCCAGATATAGATTATGTTATCTCCTGTAGTAGAACCAGTACCGTCAAGGGTTCCTGTAGCGCTAATACAAGTCAGCAAGAGCTCACTTTCTTCAACCACTGCCGTTGGTGTATCCTGATTGTCTTCCACAACTACGGTATCCGTAACCACGCAGTTGGAGACCACATTAGTCAGGGTCAGCACATAAATACCAGGCTCATCCGTCTGCACCGTCTGCCCGTTCAGTGGAGAAATCAGGCTGCCCTCTATTGCAGACCACTGATACTGCACCGTAACAGTACTATCGCTGACGGTGGAGCCGGTGGCATCCAGCATAACCTGTTGATTAATACAATCCAGGGATAACACATCGGTTGCCAGCACGATTTCGGGTTCATCATCCAGGTCATCGACTTCACGGGTGAGGATGGTTTCGCAACCTGTGATATCGTTAGTGACCGTAATGGTATAAATCCCGGCTTCTGTTACCCGGCCGATGGTATCCCCCTCAATGATGGAGATATTGTTCCCCCAGTCTATGGTAAAGGTACCCGGGTCGAGGTCTACACTTGCTGCAAAGGTTACCGTATCCCGGTTACAGTTCAGGTTCTGAGCCGGGGTCAGGGTCACCAGCGGAGGCATCGTATCCTGTACAACGAGGACCGTATCGGTGGCCACACAGCCCGAAAGTGTGTCGCGTACGGTCAGTACATAAAGCCCCGGTGCGCCAACCGGCTCTGTGATATTATCGCTCACATCACCGAGGGAAAGGCTTCTCCAGTTGTAGGTTACATTAGGCCCCTGCCCGGAGGCAGAGCCATCGAGCAATGCCGTCTCGCTATCGCAGCTAATCAGGCCATCCACTGCCGCTACTGCTGCAGGGGGGATGGTGTCGTAAACCACCGTGACCATATCTGTAGCGGTACAGCCCGTTGCCTCATCCGTTATGGTGAGGTTAAAGGTACCCGGTACGGTAACTGTTGGCGTGAGCAGGTCTTCCGTTCCCGGCTCCAACTGACCGCCATCGGGAGAACTCCAGTCGGCTAGTACAGCATTGGGATTGGCGTTTGTAACGATTGCATTGAGTTGAACATCATTTCCTGTACAGTTGATAGACGGAACGGGGTCCTCCTCAATCATAACCATCGGCAATTCCGCCTCCGCTGAAACCACAGTGGAATCCAGCGCGGAACAGCCGTTTTGATTATTGATAACTTCAAAGAAATAAGTACCAGGCGTAGTGGTAGAGAAGGACTCTCCACTAGCCACTTCCGTGCCGGCATCATCCAGCCAGCGAGCGGTATAATCCACGATATCCTCCGCTACAAAACCATTCAGGTTAGCCGCATCGTTACAGCCGACAAATACGGAATCTGTACCCGGGCTGGCCAAAATGAACGGAGGCGTGGTATCAATATCTATCGTAACAGAATCCGTAGCGCTACAACCACTATCAATAAATGATGTGGTGATCACATAGGTACCGGAATCCGAAGCCATAATTTCCCTGGTATCCGCAGTGAAACCATTTGGCCCGGTCCAGCTATAATCCACGTTGTCCTCCTCTACTACAGAGAGCATGATGGAGGGATTGTTACAATCAATTTGTCCTGGGTCTGCCTGCTCAAATTCTACCAAAGGTAAGTCTGGTGCCAGCAGCTCTAAAGTGTCGGTAACCACACAGCCGCTGCTATCGTCACGGACCTCGAAGGTGAATACGCCTGGCCCGATGGCCAGCAGGAAGCGGCTATCTGTGGCACCACATATCTGCCCCCCCTGAGAAGCCGTCCATTCGTACACTACATTGGGGTTTTCAGATACCTGTGTAGCCATTGCACTGATGAAGTTGGCGGTACTGCAATCCCCGCAGTTCGCTACACGGTCGGGGCCGACATCTGCGAAAAGTTCAGCTCCTCCAACAGGCACGGTGATGGTATCGGTAAGCGAGAGCCCGGAATTATCGAGGATGGTCACCACTACATCGCCCTCGCACAGAAAGCGTGCAGTATTCCCAAATTGGGGAGGCGCAGTTTGCCAGCTAAAGGTATAGGGCGGCACGCCACCAGAAACGACCAGCTGTACTTCCCCATCGCAAACGCCAGGGCAGCTTACCGCTGTAATGATGGTGGTATCCAGGAAAAGCTTATCATTGATGCAGAGTTCTGCGGGTAAATCCAGCAGACTACCCGGACCGTTAGCAGTTGTTACAGTTGGGTTTGGCGTTTCGTTGACCGAAGTGGCGTAGCAGGTATCGGCTGGGCCAAGTAGCTCGAAGCACATTTCGAAGATCACAGCGGAATCGACAGCAAACAGCGGCTCGGCGCTTGTGAAATCGATACAGGCAGCCCCCACCGGTTCTGCATCCAGGTCAAAGTTCAGGTTCGGGATAAGCCCCGGGTCAATAAATTCGGTGAAATTGAGGGAGCCCGGCGCCCAGTTGACGCAAAAATCAGCTCCTGTAATATCTTCAAACTGCCCGACCTGGAAAGGTACACAGACGGTGTCCCGAAGGTCGCCTTCTACCTGTCCTCCCACCAGCCAGAAACCATCGGGGCTGAGAATACAGTAGTCACCGCCGATACCAGTCAGGCCAACATCCTCGTTGTTGGAACTTGAAGTGATGACTTCGGCTACAAGTGGATCACTGGCAATTTGAACCAGGTCACAAGTGCCCGCCAGGTTTTCATCTTCCGGAATTTGGAAACAGAGGGTAAAGATAGAGGTGCCATCTGCCAGGGTTACAGGCGAAGGAGGATTCCAGTTGTCAAACAGGATCTGGCCATTGGCAAAGCCCAGGGCATTCAGTGCCGGAGCGCCACTGGGGAGGTTGATGTTCTGTGGGCCAACGCCAATCAGGTATTCCAGGTTTTCCGGTTCCCAAACGATACTGAACTGCATGTCCTCCACATCTGTGAAGTTGGTTACGGTGAAGTCAAAGCAAAGCGTATCGCCCGGCTGCCCTTCCAGCCCGCCGGTGAGCTCCATCACAACGCCCGGAGGCTGATTGACAGTCACTTCGCAGTTCGTAGGGTTGATACCGATATTGGGACCGTTGTTGATTTGGCCCACATCTGCATTATTATTGATAAACTGGAAAGGGCTGTTGCCACCGAGTCCAATCACATCAAAGCATACCTCGAAAATCACATCACCTTCATTCCGGGTCTGAGCAGAGCCATCCCACTCAAAGCCTAAAACTCCGTTTTGGGTGTTCAGTTCGTTAAAACCGGTAGCGTTAAGGCCGGGCAGGTTGAAGCCTTGTACACCCGTATATTGCAGGATGCTGGTATTCCACTGCATGAGGAAACCCAGATCGGTTACGTTTTGGAAGTTGCCACCAGCTTCTACCGCTACACAAATCTGATCGTTGACGGTTACCGGAGCACCACAGTTGGCGACCACCTGCACCCCTTCAGGATTACAGGTCCCTACTTCGATTATTCCTGGATTTTGCCCAACCTGAATATTGGAAAAGCCATTCATGAAGTCGTTGGTCGCTTCCGGACGGAAAAAAGGCTGCCCGGGCTGCTGATCCGCTATAAACACATCAATATCCCTGGAGCAAGAGCCCGGTTTAAGCCGCAGGCACAATTGGAAAATAAGAGTAGAGTCTGCCAGAGAAAGGAGGTTCTCAGGTGGTGGAGCCCCCCAGGAAACGGTAATACTACCTTCCTGTACCCCCATGGCAGTCTGCGGGTTACCGATATTGCCAGGCCCAAAGTTGGGCAGGTTTTGTGGAATGATCACACTTTCGAAAGAAGCCAGTGTAGAGTCCCAAACGACGGGAAACTGGAAGGAAGACAAGCTGTCAAGCCCGGTAACGGAGAAGTCAATACAAACGAGGTCGCCCTCATTGCCTTGCCCGCTGCCGATATCAACGATAAACGGGCGTACGCAAGTGGAGACAAAAGCAGGCTCAACAAAAGTTTGAGTATTGACACAGTTACTGTTGTCCTTAGTGGTATACCGGTTGGGGCCAACGGTAACGGTAGTAGAGCTGCCGTAAGTTCCGATTGCCCGGAGGCAAAGCTGGAAAATGACCGGTCGGCACGTATTATCACAATCATCTAGCGTAACCCCTTCACCATCGCTGATGGTATTGCAATCTTCCACTTCCCACATCACATTGAGGGAGCCAGCGGTGGTTTCAGTGAAGTTGGCCGCACTCAATCCAGGCAGATTGAACCCTGTGACCTGGACAAATTCGAAGGCGGTGGAGTCCCACAAAATATTGAAATCCGTTGTTGCGATGTTGGAGAAGTTTTGCACCGTAACATCTATGCAAATCTCTTCATCGAGACAAGGCGGATTTTCGGGCTGCTCAAAATACATCGTGTAAGCCACATTTTGGGCCTGCAACGAAAGTAAGCCCCCAAAAAAAATGAGTAAGGCAAGGGAAAGAAATCGTTTTTTCATGAGGATGCGGAAATTGGGAAGTATGATCTGAAAATTCATGGGACTTTCACAATTTTTTTAGTGGCCACCATACCCGGTGTTGATCCGTTAGAGTATAGCAGTATAAGTGTTTGTCGTTGTTCGTCCATTAGGCCTAGCGATAAAGCGACATCGTCAGGTTAATTTCATGCGTAGCGCCTGCCGAAGGGCCAAAAGAGCTGAAGGAATAATCAAAACCATAGCCGATTCGGAAGGTATTCTCGTACCCGGCTAGGTCGCCCAGCATTACACCTGTCTCCAGGTGCGCGTTCCCGGCGGTGGAAGCACCGGCGCCTACCCAAAAGTTGACCGGAGTAAAATAGCGCAGATTAAAATCTACGTTTGTCGGCGCACCCTCTGTGTATTTGATCCATACGGAAGGCTCCAGGAAGCTATTGTCATTAAGGAAGGCATAAAAACCAAACATACCATAGTAGTGCTGCACGCGCTTGGTGCTGTACTCCCCTTCTTCATTCTGAAAAGTCAGGTCGAGCCCGAATACCTGAGGGACAGACAATCCACCGTAAATCATATTGTCGTTGCGGCCCACCATACGGTAATAATACAGGCCAACGCCCACATCCGGGAAAAACTGAGACTGATCAGTTGTACCGACGATGTCCCCCTGCTCACGCAGGCGGATCTGGGAAGCATCCACGCGGAAATTGACAGCGCCGGCGCTAAGCCCGACGACAAAACCACCCGTCTCCGGATCACCGGAAACGATACCAGCTATACGGCCGTAAGCCCCTGTAAACCCGGTTGGCCCGGTTTGGTCATTGATCACATGGCCGCCGGCCATGAACGTAACGCCTGATCCACGTGTATGTATATAGGAACCTCTTAGGGTCTGCGTAGTGGGCGCATTTTCCAAACCCACCCACTGGGCACGGTAGGAAGCTCCGAAAGTGATATTTTGGCCAAAGGCAAGGAAGTCGCTCTCAACAGCAGCAGGGTTGATCACCGTGGCATTCTCACGGTACTGCGTAAATAAGGAAAGCTGCTGAGCATTAAGGCTGGCAGCCGCTGCGAGAACCAGGAACAATAGCTTGTACTTAAGTCGCGTCATGGGATGAGTTTTTGAGATGCGCAAATTTAGAAAATTTATACGCTCGAAAAACGAATGATCTGTCATTAATTATAAAAAATAACATATAAAAAAGTTCAAGATACATAAAGAAGTGAAGTACAAACAATTAAGCAGGCAAAGACAGCGCCGCATTCACAAATAACGGTGAATAAGCAGCGCGCACAAAGATTAATAGGGAATGGCGGGAGCCCCGGCGTTCCAACCTCAATCCAGCAATATGTAGTTCTGTACCTCTAAAGCTCTTGCGTGGCTAAACGTCAACAGCAGGTCATAATCCAAAACGCAAAGTACGCTTTCTTATTTCCTGCAGTACTGCGCAACCACTCACACCTGAAAGAAAAAGCCTCCATAACGGAGATGCTTTATTCCCAGACTTTCACCTTTGCGCATAGCAAACGACCGGGTTTTCCAAGCGAGTCCAAATTTAGGCGTTTGGTTTTAGATTAATGTATTTTATCTATGATAATTTTAGCCGATGTTAGTGCTCTTCTTATTATTCAGCCAGGCACAACACAATACAGCTTGCTGATATTCAGACCAATGCACGACATTGAGATTCGTCCCAAAGACCAAGTATTCTGATAACCATCGCGCAATACTCAGGGAGAGCCACAGGGCAGTAACAACGGGCAAAAGAGAAATGGGCAACCCCCGCCCACAGAGGGAGTAACCTCAATATCGAATAGAACCTGAACAGTATTTACCGGGATAAGAAAAAGGTGCTTTTGGTAATGGTTGGCTCGGGCCCGTTGGAGATTGCATACGTAAAGCCCTTGTGCAAGGCATAGCCGCCGTAGGTGCCGTCTTTTCGCAAAGCCAGAAAACACACCTGGAATTCTTCGTGGTTTTTCTGCTTTTTCACTACACGCTCTACAGCCGCCCGGCAAGCTTCTTCAGCCGTACGGCCCTGCCGCATTAGTTCCACAACAAGAAAAGAGCCACATACCTTGACGATGGCTTCTCCCATACCGGTAGCCACTGCACCACCAATTTCATTATCAACGAATAAGCCTGCGCCGATAATTGGAGAGTCTCCTACCCTGCCATGCATCTTGAATGCGAGCCCTGACGTGGTACAGGCACCAGAGATATCCCCATCCTTATCCATGGCCAGCATACCAATCGTATCGTGGTTTTCAATATTGATAATGGGTTGGTATTTAGCTTCTTTTTGCCAGTTTTTCCAGGCTTGCTCCGCTTCCGGTGTGAGCAGATTTTCTTCCTGAAAGCCATTCTCCAGTGCAAACTGACGGGCACCTGCGCCTGCAAGCATGACGTGTGGCGTCTCTTCCATAACTTTGCGCGCTACCGAAATAGGGTGCTTGATATCCCGCAAAAAGCAAACCGAACCGCAATCTCCCGCAGCATTCATGATGCTCGCATCGAGGGTAACGTGCCCGTCCCGGTCCGGTCGGCCTCCGTACCCGACAGACATGTCTTTAGGGTCGGCTTCAACGGTCTTCACCCCTTCTTCCACTGCATCTAAAGCGGATTTACCGGAAGCTAAAGCTGACCAGGCTGCCCGGTTCGCGTTGACATTATTCCAGGTAGAGAGCACAACGGGACCTTCGACCTTTTTCTCGGCTTTAGCCCGAAGCAGGGATGGCGCAACAGTCAGTCCGATGGCACCACCAAGCGCTTTTTCTATAAATTTCCTTCTGGAAGACATATGTGTTTTGGTTAATATTTGGTCAATGGAAACTGCCCGGGGCCGGTTTCTGTCTTGGGAAAGGTACAAATTCTTTTGAAAAATTATTCAAAAGTTGAACACTCCGGTAGCTTGGGAGGGTAGAACAGCGGGCAGGGGTAATTCTTCAGTTAGCGGCTTTTTGGTGGGTACGCGCAGTTGCTTCAGCCATTCAAACAGGGGCTCGTAAGTTGCTTCCAGGCTTTTTAGCCAGATAGCTTCGGCGCTGCCTTGACAAACCACAGCTTCATCGGTTAGTACCCCATCAGCATCGGTATCCAGGACCGGGCAACCGAAGCGCCCAAGAGGGCCGGATAAGCTTGGGCAGTGGTCATCCAAATCGGCAAGCCCGTCTCCGTCTGAATCGGGGCAGCCTTGTGTTCGTTTGCTGCCCCGGGTGTTGAGGCAGCGATCTTCCCGGTCTGCAATCCCATCGAGGTCCGTATCCGGGCAGCCATTAAGGCTACGTGGGCCGGGCTCGCCCAAACATAGGTCCTCAAGGTCTTCCACCCCATCGCCATCTTCATCCGGGCAGCCAAAAGCCGACCAGTTGCCTTTGATCTTTGGGCAATGGTCTTCTTCATCTGCAATCCCGTCCTTATCCTGGTCTTTTGGCAACAGCCGGAACGTAACCGTAAGCGCTCCCGAGGGCAACCAGTCCGGTGTGGCAGGGTTCCCGGCTTCGCTAATACCGTCTAAATAGTCAGAAAATGCCGTTGCTGTACTGAACTCGAAGCCCACAACCATACTCCGGGTGAGATCCGCTTTAAGCCCTACGCCCACAGGAAGCAGGAAACCATGCTTTGGGTAGTCCTTAGCCTGATCTTTGGTAATCCCACCTGATTGGAATTCCGTATTGGCTCTGTCGAATTTCGCTTCCGCCGTATATCCTACCCAGCCGCCACCGATGTACAAATAAGGAGAAAGGACCCGTTTGAACTGCCTTGGCCCCGGATACCGACGTTGCCCGAAGGGCTCCCACTCTACCGCCAGCGCAGCGGTGCCTATGGAGGATTGAAAGCTAAAATTTCTTTGTGTGAAACGGGGAAGGTCTACACCGCTGAGTTCAGTGTAGGTAAGGTGAGTGCGGATGGACCACTCCGGATGCAGGTGGTAGCGGACTAAAAACCCGTATAGCCCACCGGTTTCGTCCAGTTCCGGGAACATCGTTTCGGTGAGCTCTCCCTGATAGCCCGAAAGACCAGCCAGAAAACCGCCCTCCAATTTTGCAGGTTGCGCCTGCATCTGCCCCGACAACAAAACCGCCAGGGCTGTGAAGTAAATAGTGTGTAGCCTCATTGTTTATCGAATTCAATATGCCGGAAAGCTCCCTCCGGCTTATACCATGTTTTCCCGTCACATTTGCAACGGCCTTAATGCTGTTTATGCTGGTCGAATGGATGGATGTGCCCCCGAATCGGGGTATATGGGTGTTCTTTTTGCGAAGGGGGATAAATCTACTACACAAGGTACGGCTATTGCATCACATAGCAAAAAAACAAATAAGAATTAACAAGATTTCATTAGAGTTTATTAAGGTAGGTTTTGTGTAGGGTATGGATGAGTATTTTTTGCCAGATCAAAGAACGCCCGGAACCTCGTAGCCAAAGCTACGAAGGTGAGGACGAGATGCAGAGCTGGTGAAAAAGACTATTCAGAGACATACAAAATTTGCGTTAATAAACTCTATTAGCTGCTAAAACAGCCGCTTGCGTTGAAAGTACCAGGTAACCAAAAGGCTAAGCCCTATAGATACCGCAACGATGATCGGCAAAGCATAAGGTTTCCCCTCTAAAGGCAGGGGGATGTTCATCCCGTAAAAGGAAGCAACCAGCGTAGGCACCATCAGGATAATGGTAATCAGCGTGAGCCGCCGGATGGTGATATTGAGGTTGTTGGAGATAATCGATCCATAGGCATCCATTGTCCCATTCAGGATATTGGTGTAGATGTTTGCCATTTCAAGCGCCTGACTGTTGTCGATGATGATATCTTCAAAGAGGTCTGATTTGTCCTCGTCATCCCGGATTTTAAGAAAGTCCGTACGCTTCATCTTCATTTTCAGCAGTTCATTGGCGCTGAGGGAGTTCACGAAGTAGACCAGGCTCTTTTCGATGCTGAGGAGCTGTTTGAGTTCTTTGTTACGGCTGGAGTCATACAGCTCCTTCTCAATCAGGTTCCGTTTAAGGTTAAGTTTTTTCAGGCAGGTCAGAAAGCGGTAGACATTCTGCTCCATGATCTGAAGCACAAACGCACTTTCATCATTGGGGTTGAAGCCGCGTACCTTACCGTCCAGGAACAACTGCAGGACCGGATTTTCGTAGGCCGTAATGGTGATAAACTGATCCGGCGTCAGAATGATTCCGATCGGCACGGTTATATAAATGGCGTCGTTCTCTTCCTCTATCTCATTCAGAATAGGGGTGTTCACCACAATGAGGCGGATATCATCCTCCCGTTCATAGCGTGATCGTTCGTCAATATCAAGGGAGTCAGTCAGGAAGTCGAGTGGGATATCAAATTGCTGAGAAAGCTCTTCCAGTTCCTCATGACTGAATGGCGGGGAGATGTTTACCCAGCAGCCATACTGCGGCTCTTCAAGCTCCCGTAGCGTTCTGTCCTCTTTGGTATAGTACCGGATCATGGCTGCTCTTGGTCAATTTGAGGAATCGGACTTCGCTTGCAAACATACAATTTCTCATCACTTAAACCTAATAGCTTTGACCGGGCTTATACTGCTGACCAGGTAGGAAGGCAGTAACAGAAAGACCAGCGTAATGATAAGGGTACCCAGATTGATCATCAAAATAGGTAAAGCCTGTAGCGCAATCGGAGCCGTACTCAGATAATAGTTCTCTTCTGAAAGCCGGATGAGCTCAAACTGATCCTGCAGCACGCACAGCCCAATGCCGAAGAGGTTACCCCAAAATAGCCCCACTACTATGATGTAGGCCGCGTAATACAGGAAAACCTTGCGAATGCCCCAGTTGGAAGTTCCCAGCGCTTTCAGGGTCCCAATCATATTGGTGCGCTCCAGAATCAGGATCATAAGCGCAGTGACCATATTGATGATCGCTACAATTACCATCAGCGACAAGATGACGACCTCGTTGATGTCCTGCAGGTCCAGCCAGTCGAATATCTCCGGTAGTTTCCGGCGGATGCTTTCGGCGTATAGATCAGGAGGCAGCTCCTCGTAGTAAATGTAATCCGTAAAAGCTTCCAAGTCGTCAATATCATCAATAAAGACTTCAAAGCCACTAACCTGATCTTCTGTCCAGCCCAGCAGGCGCTGTATTTGCCTTATGTCCACCAGAGCAAACTTCTGATCGTACTCTTCCAGCCCGGTCCGGTAAACCCCGCTCACATAAAAACGGCGCTGCAACTGCTCGCCCTTCTCCACAAAGTGTACAATAAAGGTGTCTCCGGTATCCACCTGCAGGCGTTTGGCCGTTTGGGCAGAAATCAGGATATCCCGCGACATCTCATCTTCCGGCAGCGACAACCGTTTTCCCCGCTTGATATACTGGTCCATGAAAGCCCAGTCAAAGTCCTCCCCCACTCCTTTAAGGATAATGCCTTCAATATCCTGATCTTCTCCCTTGCCTGCCTCGATGATCCCTGGCTTGATGGCAAATACCTGAATGTGCCGGATGCCTCCCTTGGTGGTGTACGTCCGTTCCACCCGCTTGCCCATAAAGGGTTCCTGCATGCGGTAGGAAACGCCTTTGATTGTATCCAGGTGGGGATAAAAACCCTGGTCTTTTTGGATGGGAAAGGCTTCGAGCATGGACTGATTGATGTCCGTATCCGTGATATGGATATGCCCCCAGAAACCGAAAATTTTAGCCCGAATTTCCTGCTTAAACCCGGCAATCAGCGCATTGGAGCAAATCATGACCGTTACGCTCAGCGCGATAGCCACTACCGCGATCCTTATGATCAGCCGCGAAAAGGATGCCTGGCCGGAGCCAGCAACCCGCTTAGCTATGAAATACGGGAAATTCATATGCGGCCAAAGATAACGGATTCTTTAACAAATACGGTACGAAATACAGTTGTCTCAGCAGCAGGGCAGGGATAGACACTTAGGCCCCCATGATCCTGACCGATTAACGATAAGTCTGCAATCGTTCCTCGTCTTCAGCTGTAGCAGGCTCCAGGGTAACAGCTGTTCCTCCTCCGGGTGCCAGGTTCAGCTTCAGAGTCGTGCTCTGGTCCACCAGGAAGGATTCAATGAGGAAAGCAGAAGGGTTTTCGTCCCAGTGGGCCCCTTCTCCATCCCGGTAAATGGTCGCTTTAAAGTTGGAGCCTGCTGGCAAAAAGTCCAATGAGGCTTCAAGGGAACGCTCCTGCTCATCGGTGATGCTGCCCAGGAACCAGCGGTCGGTGCCGCGCTCCTGACGGGCGATGGTCACGTAATCGCCTACTTCGCCATTAAGTACCTTACTCTGCTCCCAATCGACACCAACCTCCCGTATAAACTCGAAGGCAGGATGGTCTTCATAGTGCTCCGGTAGGTCTGCCGCCATCTGCACCGGACTGTAGATGACCACATAGAGGGCCAGCTGATGAGCCAGGGTGGTATTGATCTGGCTTTCTTCCTTGTAAGGTGCCAGCTTCATATTGAAAATGCCCGGTGTGAAATCGATTGGGCCGGCCAGCATGCGGGTAAAGGCCACTGTGGGCAGATGGTCAGGCGGGTTGCCGCCTTCCACCGACCATGCATTGAATTCCTGCCCGCGCAAGCCTTCCCGGGAAATCGCATTCGGGAAAGTACGCCGTATACCTGTAGCTTTGATCGGCTCATGGGCATTGACAGCCACTTCATACTCCGCTGCCGTTTCCAGCACCTTCCGGTAATGGTTGACCATCCATTGGCCGTGGTGGTATTCGCCGGCCGGGATGATTTTACCCACGTAGCCGGTTTTTACGCTATGAATGCCCAGGCGTTGCATAAGCGCGTAAGCAGTATCGAGCTGCTGCTCGTAGGTACGCGGGGCAGCTGAGGTTTCATGGTGCATAAATATTTCCACGCCTTTCTCATTAGCGTAGCGGACCACCTCCTCCAGGTCATAGTCTTCGTAAGGCGTCACAAAGTCGAATACACCCTCCCGGTCTTCAAAGCCGATCCAGTGTTCCCAACCGGTATTCCAGCCTTCCACCAGGACGGCTCCGATATTGTTTTCAGCAGCAAAATCAATGTACCGCTTAGCATTTTCGGTCGTTGCACCGTGCTTGCCACTGGCCATGTCCCAGGAGGACTTGCCGAGGTGCATTTCCCACCAGATTCCCACGTACTTGGTGGGCTTAAACCACTCCACATCTCCCAGTTGATTGGGCTCATTGAGGTTCACAATCAGGTTAGATTCGATCAGCCCGGCAGCATCGGGGCTGACCTGTACGGTGCGCCAGGGGGTATGGAAAGGCAGTTTCCGTTTTACTTTATAGGGCGTGCGCTCAGAACCGACCAAATTACTGGTGAGCTTATAACCGTCGTTGTCCACTATAAGCGTCATGCCTGCGTAGTCCGTCAGGGCCGCTTCGTGGAAGCTGAGGTGCAAGCCGGAAGCTGTCCGCATCGTCACCGGAGTATTCACCGCATTGACAGGTATGTTGGTTTGCGCCAGATTGGGATGGTCCCGTTTGCTCAGCGCATCAATACCGGATACAGAAGTCTCATTGTACAAATGTTCGTAAATATCCCAGTCACCGGGAATCCACCAGGTCGTATGGTTGCCGGTGAGTTGAAACTCCGTACGCTCCTCTGCAATTTCCAGTGTTTCCAGCCCCTCCTGTTCCGGAAACTCATAACGGAAACCGAAGCCGTCATCGTAAATCCTGAAGATGAGGTTCATCTTACGGTTAGGCGGCGGTATCTCCCGAATTCCGACAGTAAGTTCGTTGTATTGGTTGGAGACTTCCCGCTGCTCGCCCCAGGGCATTTCCCAAACGTCATTCAGCGCCCGGGTGGAATAATCTGTCATTTCAAAGCCGGTGCGCAGGCTTGGTGCATCTACCAGTTCAAACCCCAACGCTGAGGTGTCCAGGATAGGGGCGTCCTTATACCGGGCCCAGTAGACCGGCTCCCCTTCTTCAGTGAGCGTAAACTGTAGTTGCAGGTCGCCACTTGGAGAAGAGATTTCCAGAATCTTGTCCATTTCTTTGTCTTTTGAACAGCCGGTCAGCAACAGGGCTACAGCTAACATGGGAAGGCACCAATTGTATCTCATACGTTTAGTTGGATTTCATTGTCAAAAGCCATTGCTTACACCCGCATCAAATCTTCCACCACAGCAGGAACGCCCTGCGTGGCGGGCGCATCGATCACCTTCAGGTCGGCAATCAGGCTCAGCTCGTAATTGATGGAAGGATTGGGGTCGACATAGTAGATTTTCCGGGCTTTTTGAGCGAAACCGACCAGTCCGGCAGCGGGATAGACTTTCATGGAGCTCCCAATGATCATTATGACATCCGCATCGAGCACCTCAATTGCAGCGGCTTCCAGCATAGGCACCTCCTCCCCAAACCAGACGATATGCGGCCTGAGCTGATGCCCATTCTCACAAGTATCGCCAATATTCAGGTCTTCTTTCCACTCGTAAACCAGTTCCGGGTGCCGGGTACTGCGCACCTTGAAAAGTTCGCCGTGCAAATGGAGCACCTTGCTGCTACCGCCACGCTCGTGCAGATCGTCTACATTCTGAGTCACAACGGTGGTATTGAAGACACCTTCCAAAGCCGAGAGGGCTTCGTGACCGGAGTTCGGCTCCACCTCATGCAGTTGCCGCCTACGCTGATTGTAGAAATCGAGTACCAGCTCCGGATTGTTGCGCCAGCCCTGAGGAGAAGCGACTTCCATGACATCATGCCCCTCCCAGAGCCCATCATCGTCCCGGAAAGTTTTTATACCACTTTCGGCGCTCATGCCGGCGCCGGTCAATATTACTAGTTTGTCCATTTTGTTTGCGCTAAAGATTAATCTTGTTAAAGATACACAATCAGCGCAGACTGTAAAAACTAATCCCGCAACTTGAGCAGCGCAGCTTTCACATAACCATCCCAACCGCCCATAGAGACCTTCCACCACCATTCGTTGGTTTTCTCCAGCAATTTCAACTCCGTATCTACCGGCATACGGGAAATGACTCCCGAACTGGAATTGGGGGCTTCCCGCAGACTCGTCCGCTGTGTCAGCAGGTAAGTGGCGTAAGGTGGGTCGTAGGCGATGGGGTACCCGCTCTCTGCTTCATCAGATGCTGTCTCAGCTGTTTCAGGTCCACTATCAACGGCAGGCTCCGGTTCATTCGCTGGCATTTCGGGCTCAGGCGCTGTTTCCGTTAGCGGTGCCTGTTCGGGCATCGGTTTGGGTGCCGGTGTTTCCATCTCTTCAGGGACAAGGGTTTCGGGCGCTGATTCACTGAGTTCAGGTTTGGGAGCAGGCGCCTCTGTTTCCACTTCAGGCATAGCCTGAGCAGGCATTTCGGGGCGCTCAGGAGTTACCAGCGCTTCTGAGCCTGGCACATCATTTATCGCTTCTTCTTCGGCGGCAATCAGGAAAACAACCTGGTTTAGGGAAGACTTCCGCTCCGGCTGAAAGTCGACAATCAGGCTGTCGTAGCCGACAGATTTCACTACGGCCTGGTACGGTGCCCGCTCGGCAGAAAGCTGCATATTCACCCGTCCACCAAAGGCTTCTTCCGTTTGAATGAGTTTGTAGTAGCCGCCTTGTTCTATCCGGTAAACATCTACGCTTGCCGCTTCGACCAGCCTCAGGTCCTGATTGTCCCGCAGTTCAAGCCTAAAGGGAAAGAGTTTTAGCCCGTCTGCGTTAGCGGGATGATTCTCCGGGTAACTGTTTTCTTCATCAGGAGAAGTGAGCAAGGGTGCCTGTGCGGATGGCTCAGGGTTATCGGTGGTTATAATTTCGGTTGTAGCAGGCTCAGGGGCTGTGGCTGTGACCGCCTCCGGAGTAGCTTCATTGCTATCAATAGCAGCCTCCTCTTCCGGCATCTCGTCGACTATTGCCCCAGCGGGCGGTTCAGGTTCAGCGGCTACGGGTCCTTCAGCCGGCAGAGCAGCGGCTGGTACATTGACAGGATCAGGCATTTCTGAATCCAAACCACGGGCAGCAGCCAGTTTTAAATCTGATTTTTTGCGGCCGAACGTCAGGTTAAGCCCTGCCCGGAAGTTTGCCCCGTCGAGGCGCTCTTCATTAGTCACAGAAGAGAGGTTGTCAGCAATAGCATAAACCTGAAGCGGTCCCAGTTTAAGGGCGGCATTGGCCCCAAGACTGTTAAATGTACCGTTTTGCAGGGTGTAAACGCCGCCTACGCTGAGTATACGCCCTAAGGAAAAGCGGGTACTCAGAGAGAGTGCCGTAAAGGTGCCGCCGGTAAAAAACTCGTTGTACAATAGCCCACCGACATCCCAAAAGGGAAAAAGCTGATAATTCGCGCCCAGGTAAGTGCGGGGCGCAAGCGCCTGTGTATAAGCGACGTTTGAGATGGCTTCAAAGGTGCCTACCGTATCAATACCAGGCACCACTTCAAAGTCTTCTCCATCGTCCAGGTTAGCCGCATCCACGCCTTCAAAGTTGACGGTACCCGTCAGGTTGACTTGCTGTGTAGCATTTTCCCACCGGATACTGCCCAGGTTGAGCAAGGATGCAGACAGGGTCAGCCGGTCGCCCATGAGATACTCAGCGCCCAGGTCGAATGACCAGCCAGTGTTCCCATTGGTAAATCGCCGCAGCCCGGCACCGCCTTCCGGCTCAACGCCATCCGTATCCAGCGCATCACCAAAGTTTTCAAATCCTTCTATGGTCTGATCGAGCAGATTGAATTGCCCGGCACCATAGTAAAAGGCTTCATAGTCCAACTCTGCTGTAGTTTGGTAAATATCGCTGCTCTGCGTAAGGGTCAGACCGCTTCGATTGGTCACAAAACTTCCAGCACCCATCAAACGGTTGATACGCAGGCCTATAGCCAAGCGGGGGTTAACTTCATAATTTAGCCCCAATCCGATTTTCTGATACGCGATCATATCAACTGATGGACCGATATTGAGGGGCTGATCGAGGTATTGCTCAGTCCCTTCCCATATGGTTTGCAGCAGGGCTTCCGGAAGGGTAAACTCAGCGTCCAGCACACTACTCGTGGACAGGCTAACGAATAATTTACCAATCCTGCCACCTACACCCAATCCATCAATTATGGCGGAGTTCTTCAGGACCAAATCGCGCTCCAGCTCCCCTACGACACCATCCAGGTTCAGGTAATTGGTATTTTCTGCACTGTTGTATTCAAATAGCCGCTCCTGATTAATGCCAATCGCATTCAAACTGGTATGCACAGAAGGCAGAGATACAATGAATTCCTGGCGGGGAAAAAAACCGGGATTGAGATGGCTGGCATTCCAAACATCGCGCATTTGGTACAGCCCGTATTCCTGGGCCGGAAGTACACAACCCATCAAAAGCCATAATGCCGTGATAATTATACGATACATAACGAGGGGTTTTTGAGGTTAAAGTCCGGCAAGGATGCCCAACCGGATACCAAGGGTGTAAGTATTCAACATGCGGGCAGCGTCAGCGCCTGCATTGGGGCTTTCCAAAGTGGCAATGACCCGGGCATCGGTCGTCCGGCTAATGATCTGTTCCAACTGACTACCGTTGAGCTCGCTCTCCAGCGTGGATGCTTTACTTGTGGAGACAGTGCCATCGGGGCGCAGGTTGCCGCTTTCCACCAGGCGCGGACCATCCTGGAAAAGGGAGTCAAAAACCATCCCGCTGCTGTCCATAAACTGCAACTGCATGCCCAGCTCAAGCGGAAAACCATTGTCCGCCACCATTTTAAAGCCAAGGCGGTCAAAATCTTCGAGGTCGGAAAGGTCAACCTCAAAAGTATCGACAATCCGGAAGCCACTGGCGCGGGCGTACAGTGGAATTTCCACTTCGACATCAATGTCCACCTTAACGGAATCCGTGAGGTGGTTTGTAATGAGGTTGTTCTCATATGGGTTCGCCACAGCACTAAAGGCATAGTCCAGCTGATAAGGCACGCCGGATATGGCAGATACGATGTTGGAATTAGCCGAATCCAGTCGGAGCATCGTAGGCTTTGCTTCTCCTACTTCGTTAATGGAGGGAAAAGCAAACAGCAAACCGCTATTAAGCAGAGGGTTATCCAGCGCAACAGTGCCGTTCCGGTAAGTATGCAGGTCGAAAGTGTCTGACCGCAGCTCCAGAGGGATGCCCATAGTGTTGTAAAACGTCAGGCTGATAACGGGCTCCAGAAACTCCAGCTCGCCGGCTTCCCAGTTATCCAGAAAGGCAAACTCCAGAGAATCCCCCGGCAGTCTTACATCAAATTTTCCAAAGTACCCCTGAATATAACTATAGTCCATACCACTGATGGAGGTCAGAAAAGGCGGAAGGTCGACCGGGGTGTTATCGATGACCCGGTTAGCGGTATAGGTGGTTTCAATGTCTTCATCGAGAATCAATTCATAGCCCGTCAAATCCAGCGTACCCACAGTTTCCGAAGCACCGTTCATATCGGCGGGAGGAAGCGTAGCTGCCACTGACAGGCTGCTGCCCTCCAGCCGCAGATTTGAGAAAGTGAGGGTAAAGGCAACCGAATCCGGAAAAGGGTTAAGCACAGTATAGGCGAACTGCCCGGCTTTCAACCGGATGATTTCATACCGGTAATTGCCCGGTGTCTGGTATTCTACCGTTTGTTCTTTCTCTGCAATGGGTATAGGAATGGTGGGCAGCGGGTCTAATTCAAACTCCGGCCTCCCTTCGATACGGTCCTGATAGACGATAGTGAGCCGGTTGCCTAAATCAGTTTGGATCAGGCTCCCATCATCGAGGTCATCGAGCAAATCATTGATACTGAAGGAGGTATTAATAAGTGGCACACCAAAGGCAGGGTTCCAGTTGTCGGGCTCTGCCACTTCAAACCGGTCTGGAAAACAACTGGCCAGTCCAGCCATCACGAAGAGGGCGAACCAGATAGAGGGTAGATTTTTCATAGTATTTACTTTGCTTGGGTCGTCTAAAGGTAATGACCCCACCGCAAAGGTTTACGCATAAACCTGCCAAATGTTACATTAGCCTTTCATGTGCTTCAAGCCTTTTTCCAGTCCTTCCCACAGCCAGGCCGGATCTTCCAATCCGATGTATAAACGGACCAGGTTCCAGGGCGTGGTGGAGTCCTCTCGTCCCGGCACGCCATAGAAAGCAGTAGCTGGCATGACGAGCGACTCGTGCCCGCCCCAGGAAACCGCCAGTAAAAAACGCTCAAGGCCTTCAAAAAAGCGCTCCGCCTGACCGAAAGTATCAGCATCCAGATAGAAGGAGAACAGCCCTCCCGCTCCCGTCATCTGCCGCCGGGCCAGCTCATACTGCGGGAAGGATGGCAACCAGGGGTGCAGGACCTTGCCTACGGCAGGGTGCCCTTCCAGCTGACGGGCGATTTCCAAGGCACTCTCATGGGTGCGCTGCATACGAAGCTCAAGGGTGCGCAGGCCGCGGATGACCAGATTCGCATCGTGGGGGGAAAGAATACCGCCCAGGGTCATGTACTCTCCGGCAAAGACCCGCCCTATGGTTTCATGGCTACCGCAGAGCACTCCGAATACGACATCGCTATGCCCATTGAGGTATTTGGTGCCGGAATGGACAACCATATCGATGCCAAAGTCGATGGGGTTTTGAAATACCGGTGAGGCATAGCTGTTATCGATGCAGGTAGGAATGCCATGCTTTTTGGCAATGGCCGCACAAGCCTCGAGGTCTTGTAGCTCGAACGTCATGGAGTTCGGGCTTTCCAGGTAAAGTAAAGTGGTATTGCTTTGAATAGCGGTTTCGATTTGCGCTGGGTCCGTACCCTCCACAAAGGTATGGGAAACCTCGAACCGGGGCAGGTAGTTGACCAGGATACTGTGGGTCCAGGAGTAAGGTCTGGCAACGCATACGATGTGCCCCCCTGCCCTGCAATGCGCCAATATTGCAGCCGAAATGGCCCCCATACCGCTGCCGAAAACCAGTGCATCCTCAGCGTGCTCCAGGGCAGCCAGCTTTTTGCGTAGAATGGCTACCGTTGGATTATGCCCCCGGGAATAAACCGGTTGCTTAGCCTCCTGAGCGATGGCCTGCCGGAAGTCATCCAGCGTATCAAAAGCGAAATTGCTGGTTTGTATGACCGGCGGGGAAACGGCATTGAAGTAGTTTTGGCGTTCCTCGCCAAGGTGCATAAGGATTTCGCTCAGGTGCATAGGGTTTGTGGTTTTCTAAACAAAAATTTCACCTTTCATATAGGTCACAGCCTTACCGGAAATGGCAACCCGTTCTCCAAGCATGATGCAGCGCAGGTTGCCGCCTCTTTTGCTCAGCTGACGGGCGGTGAGCTCTTGTTTCGAAAGGCGTTCTGCCCAGTAAGGCGTCATGGTGGTATGTGCAGAACCGGTAACCGGATCTTCGTCAACGCCGGCAGCCGGGTAAAAACAGCGGGATACAAAATCAGTAGTGCTACCCGGTGCGGTCACAATCACGCCCCGGCAGCGGACTTCTCTGAGCAACCGAAGGTCGGGAGCGAGTTGGGCGACCTCTGCTTCTGATTCAAGGACCACCAGAAAATCATCCCGCCCCATCAGTATCTCCACAGGATCCGTACCCAGTGCATCTTTGAGGACGCGGGGGGCTACCACGGTTTCGATATTGTCTGCCGGGAAGTCGAGCATATACTCCTCCCCTTCCTTTGTCACCGTGAGCAGGCCGCTGCGGGAACTAAAGGTGATGCTTTTGTGTGGGTGCCCTAAATGGGTGAAAAGGCAGTGTGCGGCACCCAGGGTCGCATGCCCGCACAGGTCCACTTCAATGGCCGGAGTGAACCAACGCAGTTCATAGTCCGCTTCTCCTCCGGGGATAAAAAAAGCCGTTTCCGATAGGTTATTCTCAGCAGCAATGGCCTGCAGGGTGGTATCTGGCAGCCAGGAATGCAGCGGGCAGATAGCAGCGGGATTGCCTTTGAAGCGTTGACTGGTGAATGCGTCAATCTGATAAATCGGGATTTTTGCTGGACCGGGCATAGGACATGAATTTGGCATTTCAGGATATGAATGAAGGTAAACCAGGGCCAAGTTAACCTAATCAACCCCAGCACTTTCCACTACTCTGCTTCAAGAATAAATTTATTCTTCTTGCCATTTTCGACCATAAGGTATTTGCCGTGAAGCAGTGCCTCGTGGGTGATGACCGCATCGTGATCGCTCACTTTCTCCTTATTCACGCTGATGGCATTGCCTTTGATCGCGCGGCGGGCATCTCCTTTGGAAGCCACCACCTGGGTATGTTCTGCCAGCAGGTCTACGATATTGGCCCCGCCTGCCAAAGCATCCTTCGGTAAGGTAAAACTGGGAATCTCTGCGGCTACGGTCTTCAGTTCGCTTTCTGACAAATCGAGCAGTTGTTCCTTGCCTGCCTTACGGTTGAAAAGCAGTTCCGTCACCTTTAGCACCGAGCGGTAGGCTTCCTTAGAGTGGATGCGGATGGTCAGCTCTTCGGCCAGCAGGCGCTTAAGCTCCTGTGGATTGCCGGCGTGCTCCGCCTCCCGGGCTTCGATCTCTTCCCGCGTATGCAAGGTGAAGTAGCGGGTAAACTTAGGGATGTCGGCATCTGCCGCATTAATCCAAAACTGGTAGAACTGGTAAGGCGTGGTCAGTTCTCCGTCCAGCCAGATGTTACCCTCAGCAGACTTCCCAAACTTACTGCCATCAGCTTTGGTCAGCAGTGGCGTAGTCACGGCGTAAGCTTTCTCATTGAGGTTACGGCGAATGAACTCCGTACCGCTCGTGATATTGCCCCACTGATCAGAACCGCCCATTTGCAGGATGCAATTGTGCTTGTTATACAACAGCTGAAAATCGTAAGCCTGCAGCAATTGGTAGCTAAATTCGGTAAAGGACAGCCCGGTTTCCAGGCGTTTCTTCACGGACTCCTTGGAGCTCATGTAATTTACGGTCAGGGTCTTGCCCACATCCCGCAGAAAGTCCAGGATGTTCATATCCTTGTAGAAGTCCAGGTTGTTGACCAGGATTGCCTTGTTTTCGCCTTCCGTGAAGTTGATGAACTTTTCCATCTGCCGTACCTGATGCTGCAGGTTGTTGTCAAGCTCATCGTAAGACTTCAGCTCGCGTTCCTTATCCTTGCCCGAAGGATCACCGATACGGCCGGTGGCGCCACCCATAAGCACAACCGGCTGATGCCCGGAGCGCTGAAAAAGGGTCAGCAGCATCAACTGCACATAATTGCCGATGGTCAATGAAGGGGCGGTAGGGTCAAAACCAATGTAGCCGGCCACCTTGCCTGATTGTAATACCTCTTCGATGCCAGGGGTCGCATCGTGTAACATCCCCCTCCATTCCAGTTCTTTCAGAAAGTCCATTTGAGCTTGGATTCGTTTGGCGCAAAGTTAATTTTTTCTACCAAACTAACGATCCCCGGCGGAAGTTCCTGAAGGCTAAAAAAATAACACTGCCCAGCCCACCGCCTATGGTAAGGGCCTGCCCGTTATTAAAGACTATACTTCTGATAAAGTGAATGAAAAATCAAAATATTACACTACCCAAACCACCGTCTACCTCCAGGGCCTGCCCGTTATTAATGATCAACCCTCAGATCATCCTCCGGTAAAGCTTCGGCGAAAGCCCAGACTGATAAGCTGTCTTCCACCTGTTGAATGGTACCCTTATTCCCCATCAGGTCTAGTTGGCGGGGCTGCCCGGGATAGGCAGCGGTACTGCCGTAAATTTGCCCCAATGCGCCATTAGCAAAGCGCAGGGCCACTACGGCCGTATCTTCCACCTCTATGTCATGCGCGAGGGTATCGGTGTAGGCGAACAAGGACTGCACCGGGCCCATCAAATGCTGCAGCAGGTCGACCATGTGGATGGACTGATTCATCAACGCGCCACCACCATCGAGAGCCTGCGTGCCCTTCCAGGAACCGGCATAGTAAGCCTCATCGCGCCACCAGGGTACCCGGACAGCCGCGTAGGTAACTTTACCCAGGCGTTGCAGTGATAAAGCCTGCCGGATTTGCCCAACAACCGCATCATAACGGTAATTGAAGATGCAGCCCAGGACAGTGCCCGCCCTATCATGAGCCGCAATCATCTCATCAATCCGGTTGGTGGTGATTTCAAGTGGCTTCTCACAGAGAACCGGCTTGCCCTCCTCTGCCGCCAAAATAGCTGGTTGCAGGTGAAGCCCGCTGGGGGTGGCAATGAGCAACATCAACTTCCGGAGATTCGATCAGTGCCTGGTAATTGGCAAAGGCAATAGCGCCATATTGATCTGCTAACACTTTAGCACGTCCGGAGCCTCCGTCGCAGCAGCCCGTTAGCTGTGCATTGGGCAGGGAGGCAACGGCTTGTGCATGCAGGTCGGCGACTGCACCGGCACCGACGATACCTATTTTATACATAGATCTTGTTTTTTACAGGTTAATTCTAACTCAAAAGGGTAACCGTAAATTACAGCTATTCAGGTTACAAGCCCCGCAGGCAACCCACTTGATAGTAGAAAAACCCATTGCGATGAACCGACTCCTTCTTCTCCTTCCAATTATGGGTCTGCTGCTCTTTGGCTGTAGCAATGAGCCTAATGCGGAATCTCCGGAATATGACCTCTGTATCTACGGCGGCACTTCTGCCGGAGTGATTGCCGCTCATGCTGCCGGCAAACTCGGACTCAAAACCCTGCTCATTGAGCCCGGCACTCATTTGGGAGGCCTCTCGTCCTCCGGTCTGGGTTCCACGGATATTGGTAATAAACATGCCGTCATAGGGCTGAGCCGCGATTTTTACCGCCGTCTGGGCGATCACTACGGCATTTTTGAAGCCTGGACCTTTGAGCCTTCTCTGGCTGAAAAAACCTTTGAGGAATACATCGCTGAGGTGGAAGTGGACGTATGGCGGGAGCACCGCCTGCAATCTGCTGCAAAAGAAGGGACCAACATCCAACGTATCACCGTGGAAGACCTGTCAGCCAGTGGCGCGAGCAAGCAGGTTTCCGCCAGGATGTTCATTGACTGCACCTACGAGGGCGACCTGCTGGCAGCGGCGGGCGTTTCCTACACGATTGGCAGAGAAGCCAACAGCACCTACAATGAGACCCTGAATGGCGTTCAGCTCCGTAAATACCATCAGTTTGAGGATGGCATTGACCCATATGTTGTTCCTGGCGACTCCACCAGCGGGCTGCTTTGGGGCATTAATGACGAGCCCCTGTCTCCCGATGGCACCGGCGATAAAAAAGTACAGGCGTATAACTTCCGCCTCTGCTGGTCGGACGATCCCGACAATCAGGTACCCTTTTCCGAGACCCGACCGGATGATTACGATCCGGAAAAGTATGCGCTGCTCCTTCGCCTTTTGGAATCGAGAGAAGCTAAAGGGAGAAAGCGGCACGATGCCGGTACCTATTTCATCATCAACCGCATGCCCAACCACAAAACCGACATCAACAACCGGGGTGCTTTCTCCACCGACCATATAGGTGCCAACTGGGACTACCCCGAAGCCTCCTACGAAGCGCGCGAAGCCATCCGGCAGGACCACGAGGACTACATCAAAGGACTCTGCTACTTTCTGGCTACCGATCCCAGGGTTCCCAAGCGCGTACAGGACGACCTGAATACCTGGGGCTGGGCCAGGGATGAGTTTACCGATAACGGAAATTTCCCCCATCAGATGTACGTGCGTGAAGCGCGACGTATGATTGGAGAAACAGTCATGACCGAACACCACTGCCTGGGGGATGAAGTCGTTCAGGACCCTATCGGGCTGGCCGCCTACACCATGGATTCCCACAACTGTGACCGCGTTGTCGTCCACAAAGATGGCAAGGCGATGGTCAAGAATGAAGGCAATGTGGAAGTCGGTGGTTTTCCGCCCTTCCCCATCGGCTATTCCGCTCTGACCCCGAAAGCCTCAGAATGTACCAACCTGCTGGTTCCGGTTGCCCTGTCTGCTTCCCACATCGCCTATGGCTCTATCCGGATGGAGCCGGTTTTCATGGTCATGGGGCAGGTCACGGCTATTGCCGCCCAACTTGCGATTGAAGGGCAAAAAACCGTGCAGGAAGTCGACCATCAAAAGATCGTGGACCTCATGAATACTGATCCCTTGCTCAACGGCACCCGCCCGGATATCCTCGTAGATAATGCTGATGCCGGTCAGGTGGAAGCAATGGGCACCTGGCAGGACACAAGCCGGTGGATGGGACAGTACAAAACGAACTACGCCATGACGGACCCAAAAGAGAGTGAGGCATCTCAATTCTCCTTTCAGACCCCTGTGGAAAGGCCCGGGAAATACCAATTGTACCTCTATGTTCCCAGACGCCCGCGTGGCATGGAAGCGGAATGGGCAACCACCCTGCCCGTCACCATCACTCATCAGGAGAGTCAAACTCAAAAAACGATTGATCTTCAGGCACACGAAAGAGACTGGGTCGATTTAGGCAGCTACAGCTTTGAGCAGGGCGGGCAATGCCAGCTTACGCTAAATGCCGGTACCGCTAACGGGCCCGTTGCCGCTGATGCCCTCCTGCTGGTGCCCACAAACTAAAAAACCGGAACCGATGCACTATAGATTTTGCTGGATTGCAGGCCTTTTCTTGTTATTGGGCAGTTGTCAGGAAAAGGCCTCCGACACCACCCAAACCGACGAGCGCCCCAACATCATCATCATCCTGGCCGATGACATGGGCTATTCCGACCTCGGCTGTATGGGTTCAGAAATCAATACCCCTACCCTCGACCGTTTGGCGGGCAATGGGCTGCTGATGACGCAGTTCTACAATGCCGGGCGCTGCTGCCCCACCCGGGCTTCCCTGCTTACCGGGCTATACCCCCATCAGGCAGGGATGGGCTCTATGACCTTCGGCCTCCCCGAACTGCCAGCTTATCAGGGCTACCTGAACCAAAACTGTGTGACCCTGGGAGAAGCGCTTGGAGATGCCGGCTACACCACCCTCCTGTCCGGCAAATGGCACGTAGGCGAACACCGCCCCCACTGGCCGGGCGACCGCGGCTTTGATCAGTATTTTGCCTTTATTAATGGTGCCTCGAGTTACTACAATCTCGACCCTTACCGGCCAGGCAGAGCGCCACTGGAAATGACGCTGAATGGCGAGCCCTACACGCCCGGTGAAGGCTTTTATATGACCGATGCCATTTCGGATTATGCCACAGACTTTATCGCAGCGCAAAAAGATAGCACCGCTCCATTCTTCCTTTACCTCGCCTATACCGCACCACACTGGCCTTTGCACGCTCCCGAGTCAGAGATTGCCAAATACCGCAACAAGTACAAATCCGGCTGGGCCAAGATCCGGCAGCAGCGCTACGAGCGCATGCTGGAACTGGGCATTATAGATTCGGCATGGGCTTTGTCCCCGGCTTTCCCGGACCCCAAAAAGGTGCCCGGCTGGGATACGCTCTCCGAGGAAGAACAAGACCTCTGGGACTTGCGCATGGCCACCTACGCGGCGATGGTTGACCGCATGGATCAGGGGATTGGCAAAGTGGTGGCACAACTCGAAGCTCAGGGCGAGCTCGACAACACCCTGATCGTCTTTTTATCCGACAACGGCGGCTGCCATGAGGAAGTCTACAACTGGAATATTGCCTACGACCAAAGCGGAAAGACTGGCGGGCCCAACTCCTTCGACGCTTACGGGTTTGCTTGGGCAAATGTCAGCAACACCCCTTTCCGTCTCTTCAAATCGCTGACGATGGAAGGGGGCATTTCCACCCCGCTCATTGCCCATTTCCCAGCCATGATCAATGGCGAACAGAAGAGTAATGCACTCGGCCACATTACCGACCTTATGCCGACCTGCCTCGACCTCGCTAATGCCACCTATCCGGAGGAGTTTCAGGGCAACATCATCACCCCGACTCCGGGCAAAAGCCTGGTCCCCGTATTCAGAGAACAACGACAAACCCACAGAGAATTAATATATTGGGAACACAACGACAGCAAGGCGATCCGCAAAGGCGACTGGAAGCTGGTGCTGCCATCCTGGGGCGGGCCGAAAGACTGGGCACTGTACAACCTGAAGGAAGACCGGTCTGAGCTGAACGATTTGTCCGGGCAACACCCGGAAAAAGTAGAGGAAATGCGCCTGGCTTTTGAGTCCTGGGCGGACAGCGTCGGGGTGATGCCCTGGCCGGAAGTAAACGAGATCAGAAAAAACAGATAAATCATGCAGAGAAGAACTTTTATCAAGCAGGCCTCCGCCAGTGCAGCGGCTTTATCCCTGGGCGGGCTTACGGCTACGGCTCAGAGCTACAACCGGATTATAGGCGCCAATGAGCGTATTAATGTTGCCATTATTGGTTGTCAGCGTCGCTACGGTGGGTTGCTGGACAGCATTTCGAAGACCCCAAATACGCAGGTCGTTTTCGTTTCAGATGTCAACCAACAGCGGCAGGATAAAGCTATTGAAAGAGTGGCTCAGGTAATGGGCCAAAAGCCGAAGGGAGAAAAGGACATGCGCAGGATCATGGAAAACAAGGAGGTGGACGCTACCTTCCACGCTACGCCCGACCACTGGCATGCCCCGGGATCCATTCTCAGCATGCAGGGTGGTAAACACGTTTATGTGGAGAAGCCCTGCAGCCACAATCCGGCTGAAGGGGAGATGCTAATCGCCTGGCAAAAGAAAACCGGGCTGCAAGTCCAAATGGGCGCTCAGCAGCGGTCTTCACTGGAAAGCCAGGAAGTTGTAAAGGCTATCCACGAAGGGCTGATTGGGGAAGCCTACCACGCCACCGCTTTCTACTCCAATAACAGGGGGCGGGTGCCTGATGCCAATAAGATCCCTGTACCGGACTATCTGGACTGGGAACTTTTCCAGGGCCCTGCACCACGCACCGATTTTATTGATATCGTTGGCGACTACAACTGGCACTGGTACTGGCGCTGGGGCACCGCAGAAACCGGCAATAATGCCACCCACGAATTCGATATCGCCCGCTGGGCGCTGCAGGTGAAATTCCCGGAAGAAGTACGGGTCAATTCTGCCAAGAACCATTTCAGGGACGATCCCTGGACTATGTATGATACCATGTACGCCACGCTTAAATTCCCGGGGGGTAAGGTCATCAACTGGGATGGCAAGAGCCGAAATGCAAATCCGACCTACGGCGGCGGGCGGGGGACCGTCATTTATGGTACAGAAGGCTCTGTATTTGTGGACCGAAGCCGCTACAGGCATTATGACAGGAACGGCAATCTGGTCACAGAAAAAGTATCTGCCGGAGATGAAGCAGGCACTGCGCTTGGTGGCGGCGGTAGCATGACCGACCGCCACGTCCGCAACTTTTTTGAAGCCATCCGCGGAAAAGCCACACTCGCCTGCCCAATTGACGAGGGCGCCATCAGCACCAACCTCTGCCACTATGCCAATACGTCGTCAAGAGAGGGTGATGCGATCCTTGCTATCGACCCGCAGACCGGTAAGTACAAAAACAAGAAAATCATGAAAATGTACTGGGGCCGGGATTATGAAAAAGGCTGGGCTCCGGAAAAAGCCTAAAACAGACAGGAAGCCGGGATACTTTCCCGGCTTCTCTATTTTTTGAGGTGCTGGTGTAAAAAGTCAAATGTCCTTTTTTCTGTCCAGTAATACCCATCCCGGTTGACAGTGACAAAACCAACATGGCCACCCCGTTTTGGCGCTTCGAAATGGAAGTATTTGTGGTCCCGGGCCAGATCAAAGGGATAACAACTTTCACTCAGGAAGGTATCGTCCTGAGCGCTGACCAATAAAGCGGGGTGCTCAATCGTTGGGATGAAGTAGATGCTGCTGCAACTGGTCCAGTAATCCTCTGCATCCCTAAAACCGTGGACCGGGCCAGTAAAGCGATCATCAAATTCCCGGAAATCCCGGGGCATACGCTCCGGAAGCTCTAACTGCCCGGGGAATCGGTTCGCTTTTTCCACCATCTTGGCGTTGAGGGTTTGCATAAAACGCTGCCGGTAGTGCCAGTTGTGCCATTTGTCAATCTCGGTATTGGCCGACTTTACATCGCAAGGGACAGAAAAGGCTACGCCACCCACCAATTCGTCCGGATGAAACCCACCTTCGCCCAGATATTTCAGGATCACATTGCCCCCCAGGCTGAAACCCACCAAGCCGATATGCCGGTAGCGACCCAGACTCAGCGCATGGTCAATCACCTGCCGGAGGTCGCCCGTTTCACCGATATGGTAAGAACGCAGCAGGCGGTTGGGCTCACCGCTGCAACCCCGAAAATTCAAGCCCAGCGCATCCCAGCCCCGGTCATTGAAGTAGCGAGCCATCCCCCGGATATAGGGGCGGTCGGCTGAGCCTTCCAAACCATGCAGCCCGATAATTAGCTTGTCACTACCCGTGCAGGACCAGTCGAGGTCCAGAAAGTCGCCATCGGGCAGTTCAAGGCGCTCACGGTCGTAGGCCACATCGCGCACTTTACGGAAGAAAGCAGGGTAAATGGTGTTAACATGATGGTTGCGGAACCAGGGTCTTGGACGATAGGAAGATGTAGTGATCAAAGGCATTTCAATTTAAAAGTTATTCCAATGGAGTGAGCGATCGAAGTTGCAAATTTAGGTTTAAGACGTTATCCCCCAAACGCTGCTGGTAATTTTCCAGGCTGGACCGGGCGGAAGTAGGGTCATCAAAAATCAGCCCGAAGTACAAAGCATACCCACTTTCCAGCTCGTCAAAGCAGCCCAGCCAAACGGCACTTGCCGTAAAACCAAAGCCTTCCAGCTCCCGGATACGGGCGGTGACGGCACTGTAGCTTTGGTATACCCCTTCCTGAATGATATAGCCGGTAGAGGTCAGGGGGCGCAGGCGGGAACAGTCATATGTGTACGGCGCAGCACCGTCCAAATGCCCGACGAAACCCTCACTGGAAGCCCCGGAACGCGCGACCGGAGGCACTGGTACCGATTCCGGCGGTGCAGGCTGCAGCGACAGGTAGGGCTCCATATCTTTGCGGATCGGATAGGGCCAGGTAATCAGCGTATCCAATACAAACGTGATGGGCTGAGTGTAGCGTTCATTGCGGTCCCGCACATCAGCCATGCGCCTGAGGTAAGCTTCCGGGGATTCTTCCTCAATGGTTTTAAGCTCCTGCATTTCCTGATAGAGTACGCCCGAGGTCAGCGCCAGGCAGATGCCCACTGTCAGCATCTGATATTTGTAACGCCGCTGGAACCGCAGCAGGTTTTCCGGCTTAAGCGTAGCCATCCATTCCGGGTAACGCCCTTCGTCTAACATGCGTTGGAGGTCGTCCTGCCTGAGGAAGTCGATGTTACTGCGTTTCTTTCCAAAAACATCTTTCCGGGCAGGCGATAGCTGCATCAGGATGGATTTATCCGCGCGCACGATCAGCAGTCCCATGCCGTTGTAGATGCACTGTTTTTTCAGCTCCAGGTAGTAGGGATCGCTTGTGAGATTGGCGAAAACGTCCTCCCCCAGGGCCACCCATTGCTCGTCGGCATGGTAGCGTTTAAATTGCTCAATGGCGTAGATGTACCGGTACCGCCTCCAGTTCCGGAAAAGCAACAAAAACCCGAAAAAGCCAAAAGTAAAAAAGGCAATGAACAAAGCAATTGCCCCGGTCAGCGTCAGGGCTTCCACCGTAAACCAGGCCCGGAACAAACCAAGCAGCAGCAAACCACAAGCGAAACAAGCCGCCGCAGCTGCAGCATCCCAATAAAGCAGGATTTTTTGCTTGCGGTAGCGTACCTCTGCCTTGGTATCGTAAGAAGTTGCCTCGAAAGTCGCCCGGAACACTTCGCCGGAAGGCTGCACAAAGGACAGGAAACCATCCGCTACAATCCCGCCCTTGCCCCGGAGATCAGAGGACAATTCCCAGCCGCCCTGCCTTTGCCGAAAGCGGTAGTGGTGCTTCAGGTAGCGAAGGGTTGCAGACTTAATGTCCGTTTCGGTAAGCGTTTGAGATTGCCATTCCATGCGCCTATACCATTTCGAGTTGCTGCCAAAGCTTAACGGCTTCCATGGCCGGGCGTACATCGTGCACCCGAAGTATTTTAGCACCCTGCTGCAGGGCGACCATGTTTAAAGCAGTGGTTCCGTTCAACGCCTGTTCCGGCTTGGTTTTCAGTACTTTATTGATCATTGATTTTCGGCTCAGCCCGGCCAGTAACGGTAAGTCTAAAATTTTGAACAGGTGCATTTGTTTTAGCAGCTGATAGTTGTGCTCCACGGTTTTTCCAAACCCAAATCCGGGATCCAATACAATATCGTGCACATCGAGGGCCCGCAGCTTGCCTACCTCCGCGATGAAAAAGTCGAGTACCGTCTGCACCACATCCTCGTAATCCGGGTTGTCCTGCATGGTCTTCGGACTGCCCTTCATGTGCATCAGGATGTAAGGTACCTGCAAGCGGGCCACTGTTGGGTACATCGATTCATCGAAAGCACCGGCGGAGATATCATTGACAATTGCAGCACCCGCCCCCACCGCTTCTTCCGCCACCCGTCCGCGGATGGTATCAATACTGAGAATAGCCTGCGGGAAAGCCTGATGCAGGGCTTCAATCGCTGGCAGCACCCGTTGCAACTCCTCCTCCACCGAGATAATCTCAGCGCCCGGGCGGGAGGACATGCCACCAATATCTAAAATAGCGGCCCCCTCCTTCAGCATTTGCTCCGCCTGCCGCAGCAAGGCATCCTGACGGGTGTACCTCCCACCGTCAAAGAAGGAGTCCGGCGTCACATTCAATATCCCCATCACCTGAGGCGAATGGAGGCTCAGCAGTGTACCGCGGCAGTTTAAAGTGAGGCGAGGGTTCAACATAAGTTGGCAAATATACGCTTAACAAAGTGGTTTGCGATATCAGAGCAGGCCACTTTCCAGAGTTTATGCCGACATCAAGTTGGTTTGCTGTGGCAAACCACTTTATCGTCGGTATAAAAGGACAAAGGTAATAATTCCACAACCAAGGCGGCACCTTTATCGTTGGGTATACTGTCGTCGATGAGGTTTGGGAATCCAAACCGACATCGAATGAAGTATATACTGACCGTTTTGGTCTGGGCTTCGCCCATACCAGAACGCGTTATGTATAGTTTGACGGAAACAACAGAAACCATAGACCGTTTCTGTCTCCGTTCAACGCAATTCAAACCGATCAAGTGCTATGAGATTTTTTTGGTTTATCCTGGGGATCGCCGCCCTTGCTGCCTGTCAGCGCTACAGTACGCTGCCTGGCACAGCCACCGATAAAGACTGGAAAGTGAAGACCCTGCCAGCTTCTCCGCAACAGATGGATGGTGATCCGGAAGCGGGCTATGCTTTCATTGGAGGGGGCTCCTACATCGGCTCCGGCGTACCTTTTGAAATGATGAAAAAGCGCCTCTCCGGCACTTCCGATACGGTGCTACGGCGAGCCGGTGTCAATGCCGACCTGCCCTACCCCATTAGTGCCTTTGAAGCGGCCAAGGGCGGAACACTCGTGATGAACGGCAACTGCTTCACCTGCCACGCCGGGGAGGTTAACGGGCAGATTGTACCGGGGCTGGGCAACAGCTTCTCAGACTACCAAAAGAGCTTCAAGCCAATGGGCAAGGCGATCCGGGTGGGCGTAGACTTCAAGTATAAAAAGGACGAGCCCGAGTGGGAGGCCTACGAGGACTTCTCCCGCTACTTCAACGCTATGGCGCCTTACATTCAGACCAATCAGCCCGGTGCCAATCCGGCCTTCCGCCTGGCAGAAGCCTGCATGCGCCACCGCGACCCGGTTGACCTGACCTACCGGGAGACGCCCAACTACGACATGATGGACTACACCATCGCCACCGATGTGCCGCCCCTTTGGCATGTTAAGAAAAAGAACGCCCTGTACTACAACGGCATTGGGCGGGGCGATTTCACCAAGCTGCTTTTCCAGGCCTCTGTGCTGGGCATTCCTGACAGCACGGCAGCCCGGGAAGCCATCATTGGGTTCAAAGATGTCCTGGCGTGGCTGCAAACACTGGAGCCCCCGGCTTATCCCGGACCGGTTGATCAGGCACTGGCGGCGGAAGGGCAGGTGATTTTTGAAGAAAATTGCAGCAAATGCCACGGTACCTACGGCAATGAGGAGACCTACCCCAATAAGTTGGTTTCTCTGGCGCTGGTTAAAACCGATCCCATGTACGCCAACTACGCCAAAAACAGCGGTATCGTGGAATGGTACAACAGCAGCTGGTTTGCGCAATCAGAGCCGAAGTCGTACTTTGCGCCCGAGCTGGGATATGTGGCACCACCTTTGGATGGCATTTGGGCGACCGCGCCCTACCTGCACAATGGCTCGGTCCCTACAGTGGCTGCCCTGCTTGACAGCAAAAACCGGCCCGATGTCTGGGCGCGGTCAGGGGACAGCCGGGACTATGATCACGAGCAACTCGGCTGGGCCTACACGGAGCTGGACAAAGCCAAAGGCGACTGGGCATTTGATACCAACCGCCCCGGCTACAGCAATAAAGGGCACGATTTTGGCGATAAATTATCAGCGGGTGAACGCACCGCTGTTATTGAATACCTTAAAACATTATAAACATGCGAACGCTATTGCTTGGGATCGCTTTGCTGGCTGCCTCCACGGGCATTCAGGCACAAGCCCAAGACGTACAGGATATCAAATCCCGGCTAAATCAATACTTCACCGCTACCGAAGAAAAAGACTGGGAGACGGTGGTCGATTTTCTATATCCGCCGCTTTTTGAGCAAGTCTCCAAAGAAGAGATGGTGCAAATGTTTGCTGATATGAGCGGCAACGGGATGGAAGTGGATATGTCGGGCTACCGCATCAAGCGCATCAGTGCTCCGTTCGCCTTTGAATCGGAGCGATACGCCCCCGTCAGCTACATGGGTACGATGACCATACAATTTACCTCAGAGGCTTACAAAACCCCGGAAACGGTGGGCATGATCAAAGGCAACCTCGAAGGCACGCATGGCACGGACGCGGTCTCCTACGATGGCGCCACCAATACCTTTACAGTCCTGGTAGATAAGGTCATGTACGCCATTGCCGACGAGGGGACGAAGAACTGGCACTTCATCGAAAATGATGCCCAAAATCCAATGACGCAGAAGCTCATTCCTGCGGAGGTGAGGGCTCATTTTGCGGAGGAGTAAAGCATCGAATTAAGCTGTTGCCGCGTTATAGTGGTGTAACCAAACCCTCAACCTTATGACGCGGCAGCTTTCTCTCCTGCAGTCCCCGGCATTTCTCCTGAGCCTGGGTTTATTACTCCTCAACGATTTTTTTCTTAAAGGTGCTTTTCCGGGCTTGCTTACCGGCAAATTATCCGATTTTGCCGGGCTGTTTGCCTTTGCGCTGTTTTGGATCGCGCTTTTCCCCGCTTACCGCAAATCCATTTGCTGGGGGATCGCCTTGTTTTTCCTGTATTGGAAAACGCCATTCAGCCAACCGCTGATTGAAGGCTGGAATAGCCTCACCGGGCTGCATTATGCCCGGGTGGTGGATTACACGGATTATCTATCGCTGCCGGTCCTGATTTTAGCCTACCGGTACAGCCTGGTGTACACGCCTGACCGGAAAGTCCGGGTTCCTTACGCAATTCCGTTTTCTGTAGCCGTTTTTGCCTTCCTGGCTACGAGCACACCGGATGATTATGACCGTTTCCTGGTTCTGGATGAGACCTATGAGCTCCCCTATGGGAAAAGTGAATTCGTGCCGCGGGTGGATGCTGCTGACAGCTTGTTTATTGAGCATGGATTGCCCCTTTCCGGGGGATTGGAAGCGGATACGGTGAACATCAGCTACTACGCGGCTCACTGTGGGGGCTATCAATGGGCGGATATTATTCTTATCCCCCTCAACGATAGCCTTACCAACCTGCAGGTCATCGGGCTGTACTATTGTACGGATGATCAGCAGCGCCGCCCCCTGGCTAAGGCGGAGTTTGAACGGCAGGTGATTGATAAGATTGATTAGTGTTTTTACAAATTGCAGAGATCGGGGGGTAACATGCGACTTCTACGAAGTCGATCTTCTATGGTATTGCAAAGGTTACGAACGTGCGACTTCTACGAAGTCTTTCTTCCATGGTGTTGCAGGTGATACTAAAGTGTGGCTCTACCTGGCTATGCCAGGCAGACAGGTTCTACGAAGTCTTCCGGAGTTTTATACAAACTGCTGGTTTTAGCATGCTTAAAAATTGCAGAGATCGGCCAGCGTATATGCCGTGCCGGTGTTCTACCGGCATGGAATATACGCAGTGTTATAGCCTGTTTTCAATTTCTATTCTTAATTCTTTTAATTGCTTGCTCAAAGTAATCTGGAATTTTATCTGTGGTTTTAATCTGTATCACCTCAAAGCTATTCATTGGTTCATCCATGTCATTCATCGGCAGAATAGTCGACTTAATATTAATATAGTTTTTATTGTTAATTTGCTTCCCATTTCCTATCCACGGAAGCAAATTTATTATTCTTTTATCTGTAATGAACTCGTCAAGTTCAGCAACATCAGCATAAACATTTTCGAGCTTCATTTCAATACACCCATTATCCAAAAAGTAATTACTCAAGATACAATCTTCATAGTATTTGACCGACGAATAACCCAAAAAATATAAATTTTCAGCAAATACAGAATTAATTTTTTTTAGGTTTGAATGCATTTCATGCATAGCAAGATTTTCCACTGCTTCATCAAATGTATTTATTATGTCTTTTTCGAAGTGGTATACTTTTTTGTCAGAGAAATCAAATAGCTCAGTGATTTTGCAATTTTCATCTAACCCCTCAGGAAAGTACGCAATCACAATATAATCATGATCAATTGCGACAGAATAAAAGCCTCCTCCAAATTGTATTAAAATAAGTAGAATATTCATTTATAACTTATTTTTGAAACTTTAAAACCAGGTGCTGTTCAGTTCACAAGTGTTATGAAACCAAACAGCACCCGTAATTAATTACTCACAGCCAAACAACTGTTCGTCAAGCCAATCAAAAAATCCAACATTCCAAGAAGCTGGAGTTGGAGGCTCAAGACAAATAGCATTTTCGCATTTCGTCATAATGCCATAGCCACAATTTGTTAGTGTCATTTTGACATTGAACGAAGTTATAAATATTCTTATTAATGCTTCATCAGTAATATTTATGTTAAGTGCAAAAGCGTAACCTGCTGCGACTGCCGCGGCGTTTGCTGCCCAAGCTGCACAGTCTGCAGCTTGCCCTGGAGGTATAACTTGACCAGTATAGCGAGTAGCAGGCAATGTAAAATGCCCACAAAAAAAAGCAGTATTTGCATGGGCAGGACCATAATTTTTAGATAAGTATAAATTGGAAACACAAGCAATTTGACCATCTCCGCTTGATTGAGGAGTAAAATTAAACGACCAGCATTCAAGAGTTCTATCAAAAAATCCTGCATCCTCTTCTTCTGTATTCTCCGTAGCAAGTTCGGAATAATATTCACCCAATTTTTCAAAAACTTTATCCGTGAATTCTGAAGGTTCTAACCCGCAAAAAGTAAAGCCACTTTCAGAAAAAAATTTAATATTTCTTCATTGATTGTAACTCCATAGGCCTGCTGAAAAGCATCCAATTTATTAAAGCAATCCACCAAGTTTTTGTGACAATCAGCATCGGTACCGCACTCATTTTTCATGATTTGCAACAAATCAACTGGCTCAATATCGAAAGTATTTTGACTTTCCAAATAACAAATTAGCGAGCCATCATTTCCTTCCATATCTATGTCAGAACTATACGATGAAATCACGCTTGACAAGCATGGCATGCCGGATGATATAGTTGAAAGGATACTCACATAAGCGTTTAAACTTATTAATTCTCCCGGCGGCGGTGGCGGACCTACAATGTAGTCCCCTTGGTTATTGTTAATGCAGCTATATAAAGTTTGGTGCAGTTGTTCTGTGCATATTTCCAAGTCATACTCAGCAATTATCTCATTTAGAAGGTCAATCACCAATTGCCCTTCTCCATTAAAAAACGGCCTTTCAAAAAGACTATTAAACGTAGCAGAGCCGCCTCCGCCTCCGCCGCCTGTACCGCCAGAGCTATTATAATAAGGAAATCCTGTGTAAGAAAAGCCTATCCAACTTCCTTGCCAACCACTATTCCCACTTGAACCATTGCCTGAGAAAATTTCTGAAATACCGTTCTAAATACCAGAGAAGAAGTTTCCAAGTCTATCCCAGAATGAAGGACCAAAGGTGGGACAGTCGGGACCTCCGGAATTGAAGATACCTGCTAACCAGCCAGGCCAAAAATTACGTTCTTCCACAGCATTTCCTGAGTGACATTCTTCTGATGAGAATTCACGCGCCTCAGGAGCCAGAATTTCTCCTTCATTTACAGGAAAAACAAGTGATGTGCAATTACATAGATTAAAAACGGATACGAATCCTTTAAAATGAGTATTCTCTATTTCAAACGGACGAGTTTCATCATATTGGTAACCCTCGTAAAATACTAATTCTACAGGCGTAGTACAACTCTCATCGGGATAAAAAATTAATTGAGCTCCTCTACCGTGGGCTACAAGGTCTTCAGGCATTTTTATCGGAACGATAGTAAGTCCCTTATCATTTGAAGTTTCAACTTCTCGTGCCAATTCCCAAATTGGTTGTATGCCAAAACACTCTGTGTCTTTAGTAAAAAGAAAAGAACTATTTTTGTCCAAAACTTCTTCTTCAACTTCTCGATGGTAGAATATAGCTTTAGCCTGTTCGATATTCACTCGATTTGTAACTGTTTCAAGGGTAGTATTCTCAATTTTTTCGGGTGAAACATCATCTTTTCGACAAGCTATAAAAATTGTCAGGATGATAAAAAACACCGTTAAAATTTTCGTTTTTTTCATGATTAAATGAATTTTGATTAAGAAAATTAGCCGCTGATTTTTTCTTATCATTGGCTATAACGGGGGATAACATGCGACTTCTACGAAGTCGATCTTCTTTGGTATTGCAAGGGTTACGAACGTGCGACTTCTACGAAGTCGTTCTTCCATAGTGTTGCAGGGGGATACTAAGGTGTGACTCTACCTGGCTATGCCAGGCAGACAGGTTCTACGAAGTCTTTGGCATTCTTTCCAAGCTATTCATGCCCCTAAGTTTAAAAATGGAATCTACTAAGCTTGTTCCTTTACCTCAAAGGTGGTGGAGTGCTCGAAGTCCCGGAAGTCGACCGCGCTGACACCGGATACGCCTTGCTCGGCCATGTAGACACCGTAGATGGTATCCACGGCTGCCATCGTCAGCTTGTTGTGGGTAACGATGATGAACTGAGAGTCTTTGGAGAACTTCTTGATGATCTTGTTGAATTTCTCGATGTTGGCATCATCCAGTGGGGCGTCCACTTCATCGAAAATACAGAATGGGGCGGGCTTGAGCAGGTACAGCGCAAAGAGCAGTGCGGTGGCCGTGAGCGTCTTTTCGCCACCCGACAACTGACTGATGGTCTGCGGGCGCTTGCCTTTGGGCTTGGCGACGATTTCAATTTTGGACTCGAGCGGGTCGTCCGGGTCCATAAGTATGAGGTCGCAGGTGTCTTCTATGGTGAACAGGCTGCGGAATACATCGATAAAGTACAAGCGGGCCTTCTCGAAGGACTCCAAAAACTGCAGGGTGGCCGTTTCCTCGATTTCCTTTATGGTGGTTTCCAGGTCTGATTTGGCCTGAAGGATATCGTCCCGCTGTTTGGTGATGTTCTCCGCCCGTTCCTTCATCTCATCGAAGGCTTCCACCGCCATGGGGTTGATCTCCCCGTAGTTCTCCAGGCGGCCACGCAGGCGGTCTACCTTCAGGGCGATTTCCTCCTCCGGCATGCCCAGGGTCGGCTCCTCATTGATGATGTCGTTGATCTCAATATTGAATTCGATGCGCAGACGCTGAGCCACGGAGCCTACCTTGTACTTGACATCATTGACCTTATCCTTGAGCGTATTCACCAGGATCTGCGCGTCCTGCCGCTGCTTGTTGAGCTTGCGGAGCTGATCTTCCAGTTCGTTAATGCCACCCCGGGCTTTGTAGTAGGTCTGTTCCGCCTCCGTGAGTTTGGCTTCCCGCTGTTTGCGCAGATCGTAGGATTCAAGCAGCTGCTTTTGGAGGGTATCGGTGGCATCCTGCAATTCCCGGATTTCGAGCTGCGATTGCTCCAGCTTTTGGGCGTTGCCAGAAACGGTCGTGGTGGCTTCCTGCAGTTGCTTTTCGCGGAAGCTCAGTTCGCGCTGCAGGGCCGATACTTTGTTCTGCTGCCGGATGAACTCTATGTTCTTTTCATTGAAGGCCGTGGAAGCGGCACTCATTTTCTCCGCTACGTCCCGGTAGGTGATATCGGTGTCGGCAATGCGCTCCTTCAGCAGGCTGACTTCCCGTTTTTTCACCCGGAGCAAGCCATCCATCTCCTCGTTTTCGCGGTCCAGGGATGTGACCCGGTCGGTATGCCCCTGCAGCTTATCTTCCGCTTCTTTGATGAAGGATTCGAAATTTTCGAGGCGGGTGGCATGTGCCGTTTTCTCCTGCATCAGCTGATTGAGCTGACGGCGGGCTTCCTGTATTTCCCGCTCGGTACGCCGGGCCTTGAGCTGATCCATGCGGTCCTTGAGGCTGTAGTAGGAAGACGATAGCTTGTCTTCCTCCCGTTCCAGCTTCCGGATCTCCTTTTCGAGGACTTCCAGGTTTTTCTTGCGGCCGATTTTTTTGCCTTCAAACAGGCCGATAGACCCGCCCGACACACTGTAGCGCCGCTGAATGAACCGCCCGCTTTTGGAGAGCAACACATAATCACTGTCCTCTATGGCGCCCTTAATTTCTTCCTGATCGGTCACCAACACATTTTCCAGCAGGTGAGCCACCAGCTTGCGATAAGCCGGGTCGGTTTCCACCAAATCGAAAGCCTGTTGGGTATCGGGCAGCATTGCCATCGGGGGCACGTAGCGCTCGAAGGCGTCGAGAAGGAAGAAATTGGCCTTGCCTTTTTGGGTGCTGTTGAGCAGGCGGATGGCTTTATAAGCCGCTTCCAGGTCCGGCACCACGTAGTAGTTCAGGTAGGGCTCGAGGTAGTTTTCGATGGCGACCCGGTAGTCTTCTTTAACGTAGATGAGGTCAGACAGGAGGGGCGTTTCCGAATTCCACTCTTTGGATTTGGCGGTGCTCAGGAACTTAATTGACTCCGGAAAGCCCTCCAGGCTTTCGACCATGCTTTTGGTCAGCTGATACTCATTGCGGCGGGCATCGAGCGTACGGTTGACTTTAGTGCGTTGTTTATTTAGGTCGTCGAGTTCCTGATCGGTTTTTTCGAGCTGCTGTTGGCGTTCCTCCTCGGCTTTTTCCAGGCTTTCCACAGCGGCCTGCCGTTCGGCTTGCTGAGCCTCCAGGGTTTTCATCTTGTCCTGTAGTCCGACAATCTCCGTTTTCCGGCGGTCGATTTCCTCCAGTCCGCGCTTGAGTTCGCGCTGACTGCTTTCAATCTGATTGGTATTGATGGCTTTCTGCTTCTCCAGCTCGAAGGTTTCCCGCTCCAGGGCTTGCTGTTGGCTGACCACCTCGTCCAATCCTGCTTTCAATTGCCCATGGTCTTTTTTGATGGTCTCCAGGCGCTCTTCTGCCTGATTGAGTTCTTCTTCCAGGCGGGCTTCGATGCGTTTTTCGCCATTCAGCTCGGAGCGGTATTGCTCAATGTCTTCCTCCAACTGTCGGATGCGGACTTTTGCGTTTGCGGTTTCCTGATTGAGCTTTTGCAGGTTGTCTTCCAGGAACTGCTGCTTCTGCTGTTGCATCCGCTTGTCGTTCTCCATACCGCGGATGTTCCCCACCAGGTTGTTCAGCTCGCGTTGGCGTTCGGAAAGAGCCTGCTCCTTATCCAGATTGGCTTTGCGCTCCTGTTCCAGGGCGGCTTCCCGGGTATTGATTTCCACATCGTACTGCCGGTAGTGGTCCTCCTCCTGTGTCAGCTTCTTGCGCAGTTCTTCCTGCTGCTGTTTGAGGCTGCCAATTTTGAGAATGGCCAGTTCGGTGCTGTAGCTTTTGTACTTTTCCTTCAGCTCGAAGTACTTGCGGGCACGCTTGGCCTGCTTTTCCAGCGATTTCAGATTGTTGTTGATCTCAAAGAGCAGGTCCTCCACCCGGTCGAGGTCTTCCGAAGTATGCTTCAGCTTATTGAGGGTCTCGCGCTTGCGGACTTTGTACTTGGAAATACCGGCGGCCTGCTCAAACATCTTGCGCCGGGAGTTATCCTTATCGGCCAGGATGTCGTCCACCATCCCTAATGCGATGATGGCGTAGGAGTTGGAGCCAATGCCTGTATCGAGAAAAAGAGAAGTAATATCCTTGAGGCGGCAGGTGACCCCATTGAGCCGGTACTCGCTGTCCCCGCTGCGGTAAAGCATGCGCGTGATGGTAAGCGTGTGGTACTCGGTAGGCAGAAGGTTTTTGGTATTCTCAAAGGTCAGGGAGACCGAAGCCACGCCGCCCGCTTTGCGCCGTTTGGTGCCATTGAAGATCACGCTTGACATGGAGTCCAGACGGAGTTCCCGGCTTTTCTGTTCTCCGAGCACCCAGCGGATGGCATCCACGATATTGGACTTGCCGGAACCGTTGGGGCCCACTATGCCAATGACGTCCTCCTCGAAGTTGATGACCGTTTCGTTGGCAAAACTCTTGAACCCCTTTATTTCCAGCTGCTTCAATCTCATAGCCCACAAAAATAAAACATTCCGGGACATTGAAAACCGGAGGGGTGGTATATTTTATCCACAATTGGGTGAGAACGTAATAAAGACTTAGCGGGTTTTCACTTCTTCTAGGTAATCAGGACTTCTATCGCCTCTGCTTATATCTATAATTCGAACCTCATGTTTCGCCTCAATTATGGTGAAAATAATACGGTACGTTCCCTTTAATACTAGCACTCGACGATAAGTAATTTCTTCATCGCTCAACTCTTTTACTAAGCCATGTTGATCTGGCATGACCAACAACTTGTCTATTCCATCAAAGCTAGCCTGCCTGACATAATCAGCTGTATGGTAGGATACATTTTCTTCCAGATATTGTACTATTTGCTGAAAGCCTTCTCTTGCCTCAGGCACTATAACTATTCTTTATCTTCCTTGCCCTTCAGCCATTTTTCTGACTCCTTTTTAAGCTCATCAAGTGTAATATATTCACCTCTGCCTGCTGCTTCCACACGAGCTTTGAACTCCCTTCTGGCCACACTGGCATGCATAGGAACACCCTCCACACTATAACCAATGATTGGATCATTTTCCTGCTGTTCCATATAAGCCCCAAACATGGAGTGGGCTACAGCTATAAACTTGTCATCCAATAAATCAATGTACCGATGCAGGTCGGCACGCAGTTCTGATGTGTTTGAACTCACCATAAGCATTGTTTGTAGATTCATAAAGATAACGGTTTTACCGGTGAATCCGTTCTCGGAGCAGCGGGAGTTTGCAGGTTAATACCTTTTCCACTTCCCTTTCTGTCTACAACTTGTCCTCTACAGGGGGCAGGTTTTCTGGTTATTACCTGGTTGATTTTGTTTTGACGATTCATTCCTTTACAAACTTCCGCACTATTTGCTCCGCTCCTACTTGCAAGCGCACCACATATACGCCACTTGGCCAGCCTCCCACATCTAATTGCCAGTTACGGGGTGCCGGGCTCAAGTTCAGGTCTTCTGTGTAAAGCATTTGACCGGATAGGTTTTCAATAATTAGCTTCCCCTCTGGGTTATGTGCTATAGATTTCCGATAAACTTCCTGCCCCCGCATATTGAATACCTGAAGTAACCCGGTATGTTGTATTTGACATTCAACTCACAAGATTGTACTGGCAGGGTTAGGGAATGCCCGGCAATAAATACCGTCGTTGTTCAGGGTAGTAGTGCTCGTTGCCCTAAGGTCAATTTCCTGGCAAGACGTATGGCTGCCTTGAGCGTTTGTAGCCGTTAAGCAGGCTTCATATAAAGCTGGAAAAACATAGCTGTGCTGTGGATGGCGGCTATTACTGACCGCTCCGTCACCAAAGTCCCAATGCCAGGCATAGGGCTGAAATTTAGAGCCATCATAAAAGTCGATAGCCTGCAAGCTGCTGTCCGTAACGACATAACTGAATTCGGCTTCCGGAAGCGGAAGGTCTATGCCCAATGTATCACAAGCACTGCCATCCTCAGGGCCAAGGCCATAATATGGGTGGTTGGGCATGGTCCTGAAGTTCAAGCCAGGCAGTTGGATGCCATGCTGTTCTATTTGGCAACCGGCACCTTTATTATTAGGCTGATGAATGACATAGAGCCGGTCCGTAGTGCTAGGCGTCGAAATGTAAATTTTGCCATCTGGTGCAAGCTGTGCTAAAAAATAACGGGTGCCAAAATTAGCAGGAGATTCAAACCCATCGTATTCTGCAACAAGAACTTTTGACCCTTCTATATCTTCCGCTTCTAAGTCATACTGATAAATATAGCGATAAGAAGAAATGTAAAGAAAGCGGCTGTTCTCTGAGATCGCTGCCCCGGCAAAGTAGGCGGTGTCGTTATAGTTTATTACCCTTGGGTTGTACAAATAGCCATCGCACCGGTCAAAGTCGTAAATTTCAATAAACTGCCCCTCGAAAATATCGAAGGAGTTTAAGCGGATGTATTTTGTCCCATCCGAGGTAAATTGTGCCTGCCCAACACCTGCGATGAATGTACTATCAGAATAGTATTTCTCTATTAGCTCAATCGTATCGGGTGTAATCAGTATTGAATAATACTCTTCCCCAAAATACTCTGGCACTACCATCCACCAATCCCTGCCATTGGCATGTCTGCATGCAGTAAGCTGACCAAAAGAGAGAGAATCATTAACTAATATTTGATTTTTACTGCCAACTATGTAGCTATCCTCTTCGTTTTTTACCCCAGTTAAGTATAAGTTATTACCTATGTACCTACTACCATATTCATCTAATTCATCAAAGCGTGCCAATTCAGTATGTAGAAGATGGAAACCATCTACAGCTTCAAAAAATAGAGCTGATTGCGGAAGTGGATAAGCCCCGATTTCTATCCAAACATCAGTGTAAGGGTCTGGGGTAAGTCCGCTGCCATTTGTAATGGTGTCATGTGCCGAATTAGCAATGTAAAGCCCATTGGTATAGACTTCAAGTTCCCCTAAAGTATCACAAATACTTGCATTCGTTGCATCAAAATTCATCTGCCTGGTATCTGTAAAAACAGAAACAGGATTTGTATTAAAATCCATCACTGTGCTTGCAAAGGGCGGACCTCCAATACCATCATAACCGAAAAGCCAGATATGGCCACGCGGCTCACGGGCAAAGGTTTCCTGGGCATATAACTGTGAGCATACACAACTTATCGTAAATAGCAGAAGAGTGATAATCTTCATTCTGGAAATTTATTTCATATTAGATTTTAATAAAATTAAATCCAGACCGCGCGCGCTCGTGTGCGCGAGTTTGGCTGGTTGAAAAAAATCTGCTATGTTATATAGCATGATAAACACAGACCAAATACGAAGCAACCCCGCCCAGCTAAAAGCACTGACCAGTTTAGAGCCAGAAGAGTTTGACGCCCTG
>CAJXNH010000023.1 GCA_913057245.1 uncultured Phaeodactylibacter sp.
CTGACGTGTTCACGGCGTGGCGGGTTTTCTTTGTCTCCGATAGTTGCGCGGGCATCCGCTCCCGGTGGCGTTTTTAGCTTGTGGAAACGTTTCCACAAGCTATTGAGGGTTCCTCTAAAACCCTTGGGGAAACGTTTCCACAAGGGTTTTTTACTGTACCTTTCTCAACGGCGTTTGCCCCATTAGCTTTGCCACTTTGGCGGCAATGCTCCGGGCGTTCGCTCTCTTATCTATGTTGATGTATTCCATAAATTGGCGCTCTGTACTGTGGCCCGTTATCTTCATTAGCTCAATGGCAGGCAATCCCAATTGAAAAAAGTTGGTGGCGAAGCTCCGGCGGGCGGTGTGGCTTGTTATTAGTTGGTGTTTAGGCTTGCGTTCCTCTATGCGCTTGCCTCCCTTGCTTCGCTTTACTATCACTTCTTTGTCTATGCCTGCCAGCTCGCACACTTCTTTTATGTAGTCGTTAAACTTTTGGGCGCTGATTTTAGGCGGTTGGTAGTCGTATTTCTCCAGCTTGTCCCGGAGTATGGGCAAAAGGGGTATTACTACCTGCGTGTTTGTCTTCTTACTAAATAGCTCTATTAGTTGCGCTCCGTCTTCCTCTATAATGTGTTCCGGGGTAATGCGGGTAAAATCCGAAAAGCGAAGCCCGCTAAACGCTCCGATTAAAAACAGGTCTCGCACTTTATCCAGCCGGGGGTTATCGCTAAAGTCTAGCGAGTTGATTAGGTCTAATTCCTCAAAGCTCAATACCTGCTTTGCAAACCGTTCCTTTTTGATATTCCAGCCCCGGCGCTTGTAAATATCGTTTTTGTGGTAGCCCCTTTCCGCTGCCTCATTCAAAAACTGCTTTAGGATTTGCAGCACCCGCCCGGCATAGTTGTTAGAGTGTTCGCGGGGCGCTCTATATAGCCACTGTTCAAAGTCGTGGCGAAAATTCCAATCAATATCTTTGTAATCCAGTTTGCCCCCTCGGCGCTCTGTGGCGTACTTCTTTATATGTTCTCCGCAAGTTTGCAGCACCTTCCAAGTACCGCGTTTACTATTGGCATCCGTCCGCCTTAATTCGGTGTAGTAATCAATAAATTTGAGCAGGGGCAAATAGGCGGCTTCCTCCGCTTCCTTTTGCTTGCGCCCGGTGACAATATCTAGTTGCTCCTTAAATTCTGTGGTGGTAAGGTCTCCGTCAAAGCGGCGGTAAATCTCTAACGCTTTATTGGCATAGTCATTAAGGGTGGTATTTATATAGGCGTCCGCCGGGTTGTTTACGGTGACTTTTACCCGGTTGCGCTTCTTATCCCAAAAACGGGGGCGGGCTTTCTCTTTAGTGCTCCAGACTAAACGGTTGCCATTATAGCGGAGTACCAATACTATCAACGTGGGGTTGTCTTTGTCTTTTACCGGGTCGTGGGTGCGGAGGTTAAACCGTGGGGTGGGGGTCTTTACTTTGCGGGCCATATCGTTTGCCGTTTGGTGATTAAAAAAACATCAACGGCACTAATATACGATAACCGACAACAAACTTTTAAAACGTTGGCTTTTTTTGTTGCCCTATGGTGGTAGTTTTTTAGCAATGGGTGTAAATACCGGGCTTAAAGCCCCTTTATTTATTGGATTTTGTGATAAGTGCTAATAACTGTATTTGCTCCGATTTGCTAAAGTTCACAAACTATCATCCCGACAACACGAAAGGCCATTTCGCAAAGCGAAATGGCCTTTCGTCGTTTAGACCCGGTGCGAATGTGTTCGCATAAGGGACTAAAAGACGAAAGGCTAAACCAGGGGTTGACCTTTTGTGTTGTCATTTCCCATCTGAGGAAGGGCGCAGCCCATCCTCTCGTTATGAAAAAATCCCTCGCTTACCGATCTGGTCTGTACCACATTATTAGTCATGCAGCGCATTCGTAAGGGCGTGGCAATGAAAAAGCCAAAAGCCGCAGGCTGTGGCCTTCAAAAGCTTTAAGTTCCCCCCCACCTGAGGAAGGGCGCAGCCCATCCTCTCATTTTGAAAAAGCACCTTGCTTATCTATCTGGCCTGTATCATACATTATTAGTCATGCAGCGCATTCGTAAGGGCGTGGCAATGAAAAAGCCAAAAGCCACAGGCTGTGGCCTTTAAAAACTTTACCTTCATGGGAAAGGTCTTAATTCAATGCATCTGCCATAGCATCCGCCCGCTCCAGGTCGGCATTGATCTGATCGCGCTGACGCAGGACCATCGTTTTAGTGGAGGCGGGCCAGGAGGTGTTTTCCAGTAGCTTGTTGTAGGTTTTGAGGCTGTTCTTTTCGCCGCGCACGCATTCTTCAAACACGGCTTCCTCATCGTTGGAGGATAGTGCGGATTTGATGTCGATCCAGCTGTGGTGCAGGCTGCCTTTCACGGTGGTTTCCCGCTTCGCAGAACCGCCGAGGGTGATAATCTCCTGTGTGATGGCTTCGATGAAGGCCTGTCGTTGGACCACCTTGTCTGTCAGGTAGGATTCGAGGATAGACTGCTCAACGTCCGAGCGCGCTTTTTCGTAGCCCTGCCGGGCATCTACATTCTGCTGCAGCAAATCATTTAGCGCATCAATCACTTCTTGTGGGTTGGTCATATCATTTGATTTTTGGTGAAATAGTGTGCCTGTTACACGCAGCAGCCAGCCCGGATGTTCGTTGCCATTCGCAAAAATAAAAAGCGGGGCTGCCTACCAGCTCGGTAAGCAGCCCCGCTCAGGCTATAGTTGGAGAAGTTTATAAAAACTGCTCAACCGGCGTGAATTCCAGCCCGAAGGCATCCGCCACACCTTTGTACACTACTTTTCCGTCAATAACATTCAGGCCCTTCTTTAGGGGCTCGTTGTCCTTGCAAGCCTGCTTCCAGCCTTTGTTGGCCAGTTGGATGGCGTAAGGCAGGGTCGCGTTGGTCAGGGCAATGGTAGAAGTGTAAGGTACCGCACCAGGCATGTTCGCCACACAGTAGTGCACCACGTCATCAATGACAAAGGTAGGGTTTTCATGTGTGGTCGGCTTGCAGGTTTCGATACAGCCGCCCTGATCCACGGCAACATCAACCAATACAGTGCCCGGGATCATATCTTTAAGCATATCGCGGGTAATCAGGTGAGGGGCTTTAGCCCCGGCAATGAGTACCCCGCCAACGATAAGGTTGGCCTGCTTGATGTGCCTGCGGATGTTCATTTCGTTGCTGTACACCGTATTGACATTAGCCGGCATCACATCAGCCAGGTACCGCAGGCGGTCGAGGTTGATGTCCATGATCGTGACTTGTGCACCAAGACCAGCGGCCATTTTTGCCGCTTGTGTACCTACTACGCCACCGCCCAGGATGAGCACACGGCCTGGCTCAACGCCCGGTACGCCGCCCAGCAATACGCCGGAACCGCCCATCGGCTTTTCCAGAAACTTAGCGCCTTCCTGAATTGCCATTCGGCCGGCGACTTCAGACATCGGGACCAAGAGGGGGAGGCTGCCATTGGGATTTTCTACCGTTTCGTACGCCAGGCAGGTGGCTCCGCGCTCGATCATCGCCTTCGTCAGCGGCTCGTAGGACGCAAAGTGGAAGTAAGTGAACAGCAGCTGATCCTTTTTGATCAGGTTGTATTCCTGCTCGATGGGCTCTTTTACCTTCATGATCATTTCGGCTTTTTCATAAACCGCTTCGATGCTTGGCAAAAGTTGTGCTCCGGCAGCCGTGTATTCGTGGTCTTCGAAGCCGCTGCCCAGTCCGGCAGTGGCCTGAACGTAAACCTCGTGGCCGCGCTTGGTCAGCTCCATGGCACCGGCCGGCGTAAGGGCCACCCGGTTCTCATTGTTCTTAATTTCCTTAGGGACACCAATGATCATAATCGCTAAGTTTTTTGCTTTCTGGTTAGGGAATCTAAGACTGTGTTGGGATTTCACCCTTTGGGCTGCATTTGCCAAATTTCATCCTGTACTTCGTTGCTCTCCCGCCTGCCAAAGTCTTGTACGGCGGGCAGGTCAGTCGCTTAGCTCAGGCTAGGCTCCCTCATCGCGCCTTGTTCAGAATAAAATTTGACTGCATTCGCTCCAAAAGCGAATTCCCAACACAGTCTGAAATGCAGCGCAAAAATAGTCAAAGTGGCGATATTCTTGCACCCCGGAGCAGATTTCCGGTAGCGAAAATGATCTTTCTCTTTAGTTGGTCTGCAGGCAGGGTAAACTACACGAAAACGGGAGTGTCAGAAACGGGCATAACGCCCTTTTCCATAGCGACCTTAAACAGGTGCTCAACCGCCGCCCGGCCCCGTTCGCCCAGGTCACGGGTGTAGTGGTTAACGTACAGATTGATGTGTTTGTACATGACCGCTTCTTCCATTTCCTGAGCGTACTGCCGTACAAAATCTTTGGGCGCATCAGGGTGGTCTAATGCATAGGCTACGCTTCGGGCGAGCACACGGTCCACTTTGTGCTGTATCGCCTTAGGCAGGTCCCGGCGTACCACAATGCCGCCAAGCGGGATGGGCAGCCCGGAGGTTTCCTCCCAGTAGTCGCCCAGGTCCATTAGCCTGACCAGCCCCTTATCCTGATAGGTGAAGCGGTTTTCGTGAATAATCAGCCCGGCATCCACGCCGCCCTGAAGAACAGCATTCTCGATGTCTGAAAAAAGCATTGCCGTACGCTGCTGCGCCTTTGGGAAAGCGAGGCTTAGCAAAAAGTTGGCTGTGGTATACTGTCCGGGAATGGCAATGTGCGCGGCGTTGATATCAGCAGGGGAGAGCGGCTTTTTGGCAATGAGCAGGGGACCGACTTTTTCGCCCAGGGCACTGCCTGCGTTCAAAAGTGCATAGTGAGGGAGGAGGTAGGCAAAAGCGTGGTAGCTGAGTTTGGTGATGTGCAGCTCATGGCGAAAGGCCATTTCATTGAGCGCCTCCACGTCTTCGATAACCGGCTGAAAGCTCAGCCCTTCGGTATCGACCTTGCCGTGCAGCAGGGCGTCGAAGATAAACGTATCATTAGGGCAGGGTGAAAATCCGAGTGAGAGTTGCATAAAACAGGGCACCTTTTGTTTCGCTTTACAGAACGACAAAGCTGCCCTGTTGGTTGCAAGCGGTTAACGTAGGGCCCGCGACTTTTTTCCAACAGCAATAACAGCAAGGGCGAGCACTAACATCGTTGTAACCGGCATGAGCATCAGTTTTGAGATCGTTAAAATAGTTGTGTTCCAAATTCATTATGCCTAGACAGGCACGGGGTTGGAAAGGGTTGGGCAAAAATGAAAAAAAGATGCCGTATTTTCTGCTGCACTGTACGTTTGGGGTTCTTTTTGGTACGTTACCTACTGAAAATTAATTTGTTACCAGTCTAATACGGGTGTGTTTTTTTATTTGGGTGTCAAATTGGCGGCAGCCGTGGCGAAAATCTGTCAAGATGGCGTGTTTAGCTCGTTTGGTACATCATTTGAAGCTAAACAGCTGTTATTAATTCGGAAGGAATTGCTGAAAAGCCTTCCTTCTACATCATGTCTAACCTAATTCTACAATAGATGAACCTCAATAATTTCACCATAAAGGCTCAGGAAGCGGTGCAGCATGCACAGCAGATCGCTATGCAGGAGCAGCATCAGGCGATAGAGCCGGCCCACCTGCTAAAGGGTATCCTTCAGGTGGATGAGAACGTGACGCCTTTTGTGCTGAAGAAGCTGGGTGTCAATTTCGACAATATTAAAAAGGCAACGGATAGCATCATTCAGTCCTACCCGAGTGTCAGCGGCGGCAGTCAGTACCTCTCCCGCATCGCTACGGAGGTGCTGCAAAAGGCGAATACGTACCTCAAGGATTTTGGGGATGAGTTCGTCGCCCTGGAACACATCCTGCTGGCTTTGCTGAGTGTTAAGGACAGCACCACGCAAATGCTCAAAGATGCGGGTATCACCGAAAAGGCATTGAAAGCGGGCATTGAGGAGCTTCGCAAGGGCAGGCGCGTTACCACCCACAGTGCCGAGAACAGCTACAACGCTCTGGGCAAATACGCCGTCAACCTCAACGAAATGGCGCGCAACGGCAAACTCGACCCGGTAATTGGACGGGAAGATGAAATCCGCCGCGTGCTGCATATCCTGGCCCGCCGTACCAAAAACAATCCTATACTGATCGGTGAGCCTGGCGTAGGTAAAACGGCGATCATCGAAGGGTTGGCCCACCGCATTGTGGATGGCGATGTGCCGGAAGACCTGCGTGACAAAGACATCTTTTCCCTGGATATGGGGGCACTGATTGCCGGTGCCAAGTATCAGGGCGAATTTGAGGAGCGCCTGAAGTCGGTCATCAATGAAGTCAAAACCGCGGAGGGGCAGATATTCCTCTTCATTGATGAAATTCACACCCTGGTGGGTGCCGGTAAGGGGCAGGGCGCTATGGATGCTGCCAATATACTGAAGCCTGCTCTGGCTAGGGGCGAGCTGCGCGCCATCGGTGCCACGACTCTCAATGAGTACCAAAAATACTTTGAGGATGACAAAGCGCTGGAACGCCGTTTCCAAACTGTACTGGTGGATGAGCCGGGCGTGGATGATGCCATTTCCATCCTGCGTGGACTGAAGGAGCGGTATGAGACCCACCACAAAATCAATATCAAAGACGATGCCGTGGTTGCTGCCGTACAGCTTTCGCACCGCTACATCACCGACCGCCATCTGCCGGATAAAGCCATCGACCTGGTAGACGAAGCTGCCGCCAAACTCCGGCTGGAAATGAACTCCATGCCTGAAGAACTCGACGAAGTGGAGCGCCGGATCCGTCAGCTCGAAATTGAGCGGGAAGCCATGCGCCGGGAAAACGACGAACTGAAAATCAGCAGTATCAACGAGGAACTGGCCAACCTTGAGGAAGACCGCAATGCCCTGAAGGCACAGTGGGAAAGTGAGCGGGAGGTCATCCTTGGTGTACAACAGGCGAAAGAGGAAATCGAACGCCTCAAGCAGGAAAGTGCCCGTGCAGAACGGGAAGGCAACTACACCGACGCTGCCGAAATCCGCTATGGCCGCATTCCGGAAGTCGAACAGCAACTGGAAGACTACACACAGCGCCTGCAGGACATGCAAGCCAACAACAAGCTGCTGGTCAAGGAAGAAGTGGACGCAGAGGATATCGCGGAGATCGTCAGCCGCTGGACCGGTGTGCCGGTAACGCGAATGCTGCAGAGTGAGCGCGAGAAACTCCTTCACCTGGAAGAAGACTTGCACAAAAGGGTCGTAGGGCAGGACGAGGGCGTGGAAGCTGTGGCCGATGCCATCCGCCGCAGCCGTACCGGGCTGAGCAACGAACGCCGCCCCATTGGCTCCTTCCTCTTCCTGGGGACTACAGGCGTTGGTAAAACGGAGCTGGCCAAAGCGCTGGCCGAATACCTCTTTGATGATGAAGACCTGCTGACCCGGATCGATATGAGCGAGTATCAGGAGCGGCACGCGGTGTCCCGTCTGGTAGGTGCGCCTCCGGGATACGTGGGCTACGATGAGGGCGGTCAGCTGACGGAAGCAGTGCGCCGCAAGCCCTACAGCGTAGTCCTGCTGGATGAGATCGAAAAAGCCCATCCGGATACCTTCAATATCCTATTGCAGGTGCTCGAAGATGGCCGTCTGACGGATAGCAAAGGCCGCGTAGCGGATTTCAAGAACACCATCATCATCATGACTTCCAACATGGGCTCCAACATCATTCGCGAGAACTTTGCGAATATGGTGCCCGGAGACGAAGAGTTGGTAATTGAAAATACCCGGGAACAAGTCTTCGAATTGCTCAAGCAAAGCGTACGCCCGGAATTCCTAAACCGGATTGACGAGACGATCATGTTCCGTCCGCTTTCCCGCGAAGATATCGGACAGATTGTCGACCTGCAATTGGAGGAACTGCGTGCCAACCTGGCCAAACAGCAAATACAGCTGACCATCGCGGATGAAGCGAAAAAGTGGCTGGCTGACAAAGGCTACCATCCTGAATTTGGTGCCCGGCCGCTGAAGCGGGTCATTCAGAAGAAGGTCCTCAACGAGCTGTCTAAGCAGATGCTGATGCAAAAAGTAATGCCGGACAGCACCGTTGTACTCGATGTGTTTGACGACAAAATCGTATTCCGGCAGCCCATCAAGGAAGAAGAACTGATGGCGTAAGAAAAGTATTTAAACCAGAAAGTCCCGGTGGCCGTAATGCTTGCCGGGGCTTCTTTTGTTGTGCCTACTCGTACTCCATCATCTCGAGCTGGGCGAGTTCCCAAACCTCAATGGCGTCTTCCAGGGCGGCCTTCAGGTCAGCGTGTTTTTTGGTGATTGCTGCTGCATCATCCTGCATGTAAAACTCCGGGTTAGACATGGTCTTCTCCACGGCTTCGATTTCTTCCTCGATTTTCTCCACTTTCTTTTCCGCATTGGAAATGGCGCGCTGCAGGCGCTTGCGCTCTTCGTAGCTCAGCTCCTTTTTGGGCGGGGCTTCTGCGGTAGCCGCTTTGGGCTTGCCGGAGGACTGACTGATTTCCACGTCCCGCATATTATCGAGCTGCCGCTTTTCCAGGAAGTAGTTGACATCGCCCAGGTGCTCGTGCAGTTTCCGGTCACGGAACTCCAGGGTACGGTCCGTAAGGCCTGCCAGGAATTCCCGGTCGTGGGAAACGACAATCAGGGTGCCATCGTAGTCTTTGATGGCTTGCTTCAGTACATCTTTGGAGATGATATCGAGGTGGTTGGTCGGTTCGTCAAGCACCAGCAGGTTGAAAGGGCGCAGCAGCAGGCAGGCCAGGGCAAGTCGGGCGCGCTCTCCACCCGAAAGCACAGATACCTTCTTATCCACATCCTCTCCGCTGAACATAAAGGCACCGAGGATACTCCGCAGCTGCGTCCGCATTTCGGCAGGTGCGTAGTTTTCCATAGTTTCCAGTACCGTCAGCTTGGCGTGCAGGCTGTCGGATTGATTCTGGGCGTAGTAGCCGATTTCAACGTTGTGGCCCAGTTGCAATTCGCCCCCGGTCAGCGTCAGTTCGTTGACGATGATTTTAGCCAGGGTGGTCTTGCCCTGCCCGTTTTGCCCCACAAAAGCCACCCGGTCGCCCCGGTCCAGCTTGAGGTCGACTTTATCGAGCACGTTCAGGCTGCCATAGCTTTTGGACAGGTTTTTGGCCTCCAGAGCCACCTGCCCGGACCGGGGAGCGGGGGGGAAGCGGAGGTTCATAGCAGCGGTATCGAACTGTTCGACCTCGATGCGCTCAATTTTATCGAGCTGTTTTTGCATGGACTGCGCCATCTTGGTCTTGGTCGCCTTCGCCATGAAGCGGTTGATGGTCCGTTCTTTGTCCGCAATGACCCGCTGTTGGTTTTCGTAGGCTGCGAGTTGTTGTTCACGCCTTTCCTTGCGCAGGTCCACATACTCGCTGTAGGCCGCTTTGTAGTCGTAGACTTTGCCGAGTTCGACTTCCACTGTTCTTCTGGTGACGTTGTCGAGAAATTGCTTATCGTGGGAAATCACAATGACCGCACCAGCGTAATCCTTGAGGAATTTCTCCAACCAGATGATGGACTCGATGTCCAGGTGGTTGGTCGGTTCGTCCAGCAGGAGGTAGTCAGGGCGCTGCAGCAGCATTTTCGCCAGCTCGATCCGCATTTGCCAGCCGCCGCTGAATTCATCAGTAAGGCGGTCCATGTCGGAAGCTTTAAAGCCCAGGCCGGTGAGTACGCGCTCGGCGTCCGCCTCCATGGTCTGACCGCCCAGCAGCTGGAAGCGGTCGTTGACTTCGGAGAAATTTTCCAGGAGCTTCATGTAAGAATCACTTTCGTAATCCGTACGGGTCGCCATTTCATCGTTCAGTTCGGCGATTTGCTTTTCCAGGCGGCGCACTTCGTCAAAAGCGGTAAGGGTTTCAGCCATCACCGTTTTGCCCTTAGGCAGGCTCATTTCCTGGTGCAAGAAGCCCAGGGTACTGCCGGAGGGGCGGTCGACGTTGCCATCGTGCGGTGACATATAGCCGGCGATGATCTTGAGCAGGGTTGACTTCCCGGCGCCATTCCGGCCTACCAGGCCCACCTTGTCCCGTTCCACAATGACCAGGTTGACCCGGTCGAGCAGCGTACGGTCTCCGTATTTGACAAAAACATTATTGATGTTGATCATATTCTATGCGCTTTGTGGGTGCGGCCCTGCCGCTTTGCTATTTGCCGCAAAGGTAAGAAATAGGTGTGACCTTTGTCACCTTACAAACGGCTACCTGCCCGTAACTTTATCCAAAATCTGATTACTATGTCTGGCGGTTGGGGCACTTACATCGTTCTGTTTTTAATTCTTGCCCACTTCGTGGTGGGTTTCGCATTCTTAGTCAAAAAACTAAGCGGCCCGGTAAAAGAAAAACAGCCGACAGAAGAAGAGGAAACGGACGAAGTCCGCTAATACATCTGAATTCTTTCTATTTTTGGGGTAAATTGCCAGTGTAAACTGTATGCTGATGAACTCCCCAATGCCGAATTATCTACTACTCCTGTTCTATCTGCTTGGTACACCACTCTTTGCACAGAGTGTGGTGATCAACAATAATACCTGTGACATCGGGCTCAACCTGAAAGATGGTGGCTGTGATCCCAGCCTTAATGTTATTCCGGACCCTGATGAAGTTGTCATCAATGTGAATGGCGCGCCGGGCACTGCCCTTGGCGTGGATGTGGCCTTGCAGGAAGTGCAGATTATCGTCCGGCACACCTGGGCCAACGACCTTGAAATGACCCTTCGGTCACCTGCTGGTATTGACGTTCCCCTCTCTTTTGATAATGGGGCAGGGGATGACAATTACGGAAATCCGGATGCGCCGGATTGTGCCGAGCCCGCCCGCTTTACTATGAGCAGTTGCGTACCGGTAGCAGCATCGTCTCCGCCCTTTACCGCAGAAACCATCAGGCCTGAAGGCAGTCTTTACGATTTTAATGATGGCGTTACCGCTCCCAATGGCCCCTGGGAACTCATCATCTGCGACGATGCAGAAGGAGATATTGGACGACTGGAGTTCGTGAACCTGGTCTTTGCCCCATTAAACTGCCAGCCGGTTGAAACCGTGGAGGTCGTAGATTCTGACACCACAACGGTTGTGCTGAACTGGATGCCGGAAACGAGCTGCGGGACCACCTTGCTGGAGTACGGGCCTGTTGGCTTTACACCGGGCAGTGGTGCCACGGCAGGTGGCGGCACGCTCATTTCTTTTACCGGTTGTCCGCCTTATGCGCTGATCGGGCTGGATGCAGAGACAGACTACGAACTTTACGTGCGCAAGGTATGCGGCGGAGATGTATCAGAGAATGCCTGTCCGGTTACTTTTTCCACGGGCTGCAATCCATCGGACCTTACCCTGTCCACCGGTTTTGAAACAGAGGCCCTGTGTGGTACCCTTTGCGATACGGACTGTCCCCTGGCAGGTATTTGGCAGAATAGTCAGCAAAATGATTACGATTGGCTGGTGGCAACGGGCCCCACAGCCACTTTCGGTACCGGGCCTGAGTCAGGTGCAGATGGCTCTACGCAGTACGTCTACCTGGAGGCCTCCGGAAATAATTGCAGTCCGGGCAAAACCGCTATCCTGGAGTCAGATTGCATCATTCTGGACAAACAAGGGACCGATACCTGCCACTTTTCCTTTCAGTACCATATGCTGGGAGAGGGCATTGGCAGCCTGGCCCTGGAAGCTTCCGGTGATGGTGGTTTTAGCTGGACGCCCCTTTGGTTGCGTTCCGGGACTCAGGGGCCCGACTGGCAAAAAGTCTACATTGGGCTGAGTGATTTTGAGGATGGAGATACGCTGCGCCTGCGTTTTGTGGGGCAGGAGGGCAATAACACCCGGGGAGATATTGCGTTGGATAACCTGCAGTTTTACGGCGCTACCCTGCTGGGCGCTCCCGGATTTATCTTTTACGTTGATGCCGATGGTGATGGCTACGGTGATGGCAATCAGCCGGTTTTTACCTGTTTGAGTACCCCACCGGAGGGGTTTGTTGCGCTTGCTGGCGATTGCGATGATGCCAATCCGGCAATCAATCCCGGCGCGGATGAAATCCCTTGTAATGGTTCGGATGAAAACTGTAATGGAATGGCCGACGATCCGATGCTGCCGCCCCCCACGGTGGTGCACGATACGATTTGTTCGGGTCAGCCGGCCTTGCTTAGAGTGTCTTCAGATTTGAGCAACAGCCTCTTTTTCTGGTATCCGGCTGCTGATGCCACCAATTTTACAGGCTTTGGTTCAACTTTTTCGCCAACCCAGTTTCTGGTGAATAACGGGCCGGAGCCGGTCGTTTACACCTACTATGTGGAAGAGCGCAACCTTACCTGTATCTCTGCACAGCGGGCTCCCGTCTATGTGGTGGTCAATCCTACCCCGAACCTTACTCAGCAAACGACTCCGGAGGTATGCCCGGAGGATTCGCTGAATCTGGAGAGTATCATTTTCAACGATGCCAACTTTACCGGCAGCAACATTACCTTTCACACCGGCAGCCCGGCTACTCCTGCTAATGAGCTGACTGACCCGGTGATTACTTCCATGGTGGGGAGTACTTTTTATTTTAAGGCGACCGCTGATTTTGGTTGTTCGGATGAGGGTCAGGTGCAAATCGATTTCAAGCCCGGCCCGGCCCTGACTTTCCTGCCTTCGGATTCGATAGTGCTTTGCCGGGAGACGGCCGCCACCCTGTCTGTACAGGCTAGCGGAGGCAATCAGCCCTACACCTACCAATGGGGAAATGGGGCATCAGGCCCTGCCATTGAAGTGGACGCGGGTTTTCAGGCGGGGGTGACGCAAACTTATCCTGTTACCATCACGGATGTGGAGGGCTGCTTTAGCGTTGACAGTGCCCGGGTAAGGACTATTGTTAGTATTGATTCATTGCGGAGTTTCGTCACGGATGTCAGTACCTGCGATGGCGTTGATGGGGCGATCACGCTTGTGCCCCTTTCCGGAGAACCGCCCTACGATTATAGCTGGGAAGGCACGAACGGGATAGTTGGTACTGCTTTTGGGGTTTCGGATACCCTGCTGGTCGGTAATTTGCCACAGGGCAATTACCGGGTCTCCATCACGGATAGCTCGGTAGAAGGCTGTCAGCTGATCATTCGTTCGGTACTGGTCAATGGGCCTGGTGCTGCCGTACAGGAGATCGGTGTGGAGGACGTGAGTTGCCCCGGCAGCGGAGATGGCGAGATTTGCCTGACGGTTTCTGCAGGCAGCCCGGTCTTTGAATGGAGCAATGGCGGTTCTTCTGCCTGCCTTGAGGGCCTTTCCGGTGGTTTTTACAGCGTTACCGTTACCGATGGAGATTGTCAGACGATTATAGATAGTATCGAGGTCAAAGCCGCAACACCGCTGCAACTGAGCTTTGATGGTGTTTTGCCCAGCTGTGCAGCCGCTGCAGATGGTGCCCTCACTGCTACCGCCTTCGGTGGTACGCCGCCCTACAGTTATTTGTGGAGCAATAATATCAACTTCCCCAATCCATTTAATCTCTCCGCCGGGATTTACACATTGACCCTGACTGATAGCAAAGACTGCCAGTTGGTGGAAAGTTTTGAGCTGGAAGCCCCCGCGCCCCTTGAATTGGAGCTGCAGTTTCGTCAGGATATGTCGTGTGCCGACCAGGAAGACGGGCGCCTGCTGGTTGGAAGCAATGGGGGGACGCCCCCGTATCATTACGATTGGGGAGATGGCAGCGATTCACGCCTGAGGGTCAACCTGAGTGCAGGGAGCTATAGCGTAACGGTGACTGACTTTCAGGGGTGCACTGCCAATGCTGTTTACACCATCAAGGGGCCATCTCCGTTAGCACTCACCCTTATTGATACGGATAATCCGACCTGTGTTGGAGAGAAGAACGGTTCCATTACGGTGAGCGCGAGTGGTGGCAATCCGCCTTACACCTATGCCTGGAGTGAAACCGGAGCCGACAGTACGCTTAGTAATCTCGCTATCGGCACCTACTTTGCCTACCTGAGCGATGCTAATGCCTGCCCGGGAGATACGCTGGAAGTTGTTTTGGAAGCTACTTCCGAGCCAGATTTTACCGCTGAAGTTGTCCACCCCTTTTGTGAGGGCCTGGAAACCGGAAGGGTGACCCTGAATCCACAGGGCCTACCTCCGTATCAGTATACCTGGAGCACCGGCGCCACAACAAGTGAAATTGATCATTTGCCAGTAGGCGCCTACAGTGTGCAGGTGGAGGACGGGCAGGGATGCCTGTACGATACCACCTTTGTCATCGAAGCGCCTCAGTTGTTTGGCAGCGCCATAAACGTGGTACAGCCTGCTTGCGATAACACCATGGATGGGCTGATCAATGTCACGGCTACCCAGAGCGCCGGTACGCCTTCTATACTTCCGCCTATCCATTATCGCTGGAATGATGGCATTCTCGGCCCCAACCGGATCGGGATTGGCGATGGGGACTATGTGGTCTCCATTTCAGATGGCCGTGGTTGTGAGCTTATCAGTGATACGATTCCTATAGTAAGCCCGCTACCCCTGGAAATAGGTTTGGAAGGCTTTGGCCCTATTGCCTGCCGGGGGGATTCTACCGGTTTTATAGAGGTGGATACCCGTGGAGGGACGCCACCCTATGGTTATAGTTGGATAGGTACTGATGTAGAGACAGAAGATATCTTCAATATCCCTGCCGGTGCTTATCGCCTGGTGGTAGATGATGCAAACGCCTGCTCTTACGATACCACCTTTGTCCTGAATGAACCGCCTGCACTGACTGTTTCCATTGCAGTGGAAGCAGAGGACATCTGCGAAGGAGGGCAAGTGGAAAAACTTCAGGCCGTAGTCAGCGGGGGCGTACCTGTGTATGATTATCACTGGAGCAATGGTGCAGATCAGCCACAAATTCCTGATCCCGCGCCGGCAGATTACAGCCTTACCGTAGTGGATGCGAATGGCTGTGAGCGGGAATCTCTGCCGGTAAAGGTTAAAGCCTTTACGGCTGCCTTCGGGTTGGACACCTTTTATACTGTGGATGTAAGCTGCAATGGTCTGGGCGATGGCTGTGCAGTGGCTAGCGTGTCTGGTGGCTCCTCCAATTATCAGTTCCACTTTAGCAATGGATACATAGAGGTGACGGACACCAATACCGTCTCTGTGTGCAACCTCAGCCCGGGCAACTACCGGGTGACCGTTACCGATTTATCCACGGGCTGTAATGAAAAGTCGCCCCTTACAGTATTGAGCCAGCCTGAGCCGCTTTCCCTGACCCGGGATAGTATTCGGATGGTGAGCTGTTTCGGAGATTCGACCGGTGGGGTTTTCACAACTACCACGGGCGGTACGGCGCCCTACTTCTATTCTTGGTTTAATAGCAGCAACGTTGTCTTTGAGCCTGTTGCGGATCTGACTGGAGTACCTGCCGGAACTTACACCGGAGTGGTGATTGACGAACGGGGCTGTACCGATGCAGTGAACGCCATGGTTATCAACGCTCATCCACCAATCATGGCCACAGTCATGGATATTGATCCGGTACTGTGTAAAGGAGACCTCACCGGAAGCATCGACCTGAATGTGACCGGAGGCGTACAGCCTTATGCGTATTCCTGGAGTACAGGTATGGCTACTGCTGATTTAAGTGGAGTGGCAGCCGGCAGCTACACGTTAACCGTTACAGATCACAAAGCCTGTCAGCGTACCTTTGGCCCATATGATATTGAGGAGCCTGAAGCGGCTTTGCTGCTGGATACGGTCCGTTTCGATACGGTTCAGTGCTTTGGTGGTTCGGATGGGCACATCGCAGTAGACATAATCGGGGGAGTGCCTGGGTATGCTTACGAGTGGTTATATGCAGGGCAGTTATTGCCCTTTACCAGTGACAGCCTGGCGAACCGGCCGGCCGGGCTGTACCAATTGAATGTCATAGACGATAGTAACTGCCTGCGCACTTTCGAAATAGAACTTCCAGAGCCGGAATTGCTTACGGCTTCGCTCAGTACGCTTAATGATCCACTCCGTGTGGTGGGACAGGGATTTGGGGGTACGCCGCCCTACACTTTCCTTTGGAGTACCGGCGCGAATACGGATACTATTGAGGTGCCGGTTTCTGCCATCTATACGCTAACCGTGACAGATGCTAATGGCTGCACCGCAACCGAAGAAGAAAATTTGGTAGAGGCACAGGCATTGGAATGGATTGAGGAGGTTCAGTTGTTTCCCAATCCTGCTGCCAGCTTCATGGAGTTGGAAGGCACATTAAAAGTCTCTGACCCGTTAACGTTGGCTATCGTAGATGTGACGGGCAAAATCCGTTACCAGCAAGCGTTGGGGCAGCAGCGCAATTTCCGCCAACGTATTGAAGTAGCGGACTGGCCGGCTGGTGCGTATTGGGCAATACTCAAAACAAAGGGGCAAACGATTTACGCTGCCCCCGTTATGATTATTCGATAATTTTAAAGGTCGTCCGCCGGTTAATCTGATGTTCTTCCTCCGTACAACGGTTACAGATGCAATCGGCCTCGGGCTCGCTTTCCCCATAGCCAAAGGCAACGAGCCGGCCCGGATCAATACCCTGTGAAATCAGGTAATCCACTGCGGCTTGCGCACGGCGCTGGGCCAGGTCCTGATTGTATCTGGAGCTGCCCCGGCAGTCGGTATGTGAGCCCAGCTGAATACGGATATCCGGGTTGAGTTCCAGGTTGCGGGCCAGGTCATTAAGCGTTGGCTGGGCATCTTCACGGATATTGGCTTTATCGAAGTCGTAGTAAATATTCTCCAACCGGATTTCCTTGTCCAAAAAGATGCGGTCCAGTACGATTTCTATTTCGAATTCCTGTACGGGGTTGTTGGGGTCGCGCCCGATACCACGGGTAGAGAAAGCTGCATCATTTTTCAGATAGCCCTCTTTGGCCGCCAGGAAAGTATAATCAGCTTCTTCTTCCAGTTCCAGCTCAAACATGCCATCTTCTCCAACGGTCACTTCCTCCTTGCGGGGGCCAAACTGTATCTGCACGGTAGAACCAGGCAACGGTTTGCGGCCGAGCACCACGCTGTTTGGGTCAGTGGGTACCTCGTATAGTTTTTCCAGGACAAAGCCTTTAAGCAATAGCTTGTACTCTATTTCTTTCGGGGGCTCTTCATCTTGTACCACTTCTTCCGGGGGCAGTTTCCTTTTGGTGAAACGGTAAATATCATCATTGCCGATGCCTTCCTCCCGGCGGGAAGTGAAATACCCGGAGTATAGTACATCCTCGTCTTGTTTGGGGGCACTGTAGTCAATGATGTACCCGAAGTCATCAGAACCAGAGTTGACCGGTGGTTTCAGATTATACGGGGATGCCCAGCCCCGGCTTTGCAGCTGGTAGGTTTTGAAAATATCGAGCCCCCCCATGCCGGTATGCCCCCGGGAGGAGAAGTAGAGGGTATCCTTATCTACGAAAGGAAACATTTCATCGGCTTCGGTATTGATCACCCTCGTCATGAGTTGAGGAGGGCCCCAGGTGCCATCCGTTTGCCGCTCGCTGTAGTAAAGGTCGTGCCCGCCCCAGCCATCGGGGTGGTCAGCAGAGAAGTAAAGACGCTGCCCATCTTCTGAAAGGGCCGGACCGCCGTAGTTGATGCCTTCTTCCATAAATGACAGAGGCTGCGGTATGCTCCAGCTATTGCCGTTGACTTCCGAGCGCATGATCTTGCAATGGTCAGCATCCCATTTGCCGCCGCCAAAGCAGCGGGTGAAGTAGACTTCAGTATAGTCGCTGTTGAAAATGGCCGTCCCCTCGTTATCTTCCGTATTGAGCGGGCCGGTAAAATCAGAAACGGTATTGGACTCCAGGTCGACCAGGAAAAGATCAGAAAAGGCATTGCCCGTCCAGTTATAAGTGTCATCACCGGCACTTGTTTCCCGGTCGGAAGTGATTACTAACTGATTATCCTTGTAAAGAACAGGAGCGTATTCCGCCCGGCTGGAGTTAAAGCCCATGACTTCAACTTCGTACTCCGGGCGCAGTTCTTTCCAGCCCATAGCAATCTGACAGGCACTGATCTCCCGCCGGTATTCGTAGGGGCTGCCGATTTCTATGCCCAGGTCTTTAAAGGCCCGGGCGGCTTCTTCGTAGCGCTCGGCCTGTTTTAACGCAAAGGCATACTCCCGCAGGGATTCCCACCCGTATTGATTGTCGTAGGCAATTTTGTACCAGCGGATGGCCAGATCGCTCTGGTTGAGGTTCTTATAGGCCTCGCCGATTTTAAAGGCGATGCGCCCTTTCTCAACACGGCTCTTGGATTTCTCGTATTCTTTCTGGAGTAGCTCAAGGGCTACAGCGTATTGCTTGACCTCGATCGCTGTTTGTCCATCCCTGACTTTTTCAGTGTAAGTACAGCTGCTGAGTGCCGCAAAAAGAAGCGCAAATAAAATATAGGAATACCGGATCATAGCTTTACCTGGATTTGAATGATATAGGGTGCGCGTTGCTAAACCGTGTTTGGGTTAGCTGTGCCACGCATACGAATAAAACGCCAGAGGTATTTTTTTGTTGCTGGTACCTTAGAACGAAGGCCGCTTCAGCAATGCTAAAGCGGCCTTCGGTATGCTACCTTACTTTATGCGCTCTTGTTAACGGGACAGCTGTACATCCCCCTTGAAGTGCTCAACGGTGCCATCAATGAACTCAATCTCTGCATGCCAGGCAAAAACCGCGTTGTTCATCTGTTCTCCCCGGAAGGTGCCGTCCCAACCGTGCTCCGGGTTGTTGGGCGAGAGGTTATACCCTTCGAATACCGGCTCTCCCCATCGGTTGTAAATCCGGAATGCCCGGATGTTTTCTATGACACCGCTGCGGGCAAAAATATAGAACAGGTCGTTGGTGCCATCGCCGTTTGGCGAGAAGGCGTTCGGCACATAAACCGTTTGAGTCCGGTCTACAAACAGGCGGAAAGGCGCCTGATCAATACAGCCGTTTTGACTGACCACCGTGACCAGGTAATCCGTGGTGCGTAGCGGTCGGGCGGTCGGGCGCAGGCAATCATCACAGCTGAGTGAGCCTGGATTAGACCAGAAGATGTCCGCAATTTCACCCGGTATAAGGTTGGTCTGCCCGTTGATGGTATAGCTTTCGCCAAACTGAATCGTTGCCTCGGCAGGTTCAATAATGGCTACTGTGGAGTCGGGCTGAATGATGGCGGCGCTTGCTTCGTAGGTGCAGCCGTTCTCATCGCGTACAATCAGCTCGTAATTGCCGGGCGGTACATCGGCAAAAATGCTGCCTGCCTGGTAAGAGTCCCCCCCGTTAATAGAGAACTCATAAGGTGGCGTCCCTCCCGTAACCTGCGGGAACCGTATGGTGCCCGGATCCCCGAAGCAGGGTGGTTGGATGAGGTCGAAGCTGGCTTCAGGAACGGGTTGGGTGACCAGTACCTGATCTTGCGCGGAGCATCCATTCTCAGTATTGGTAACCAGGAGCGTATACAAGCCCGGTGCATTAATCACCGGAGCGGCCGTCGTTGTCCCGGAGGCGAACCCTCCTCCAATTGTGGTCCATTGATAGGTAATATTCGGCCCTTGCTGTGAATTGGAGCCGTCGAGATTGGCGGTGTCCTCCCAGCATTCCAGGACGAAGGTGTTGCCGGCTTCTGCTACCGGGGCAATAATATTCTGATCAACGACTACCTGATTGCTGTTGGAGCAGCCGGTGAGCATGTTCTCAATGGTCAGGTCGTAGGTGCCCGGCTCATCAATGGAAACGGACAGGCTGTTGGTCGAGCCCGCAAAGTTGCCATCCAACGTAGACCAGTTGAAGGTGAAGTTATCGCCCTGCGTACTGGCGCTGGCATCGAGTAGTATAGTCTCCACAGCACAAGTCAGGGTGCCGGGAGGTGTAAATATTACACTCGGAAGGTTTATATCCTGTGTGATTTCCACCGCGTCAGTTGCTGTGCACTGATTGAAGTTGTTAGTGACCACAAGAGTGTAAGTGCCCGGCAAGTTCACCGCAGGATTGAGGGTGCTGCCACCATTGAGCACGCCTGGCCCCTGCCATTCGTAACTAAAGTCGCCTGTACTGGACCCGGTACCACTAAGGGTTAGGCTGGGGCTGTCGCAGTTGAGTTCGGCCGTGGTGCCTGCTTCTGCCACTGGCGCCAAAGTGTCCTGCACAACGGGAATCGTTAGTTCGCTGCTGCAGAAGTTGACGGTATTGGTCAATACGAGTGTATAGATGCCGCCACTGCCCACGGTAGGGCTATTGGTTTGCCCGCCTGATAGGATTTGCCCGTTGGAAGTGGACCAGTTGTAGTCAAATGCTGTACCGTTGCTGGAGCCGCTGGCGTCAATTGTGACATCGGTTACGGCACAGGTGAGGGTGTCGGGCGTGAGGGCAGCCACCTCAGGGGCTATGGTGTCTTGTTCAACAACAATACTGGCAAGCGCATCGCAACCGTTACTGGTATTTTCAATTAGCAGGGTATATTCGCCCGGTGCATTGATCGTCGGCTGCAGGGTCTGGCTACCATTGTCGATGTTGCCATTAGAGGTTGTCCAGGTGTACTGGAATTCGTTACCCTGACTGCTGTTACCAGCTTGTAGTTGCTGGTCGGTAAGATTGCAATTTAGCACCTGCGGGTCGTCAATGGCAATGATCGGAGTGATCGTATCCTGTGTAATAACTACGGCATCGGTGGAAGTACAGCCGTTGAAGTCATTGGTCACAGCAAGCGTGTACGTACCTGGCTGGTTGACTTCAGGCGAAAGCCCATTCATGCCGCTGAGCAGTCCGGGGCCATCCCAATTGTAGGTAAAGCCGTTAGTGCTCGACCCTGCACCGGACAGCGACAGTACCGGCAGGTCACAATTGAGTTCCTGGGGGCTACCGGCTTCGGCTACCGGAGCTACGGTGTCCTGCACTACACTGACTTCCAGCGTGCTGACGCAATTGTTCGCCGTATTGGTAAGCGTTAACAGGTAAAGCCCTCCGCTGCTGACCACAGGGGTGGGGGAATTGGTGCCGCTTTGGAGGATACCGTTGCTGGTGCTCCATTCGTAGTCAAAAGCGGGCCCGCTGCTACTGCCGGTGGCATCGAGTTCCAGAGCGGTAGTGGTACAGGTCAGGGTATCCGGAGTGGCTGCGGCAATCACCGGCGGGGTGATATCCTGGCCGACTTCCACGCTTTGGCTGCTGGTACAACCATTGTCGGTATTGGTGATCAGAAGATTATAGGTGCCCGGAGCGTCAATAGTCGGTTGCAACGTGTTCTGTCCTTCAGAGATACTGCCATTAGGTGTGGTCCAGGTATAGCTGAAGTCACTTCCCTGGCTTGAGCCCGTGGCATTCAGCAATTGCTCAGTAAGCGCACAGTCGAGTATTTCGGGCGCTCCGATAGCGATCGCCGGTGGTGTTACATCCTGAGTGACCAGTGCTTCATCAGTAGCGCTGCAGCCGTTTTGGATGTTGATGACCTCCAGCACATAAGTACCGGGTACCTGTACTTCCGGGTTGAGCCCCCCGGTACCGGAGGGTAATCCCGGCCCGGACCAGTTATACAGGAAGCTGCCCTGGCTGGAGCCGGTGGCGTCCAGGTTGAGCAAGGTGTCTGTACAGGTCAACCGGATGGGGGCACCGGCATCCGCAATTGGCGATAGCGTATCTTGCTGCACTTCGACGCTAACCTGTTGCTGGCAACCATTGTTGTTGTCTGTGACCAGAAGCGTGTAGGTGCCGCCGCTGCTGACCGTAGGATTCAGTACATCTTCGGGACTGTCCAGCTGCCCGTCAGGGGTGCTCCAGGCATAGGTGAAGCTACCGCCCTGACTGGAACTGCTTGCATCTAATTGCAGGCTGGTTGTGGTACAAGTCAGTACATCGGGAACCGCGGCAGTGGCCGTTGGCAAGATGGTATCAATGGAGACCTCGACTTCATCCAGCGCCTCACACTGATTATCGGTATTAAGGACGGAAAGCTGGTAAAGCCCGGGCTGATTGGCTTCAAAAGTCGGGTTGTCTGCATTGGCAATCGGCGCCCCGTTCAGGGTCCAGGTGTAGAGCAGTGGACCCTCCTGGCTGGTATTGCTGCCGCCAATGCTGATGCTACTCACATCGCAGTTCAGAATGCCATCCGTGCCGGCATCAGCCTGAGGTACAGCAGTATTTTCGACTACCGTCACTGCTTCGGTTACGATACAGAAGTTGTCGGTATTGGTAATTTGAAGGGTATAGGTGCCGGCTTGCAGCGCCGTGATGGATGGAGCATTTGTTGCTTCGTTGAAGTTACCGTCCAGTGTGGACCACTCATAGATTAGATTGGGGCCACTATCGGAATTGCTGCCATCCAGGGATGCCGTTGGGCTGTCGCAGTCAATTTGCGGATCCGCATTAACGGTAATGGCAGGCAGGGCAACGTCTTCATCAATGTTAACGCTGCTGCTGTTGGTACAGCCATTGCTCTCATTGATCACTTGCAGGGTATAGGTGCCCGGCGCGTCAATGGTAGCATTCAGATCGTTGCTGCCAGTTGCGATATTGCCATCCTGTGAAGTCCAGGCGTAGGAGAGGGGGGCATTGCCACTGGCGGTTGCCTGTAGAGTGTATAAGGTATCTATACAATTTAGGGTAATACCAGGGCCGGCATCAACCATTGGTATCTCCACATCCTGACCCACTTCCACGCTGAGGCTTTGTACGCACTCATTGGTGGTGTTGGTCACCTGCAGGGTGTAGGTGCCCGGTGCATCAGTGGACAATTCAGGAGTGGTGGCTCCGCTCAGCAGGTTTCCATTGGTCGTACTCCACTCATAAACCGGGGCGTTACTGTTGGCTGTTGCACTGCCGGAAAGTGCGATGACCGTATCTGCACAAGTCAGCGTTGCAGGCGGCGCGATAGCTACTTCAGGCAGCAAGGTGTCGATCTCTACCAGTGCGGTTATTGTATTGCTGCAGCCGTTTTCGGTATTCAGTACCTGTAGCTGATAGACCCCGGGCTGGTCAATCCCCGTCAGCTGATTAAGGTTAGAACCAATGGCGGAAGAATCCGGTGCGGTCCAGGCGTAACTGAAATTAGGCCCGTTGCTGGAGGACGACCCGTCAAGCGTAATACTGCCTGTTCCGCAGTCCAGTACCTCGGGGGCAGCAATAGCAGCTTGTGGGATAGCGATATCCTCCTGCACCATGACTTCAGCTGTGGTGGTACAGCCATTGATGGGGTCCGTAACCTGCAAGGTATATAGGCCGGGCTCGGTGATGTTTTGCTCCAGAGGAATGCTGTCGGTTGGCATCAGCCCGGAAGGGCCATTCCAGGCCAGAGTGTTCTCGCCGCTATTGGTGGCCGCGCTACCAAGCAGCAGTAGGCTATCGTTATAGCAGTTCAGAATACCTGGCGATGGCAGGTCGACCTGTGGCGCGAGCGTGTCAATGGCGACCAAAAAAGTGGCGGTGTCATAACAGGCAATGCTCGGTGCTGAAATAATCAGTTGGTACTCGCCCGGTGCATCAATGGTAGGCGTAAGGGTAGTGGCCCCGCTGAGGATGTTCCCATCCGGAGTAGACCAGTCGTAAATGCCATCCGGGCCAAGATTAGAGTTTTCTGCATTGAACTGCAGGGTAGGATTGTCGCAATTCAGTACTTCAGGGCCGGTGATGATGGCAACAGGGAGGTTATCATCCTTTACGATGGAGACCGTATCTGCTGACGTGCACCCATTGAGGGTATCGGTTACCTGTAGTAGGTAGAGCCCGCCCGCGTTTACTATCGGATTTAGGGTGTTCCCCCCGCTGACAATATTCCCATCAGCAGAAGTCCAGGTATAGACATAGTCGCCGGTGTTGCCCGTAGCCGTCGCGGATAAAGACACCTCCGGCTCCTCGCAGGTGAGCTCAGTGCCCGGGCCTGCATCAATGGCAGGGAGGGTGGTGTTCTCTGTGATTTCAACGGTACTGCTGCTGGTACAACCGTTTTCGTTATTCGTAATGGAAAAGTTGTAAGTGCCTGGGGCGTCTACAGTGGGAGAGAGGCTATTGGCACCGCTCACTACGGCAGGGCCTGACCAGGAATAGGAAAAAGCGGGCCCGCTGCTGCTGCCATTGGTGTTGATTTGAATTTCGGGTGCATCGCAGGTAATGGTTCCCGGGGACAGTACTACCTCGGGTGCCGCATTATCGGCAGTAACGGTCACGGTATCGTAGGCGGTACAGCCATTTACAGTATTAGAGATGGTGAGAATGAAATCGCCACCCTGCTGTGCAAAAGCGGTTAGCCCATCCGTTGGAGGCAATCCGGGGCCCGACCAGGACGCTGTAAATTCAGGGCCTGTGGAGGAGCCGGTACCATCCAATGTGACTGCAGGCAGGAAGCAGGTAACGGTATCCGGGACATTAGCATCCACCGTTGGTAAATCAAAGTTTTCTTCCACTACTGCTGAAGCCGTGGCAGTACAACCTTCATCGTCCGTGATGGTAACGAAGTACTCGCCGGCCGGAAGGTTGGCAGGGTCTTCGCTGCTGGCCCCGTTGCTCCAGTTGAAATCATAGCCTGGCGATCCTCCGCTAACATCCAGGTCGATGCTGCCACCATTTGGATTCAGGCAGTTTACCCCTTCTGTGGACACGATGCTTGCGGATACAGGCATGGGTTCTTCGACTTCCACCTGAACGGTATCTGTACATCCAAAGCCATCAACGATGTAGGCTTCGTAGGTGCCGGGAGCAAGATCTGTTAAAGCATTACTCTCATCTGGTAGGGGTTGGTCATTTGTTAGATCGTACCAGCTAAAGTAAAATGGTGGAGCGCCGCCACTCACATTGATGGAGATTTCACCATCCGTGGCACCGGTACAGGAAACAGGCTCGGCATTCACCTGAGGGTTAAGGTCAAGTAGTTCTATGAAAGCAGTACCCTGTACCTGCCCTACGCAGGTAGGATAGGCCTGAGGTGCAACATACTCCGCTTGGTAGAAGCCGGGTGAATTGACTTCTATGATAAGCGGGTTTTCTGTAGCGACGATATCTGGCTGGGGTACTCCATTCAGGGAATAAGCAAATAGCCAGGGGCCTTCTCCCTGAAAGTTGACCTGGAGTTCTGCCGTGAAAGGGGCTTCACAAAATTGCCCCTGACCAGTGAGTGTGGCTTCTGATGCGCCACTTACGGTCACTGTTGCATCCGTTGTTGCCGTCAGGCCGCACTGATCGGTGACGGTGACGGTGTAAGTAGTCGTTTCATTAGGTGTAACCGTAATCGCAGAACTGGAAGCAGCATTGCTCCAGGTATAGCTAAACCCAGGGATGCCACCGCTAACGGAAGCGGCCAGTGAAGCTGGTTCTCCCGGGCATACCTCGATTGGGGGCACTGTCACCTCCAGAGGAGGGCTATCCTGAATGATGAGCTCAATCGTACCATTAATACAGGAACAGGAGTTCTGAATCTCCAGAATAATGGTTTCCTGCCCTTCCACGATATCATCTGCAAAAACATCAATCGGAATCTGTATGGTAGACTGTCCGGGAAAAGCAGTCACAGATAATGGAAAGTTTGCATAGTCCACACCCGGTGTCGCGGTGCTGTTAGGCGAAACAATCAGGTCAACGACACGGGTGGTAGACAGGTCGCCGCCCACATCAAGCGAGAAATAGCCATCGGAGCAGGCCTCGTAGGTAATATTGCTGTTAGTGGTGGGGGAAAAAGCTTCGCCGGTGGCCGTACCACCAGCTGCAAAACTGTTGGCTTCCAGGAATACGGCAGAGTCATAGATGCCATCGCCCACGTCACCTACCAGAAGCCGGATGGTGTAGGTCTCGCACTCCTGTACATTAGCTATAGCCGTAAGCACTTTGGTGAAGCCATCAAACTCGATGTCGTTGTTAATGACACCCGCGCCGCAACTGCTGGAGTTGGGCACGAAGAATACGCTATTGTCCTGATCATTGATGTTGTCAATTGTCACACCAATATTTGAGCCAGGCAGTACGGCGATATTTTCACCATTGCCGGTAAAGCCGCCATTGATGCCCGGGCCACTGATGAAAAACCCAAAAACGTCATTGTAACCGGCATCTACAAATTCGCAATACTCCTCTGAAGCAAAGACATAGTTGAAGGTGATATTGTCTACCGTGGGCGTAAACTGGAATTCAATACCTGTTGCGTCAAATACGGTATTGGAGCCTGCGAGGTCTGCCAGGTCAGGATGGCTGCCTCCTCCCATGTTGTTTCCGGTACTGCCGGAGTTGTTGGGGCCGGTAGCATCGCTGGCATTACCACTGGAGATGATGACGCCGGAATTAATACCTACAGAAGAGGCGCCCATACCAAATTGCCCGGCGCCCGCAGCACTGCCAATAAGATTGACATTGGTGACATCGAAGCAGTTGCCACCGATAAAGACATCCTGAATGAGGGTCAATGCATCCACACCCGGGCTAACCGTCAGCCCGGCCATGCGATTTTTACCTGGAGGCCGCTCGCAGGATTCACAACTAACGGAAAGAATAAAGCGGGTCTTCAATGCGCCGGGCGCCAACTGAGCGACCGGGATACTTTGGCAAGCTGATGAAGCCGTGAAGCTATAGGTAATCTCCGGTTCACCTTCTTCCGCAACAAAACGCACCTCTCCACCCTCCTGTGCCTGTGGGCTCAGCCAGAGCTGGTACTGCTCTCCGGGCTGCAGCTGGCAAAGGGTTAGTGCAAAGGGGCCTTCTGCTTTCACGGACAGGCGGTGCCTTGACCTGGTGCCTTCCAACTCTACCACTATGGGGTCGGTTGTGGCTTGCAGGAGTGAAGTAAGGAAAAGCAATAGAAGGGGAATTAGTATGGGTTTTCTCATATTCCGTAATTTGGAGTTATGGCACACCGTTTGTACTGTGCATTATTGTTGTTTCCTCATCATAGGGTAAAATAGTTGCAATACCACAATAAATATACGGTTATTTCCGCGGGGCAGGAAAAAATGGGGCCACTCCTTTCCCGGATTATCTTCATTTCTGCAAAATATGTTGCAATAGGGACACTAACGGAACAATTGTAAGTCTCCTTTAAAAAGCTCCACACTTCCATCAGTAAATTCAATTTCGGCAAACCAGGCCAGCACACTGTTCTTCACGACTTCTCCACCAAAGGTGCCGTCCCACCCGTGGTCCGGGTTATTAGGCAGAAGATTATCACCTTTAAAGACGAGCGCTCCCCAGCGGTTGTAGATTTGGAAAGTACGGATGTTTTCTACGGTCCCGGCCCTTGCAGCAATGTAGAACCGGTCGTTGCTGCCATCTCCGTTTGGAGAAAAGGCATTGGGCACGTAAACGCTCTGAGAACGGTCTACAAACAAACGAAACGTGGCCTGATCCGTACAGCCATTTTGGCTGATAATGGTCATTAGGTAGTCGGTCGTGCGCTGGGGGCTGGCAACCGGGCGCAGGCAGTCCTCACAATCCAGCGTGCCGTCATTGGACCAGAAAACCTGAGCGATATCTGCATCGGAGAGGTTGGTCTGCGCATTAATGGCATAGCTTTCTCCAAATGCAATGGTAGCTTCAGCCGGTTGAATAACTGCGATAGTGGAATCCGGTTGGTTGATAGAGGCACTGGTTTCAAACATGCAGTCATTATCGTCTTTCACCAGCAGGTTGTAAATGCCGGGCGGCAAGGCGGGAAAGCGCTGATTGGGCTGATAGGTCGTACCACCGTCTACTGAATAGGCGTAGGGAGGAGTGCCGCCTGTGACTTGCTGAAAATGGATGCTGCCCGGGTCTCCGTAGCAAAGCGGTTGCTGAAGCTCAAAGCTGGCCTCAGGGGTGAGTTGAGTGACGACTACCTCATCCTGAGCCGCGCAGCCGTTGTCCATATTGGTAACCAGCAGGTTGTAAACACCAGCCGCATCAATATCTGGAGAGATCGAAGTGGGTTCGGATGCGAAGTGTCCACCAGCAGTCGACCACTGATAAGAGATATGGGCCCCGCGGTCTGAGCCAGAGCCATTCAGGCTAACCAGGGTTGCACCGCAATTGATTACAAAGTCATCCCCTGCATCTGCGGTGGGCAGGATGGTATCTGCCTCCACGTAAGCTGCCCCCGAATTCGTACATCCGGTTTCCAGATTCGCAATGGTCAGGGTATACATCCCTGCGGCATTAACGTAGGCTGTAAGCCCATCCGGTTCAGCAGCAAACTGCCCGTCGGGCGTGTCCCATTGCAGGGAGAATTCTGCTCCGTGAGTGCTGTTGACGGCACTCAGCATAACGGTATCTTCCAGGCAAGTGAGCCTGGGCGGCAAATCAAAAAGGACCTCCGGTAGGTCATTCACCTGTATGGCAGCGGTGGTTGTCACCGTGCTGCCGCATTGATCGGTCACGGTCAGGGTATACGTTTCGGTGCCGGTGGGCTGTACGGTAATGTCAGGACTTGAAGCACTGTTGCTCCACTCATAGCTGTACTCCGGAACACCTCCCTGCACTACAGATTGCAGTGATACGGTATCGCCGGGGCATATTTCCGCCGGCAGGGTAGAGGCTTCAAGCGGGGCGCTGTCCTGAATCCATAATTCCACGGTTCCATTGGTGCAGGAGCAGGCGTTTTCAATTTCCAGAATTATAGATTCCAATCCTTCCGTCAGTGTATCCGAGTAAACGTTGACAGGAATTTGAACCGTCGTTTGCCCTGGTAATGCCTGGATTATGAGCGGGATGCTGTCAAAATCCACACCCTGGGTAGCAGTGCTATTTGGTGAGAGGGCAAGGTTAACAGTCCGCGTGGTGGACAAGTCTCCGCCAACCTCCAGGCTGAAATAGCCATCGGAACAGGTCTCATAAGTCACATTTTCATTCGTAACAGGGGATAGAGCAGACCCGGTGACGGTGCCTCCTGCCGAAAAACTGTTAGCCTCAAGAAAAACGGCAGAATCGTAAAGCCCATCGCCCACATCCCCCACGAGCAGGTTGATGGTGTAGGTCTCGCACGCCTGAACCTCGGCAACCGCAGTAAGCACCGTGGTGAAGCCATCAAACTGTATATCATGATTTATAGATAAGGTACCGCAGCTGAATGAGTTGGGGACAAAAAAGGCGGAATTGTCGTCGTCGTTAATATTGTCGATGGTCACGCCAATGTTGGAACCAGGCAAAACGGCAATGTTTTCTCCATTGCCCGTAAATCCACCATTCAACCCCGGGCCGCTGATGAAAAAACCAAAAACATCATTATAGCCGGCGTCTACAAATTCGCAGTATTCCTCAGAAGCAAAAGTGTACCGGAAAGCGATACTGTCTACGGTCGGCGTAAACTGGAAGGATATCCCTGTGGCATCATAAAGCGTATTCGATCCGGCCAGTACAGCCAGGTCCGGGTGGCCCCCACCGTCCATTTCATCACCGATATTGCCGGTGAAATTGGGCCCCATCGCATCGGAGGCATCGCCACTGGAAATAATCACGCCCGATTCGATACCGATCGAGGAGCCGCCCAGCTCAAACTGCCCTACACTTTCCGTACTGCCGATCAGGCTGACGCTGTCCACATCAAAACAGTCGCCACCAATAAAAACATCTCTTATCAAACCGGACGGGTCTATACCAGAGGTTACCGACAGGCCATTGGAACGGACGCCTGCTGACCGGCTGCACGAGGAACAGCTGACAGACAGGACAAAGCGGGTGCTTTCAGCGTTTGGCATTAACTGAACAACCGGAATTGAGGCATAAGACTGAGATGCCCTGAATCGGTAAGTGACGGTTGGTGCTTCGCCTTCAGCCAGGAACCTCACCGTACCGCCCTGCTGTGCCTGCGGGCTCAACCAAAGTTGATAGGTTTCTCCTGGCTTAAGTTGTCGCAAAATCAAAGAGAAAGGCCCGGAGGCTGCTGTTTGGAGCCGTTGCCGGAAGCGGTCTGACTCAACATCGACAACTAAAGCATCGGTGGCTGCAAAAATGGAGGGAAGCTCCAATAGCAGGAGCAGGAGGAATAGTGTAAATCTTCTCATCTCGGTTTTTTGGCTTAGAAAACTCTAAATACAGGCAAAGCACCGAAGGGGCACTTCCTGGTTTTTGGGTGAGATTGAGATAGAAACTGCTATTCCGTCTTAAATATAGGATGATTTCACCAACAAAAAAAATAGAGCTGACCCCGCGTTTGGGATCAGCTCTTATTTTTAGCTTAAATCGCTATGTTGACAGGGATCTAGCGGGCTGCCTGAGCAGCTTTTGAGAACCCTTTTTTGTCGGATTTGGTATCCTTCGCACGGAGCTCGCCAGTCAGGTCTGACATGATTGGCGTGGCTACGAAGATCGAAGAGTAAGTACCAACGAGGATACCGATGAGCAATGCAAACGCAAAGCCACGGATACTCGCACCACCGAAGAAGAACAGGATGGCAACCACAAAAAGGGTCGTCAGCGAGGTGATAATCGTACGGCTGACCGTGCTGTTGACGGCGCTGTTGATCACTTCCTCTTTAGAACTCTTCGTGTAGTTGTTCAGGAATTCACGGATACGGTCGAATACCACCACGGTATCGTTGATGGAATAACCAATCACCGTCAAAATCGCTGCAATAAAGGCCTGATCAATCTCCAGTGAGAAAGGCAGAATGCCGTGGAAGATAGAGAAGATACCCAGTACCACAAGTGTATCGTGGAACAGGGCGGCTACCGCACCAAGGCTATACTGCCACTTGCTGAATCGAATGAAAATGTACAGGAAGATGAGCAACAGGGCAAACGTTGCAGCGTAGAATGCGCTTGACTTGATGTCATCCGCAATCGTCGGGCCTACCTTGCTTGAGCTCTCTACGTGCGTACCGTTTCCGTCCGGTGCCTTGAATTGCTCCAGGTCAATATTGCCGCCAGTGATGCTGTTTACACCGTTGTACAGCGCCTTCATCACTTTTTCGTCAGCATCATCATCAGTAGATTCCACCAGGTAGTCGGTTACGACGTTGTAGGTGTTTTCAGTATCTACAGACTTCACGATCGGCTCGTTGCCTTCAAAGGCTTCCGTCAGCGCGGACCGCAGTGCAGAAGCTTCCACTTCAGCGCCCTCGATCGTCACATTGTAGGAATAACCACCTTTGAAGTCCACACCCAGCTCAAAGCCACGGGTCGCCATAGAGACCAGGCCTGCGAGGATGATCGCTCCGGAGATGATGTAAGCCATCTTACGCTTGCCCAGCCAGTCGATAGACAGGTCAGCAAAGGCATTCTTGGAGAAGCCTGTAGAGAAGGTCATGGAACGGTCCTTGTTCTTCAGCCACTGATCAATCATAAGGCGGCCCACCAATACCGCTGTGAACAGCGAGGAGAGTACACCAATGATCAGAACGACTGCGAAGCCTTTGATCGGGCCAAGCCCAAAGTAGGCGAGAACGAATGCCGTCAGCAGGGTCGTTACGTTGGCATCGATGATAGCAGAATAGGAATTCTGGAAACCATCGCTTACCGCCATCAGCAGAGACTTGCCTTCCCGCAGTTCTTCCCGGATACGCTCGTAGATGATCACGTTGGCATCCACTGCCATACCGATCGTCAGTACGATACCGGCGATACCAGGCAGCGTGAGAACTGTACCGTAGGAAGCCAGTGCACCGAAGATGAAGAAGATGTTCAGGATCAGTGCCAGGATGGATACGATACCACCACCGCCGTAGTAGGCGATCATGAAGAGGAGTACGAGAACAAAGCCAATGGTCAGGGCAATCGTACTGTTGCGGATGTTCTCCTCACCCAGGGAAGGTCCGACGAGGGACTCCTGAATAATTTCTGTATCCGTAGGGAGCTTACCGATTTGCAGGATATTAGCAAGGTCCTTACCTTCCTGAATGCTGAAGCTACCTGTAATCTGAGAGTCACCGGTCAGGATAGGATTGATTACGCGTGGTGCAGACACCACTTCATCGTCCAGTACAATCGCAATTTCACGGTTATTGTCCTGTGCGGCTTCTGTCGTCAGTTGTCCCCATATTTTGGCACCGGTATTGTCCATTTTCAGGGACACCGCCACCTCATTGGTCTGAGGGTCAGGGTTGGCACTTGCATCTACTACGTGATCACCGGTCATAGCCGCTTTGCCATCACGCGATGGCTTCAGGGCATACAGCTCGTAGTTGTCTGTGACTTCATTCGTCTCGAAGTCCTTCATAGGGTCTTTGCCCCAACGCAGCACCATATCCCGTGGGAAGAGCGACTTCACATCCGGCTTCGCCAGCAGGCTATCGATGTAGCGGCGCTGGTTTTTCTTGGCAAAACCAAGGACGGCCAGACCCTGAGCACCAGTGGTGTTGAGAGTCAGCGCTTCGAAAAGCGGGCCAGACTGAGAAGCACTGCCATAAATGGTGTCAATGCTTGCAATCTCACCGGCAATTACGTTGCCCAGAGAATCTGTCGCAAAAGTGGTGTCGATACGCAGGATTTCCCGCTCCACATCACTGCCACTCATCGTCTGAGCCAGGCGCTGATTCGCCTCAATAAAGGCTTGCTGAACGCCGGGGTCATTAATACGGAATACATTGTAGAACTCAAGCTTGGCCGCCGCCTCCAGGAAGGTACGGGCACGCTCCGGGTTGTCGATACCCGGCAGCTCCACGATGATAAGGTCGCGGCTGGCATCCAGAGAAACATTTGGCTGGGTTACGCCCAGCTTATCAATACGCTCCTTGAGAAGCTTAAAGGTCAGGTCTACTGTTTCGTCTGCCTTAGCGCGAATCACACGAACCACTTCACCGTCACCGGTTTCATAGTTGATTTCATCACGAAGGGCTTCGTTGCGGGTGAAGATGGGAGCGAGTTTCTTATCGCCCTTCACTTCGTTCCATGCGTCGAAGAATAGAGAAACAAAGTCGGCCTGTTCTGTTTTCTGCGCTTGAGATGCTCGGTTTAACGCTTCCTCAAAAGTCGGGTCCTTGCTGTCATTGGCTAACGCTCTGATAAATTGCCGCAGATCAACTTGAAGCACCACGCTCATACCTCCCTTGAGGTCGAGGCCGAGGGCCAGCTGCTGTGACTTTAATTCCTGATACGTGTAGCTCTTCAGCAGAGGGATCTTAAATACCTCTTCCGAAGACATGGAGTCCAAAAACTCCGCGCGCTTCATCTTGAAGGCGGTCTTCTGAAGGTCTTCCGACATGTTTTGGGTCGACGTGCGTGCGTACTCCTCAGCGGCTTTCTCAACTTTCTGCGTTGGCAGGATGAAAAAGTACTGTACGAGCGTTACGATCGTCATGACCACAAGGAAGAACTTCACTACTCCTTTTCCTTGCATAACTCGAAGTGACTTTTAGAAAATGTTAAAAAATGAGCATCTGTCTTTCTTGTCCAAACACCTAAGTCGCTGATAAATAGGACTTTCTAAGTGTCCTTTAAAGAAAAACTGCGCAAATATACGCGTTTTGAGGCGCTAATGAAATCTTGTGGTCGAAAAGTTAAGCGGACAGGCGCTATGCCCGCAGCAATTAACGGTTGTTAAGCCGGGTAATTGCCCAAGGTAAAATGCCAAATGCAGCCACAAGCCTTTACCTAAGGCTTGTAGCTGCTTTAGTTGGCCTTACCGCTGACAGGCACACTGTGTCGGCATCAGGGAGTTAATATCCGTCATGGTGGGCCAGGCATTGCCACTGCCTTCCAGCTCAAAGTAAAATGGCTTACGCTTCCGGTCGTAGTTGCCGGTCTCGTTCATCGTCGCCGCATCATACAGCCGCCCGTTCACCATCGTGTAGCGGACAGACTCAGAATTCCGGATGTTTTCCAGCGGGTTTTCATCCAGTACGATCAGGTCAGCCAGCTTGCCGGCTTCCAGGGATCCAATCTGATGGTCCATCCCCAGGTATTTGGCACCGTTCATAGTGGCGCACCGCAGGGCCTGATGGTTGCTCATGCCGCCCTGTTCCAGCATCCAGAGTTCCCAATGGGCACCGAGCCCCTGCAACTGCCCATGAGCACCGAGGTTGATGTTGACCCCATTATCCTGAAGCTTTTTCAGGGACTTGGAAGTCAGGATATGCCCATTTTCGTACTCCTCATCGGGGATCATCGTCCGGTGGCGGGCCCGGGCATCTACCACTGCTCGGGGCGTGAAGGTGAGCAGGCGGTCCTTTTCCCATACATTGGTCTTTTGGTACCAGTAGTACTCTCCGTTTACACTGCCGTAGTTGACGATCAGGGTAGGGGTATTGTGGGTCTCGGTTTGGGACCAAAACTGCACCACATCGTCGTAAAGCGGGGCGACCGGGATGTTGTGCTCCACACCGGTGTGCCCATCAGCCACCATGCTCATGTTGTGGTAGAAGAAGGAACCACCCTCCGGCACTACGAGAATGTCAAGTTCGCGGGCAGCCTGCATGACCTGCTGCCGCTGTTCGCGCCGGGGCTGATTGTAACTCTTGACGGAGAAGGCACCGAATGCCTTGGTCCGGCGGATGGCCGAGCGGGCATCGTCCAGATTATTAATGACCGCCTTAAAGTCTCCATCTGCACCATATAATATGGTACCGGTAGAGAATAGTCGCGGGCCAACTGTTTCCCCTGCCTTTATCATCTCACTGTGGGAGAAAATCATTTCCGAATTGGAGGAGGGGTCATGTGCTGTGGTCACGCCATACGCAAGATTGGCATAGTAATACCAGTTTTGCTGTGGGCTAAGCCCGTAGCGGAAATCGCCGAGGTGCCCGTGTACGTCCACCAGGCCAGGCATGATGGTCTTGCCCTTGCAATCGATAACTTTGGCAGATTTTGGCACCCGGACCTTCGTGCCTACGGCTTTGATGAGATTCCCCTCCACGAGGACCGTCCCCTTCTCGATAACCTCATCGCCTTTCATGGTGATGATGCGGGCATTGGTAAAGGCCACGGTGCCTTCCGGTCGGTCGGCTTCCAGCTCCAGCCCAATGCGCAGCCCAACGGTATCCATAGGCGGCAGGCTGTCGAGGCTGCCTTTCAGAAAGCTGAAGCGCTCGGTGAGGTCGTCGCTAAACAGCTCTTCACCCAGGGTCCAGTACAGGCGCTTGCTGTCTTTTGACCAGTGGATGTTGATGCCGGCATCGCGTGCGACCTGGGCTACAGGCACAGCTTTGGTTTTGGCACTCAGCCCAACCGGCTGTCCGGTATGCGGCATAGGCGCTATGTACACTTTGTGCAGCTCTGACCAGGCCACCCACTGATTGTCGGGGCTGGGTACGAAGCGCTGCGCGTATTTGCCGTCGAAGTGCTTTTTATCGTCGCTGCCATCAGGCTTGATGCTGTGGTAAGCCTTGGTGATGCTGCCAAAAAGGTAGCCACCGGTCTGATAAAAGATTCGGCTGCCATCAGTACTGAAGACCGGGTATTCCCCCTGAGGGCTGACCAGCGTTGGATCGCCTCCTTTGACGGGCAGGGTGTAAATACCGGGTTCCTTGCAAAAAGCATACCCCTGATGCGAATTCCCGCCATCCTTGCGGAAAACAAGGGTTTGCCCATCGGGGGAGAACTGTGGTGTGCGGTAGATGCCTTTTTCGGTGGTCAGCTGCGTCTGCTTACCCGTTGCCAGGTCAAGCAATTGAATGCTGCTCATTTCCTGGTCGTTCCAGGTGACGTAGGCGAGTGTTTGGCCGTCCGGTGAAAAGGCGGGCTCAAACTCAAGGTCAGAGGCGTCTGTCAGGCGCTCGGGGGTGCCATCGGGCAGTGCTTTCTTCCAGAGGTGACCAACAGCTGAGAATACCAGCGACTGCTCATCCGGGGCAGTCACGGCGTGCCGGATGACCTTGGCGGTAAATTGCTCATCAAAGGCATTATTCTTAAAACGGACGGTTTCCTGGAACCTATGCTTAGCGGTGGCTTTGAAGGGGATTTCAGTGGCCTCGCCGGTGGCGACTTCCACTTTCCAGATTTTGCCCTGTCCCCAGATCACGATATGCTTATCGTCTGGTGTCCAGTCATAGCCGGTATACACGCCAAAAATAGCCCAGGCCTCCTGCTGATCCTTGCTCAGCCCCTTGAACAGGGGGAAGTTCTGCCCGGTAGCCAGGTCGTGGATGAACAGGACCGACTCGGTACGGATACGGCGCACGAAGGCGAGCTTTTTGCCATCGTGGGAGACCTGCGGGCGGCAGGCTCCACCCGGCCCGGAAATGAGGGTCTTTTCCTTTCCCTTTTCCCGGTCGTACCGCTTGATGACATAAATCTGGCTGTTCGGGTCTTTGTTGTATTGGAAATAGCCGCCCGGGTACATGTCCTCACTGTAGTAGACGTAGCGGCCATCGGGCGAAACAGCAGGCTCATTCACATCCTGCTGATCGTTCTTGCGCTCGGTTAGCTGAAAACCACTGCCGCCGGTTTTGTGGTACATCCACATCTCTCCGGCACCCAGTGAACGCGAAGAGGTGAAGTGCTTGCGGGCGATGAAGTATTGCCCATCAGGCATCCACACGGCATTATTTAGCAGGCGAAAGTCTTCTTTAGTCAGCTGTTTGGCTTCGCTGCCATCGGCACTCATCACCCAGATGTTATCGCCCCCACCGGCATCAGAGGTGAACAGGATTTGGCTCCCGTCCGGGCTGAATCGGGGCTGCACTTCCCAGGCCAGTCCACCGCGCAGGAGTTGCGCCTCGCCACCTGAAATGGGGATGGTGTAGATGTCTCCCAGGAGATCGAAAGCAATGGTTTGTCCATCCGGGCTTACATCAAGGTTCATCCAGGTCCCTTCAGTGAAAGTGAGCTCCTTTTCGTGGTGCGCTCCGGAGGGGGCGTTGACGTCCCAGCCCTTGTCTTCTTCCTGTGCCATAAGGCTGCCGGTAGTCAGCAGCAACAACAATATCAGTCGTAAATTCATTATCTGGTTAGTTTGTATGCAGAAATTTTCAGCTTGCAAGTCTATGAAAAAAATACCTATTATTGTCGTTCTTGACCTAACCATCAGAAAATGACCACCCAAATCACTACCGCCCCCAACCGGCAGGAAATCAAGTCCTTATTCGAAAAGCAGCGTGCCCATCAGTTTGCAGTGGCCCGGACTACCGCCAGTGAGCGCATCCAAAAGCTCCAAAAGCTCAAGTCCGCTATTCTGGAGCGCAGGCAGGCCATTCGCGATGCCGTGTACGCCGATTTCAAGAAGCCGGCTGCCGAGGCTGACCTGACCGAAATCTATGCCATTACCACCGAAATCAAGCACACCGCCCGCCACCTCCGGAAGTGGATGAGCCGGCACTCCGTAGGGACGCCCCTGCCATTTCTCGGCAGTTCTTCCTGGGTGCAGTATGAGCCCAAAGGCGTTTGCCTGATCATTGCGCCCTGGAATTTTCCGCTACAGCTGGCTATTGGCCCATTGGTCTCGGCTATTGCGGCCGGGAATACGGCTATCGTGAAGCCTTCCGAGCACACGCCCCATACTTCGGCTGTGGTGCGCGAAATTGTGGAAGCGGTTTTCCCGCCGGAAGAAGTAGCGGTAGTGGAGGGGGCTGTGGAGACGGCTTCCGAGCTGCTGAAACTGCCTTTCAACCATATTTTCTTCACCGGTGCTCCGGCAATTGGTAAAATCGTCATGCGGGCCGCGGCAGAACACCTGGCATCGGTTACCCTGGAGCTGGGCGGGAAGTCACCGACCATCGTTGATGAGACCGCCGACCTCAAAGCTGCCGTACGTCGTATCGCCTGGGGCAAATTTTTGAACAGCGGGCAGATTTGCATTGCCCCGGATTACCTGTTTGTACACGAAAGCCGGAAGGAGGAGTTCGTCCGTTTGATGGCGGTTCAGCTGAAGGCATTGTATGGGGAAGATGCCGCCCAATCCGATGCCTACAACCGTATGGTCAACGGAAAGCACTTTGAGCGCGTGGCAGGCTACCTGAAGGACGCAGAGGAGCGGGGCGCGGTGGTGGAAATCGGCGGCCGGCAGGACCCGGAAACAGACTTTATCGAGCCCACCCTGGTCAGCAACGTTTCGGATGATGCCGCCCTGATGCAAGAGGAAATCTTTGGCCCGGTGCTGCCCATTCGCACTTTCCGGGATTTATCTGAGCCCCTGCAGGTCATCAACGAAAAGGAAAAGCCTTTGGCGCTCTACATTTACAGCAAGAATGAGCAAAATATTAAACGTATTCTTCAGGAAACCCGGGCAGGCGGCACCTGCATCAACAACAACGATGTCCATTTCATGCAGCCCAACCTGCCCTTCGGCGGCTCCAACAACAGCGGTATTGGCAAAAGCCATGGCTGGTATGGTTTCGAAGCCTTCTCTAACGCCCGGGCCATTTACCGGCAGCATTTGCCCGGTGCGCTGGAAGTACTGATGCCGCCTTACACTGATTTCAAGCAGCGTCTCATCGACCTAACGCTGAAGTGGTTTTGATTCTGTAGGGTGCCAGACATTCCGGTGATCTCTAAACCTTTTGACGGGGGCTATCCTTTACATTCGCAAAAAACAACTGAATTAGCATGAAGAGGACGACCCTGTTAATGGTGCTGTGGCTGAGTGGGCTTACCGCCGGTCTGGCGCAGCAACGCAATTACTGGAAAGATACCACACCGCCCGCGATTGGCTGGGCACAGCGCCTGATTGAACCGGAGGTAGCGCGGATTGTCGATATCGATAAAGCCACCTTGCAGGAGGTGCTTGAAGCTGCCCCGATAGAAGGCAGCACTACCGCCGCTCAATCGGATTTCATTTTCACCCTGCCCACGCCCGATGGGGGTGCCGAGCAGTTCCGGCTGGTCAACTCGCCCATCATGGCGCCTGGCCTGGCCCGGCAGTTCCCGGGTATGCAGACATTCCTGGGTAAAAGCCTGGACGACGGGCATGCGCTCGCCCGCATTGATTACACCCATAAGGGCTTCCATGCGATGGTGCTAAAGGGCAGCGATACCTATTATATAGACCCATTTTACTATAACTACGAGCACAGTGCGCATCAGGTGTATTTCCGCCGGGATTTTACATCAGGAGAGACTTTCAACTGTGAGGTGGATCATGCAGAACCCATTGCCGGAAATACTGGCGGAAGCAGTGCTTTCGTAGGGGAGGAACTGCGGACCTACCGTTTAGCAGTAGCTGCCACAGGGGAATACACCCAGTTTCACGGCGGCACAGTGACGGATGCCATGGCGGCGATTGTCACCACCATGAACCGGGTCAATGGCGTATACGAGACCGATATTTCCTCCCGGATGATCCTGATCGACAGCAACCACCTTATCGTTTACACGAATAGTGGCAGCGATCCTTATTCAGGCGGTAGTGGTGCCCACCTGGGGCAGAATCAGACCAATCTGGATACGACAATCGGTAATGCCAGCTATGATGTGGGCCATGTTTTCCATCGGGCTGGTGGGGGAGGAGTAGCCTCCCTGCGCTCGGTTTGTGATGATGAAGATAAGGCCCGGGGCTTCACCTCCCAATCCGTACCGGTAGGTGACCCCTTCGATATAGACTATGTAGCCCATGAGCTGGGGCACCAATTTGGAGGCAACCATACCCAAAACAACAACTGTAACCGGGTGTCCTCCGCAGCCATGGAACCCGGCAGTGCCTCCACTATCATGGGGTATGCAGGGATTTGCCCACCAGATTTGCAGAACAACAGCGACCCCTACTTCCATGCCATCAGTCAGGAGGAGATGATCGATCATACCATCTTTGGCGGCGGCAATACTTGTGCCACGATTATACCCACCGGCAATACTCCGCCAGTAGTGGAAGCCGGAGAGAACGGGCTGTTTCTGCCCGTTTCCACGCCCTTTGAGCTTACAGGTACCGCAACAGACCTGGAAGGCGACTCCCTGACCTACTGCTGGGAGCAGTTTGATCTGGGGCCCTCCGCTCCACCCAACAGCCCGGAAGGCAACTCACCCATCTTCCGTTCCTTTGAGCCCACCACAGACTCCACGCGGGTATTCCCACGCCTGCAGGACCTGGTCGCCAATACCACCACAATTGGCGAATACCTGCCGGACTACAACCGGGGGCTCCGGTTCCGGCTGACGGTGCGGGACAATCATGGATTTGGTACCGGGATCAGTTTTGATGACCGCACTTTCAATGTGACAGAGCAGGCAGGGCCGTTCCGCGTACTCACGCAAAACACGCCTGATACCTGGGCGGCAGGCAGCCTGCAAACCGTGGAATGGGACGTAGCCAACACCAATCTGCCTCCCGTGGCCGCAACGGAGGTGGACATCTTCCTTTCCGCAGACGGCGGGTTTACCTATCCCTATCAGCTCGCAGCAGGCGTGCCCAATGATGGTGCCGCACTGATTACCGTGCCGGATACGCTTTCCGGAACAGCTTTCCGATATAAAATCAAAGCCGCGAATAACGTCTTTTTTGATATTAACAACGCGAATATTACAATTGAAGCGGTCACTGCGCCCGGGCTGGCTTTGGGTACGGAGAATGCCAGAGCTGAAGTATGTGCTGGCGAAACTGCAATCTATACCGTACAGGCACAGCCGATACTGGGGCTGGCAACAGCGGTGGAATGGGAAGCGGAAGGGCTGCCTGCCCCATTTTCCGTTGCTGTTATTGATCCGGTTACCCTGCCAGCTGAAATCAGTGTGGAAGTCACTACGGCCACCGGTCTGACCACTGGCACTTATCCCTTTCAGTTGATTGGGCGTAGCGGATCAGTTGCAGATACACTGGAGCTGGAGATCGCCTACGCTGCCCAGGCACCCGGCGCTATAACACTGCTGGCACCGCAGGAGGGGAATAGCAATACCCCGGTCACGCCCACCTTATCCTGGGCATCGAACCCTGATGCTTCTGCCTATGATGTAGAAGTGGCGGCTGATGGGGACTTCGCAGATATCTTACTTACAGCTGAGAGCATTGAAGATACCTTCTTAACGGTGACGAACCCATTACCGGACAGCACCACTTTGTTCTGGCGCGTCAGGGGGCGGAACTCAGCCTGTGGGGCAGGCAGCTTTACCCTTCAGTCCTTTGAAACAGAAGGACTGCGTTGTGAAATCTTTGAAGCTACGGATGTGCCGATTGATCTGGGTGCTCCCGGCCCCTTTGTGACCTCGCTGATCGAGGTGGAAGCCGATGCGCCGGTTCGGGATGTCAATATTGTTGAAATAGCAGGCAATTACAGCCCGCTCGATCGTATAGACTTCCGCCTGCGTGGCCCGAACGGCGATTTGCAGGACGTGTTTGTCAACAACGACTGTGAGAATGGTTTCCTTTTCAATTTTTCAATTGATGATGCGGCCAACAATGAAGTGCCCTGCCCGCCAATTGGGGGGCCTTACCGTCCGGCAGAGCCGTTATCGGTTTATAATGGTGCCTCTGCAGCGGGGGCGTGGCGCCTGGTGATGTTCAAAACCGGGCAGAATGGTTCGCTGGCGCGGTGGTCTGTTGAAATATGCTACGGGGTACCGATCATGACCAATACAGCAGAAGCGGATGTTGCCGCAGCGCTGAAGGTGTTCCCCAACCCGGCTCAGGAGACGGCTACAATAGCCTTTCCTGCAGGCATACCGGCAGAGGGGCAAATTGAATTACTCAGTGCTACCGGTCAATTGCTAAAGGTTGTGCAGGTGCAACCGGGCGACCGAGAGGTCAGCTTATCTATAGGCCAGTATACAGCCGGCCTTTACACCGTGGGATGGCGGAGCAGGGACGGCGCTATGCTGAGCATGCAAAAACTGATCATCCAGCGATAACTATTCAAAGTCTTCCTCATCGCCCAAAGCGAGTTTGGCGCCTGCCAGTTCGCTCAGGGCATGTTGGTCACCGGCCCATTTGGCGGCTTCCATACCTGTTTTATAGGTCTGAAAGGCGTCGGCGGGCCGGTCCAGTTTTTCGTAGAGCTTGCCCAGGTGGTAGTACGTGCCCACGTAGTCGGGGGCGTTTTGGACGAGGGCCTCGTAAGCCATTCTTGCTTCCGGCCACTGCGCATACTTCTCGTATTCTTTGGCAATAGCAAACTGAATAAACGAGCTGCCGGGGTCTTCCTCGAGTAGCGACTGAAGTTGCCTGAGTCTGGTATTATCCATGTCTTTATATTTAATGGTTTGATTGTTATTGGTTTACAACTCTGTTTCAGTGAAATGTCAAACCCTAGCGAAAATTCGCTAAGTTGCTTTCGGGAGTTGATAAAAGTAAGTATATTTGCACGAATCAGAAATTTTAGCGAATCAAGCGGCTTTTAGGCTCAAAAAGCCTAACCCTAGCCAAAGAAACCACAAAAATACCCATTCATGAAATTATTGGTTTGTGTCAGTAAGACTCCGGAAACCACAGCCAAGATTGCTTTTACGGAGGGCAACACTCAATTTGATACTTCAGGCGTACAGTTCATCATGAATCCTTATGATGAATGGTATGCGCTGGTTCGTGCACTCGAACTGAAAGAAGCAAACGGCGGTAGCGTTACGATCATCAACGTTGGCCCGGCTGCCAACGATACGGTCATCCGCAAAGGCCTGGCGATTGGTGCCGATGAGGCGGTAAGGGTGGATGCGGAGCCGTCCAGTGCGCTCTTCGTCGCCAAACAGATTGCGGCTTACGCCAAAAAGGAAGCCTTCGACGTGGTCTTCCTGGGTAAGGAAACCATTGACTATAATGGCTCTGAGGTTGGTGCCATGGTAGCAGAATTGCTTGATGTGCCTTTCATTTCCTATGCTTCTCATATGGATATGGACGGCGATACAGCAACGGTTACGCGTGATATTGAGGGCGGTAACGAAGTTGTAGAGGTCAAAGCGCCATTCGTTGTTTCTGCGGCGAAGGGCCTGGCGGAGCAGCGCATTCCCAACATGCGCGGCATCATGATGGCCAAGCGGAAGCCCCTGAAAGTGGAGCCGGCGGTGGATGCCGAAGACCTTTCCGTAGCCGTGCATTACGAGCTGCCACCGGAAAAAGGCGACGTCAAGCTGGTCGACCCGGAGAACATGGACGAACTGGTCCGCCTCCTGCACGAAGAAGCCAAAGCGATATAATCGCGCTATTTCAGAACCCTCTCAAAGTCAATATATATTATGGTTTTAGTATTAGCGGAAACCCAAAAAGGACAATTCAAAAAGGCAGCCTACGAACTAACTTACTACGGCCACCAAACGGCTCAGGCATTGGGCACGGAATGTGCAGCTCTGGTGCTGGGCACAGCGGAAGGTGCTGAGGAATTAGGTAAGTATGGTGCCTCTGAGGTTTATCATATCAACGATACAGCACTGGATACTTTCGACAGTCAGGCTTACACCAAGGTGATCGCTGCGGCTGCGGAAAAGGCAGGTGCGAATGTGGTCATCGTAGGGCATACTTCTACTGGTAAGTCGTTGCTCGGGCGCCTGGCCGTACGCATGAATGCCGGTTCTGTGCCTGCAGTCAATGCCGTTCCCACTTTGGAAGGCGGCACTTTCAAGGTACGTAAACCTGTTTTTTCCGGTAAGGCTTTCGCGGATTACGAAGTGAAGTCCGACAATAAAGTCCTTTCCCTCATGGGCAACTCCCTTCAGCCACAGGAAGTAGGGCAGGCGGCAAGTGTGGAAACACTGGACGTGGAAGTGCCGGCTGCACAGGTCACGGTAAAGGAAGTGAAGCGTATGGAAGGCCGTACGCCACTGCCCGAAGCCGAGCTCGTTGTCTCTGCTGGCCGTGGGATGAAAGGGCCGGAGAATTGGGGCATCATTGAAGAACTGGCAGAAACGATGGGCGCAACAACGGCTTGTTCCCGCCCGGTAGCGGATGCAGACTGGCGCCCACACCATGAGCACGTCGGGCAAACGGGTGTTGCCATCCGCCCCAACCTCTACTTCGCCATTGGTATTTCCGGCGCGATTCAGCACCTGGCAGGGGTAAACAGCTCCAAGACCATTGTGGTGATCAACAAAGACCCGGAAGCACCATTCTTTAAAGCTGCTGACTACGGTGTGGTTGGGGATCTGTTTGACGTGGTGCCCCGCCTAAATGAAGCCATGAAGAAGTTCAAAGCGGAGAATTAAGCTGTTGCCTTGCAAATTCCGGCAATTCGCGTATCTTTGCGCTGCTGTAACTGATTTATACAATCACTAACGGTTAAAAAATTATCATGGCAGAATACTTAACGAAAGAAAAGAAAGCCGAAATCTTCAATGAATTCGGCGGTTCTGAGAAAAACACCGGCTCCACAGAAGCACAGGTGGCATTGTTCACTTACCGGATCAAGGAGCTTTCCAAGCACCTGAACGACAACCCAAAGGACCACTCTTCCCGCCGCGCGCTATTGACGCTGGTAGGTAAGCGTAAGCGTCTGCTGGGCTATCTGGCTAAGAAAAACCTGGATGGATACCGGGCACTCATTGAGAAGCTGAATATCCGTAAATAGTCCGGCTTTTAGTCGGTGTATATGGCAGGGGCGTTCCTTACAAAGGAGCGCCCCTGTCTGCATTTTATACCTTTCTACCCAAGAATTTGTATAACTGCGCAGAAAATCGTAGCAAAATTGTGTATATTCGCCTCCGATAAAAGAAGCTAAGACAAACTAACGGGAGCAAGACCACTAGTGCGGCAAGTCCGGTTTAACCGGTGGTTGCTTCGGAATACAAGGATAAGAACGTTATCCATCCGGCAGCAATCAAGCACTTTCGAATCAATCCACTAGCAAAAAACCCGGCTAACGAAGGAAAATGAAGGTCACGATACCATCTCACAACCCTTATTCCTCCCTCAATTGCTGAAGACGGTTTCTCATGAGGTTTTTTTACCTCGGACCGGTCCCCTTGCATTTCGTTGTGATGCTTACGCAAAATGATTATTAGAAGTTAAACCAATCAAATTTAAGATGGGATTACAAACTCCTATTACCACGTCCTTTGACCTACCTGATGGACGGACCGTAACTATTGAAACCGGTAAGTTGGCGACTCAGGCTGATGGCTCGGTTGTGATCCGTGTCGGAGACACGATGCTTTTTTGTTCCGTGGTTTCTGCCAAAGAAGCCCGGGAGGGACAGCCTTTCTTCCCGCTATCCGTCGATTATCAGGAAAAGTACGCCTCTGCAGGCCGTATCCCCGGCAACTTCTTCCGCCGGGAAGCTAAGCTATCTGATTACGAAGTACTGATTTCGCGTTTGGTTGACCGGGCGATCCGTCCGCTCTTCCCGGATGGCTACATGAACGATACACAGGTCATTATAAACCTTATCTCCGGCGAACAGGAAGTATTGCCTGATGCGTTTGCGGCCCTGGCAGCTTCTTCCGCGCTGGCCGTATCTGACATTCCTTTCGCCGGGCCGATTTCCGAAGTACGGGTGGCACGTATCAATGATCGCTTTGTCGTTAACCCTTTCCGCTCTGACCTCGAAAATGCAGATCTGGACATCATTGTTGCGGCAACCATCGATAACGTAATGATGGTGGAAGGCGAAGCTAACGAAGTACCTGAAAGTGCCCTCATTGAGGCCATCAAGATTGGTCACGAAGCGATCAAGGTGCAGTGTAAAGCACAGTTGGAACTCGCTGAAAAAGTGGGGGAGAAAGCCACTGTTAAGCGGGAATTTGTACCACCTGTAGTGGAGGATACCGTAAAGGAAGTTGTTGAAAGCAACACCCGTGATAAAATTCATGAAGTAGCGGCTGGTGCACTGGATAAAGTGGCCCGCAAGGAGGGCTTCAAAGCCATCATCGAGGAGTTAGTGGAAAAACTGACCGAAGAGAAGGGAGAGGAATTCATGGAAGAGCATGGCGATGACATCAAAAGCTACTATGATAAGTTCAAAAAAGAAGTCATCCGCGAAATGGTGCTGGCTGAAAGCCGCCGTCTCGATGGCCGTAAGTTTGACGAAATCCGCGACATTTGGTGCGAGGTAGACTACTTGCCTTCCGCTCACGGTTCAGCGGTGTTTACCCGTGGCGAAACGCAGTCACTGACCTCCCTGACCCTGGGTACCAAGCAGGACGAGCTGATGGTGGACACTGCAATGGACCACAGCTTCTCTAATTTCATCCTGCACTATAACTTCCCGGCATTCTCCGTAGGGGAAATCAAGCCTATGCGTGGCCCTGGCCGCCGCGAGGTGGGGCACGCCAACCTGGCTGCCCGCTCCCTGAAGAAAGTGATGCCCGAGGAAATGCCTTATACCATCCGTATTGTTTCTGATATTCTGGAGTCCAATGGCTCCTCTTCCATGGCAACAGTCTGTGCAGGTGCGCTGGCCCTGATGGACGGCGGTATCCAAATCAAGGCACCGGTTTCCGGTATTGCGATGGGTATGATTTCCGATGGCAAAAGGACAGCTATCCTGTCCGACATCCTGGGCGACGAGGATGCACTGGGCGATATGGACTTCAAAGTGACGGGTACCGAAAATGGGATCACGGCTTGCCAGATGGATATCAAAATTGACGGCCTGCCGTATGAAGAGCTGGAGAAAGCGCTGAATCAGGCGCGCGAGGGACGGATTCACATCCTTAATGAGATGAAGAAAGCCCTCGAAGCACCACGCGAAGACCTCAAGCCGCATGCACCGCGCATCGTTGAGATCATTATTGATAAGAGCTTTATTGGCGCCGTGATTGGCCCGGGTGGTAAGGTGATTCAGGAAATTCAGGCAGAGACCGGCACCAACATCAACATTGAAGAAGTTGGGGACGAAGGTGTGGTCAGCATTGCCAGTGAAAACAAAGAGTCGATTGACGCTGCCCTGGCGCGTATTCGCCGCATCACATTTACACCATCTGTAGGCGACACCTACGATGCGGTAGTGAAAACAGTTATGCCTTATGGTGTCTTTGTAGACTTCATGGGCAAGAGCGGCCTGCTGCATGTTTCGGAGATTGACCACGCCCGCGTTGAGCGCGTCGAGGATTTCTTCCAGGAAGGCGATGAGGTACGCGTGAAGCTTATAGGTGTAGACAAAAAGACTGGTAAGTTACGTCTGTCCCGGAAAGCACTGCTCCCAAGGCCGGAAGGTGGCGGAGACCGTGATAACGGTCGCGGGCGCGATGACAACCGTGGAGGTGGGAACCGCCGCCATCGCGACTAATACGACATTTGTGAAATAATAGATTAGCTGGGCTTCTGCAATGCTGTGGAGCCCGGCTTTTTTGTTGGGCCGGAGACAAAAATGAAAAGGGGCAGAATGTATAAAAACAAGGGCTTAACAGCTTTGAAGCCTTAAAGAATCCGGCAAAATTGCCATATAGTGTACGGCAGCGAACCTCAACCACGGAACTATTTTTAGATAATAGTTGTATTTTAGATGGAAAAGGCGCATTTAATGCCTTTTTACTAAAAAGTCAAGTTTCCATAAAAGGGGCAACTTTTCTGCCTGTTTAGCGTAAATTTACAGTGTGGAATAGCTAACCCTAAAATTACCTTGCTTATGCGTCAGTTGAAAATTACAAATAAAATCACGGCCAGGGAAAGCCTTGCCCTGGACAAGTATTTGAATGATATTGGTAAAATTCCAATGCTTGCTCCGGAGGAAGAAGCTGAACTGGCCCGACGCATCCGGCAGGGCGATCAGGAAGCACTCGACAAGCTGACTCGTTCCAACCTGCGTTTCGTGGTCTCCGTAGCCAAGCAATATCAGAATCAGGGGCTGTCCCTGAGCGACTTGATCAACGAAGGGAATGTGGGGCTGATGAAAGCAGCCCGCCGGTTTGACGAAACCAAAGGATTTAAGTTCATCTCTTATGCCGTTTGGTGGATTCGGCAATCTATTCTTCAAGCTATTGTGGAGTACTCCCGTATCGTGCGCCTGCCCCTCAATAAGGTAGGGTCCTATAATAAGGTTAATGAAGCGTTCCTGTCATTTGTGCAGGAATTCGAACGGGAGCCTACGCACGAAGAACTGGCTGAGCTGCTGGGGATGACGCCAAAGGAAATTTCCAATATGCTAAAGGGTAACGGACGGCATGTTTCCGTTGATGCTCCGATGAGCGGAGAAGACGGCGACAGTACTATGCTTGATGTCATTTCCGTAGACGAAGAAGGTGCCAGCCCTGATGGCTCTCTGATGGATCAGTCGCTCAAAGACGAAGTACAGCAGGGGTTGTCTATCCTGTCGCCCCGCGAAGTGGAGGTGCTGTCTTCCTACTACGGGCTCAACGGTCAAAAGTCGCTTACCCTGGAAGAAATCGGTGACCTCTATGGTTTGACCCGGGAGCGGGTTCGGCAAATCAAAGAGCGGGCCATCCGCCGCCTGCGTAAATCTTATAACCGCAATGCACTGAAGTCTTATCTGGGATAGTGCGTTTACTCGATATAAAAATAGCAGCGCCCATTTCAGGCAATCGTCTGGAGTGGGCGTTTTTTCAATTGGGATTGATGAAAAGAGGGCTTTTGGTATTATCCGCTATATGCAGTATGCTGATCTTGAGTTGCGGAGAAAATACGGTTTCGGAAGCATCAGAGGAAGAAAATACCCCAGCTGTCAAGGGTTTCCGTAAAAGCGGCTCTGCGTATCCGATAGTGAAGTTGAGCGTGCCGCTTTTTCAAATCCGTGAGGCTCCGGATGTGGAAAGCCGTGGGCTGAGCAATCTTCAAAAAGGCGACCCGCTTGAATTGCTGGGGCCGGTAAGCGAACAGGTCACCCGTCTTACAATTGGGGAAAAGACTTTTTACCAGCCCTGGCTGTTGGTACGTACGCAAGCAGGTGCCGAAGGATGGGTGCACGCAGCAGTCGTCACGGGAGAGGTGCCGGAAGGGCTCCGGCTGAAAGCGTTGGTTGGCAAAGTGCTTGCCCGGGAAGCCAGTGAATATGCTCAGGCATTTAATGAAATGGCAAGTGCAGCCACGGTCGTGCAAACCATAAGGCTGGCGCATCAATTGTGTGAGCAGCTCACCATAGTGATGCAGTTGCAACCGCCTGAGATGGCATCGGAAGTTGCCAGCCTCCTCCCTGCGCTAACCGTTTCCTGGGTTGAAGCAGCAAATAGCTGGCAATTTTATGTTGATTACAAAACGTTTGAAACGGCGGCCCGCCGCTCGGGCAGCGCTGCTGATGATGCGTTGCTGGAGCTTTATTACTCGGCCTATCCGGTAGACAGTATCGGCTATTTGTACCCGGCCTGGAAGCTGGAGGTAGACGACAGGAGCGTTTTCAGCCTGCTCGGCAAAGGCATACACACTTCTTTTTTGAGCCAGTTAGATCAAATGAGTCCATACAGGGATATAGCCGGACCAGAAATCGACCAGCTCAAAGCACGCCTTATCAACGATATGACTGAACCAGCTGTTTTGTATTGGGAGGCAAGGGAAAAAGTGCAGCAGGAGTTGGAATCCATACTTGATACCACATTTACTGTGTTAACGCCTGCAGATACCTTAGCTTTGCACCAAAGCCTGATGGTAGTCCGGGATACAGTGAGCGCCAGGCAGCGCCGCTTTAACTTCAGGGCAGGCCATTAATTTCAACGCTTTACCAATTATAAACGAATGGGTTTATTTGCATTAATTACGTTATTGGTCACACTGACCGGAGCCGTCCTTCTGGCACGGGGGCTCAGGAACTTTATGCCGGGCGACAAACGCCTGTTTCAGGACATGCAACAGCTAAAAGAAGAGATGCAGGAGTGGAAGCCGGATTTGGTACCGGTCTCTTCGGAGGAACTCGATGCGTTTTCCTTCAATCAGGTACAGCGCTCTGTACGGAAGCGTTTTGGAAAAACAGCAAAGGGCGTATTTACAACCATTTACCACGAACCGATACTGGCCTATGCCTACAAGGAGTACTCCGGGCCGGGGCAGAAAGCCATTCTTTACGCAGAGACAGGAGAAAAATCTTACTCCTACATCAAAGACAAAAATGGGGTTCGGATCGCCGCTGGTCAGCGTCAGCTTGGGACACTTAAAGAGGATGGCACGCTCTACAGCCCTAATGGCAGTAAGCCGGTAGCCAAACTTGGGCAGCCTGCGAATCGCCTTTTGCCGGTGCGTACGGCCGACCGGGAGCTGGGCAGCCTGGTAGACCCACCAGAAACAACAGATGATGCGCTTGGGCAGCGGGCCTTCCAATTTGTGCCGAATGATCTGGCCGAAGAGGAAAAAGATGTATTTCTCGCTCTGGCAACCCTGGAATTGGTGCACCGGACGTTGAGATCGTAAAAAAACCTGAAAATCGTTTTTGGTTTCCCATCCATTCGTCTAGCTTTGATGAACCATTTACAGGTACACCTGTTTGGGAACTGAATTCCACAGGTCAATTTAATGTACTATGAAGTTACGGAAGAAAGCTAACCTTATCATATACAGGTTTCGGGAGCAGGGGCTTGAGATCTTTTTGGTCAATGCTGATGAAAAGGGTACTAAATGGGACCTGCCACAGGGCGCAATGGACAATGATAAGTCCCGTACCTTCATCGAGGATGACCGTCTTATCGAGTTAGACCCGGTGGCGCAGGACAGTGGCGATTTGGAAAATGCGATAGCAGTAGAGGGCGATTGGCATGAAATCCCTTCGCTGAAGTCGATGCTTTCCGAAGATGCGCAGTACCTTAAAGATAAGATCAAGAGCATGGAAAAAGGTACTTATTTTGCCCTGAAAGAGGCCGTAAAAAAGGTGATGCCCCACCAATATGAATTTCTGAAAGAACTTAAAGATATTTTGGTAGACCGCAACTCGGTCAAGGACCTCTAAAAGGTCATCAAACCGGAAATAAAAGCGTGAGTTGCCCCTTTAGGCAGCTCACGCTTTTTGATTTCAGGCACCGGCCTGCCGGGCCAGGAAAATTGCCCGCTCCAGTTGTTCCTCCCGGTTGAGTAAGGTATTATCAATAATGACAGCATCTGCAGCCTGTCGCAGGGGGCTGTCTTCGCGGGTAGAGTCAATATGATCTCGGTGCGTCAGATTTGCCTGTACTGCCTCGAGTGTCGCTTCCTGCCCCTTCTGAGCAAGTTCGTCGTACCTTCTGCGCGCCCTGATCTCCGGGTCTGCTGTAAGAAAAATTTTAAGCTCCGCTTTTGGGAAGACCACCGTTCCGATATCCCTACCGTCCATAACGATGCCCCGTTCTTCCCCCATTTGCTGTTGCTGACGGACCATCGCCCGGCGGACTTCCGGAACAGCTGCTACTTCACTAACGTAGTTAGAGACAGCCATTTGCCGGATTTCACTTTCTACATCCCTGCCATTGAGCAGGGTATGATTGTTGGCTGCAAAGCGGATATTTATATCCCGCAGCGCTGCCTGTACCCGATTCTGGTCTTCGACTTTTATACCGTGTTCCAGCAAGAATAAGGTTACAGCCCGGTACATCGCCCCTGAGTCGATATAGGTGTAGCCAAGGTGACTGGCGAGAGATTTGGCAAGGGTGCTTTTTCCGCAGGAAGAGTAGCCGTCAATGGCTATGATGATTTTTTTCACGTAGGCCTGGTTTTTCCGGGCAGTAAAGATAATGAACTGCTACCGACTTTTTCAAAACCACATCTGATCCGGTGCTTCCCGCCTTTGTTTTTAGCGTCAGGGCAAGAGCCTTTGGTCTCTATGGTCGCGGCCCGACAGAGATTAGGGAGGGTACTACCTGTTCAACAGAACCACTTTACCTTGAACATGCCCTAGAGAAGGATAGTTAGCGGACATACTGCTGAATGCGTTCCCAGAGCAATTCGTAGGGAATGATTTCCAATTCTGCATTGCCCCCTCTGTAAAAAAACGGGACGCTTTTCAGCTGCTTCAGGTACCGCTCTGTCCCGGTGACTTCGGCAGGTTGGAAATCAGACTTGGCATATTGCTGCAACAGCCGTATAAACTGTACCGGGCGGTGATATTCTTCCCGTCGCAGTTGCCGGTTGGCGTACTTTTTGAGCTGGTCGATCCGCTCCATTACTTCATTGAATTTGCGTTCTTCCAGGAGGAAGAGAATCTGAAGGATAAGCACGTGGACCGCAAAGATTCGCTGCTCTTTGTTGTATAAAGCGGATTTGCCAATGATTTTAGAGGGCAGAAACTGTTTATTTCGCTGTTTTTGAAGAACCGGATTCTCTTTCCCCTCCACCTGTATCAGGTACTCGATATACCCTTCGTAGATGTTCCACTTTTCGACGGTCTCACTGTCCTGTTTGCGCAGTTTAGAGTTGTTGTACACCAATTTGAAAATGGCCACGCTCTGCAGCGGGTTATTGACATGCATGGTTAAGAGGAAGTAATAGTCCATAAAGTTGAACCAGTCTTCACTTCCGGCTTTGAGCTCCTTCAGGCATTGTTCGGCCGTTGCCCTTCCATCGCGATAGTTGCGAAGGTGGAGGTAGGCAGACATCTTCTTCGTTTGAAAGGTCACCGTCTTTTTGTGCTGTTTATAGACCGCATTTTTCCGGACAAACTGCTCGCCCTGCTCACAGACCTCAAGCATAGACTCAAAGTCCTGTTGCATTTCGTAGGCAAAAATCCAAACCAGGTACATATTGTAGAAGATGACGGGCGAGTCATACTGCTCGGACAAGCTCACGAGGGCTTCACAGTAATCTTCGATGTTTTCGGTCAGTTCCTGTGTTTTCGACAAGGGCTTATAGTAATTCATGACAACCCGCTGCAGGAGTTCTTCTGAGCGGATTTCGGCTCCCAGGATGTCATTATATTCCTTGATGTAGTTGTCGTATTCCTCATAATCCCGCTCATTGTCCTGCTGAGCTGCATAATCTCTCAAAATGCGGGAACTGTTAATGATGAGGTCCGCAAATTTGAATTTCAGGGAGGTGGTCAGGATTTGGCGGGCGAGCTGCGCGGCTGAGTTGGGGGCATTATACCAGATCAGCGTTTTGACAAGGGTCCAATCTTTATGGCATGAATAGTAAGCCCGGTCATAATTGGCAGCCTTAGGCATATTAATATCCAGAAAGAAGAGCGTATTCAATAAGCGCTTCCTGAAACGAGACTTAAGCTGCCGGTACTTAGGGTCCGTAGGGCTGCATTTATAAAGGGTGTTGGCGGCTTCCCGGTCGTTTTTGAATTTATTATCTCGTAAGGCCTCATAAAACTGATTGAATTTGCTCTTGTTGTTACGCAGGGAATGGTCATCAAAAATCTCGATTTTACGTACTTTTCGCTTCGTAACGACATGAGCTATTTCGAGTAAGTTTTTCATCTACTAGATTGGTTAAGGCCATTAGCGATGTGGCCAGTGTGCATAATTTGTGACATTCAAAATAGGGCATTTTTTGACTAATGCCAATTATTACAGGTTCAAATTGCACTATTCGGGAGGGGTAAACAGGTCGGCTACGCGTTGAACGTCCAAAATAAAAAAGGTTTTGAGTAATGACAAGCTACTCAAAACCTTTTATTCTATTTGTGACTAACTTTTTTGAGGGGCAGAGGGCTCAAAATAGCAAAGCCATAAGCACAGAGCTTAGTATTCGTCTTCGTTAAAGAGAAAATCATCCTTGCGCGGATAATCCGGCCAGATTTCCTCCATTCCTTCGTACACTTCACCTTCATCCTCCATTTGCTGAAGGTTTTCGATCACTTCCAAAGGCGCTCCGGAGCGAATCGCGTAGTCGATCAGCTCATCGCGAGTAGCTGGCCATGGTGCGTCTTCCAGATGGTGAGCAAGTTCAAGTGTCCAATACATAGGTTGGCAAAATTTGTTGTTAGCCGGCCTTTTATTAGGGGTCCCGATTAACCATTGGAACAGGAAGAACCCAAAAACAGACCGATAGGAAATTTATAAACGGTAAAAAGCCGCAACTAAGCAAATTGTAAGCGAAAAATTAAGGCACATCAGGCAGTTCGTTTTGCAACACAGTTACTGCCATCGGTTTCCTCGCCTACTTTCGGCAAAAGTAAAAAACCTAACGTATTATCCAAATATTTATTACGCTTTTTAAATACGGCCGGAAAAGTCCTTATTTCTTTTGCTTAACGCCGGACATGGGATAGTGTTTAAGGACCGTAAATGGTTTTTGTTCATATCCCTTGGGTACCAGCCCTACCTTGTGGTCCCGTACCGGGCCAGTAGGGTCTGTGAAATAGTAATTGCGGCCTTCATAGGGTATAGTACTACCCGGTGCCGGGGGTAAGGCCATTGCCAGGGTAAGGTGGTCCGGGTAGGCGACCACCAGGGTAGGGAGGGGCAGTAATATTTTTGCCAGTTGGAAAAATAGCGCGGTCCGGTCTTCACAATCAGAAAAAGGGTGAATGAAGACTTCTTCTGCCACCATAGGCTTACTGTAGCCAAAGTAGGCTTTGTCTTCTTGGTATTCAAAAGCGGATCGGGTGAATGCCGCCAGGATCTCGGCGGTCTGCCACTCATTTTTGCCTTTGAGCATATCGCGCAACGGGGGGATCAGGCTCTGCAAAAGCTGGGGCGACATAGGGACCTCAAGATATTGTGTTTCGGCTACAATGGGGTAGTCTTCCATGTAGGCGGCGATATTCTCATCGACCTCGACCTCCAGCGCATGCCATTCATTTTGGTAGAAAAAGCTAACCTTCTGCCGCTTGAGCATGGGGCGCAGCCGGGGCAGGTCCCTGAAAGTAAAGGTAAAGGCATGCCCATCCGGATTAGGGACAAACCCCAGCATGTAGAGTGCCCGCTGTTGAGTGTGGCCCGCCCGTACCTCGGTGAGATTGATAAATGACCGGCCCTGGTCCTGAATGATTGGAGCTTCAAACACCTCGTCCATCGTGAAAACATAGAGGTAAGCTTCTTCCTCGAGGTAAGTCAGCCGGGTATCATACCCGCTCTGAGACATAATAAACCAGGCACTCAGCGTACGGTCTACAGGCTCATGCTGCCCATATATTTGCATCAGTACCTGTTTGACGAGTTTGTAATACAGCCAGTCATTTAGCCGAAAAGCACGCCTGGCCCGCTGCAGGCTTCTGATCAATACATCGTACTCAGTAGTACTCATTTGACGAAAGTAAGCCCTCAGCCCATGTTCTGTCATTTCCGGACGGGAAATCTGTAGTAAATCCGGGTGATACTGAATGGGCACCTGCTCTGTAAAAAAGGGTATTGTAACCTCCTCACAGTTGGAAGCAGTCAGGTTTTTTCCCAGAATCAGGAATAATGAAAGGAGTAAAATCCGGGGCATGTCGAACATATGATCTGTTATCGCAGCCATTCGGTGAAAAAACTGCGCTTTAGCTGTTTAAACCAGGAGTAGAGATCCTGTAAATCTTACTTCCTGTAAAATGTACGGAATAAATAAGAACAAAGCGTATCTAAATGACCTTCAGATACGCTTTGTTATGCGAGTAATGTACACAATATTTCTGACGATTGTGCTATATAATGAGCATAGCATCACCGTAGGCAAAGAAACGGTACTTCTCCTTGACGGCCTGCTTGTAAGCTTCCATAATCAAATCGTACCCGCCAAAGGCACATACCATGATCATCAGGCTCGACTTGGGCAGGTGGAAGTTGGTAACCATAGCATCCGGAATGCTAAACTCATAAGGCGGATAAATAAACAGATTGGTCCACCCTTCGGCTTCCTTGAGCATGTTTTCAGCAGAAACGGCTGATTCTATCGCGCGCATGCTCGTTGTGCCTACCGCACACACCCGGTGCTCTTCGGATTTAGCTTTATTGACCGTCTCAACGGCATCGTTGCCGATTTTGAAGTACTCCGCATCCATTTTATGCTTTGAGAGGTCTTCCACGTCTATACTACGGAAAGTGCCCAGGCCGATGTGGAGCGTAAGTTCGGCAAATTCAATACCCTTGATTTCCAGGCGCTTGAGTAGCTCGTCGCTGTAGTGTAATCCAGCAGTAGGTGCTGCAACAGCACCCATTTCCTTCGCAAACAGCGTCTGATAGCGGTCCCGGTCCAGGGCTTCAGCTTTGCGGCCTACTTCTTTAGGCAGGGGCGTAGTGCCAAGACGGTGCAGGTCTTTCTGGAAATTCTCATCACTATCGTCATAGATGAAACGGATGGTCCGGCCGCGGGAGGTCGTATTGTCGACCACCTCGGCCACCAGTACATCGTTGTCGTGCTCGTCACTAAAGTAGAGCTTGTTGCCCACACGGATCTTGCGCGCAGGGTCAACCAATACGTCCCAGAGGCGGGATTCGCTATTGAGTTCACGCAGGAGGAAGACTTCAATGTCCGCCCCGGTTTTTTCCTTCTTACCATACAAGCGGGCGGGGAATACTTTAGTATTGTTGAAAATCATGGCATCGCCCTCGTCAAAGTACTCGAGGATGTCTTTGAACGTCCGGTGTTCGATTTTACCTGAGTCCCGGTGAATGACCATCAATCTGGAATCGTGGCGATTGTCCGCCGGGTATTTGGCGATAAGTTCGGGTGGTAGTGTAAAATCAAATTGAGACAGCTTGGTCCTCATATTGTCTTATGCTTTTTCGGGTAAAACGGAATCAACGGGCTTTTCTTCCCTGTTTTTGAAAACAGCAGGGCTGCTCCAAGATAAATTCCGGCAATGATACTAAAAAATGGCGATTTTGCCTCTGTATAGCGGATGGATATATTCAGAATCCTTAGACTGTGTTGGGATTTCACCCTTTGGGCTGCATTTGCCAAATTTTATCCTGTACTTCGTTGCTCTTCGGTCGCTTAGCTCAGGCTAGGCTCCCTCATCGCGCCCCCGACGATGAATGTCGGGATCAAAGACTTGTTCAGAATAAA
>CAJXNH010000024.1 GCA_913057245.1 uncultured Phaeodactylibacter sp.
CGTTTGGCGGGCCAAATAAGCTAAAAAAGATGACGTCCCGGTTTGACCGGGATTCATAAGTCCTTGGTTTGCAATAGGAGCAGGCTCCAAACATAGTCTAAGCCTCCCGCTTCGCATAAGCCAGCGCCAGCCTGATTTTATGATAAGGAACTTGTTCGTCCAAATATTCAAAAACATCCTTCAGCTTATAGGGCTCCTGAAGATAGCGCAAAGATTTTACTACCTGATCGACCTCTGAGGGCGTGACCAATTCGTGCAGATTAATGTCCTGCCCTTTCTCAAAAAGGATGGCCAGATGGGAATAGACCGTCGTTTCGGTCAGCTGCCGTTTCTGTGCAATTTCGGAAACGCTCAGCCCCCGTTGGTACATATCGTGGGTGATTTGGTAAGTGGAGGACTTGCCCCGGCTCGCTGCCGGCCCCACATGCTCAATGATGGCATCAATAAAGTAGTTGCCATAGAGGTGCAATTTGCGCTCCCCCACCCCGCTGATGCGCTTCATTTCATCATCCGTCATCGGCCGCACGGCTGCCATTTCCTCCAGGGTTTTATCGCTGAAAATGATGTAGGGCGGCACGCCCCGTTCCTGTGCCAGCTGACGCCGCAATTGCCGAAGTTTTTCAAACAGCTCATCCCGTACTCCCTGCCGCTCGGTGGCTTTCGCTTTGGCTTGTGCTTTTTCAGCCTCCTGCCGTTCTTTGAGGGTGGCGAAGCGTACAAGCGGCACTTTTTCTCCATCGAAGAGCACCCGGTTGCTCGCCGGGGTCAGTTTTAGTACCCCATGCTCATCGTGGGCAATCTCGATGTAGCCATAATTCAGCAATTGCAACATATAATGCTGCCATTCCAGAAAGGGGATATCGCGGCCGGCACCATAGGTTTTGATGTTTTGGTAGCCGCGTTCAAAGATTTCCTTCTTCCCGCTACCGCGCAGCACGTCAATCGCCAGGGTCATGCCCACCTGTTGCCGCAACCGGTAGATTGCAGACAGTGCCTTTTGGGCAATCTCCGTTCCATCTATGGTCTTCGGCGGGTTCCGGCAGATATCGCAGTTCCCACAGTCCTCCGTGGTTTCCTCCCCAAAGTAGCTGAGCAGGATACGCCGCCGGCAGCCTACCGCTTCCGCAAATTGCCGCATACGGTCCAGCTTTGCCAGCTTGATGTCCAGTTGATCACTGTCGTTTTGCTTGAGGATGTCTTCCATCAGGGCCACATCGTTGTAGCTGTAGAAAAGCAGGGTATCCGACTTTGCGCCATCGCGCCCGGCCCGCCCGATCTCCTGATAGTAACTTTCGATATTCTTAGGCAGGTTGTAGTGGATGACCCAGCGCACATTCGACTTATCGATGCCCATACCAAAGGCCACCGTAGCGCAAATGACCGGTGTATTGTCGTTGATGAAAGCCTCTTGTACGGCATCCCGCTCCTCGGGAGAAAGACCCGCGTGGTAGTAATCAGCCGTAATGCCGGCATCCTGCAGTTTTTCTGCCAGTTGTTCAGTCCCCTTGCGGCTCAGGCAGTAAATAATGCCAGACTCATTCGGGCGTTTGCCAATAAACCGAAGAATCTGCTCACGCCGGCGCTGCCCGGGACGCACCTCCAGGCTAAGATTAGGGCGGTCAAAGGATGAAATAAACACCTGCGGATCCGGCAAATTGAGCTGCCGCAAAATGTCTTTCCGCGTGAGTTTATCCGCGGTTGCGGTAAGTGCAAGTATAGGCGTGTCCCGAAACTCCTGTTTGAGAAACTTCATACGGGTGTACTCTGGCCGAAAGTCATGCCCCCAGGAAGAGATGCAGTGCGCTTCATCAATCGCAAACAGGCTCACTTCCGCCCGTTTCAGCAGCGGCAGAAAGTCCCGGGAAGTCAGCTTTTCCGGAGAGACATAGAGCAGTTGCAGTTCACCGTTAAAAAACTGATCCTCCACGGCCCGTTGGTCTGCCTCACCGAGTGAACTGTTGAGGAAAGCGGCCTGCACCCCATTGGCCCTCAGCGCTTCCACCTGATCTTTCATTAGGGAAATGAGGGGCGAAACGACAACGGCCGTCCCCGGCAACGTCACCGCCGGCACCTGATAGCAGATGGACTTGCCCCCGCCCGTGGGCATTAGCACCAGGCTATCTTTACCAGCATATACCTGCTCGATGATATCGGCCTGCATGGGGCGGAACGTATCGTAACCAAAGTATTTTTTGAGCGCATCCTGAGCGGCGGGCATATTCATGAACTAACAATTTGTTTCGGGACAGACTCAAATTTAACAAAAATCAGCAAATGCACCAGCGTTGCCCGGCGAATGTTCGTAAAAAGAGCAAGGGCTTTCAGCATACGCCGAAAGCCCTTCGAAACTTTTGGGTCCAATGCCCAAGAAAACGGGCACTGAGGATTAGTTTCCCTTCCAAAATAAAGGGCTTCCCAGAGAGGATCAAGGAAAGACCTCATTTAAACACGCTTCTTGTTTAAAAAGGAAGGAAGATTTATAACCAGGTGGTTGTTTTCAAATTACTGACTAACACTAACGATTACAAATATAGCCCCCCTGTCACGAAATCTAAACCCCATATTCATGGGGCAAGACATTGTGCATCAGAATATGCGTAAGTCGGACAGAAACCTTATATTTGATTTCTGCCGATTCCACCCTTGGCAAAAAAGTACCTTATTATGAGAATGATATTCCTAACTATAGGACTATTGGCGCTTTTTTCATCGGCTGCCACCAGCCAGGGGAACGCTCAACTGGAATTATCACGGGAATTGCTCGGGCACGAACGCTACGAGGATGCGGCACAGGTGGCTGAACAGGCCTTACACAGTGGCCGTAAAACAAATGATCTGACGATTCAGACCGAAGCCCGGCTACTTCAGGCTGAGGCTTTTTTTGGCAAACAGACGGCCAGCTCCCTCAACTGGCGGAACAAAATGAAGGTCAAAAGGGCGATGAAGGCCGCGGAGCAGCTACTGGAACAAGCACCCAATGACACTTTACTGCACCAATACCAGCAATTGGTCCGCCGGCTGAACAACCAACCAAAGATGCCCATACAGCCCGGCGGTGTAGCAGAACAACGCCCCACCCTGGAGCAGCTGAAACAACGCAGGCTCGATGTCATGCGCGCAGTGGGTGATTCCATCCTCTCCCTCAAAAAAGAACGGGAGGCTTATGAAAAAGAAGTGCAAACCCTCACCGATGAACAGACCCGGCAGGAACTGCTGCTCGCCCGGCAGCAACAGACCATCGACTCTATTTCCCTCGCCCGCCTGGAAGATTCCATTATGGTCATCCGGCAGGAACAACAGCTCCAATCACAGGAAGCCCAGCTGCAGCTGCAGCGTACCCAACGCAACCGCAGCCGAATTGTAGCCGGGGCCATTATCCTCATCGCCCTTATTCTGACCTGGCTGTACCTGAACTCCCGCCGGAAAAACCGCATCATCGATACCGAACGGAAGCGCTCAGAGGAACTTTTGCTGAACATCCTCCCGGCATCCGTCGCGCAGGAACTCAAAACCGATGGGCAGGCCACCGCCCGGCATTATGACGAGGTCACGGTCCTCTTTTCCGACTTCAAGGACTTCAGCCGGATTTCCAAGGACCTTACCCCGGCCGAATTGGTGGAAGCCCTCGACCGCTGCTTCAAAGCCTTCGATGAAATAGCGGAGGCGCACGGTATCGAAAAAATCAAAACCATTGGCGATGCTTACATGGCCGCCGCCGGGGTCCCGGAATCCAATCCGGATGACGCCCATCGTGCGGTACAGGCCGCCCTTGCCATGCAGGATTGGCTGGAGCAACAAAAAGACCTGCCCTTTTCCGGCGCGCGCATTGGCCTGCATACCGGTCCGGTAGTAGCAGGTGTGGTAGGTGCCCGAAAATTCGCCTACGATATATGGGGAGATACCGTCAACCTGGCCGCCCGCCTGGAATCCAAAGGCAAAGCCGGAAGGGTCAATATCTCCCAGACCACTTACGACCGGATTAGCGATAGATTTTCCTGTACACCCCGTGGGAAAGTACCGGCTAAAGGGATCGGGGAGGTCGAAATGTACTTTGTCGAAAGCACCGTGGCTGCCCCGACAGCATAAGCAGCCTGACTCCGATTGGTATCCATTAGCGTCCGAAAAGCCTCCTATACCCATTAACAAGGCTCAGATTAGAACATCTGCCCCATGGCATGCGCTATAGTTATGTATACCAAACTATATGACCATTCTATCTTGCATCCTGGCGGTAATCCTTGCTGGCTTCCTGTCTGCTTTTTTTTATGACAGGCACCGGAATATAGTGCTGTCTGTCGTCTCTTTGCTTTTTCTGGGTATCATCGCCTACTTTAGCTCTCTTGCGGGACCGGTGCTGGATGGGGCAACCATCGTGCAGGAAGTCATCTGGGTGGACACCCTCAATATTCAACTGACTTTCCTCGTAGATGGGCTTAGCCTGTTTTTTGCCCTCCTGGTCACCATCTTTGGGTTACTGATCTTTTTGTACGCCCACCGGTACATGGAAGACAGTCCTCAAATCAACCGGTTTGCCGGTTACCTGCTGCTATTCTCCGGCTCCATGCTCGGTCTTGTCCTCTCTGCCAACCTGATCGGGCTGTTTGTCTTTTGGGAACTCACCAGCCTCAGCTCCTTCCTGCTCATTGGCTTCAAGCATCAAGATGAAGAATCAAGGCGGTCCGCAAGACAGGCGTTGTTGATTACGGCTGGTGGAGGGCTGGCACTGATGGCGGGGTTTATCCTTTTGGAAATTGCCACCGGCAGCGGGTACAACCTGACGGAAATACTATCCCAGCCTGAAGTAGTGGCTGACAGTGGATTGCAATCTGCTGCCATTATCCTCATCGCGCTGGGCGCCCTAACAAAATCCGCCCAGTTCCCTTTCCATTTTTGGTTGCCCAATGCCATGGCCGCGCCCACCCCGGTAAGTGCCTACCTGCACTCTGCCACGATGGTCAAAGCCGGGGTCTACCTCATTTTCCGGCTCAATCCTCTATTTCAGGAAGCCGCCCTCTGGCACCATCTGCTCGGCGCTGCCGGGGCGCTGACCATGACCTGGGGCGCCCTGAAAGCTTTTCAGGAGGATGACCTCAAGCGTATCCTCGCTTACACAACCGTCAGCGCCCTGGGTATTCTGTTTATGATGATCGGGCTGGGCGGAGAAGCCGCTGTGCATGCAGCGATGGTCTATGTCCTCGCCCATGCCCTGTACAAGTGTGCCCTTTTCATGACCGCCGGCAACATCGACCACCAAACCGGCACAAGGCGCATTTCCCAGCTATCAGACCTGAGGCGGAAGATGCCGGTTACCACAGTGACTGTTGCCCTCGCGCTGGCATCAATGGCTGGCGTAATCCCTCTGCTGGGTTTTGTAGGAAAAGAACTTTTGTACGATGCGCTCTACCATGCCGCCGATCCCATAGCAATGGTGTACCTGGCGCTGTTGTTTCTGGCCGGGGCGCTCTTTACTGCAGTGAGCGTAGACATCCTCTACAACGCATTTTTCAAAACCGGCAAGCTTCAGGATCACCCCATAAAGGAAGGGCATCTGATGCTTATCCTTCCTCCACTGCTATTGGCTGTCGCAAGCCTGCTGACGGGCATTGCCCCGGGATGGACCATAGCGCCCTTACTAAAATGGTCGGCTGCCAACATCCATGGTTTTGCCCCCACTATGAAACTAAAACTGTGGCACGGATTCAATCTCGTATTCCTACTGAGCTTAGCCACCTTACTCGCTGGAGTGGGCTTGTATTTCCTGCGCAACTGGGTGCGGCAGGCTCAAAAACCCTCCTGGGCTTCTGCCGATTTTCTGTACGATCAGGTCATCGCCGGCAGCGAGTCCGTCGCGCAGTACACAACAGGCAAAATTCAAAATGGCTATCTAAGAAAATACATCGCTACTGTTATCGTCACCTTTTCCCTGCTGCTTTTGGTGGCAATGGTTCATGGCCAGGTTTTCCAGTCTTTATCAATGGCACCGCTACTGAAGGGTATACAAATTTACGAGCTTGTCATTTTAGCCCTGATCGTTCTTGCCACCGGCTTTCTCTTTCGGGTCAGGTCCAGGCTCATTGTCACTGCAACTTTTGGCATTATTGGATACAGTATCGCATTAGGCTACACCCTGTTCAGCGCACCCGATGTGGCCATCACTCAATTCCTGGCTGAAACCCTGACGCTAATCCTGCTGATCCTTATTATCCACCGCCTGCCTTCCTATACCCTCGAAACATCTATTGCCCGGTTGAAGTACCTGCCCATGGCGATCTTATTTGGGGCAACGATGGCGGTTACGGCTTATGTGATGCTACTGCAGGAAAAAGAGACCGGCTCACAAGTCTATTTCCTGGAACAAAGCATCCCCAAGGGTAAAGGTCAAAATGCCGTGAATGTGATCCTTGTCGACTTTCGTGCCCTCGATACCCTGGGAGAGATTACCGTGCTTACAGTCACGATGATTGGGATTATTGCACTGCTCAAATTTAAACCCAACAACAAAAAGGCATGAAAACACTAATTCTGGCCACCCTGCTGCGATTACTGACTCCTTTGTTTATCAGCTTTGCCCTTTATATGTTTTTCAGGGGGCACGATAAACCGGGTGGTGGGTTCATAGCCGGGCTGATCGCTTCCATCCCCTTCATGCTGCACGCGATGGTCTTTGGGTACGAGCGGACCCGGCAGGTATTCAGGATAAAACCCACAATGCTGGCAGCGCTTGGCTTATTCATGGCGCTACTCAGCGGCTTTTTTGCCGTACTAAAGGGCGAGCCCTACCTGACTTCCACCTGGGTAAGCCAGCCGTTGCCCCTGGTGGGCAAAATCGGCACGCCCATTTTTTTCGACTTTGGCGTTTTACTGGTGGTCTTTGGCGTGGTCCTGCAAATTACTTTTTTACTCACTGAGGAATAACAACTTATGAACCTGATTATATCCCTGATTATTGGCGTTTTGTTTTCAGCGAGCCTGTTTCTGATGTTCCAGAAAAGCTTCTTCAAGCTGATCATCGGGGTCATCCTGTTTGGCTATGCCACCACCTTTTTCCTGTTCACCGTAGGAGGGGTAACGAAGAATGCGCCCCCACTGCTGTCCGAAGCAAAAGCAGCGGTAGACCAACTCGCCGACCCTTTACCACAAGCACTGACCCTAACCGCCATTGTGATCAGCATTGGCGTGCAATTGTTCGTGATTGTCCTGCTGAAAAAAGTATACGAGGAAGTTGGAACCGAAGATTTGGATGAACTCAATACAACCGATAAAATAAAGTGACCGATACCATTCCAACCTTATTGCTTTTTCCGCTGTGGGTATTGCTCGCGGCATTCGTCTTTTGCATCTTTTCCTGGCAGCGGGCCAAGGTTCAGGCCGCTATTGCGGTCGTCGCCGGGTTCCTGTACCTGGCAGCGGCGGCAGGCCTGTTCATGGAAGTGAGCCAAAACGGTATTCAGGTCATACAGATCGGCGACTGGCCTGCTCCATTTGGCATTACCCTCGTTGCAGACTTACTGGCTGCGGGAATGGTGCTCATTTCTGCGGTGGTCGCTTTTGCCATCATTTTGTATTCTTTGCAGGACATATCGACCGCGCGCAAGAAGAAGGGCTTTTACCCGGTTTTGCTCGTGATGATGTTTGGCGTTTGCGGCTCCTTTCTGACGGGCGATATTTTCAACCTCTACGTTTGGTTTGAAGTCATGCTGGTGGCTTCTTTCGTGCTCATCGTTTTGGGCAACAGCAAAAAGCAGCTGGAGGGGGCCGTTAAATACGTCACACTAAGCTTCATCTCCTCTGGCTTTCTGCTCACCGGATCGGCTATCCTGTATAAATTAACCGGCACCCTGAATATGGCGGACTTGTCTGTAGCAATTGCCCAGCACCCCAATCAGGAGCTGATTACCGTCTCTGCCGTATTTTTTCTTACCGGATTTGGTATCAAGGCGGCCCTGTTCCCGTTTTTCTCCTGGCTGCCGGCCTCCTACCCCACTCCACCAATATCAGTGGTTGGGCTGATGGCAGGATTGCTGACTAAAGTCGGGGTATATGCCCTGATTCGGTTTTTCACCCTGCTCTATACTTATGATCTGCCGACCACCCATTCCGTACTGCTCGTCCTTGCGGGCCTCACGATGTTTTTTGGGGTATTGGGGGCCATTGCGCAGCGTAATTTCAAAAAAATCCTCTCTTTCCATATTGTCAGCCAAATCGGATATATGATCATGGGGCTGGCCTTGTTCACCCCGCTGGCTATTGCCGGTTCCATCTTTTACATCATCCACCATATTCTGGTCAAAACCAACTTGTTTTTGATCAGCGGAATCGTGAAAATCACCAATGGTCATTACGCATTAAGCAAGCTGGGAGGGGTGTATGACCGCTACCCTTTTGTTACTGTCCTGTTTGCCGTTTCTGCCTTATCACTGGCCGGCATCCCTCCCCTTTCGGGCTTCTGGGGCAAGTTTATACTGGCGAAGGCGGGCCTGGCGTCCGAAGCCTACATTATCGTTGCGGTGTCCCTGTTGGTCGGGCTGTTGACGCTCTTTTCCATGAGCAAAATCTGGGTATCCGTATTCTGGTCTGCAACACCTGAATCCGATAGCAATCCACCTCAACTTGATGGCCGAACGCTCTTCCGACGTTACTACTGCCTGCTGCTTGCTTCAGTATTCCTGACCCTTTGCACGCTGGGCATCAGCTTTTACCCTGATTTTTTAATCTCTTTTTCGGAGCAGGCCGCTGAGCAATTGCTCAATCCGGATGCTTACATCAATGCTGTACTCAACCCATAAAACATGGTTATACTGATCAACCTATTCGTCGCTGTACTGATGACCTGGTTTACCCAGACCATCTATCCCGGCATTCCAAACAACGGATTTGCCACGCTACTGCTGTTTGCCGGCTGGAATGCCGTGCTGTGGCTGCTCACCTATTTTCTAAGTGAGCATTCTTTCCACCGGTCGCGGCAGATTGGCTCCCTTGTTCTCTTTTACCTGAAAGAACTCCTTACCGCTTCCCTGCGCGTCGCTTACGAGGTGCTCACCCCGCAGGACCATATGCAGCCTGCAGTGGTCGCCATCCCGCTGGAGGCAGAGACGGACTTCGAAATCACCCTGCTGGCCAACTTCATCACCCTGACACCGGGCACGCTGAGTATTGACGTCTCCAAGGACCGGAAGACACTCTACGTACATGAGGTCTATGTGAAGGCAGGAGATACCGATAAAGTAAAACGGCAAATAAAGGAAGGCTTCGAGAAAAGAATCCTGAAAATCACCAGAAATCCGAATCAAGCATGAGTCTTTTCATCACCGCAGCTTACATCGCTATCGCCATCATCAGCATCAGCACGATACTGACGCTGGTCCGGTTTTTCAAGGGGCCAAGCCTGCCCGACCGGGTAATCTCACTTGATGTATTCTCTGCCAATCTCCTTGCTGTACTGGCGATCTACTCGGTATTATCTGAGGAGAAAGCCTATCTGAATGTTGCCCTCATCATGTCGCTGATCGCTTTTGTGGGCACTATGACCTTCGCTTACTACCTGGTACAGAAACGGGAAAAATCCAAGAACTATGATCAATGATCTATTGAGTGCCGCCTTTATGCTTGGCGGCTCCATCTTTATGCTAATTGCCAGTATTGGCATGGTAAAATTCCCGGACTTCTACATCCGCAATTCGGCCAGTACGAAGGCCGTTGTCCTGGGCGTTTTGCTGATCCTGCTGGGCGTGGGCATCCACTACAACGATACGATGATCTTTATTGAGATTTTTGCTATCCTGTTTTTCATCTTCCTGATTTCACCTCTCGCCGCACACATTGTCTCCCGTGCAGCCGTCATTACGGGTGTGGGATTCTGGGAAAAGACCGACCTCGAAGAGCTTGAGGACTACAAGAAAGAGCAGGATAAAGAAGCTATACGCAATACGAAGTGGTTTGCGACATCGGAGCAAGACACTTCCCAGCGTAAATGCTGACATTGAGTAGGTTTGCTGTGGCAAACCACTTAATCGTCAGTATAAAATCACAAAAGTGGAGTAACCCTTTTCGAATTACTCCACCATTTGTTTTTTTTGGCGTTCACGCCCTACTTCAAATCCGCGTAGTGCGCAAAAAAGTAGGGTATCGTCTCAATCCCCTTGTAAAAATTAAACAGACCGTAGTGCTCATTGGGCGAGTGGATGGCATCGCTGTTGAGCCCGAAGCCCATCAGGACACTCTTTGCATCCAACACCTGCTCAAATAAAGCGACGATGGGGATGCTGCCGCCTTCCCGGGTGGGAATAGGCGTTTTACCGAATGCCTGTTCCATCGCTTTGGAAGCCGCCTTGTATTCAGGTGTATCGGTTGGCGTTACGGCTGGCTCGCCGCCGTGATGGGGCGTTACAGTAACTTTCACGGAAGCCGGCGCAATGCTTTCAAAGTGTTGCTTAAACAACTGCGTGATCTTGTCCGGGTCCTGATTCGGCACCAGGCGCATGCTGATCTTCGCATTGGCTTTGGAAGGCAGCACCGTCTTGGCGCCTTCTCCGATGTATCCGCCCCAAATGCCGTTGACATCTAATGTTGGGCGAATAGATACGCGCTCCAAAGGCGTATAGCCTGCTTCGCCCTGTACGTCCCCGATGGCGAGGTCTTTCTTGTACTTTTCCAGGTCGAATGGCGCTTCGTTAAGCTTCTTGCGCTCTGCCTCCGACAGTTCCACCACATCGTCGTAGAATCCGGGAATGGTGATGTGCTTACGGTCATCCATCAGGGAGCTGATCATATCGCAGAGGACATTGATCGGATTGGCTACGCCACCACCGTAGACGCCTGAGTGGAGGTCGCGGTTAGGGCCCACCACCTCCACTTCAATATAGCTTAGGCCGCGGAGACCAACGGTGATAGAGGGGACATCATTGGCGATGATGGAGGTGTCAGAAATCAGAATGGTATCACACTTGAGCTTGTCCTGATTCTCCCGGCAAAATATACCGAGATTGGCTGAGCCTACTTCCTCTTCGCCCTCGATCATAAACTTGATGTTGCAGGGCAGGGCATCCTTTGCCATCATCGCCTCAAAGGCTTTGACATGCATGAAGAACTGCCCTTTATCATCACAGGCGCCACGAGCGTAGATGGCACCGTCCGGATGTGCTTCCGTCTTTTTGATCACAGGCTCGAAAGGCGGGGATTCCCAAAGTTCCATCGGGTCGGGCGGTTGTACATCGTAGTGCCCGTAAATGAGTACAGTGGGCTTGGCGGGATCGATCATTTTCTCACCATAAACGATGGGATAACCAGCGGTGGGGCAAACTTCCACACTGTCGGCACCGGCCTTCCGAAGGCTCTCGGCTACGAAATCTGCGGTCTTAAGCACATCTCCTTTGTAGGCAGGGTCCGCACTTACGGAAGGGATCCGCAACAGGTCCAGCAGCTCGTCCAGAAAGCGGTCCTTGTTTTCCTGAATATAGTCTTGTACAGCTTGCATAGGCTTAGTATTTGGCGGGTTGGTTAACGCGCCAAATGTAAGGAAAAAACGGGAACAGATCGGGCTGTTTCCTCTTATCGTGTGCATAACAAATTGCACTTTTTGAATAGCTTGCCAGCATTTGCCGTTTGCCTCTCCTGGATAAGCTGGAGCAGAGCGGGAAGCTCTACCCCAGCAGCCATAGGGCTTAAATGCAGAGGGTTGCCTTTGTGTTTTGTGCAATTTGTTATACACACCCTCCTATCCTGATGCGGCAACGGACTCCACTTCCTCTTCGAGCGCTTCCCGAAGTGAATAGTGCAGGAGCAAATATCCTGATGAAGCTGCCACAATAGAGCCAATTAGTATACCCAGTTTTGCCTGGGTTAGCAAAGCAGGTGCTTCAAGCGCAAGATTGGAAATAAAAAGCGCCATGGTGAAACCGATCCCGCCCAGCAGGCCCAGCCCAACCATTTGCACCCAGCCCGTTCGCATGGGCAGGTCCGCAACCCTCAGCTTTACAGCAAGCCATGAAAAAAGAACAATCCCGATCACCTTTCCAAAAAGCAATGCAACCGCGATGTTCATAAACAAGGGCTGACTAAAGACCTCACCGCCTCCACCAAACTTAATCCCGGCATTCGCCATGGCAAAAAGCGGCATCACAAAAAACGCGACAAAATCATTGAGCTGATACTCCAAACGCTGTAGCGGCGGGAGCACGGAGCGGGCCCGGTTTCTCAAGTCCTGCAACTGATGGACTTCCGGGTCGGGAATAAAAGGCCCACCACCGTCAGCCTTCTCCAACCTGAATTCATCCAGGAAATCTTCAATACGATTGGCAAACCGGCGGGCGCGGAGCTTATTAGTTGCTGGTACCGCCATAGCCACCAATACCCCGGCTATAGTCGGATGAATGCCCGACTTAAACATATAGTACCATACTCCCAATCCTCCGAGCAGGTATATCCAGTTCCGTTTGATGCTGAACATATGGTTGCACAAAAACAAAAACGCCAGGATTCCTCCCGACACCATCAGGGCACCCCAGTGGACTTCATGAGAATAAAATACAGTAATGACAAAAATCGCGCCCAGGTCATCTACTATTGCAAAGGCAGTCAGAAATATTTTCATACCCAGGGGCACCCGGCTACCGAGCAAGGATAGTATTCCGATTGAGAAGGCAATATCCGTCGCCATGGGAATGCCCCAGCCCTCCAGGCCAGGGCCTTCATCCTGAAGTAAAAAAAACAACCCAACCGGAACGACCATGCCTCCGACAGCGGCCAAAAGGGGCAGTGCAGCCTTACGCGGCGTGGACAATTCCCCGTCAATCACTTCCTTCTTTATCTCCAACCCTATCGCAAAAAAGAAGATAGCCATCAACCCATCATTCACCCACAGCAACAGCGGCTTGGAGAAGCGATCTTCCCCAATAGAAATACTCACCGGAGTATCCCATAAATCAAAATAGACAGGTGCCAGTGGAGAATTCGCCCATAACATGGCAACCATAGTAGACAGGATAAGCAAAATCCCACTGGAAGACTCATTACGGATAAATTGTCGGAATGGAGCGACAATGGACTGTAGAAATGTTTTAGGCTGCATGTAGCGATTGGCGTGTTAATCAGTTGATTTCCAATAATTTTGAACTGTCAATTACTGAACATGGAAATCAAACCCCATGTTCTAACAGTGAAATCAGTAAAAAATCTTAATATGCTCAACCGACAAATCTTTCATACGCTTGCTCAGGTCAATACTCCTAACTGCGTAAGCATCTACGTACCCGGATATCCTTCCGAGCAGGGCATGGAAAGCCGCTCCTTTCTGAAAAAGATGCTCAATGATGCCGCGGACCGGCTGAAGCAAAGCGGGATGTCAGATAAGGATGCACGGGCCTATCTGTTCAATGGTTATGAACTACTTAACGAAACGGAACGGTGGAAACAGCTTGAATCCAGCTATGCCCTTTTTATCGGCCCGGAAATATTCGAAGCCCTGGAGCTTAATCGTCAGGTGTCGCCCAGATTGATTGTAGACCAGCGGTTTTACCTGTTACCGTTAATTAGCGAGATGAGTACGGTCAGTGAATTCTACGTCCTTGCCCTGGGCGAATCAGCAGCCGGCCTGTACCGCGGCGACGCCAACTCCATTCAGCCTGTACCTGCCGACGAGCAACTCCCCGCAAATATGGACGCTGCTTTGCAAATGGATACGGAAATGCGCAACGTGCAAATGAACCGTGGCGCTGCCGCCTTCGACACTCCCATTTTCGAAGGGGATGAGATGGGGCATGACCATCGCCTCAAGCAATACAAAAGATACTGCTATCAGGTGGATCAGGGTGTGCAGGTCATACTGGAAGACGCCAACGCCCCAGTCGTTTTGGCAACGACCGACCAAATAGCGCCGATCTACAAAGAAACCAGTGACTACACAGATATTGCCCCCGTTCATATCAGCGGTACGCCGGAGCAGTTGTCCCACAAGCAAATGCATAAGCAGGCCCTGGATATTATTCATGACTTTCACCACCACCGGAAAGACCGGAAAATTGAAGGCTTCAGCGACTATGATGAAAAAGAGCTCGCCTCCTCTTCGGTATTTGAGATTTTGCCCCGGGCGCACAAAGGCGAAGTAGAGACCTTATTTGTGGCAGAAGGACAGAAACGGTGGGGTACTTTCGACCCCAAAAGCGGTAAAGTCGAATTGCACAAAAGCCGACAGAAGGATAGCGAGGACCTAATCAATCTGACTGCCATTTACGCCTTCCTCAGGGGCGCAGGCATTTTCCTTGTGAACCAGGATGACCTCCCTAATTCCAGTACCTCAATTAATGCCATTTACAAGTCAGGCAACGAATCCTGATCCTAAGGGGTCTGACTTGCATAACAAAGAATTGATTCCCCCCAACCGGTCGTCTGCATCATTCGTGATGTGGGCGGCTGTTTTTTTACAGCGCAGCCTCAGCCTTTTGAGCACCATTGACAGCCAGCGTACGACCAGGCCCTCTTTCCTGAGCCATTTCGTACATTTTCAGTGCTTTGGCATAAGCTTCTTTTTCCATCAGGTAATCAGCGTAGAATTCGTAGGCGGGGTACACAATCTCCGGTGGCCCGTAGCTGTAATCGTTTTTGTGCTGCGTATTGACCGCTCTGACCATATACTTTTCGGCTTTCTTCTCGTCTCCCCTCAGGCGCCAAAGCAGTGCCTTAAGCTCCAGCTCCATCACCTCAGCCTGTTTAACCTCCACTTTATTGGCACTGCCCCAGGCACTGCTCGTGCTGCACATGGGTGCTCCCCCCGTAGCCATGATCATCGTGGCCTGCTGCCGCTTGTCCGCCAGCGTGTCAATGATGCCAGCCAGCAGGGTTTCATCCTTCTGCCGGTAAGCCTGATACCCCTGCAGGAAATAGCCGACCGCCTGATGGCTGATATTCAGGTCATCCAATTCCACTTCCGTAGACGCCAGCGGGTGGTCCCAGTTGCCGGTCTCCACCAGAAAATTGCCCAGCATACGGACCAGGTACGAACGGGCCGTAACCGAAGGCAGCTCTGTTGTGTAGCCTGCCATTTCCGTCAGGATAGCTTCTGCTTTTTCAAAATCCCCCTTTTGCAGATAACCATACTGCAGCCAATGGAAAGCGTGGTAACTCCGGGCATCGTTGTCCAGCTCCTTTGCTTTCATGCGCTTCACACTGGCATCGTAGGACGCAATATTCGAGGACACGACTTCGTCCCACATGCCCATGGCCACATAAATGTGAGAAGGCATATGCAGGGCGTGGGCTGCATCGGGGGCAACCTTGGCATAGCTATTGGCTGCATCAAGCGCCAGACGGGCGTGCCCCGGATCATCGTAGGAATGAATAAGATAGTGCAGCGCCCCCGGATGAGCCGGGTTTTCCCGGATAATGCTCTGTGCAATACCGGCGCCTTTTTCGAAGACCGCCTTATCCCGGCCAGCCTGCACACTCCCCAGCAGGGACAGCGCGTAGAAAGCCGCCACTTCCTGTTGCCCCGGATACTTTTCGTACAGATCGCTCATAAACTCAGCGTAAGCCTGATCACGGTCCGCCTTCTCGCCTTCTCCATAAAGCACATGCAGTGAACGGATCAGGTCTTTTTCCAGTTCAGTCCCTGCTTTAGCCAGCTGCTTATCCAGTTTTTTACCCAAACGTTCTATAGTGCTTCTTCCCTTTTCCGCCTGCTGCCGGTGCCAGATCGGCTGATTATAGGTCATCGCTTCACCCCAGTAGGCCATAGCAAAATCAGGATCTACCTCCTGTGCCTGCTGGAATGCCGCACGCGCATCCTCATACTCAAAGCTGTGCAAAAGCAGCAGCCCCTTCTCAAATACAGGTAAGGCCTCAGGTGCCCCGCTCACCTTCATATCTACCTCTCCCAGCTGATAGGCTTCTGACGACGAATTAGCCGGAGCACCTGACTCACATCCAGTTAACCCAGCCAGGAATAACAGAAAAAGACAAGTATTTTTGAACATAACCTTGTTTTTTGCAAAACTACACATTAATTTTTTCATAAAAACCGCTCTCAATATTTGAAAAAAACTCAAATATCATTTATATTGTTGTTCGAAAAGGCATATGCCTTTTATTCCCTTCAATTGCCTGTGACAAGCCAATAATATTGCGCTAAGCAAACGCTTCACAATCCTACAGTATTCAACAATTTACCGTTCCTTCACTATCTGAACGACAGCATAGCCTAAGCTGTAACATCCCCTTTTGGGATTATCCACAGGTTGCCGTGCTAATGCTCAGCATAAGCATTGGCGGAAGCTGTTAACAGCCGGAAGGAATAATAGCAATATTATCTACTTACTCAACCTTTTGACCTATGGCGAACCTAAGTCCCCGGCCGGGGCTTCTTGGACACAGGCTTGCTGCCCATCTGCTCCGGCGGGCTTCCTTTGCTGTCTCCAAAGACCGGATTAATGCATTTGCCGGCATGACGGCAACGGAAGCAGTGGAAACACTCCTGGCCATACCTTCACTTGTGCATCCCGAAGGACCCATCAACTGGATGGATGGCACAACGCCCTGGCTCACCACAGGCCCCTATGATAACGGCCCCAACACCTTCATGGGCAGAAAACGCCGTGCCGTATGGCTCTGGGTGGTGAATGAAATGCTTCATGATCCATCCGTGCGGCATAAAATGGCGCTGTTCTGGCACAGCATTTTCGTAACTGAGGAAGACCGCGACTGGTCTGAATTTGACTTGTTCAGGCTGTTCCAAATGTTTGCCACAGGCAACGTAAAAACGCTGGCCTATAAGGTCACCCTCGACAATAAAATGCTACGCTATCTCAACAATAACAACAACCGGCGCGACAGCCCTAATGAAAATTACGCCCGCGAATTCCTGGAGCTTTTTACCATCCTGAAAGGGCCCGTGCAAGGTACCGGCGATTACACCAACTACACCGAAGAAGACATCAAACAGGCCGCCCGCGTCCTCACCGGATTCGACGATGAAGGCTTCGATAATAAAGACCCAGAGACCGGGCTGGCTACCGGACGAGCCATCTACAACCGCCACCACGCCGGGTTCAAGACCTTTTCCGCTGCTTTTGGAAATCAAACCATTACCGGCGCTACCGACGAGGCCGATATGTACCGGGAGCTACAGGACTTTGTAGACATGGTCTTCAACCAACCGGAAACCGCACGGGCTTACGTACGGCGCCTCTACCACTTTTTTGTAAAAGACATCATCAGTGAGGAAACCGAGCAGGACATCATACAACCGCTTGCAGAACAGCTCTACAATGATGGATACCATATCGAAAACACCCTGAAGACCCTGCTCTGCAGCCGTCACTTCTACAATGAAGATGACAGCAACGCTAAAGACGAAGTGATCGGCGGAAAACTGAAAAGCCCACTGGATTACCTCCTCGGCGCCATCAACTTGTTTAATGCCAATAAAATGGGGGTGCTCAATGACAACGCGGACCACTACGACGCCACCGCTCAGCGCTTTTTGTACAACCACCTGGAGCATATTGGTTTTACCTTCTATCCCCTCTCCGTAGAAGGCTACCCGGGTTTCTTTAAAGCGCCCAATTACAGTAAATCCTGGTTCGATCAGTCCACCATCGCCTACCGGTTCCGCCTGCCCTATACGCTATTGGAGGGCAAAACCGTTCAAAACAACCGCGACATCCCGTTTCAGATCGATCTGGTTCCCTTCTTCCGGGACAACTTCACCAATCAGGAATACGCAGACGAACTGGTCCGGCAGTTTTTGGAACTCACCTTACCGGAAATGCCACAAGGTGAACGATTTGACTACTTCCTACAGAAACTGCTCGGCGACCTCAGCCCCATCAACTGGATGTTTGAATGGCAGGGCTATCTGCAGTCCGGCAACGATGAGTCCGTCAAAGTCGCCCTCACCGACCTCTTTGAAGCCGTCGTGGGCTCACCGGAATTCCAAACTTTCTAAAACCGACCAACACCGAAATCATGAACAGAAGAAACTTCCTTCAACAATCGGCAGCATTGGGGATGTACCCCCTTCTGGCCGGTGCGATGCCGCTTAGAGGAATCGCCTCGACCACGCCTTTCCTGCCCAACCCCTGCGAAGTGACTGACCGGAGTGTCGTCATCATATTTCTTAACGGTGCCAATGATATTTTCAACACGGCGGTACCTTTATCCCAATTTTCAGCTTACACACAATTCCGCCCCTCCATCTACTTGCCTGAACAAAGCCTGATTACCCTGGACGACAGCCTCAGCGACGATCAGGCACTCGGGCTGCACCCCCGCCTTTCGGCCTTCAAAAACCTGTACGATGATGGCTTACTGACGATGGTTCAGGGGGTGGGCTACGATCAGCCCAACCGCTCCCACTTCAAATCTACGGAGAACTGGCTAACCGGCAGCGGTGGCGCCCTGCAAAATGAAAGAAGCGGCTGGATGGCCCGCTTCCTGGAAGACCGCTACCCGGGCTACAACGGCACGCCCTTTGACGGTGAGCCGGACCCCCTGGCCCTCCTCTTTGGCAATACCATCTCTACCGGCTTCCACTCTGCCGCCGAGCACCGCCTGGAGATCAACCTCTCCGGTCAGGACCCGTCCGGCTTTTATACCATGATCTCCTCCCTGGGCGGAGCGCCGATTATGGACATCCCGAATACCGATCACGGTGGCATACTGAACCACATTCAGACCATCAGCAACAGCGTGAATGTCTACGCTTCCCGGATTTCAGATACCTTTAACAACGGTACCAATTCGGCAGACTACCCCAATAGTTCCCTCGGCAATCAGCTCAAAACCATTGCCCGGATGATGGCAGGGGGCAGCCGCACCAAAATCTACATGGCCAGCAAAGGTGGCTGGGACAACCACAACAATATGGTGCAGTACAACAACAATACAGAGGGCACCCACGCCAACCTCCTCGGCGACCTAAGCGAATCCGTGGCGGCGTTCCAGGAGGATATCCAAAACATGGGCCTCGACAACAAAGTGCTGACCGTAATTTTCTCAGAATTTGGCCGCAAAATCATACAAAACGGCAGCCGAGGCACCGACCACGGCACCCTCAGCTCCATGTTCCTCATCGGCCGGGGCGTGGACGGTGGCGTGATCGGCAACAACATCAATCTGAGCGATCAGGACAATCCCGGTGCGCCCAACCCCGAACAAATTCAGTACGACTACCGGCAGGTGTTCTCTACTGTCCTTCAGGACTGGCTGGGGGCCAATGATGACTCGCTAAGCAGTACCTTCAAGCGGCAGGAATACATCACAAACCGGCCCACTTTTATCAACGAGAGCAACCTGGTGCCCGACTCCTGCTACTATACCCCTCAGCCCCCCGTGACCTGCGCCTGTATACGGGTGCGCCTGTTCCTCGAAGGCTTCTACGATCCGCAGTTGCAGCAAATGAATACCCAACTGCTGGACCGGAATGCATTGCCGAACACTCAGCCTTACAGCGTTACCCCCTTCAACTACAATGGCACCGAAACCGTAGCTGCCTGGCCGGAAGATACCGTTGACTGGGTGCTGACTGAGTTGCGCACTGCCAATAATCTGGCTCATGTTGTAGCCCGCAAAGCTTTCCTCCTTCGCGCTGATGGACAATTGATGGGAACTGATGGTACCGCTGGGATTTCCTTTGATGGCGTACCGGATGGTACTTACCACCTGGCTGTATTCCACCGGAATCATCTGGCCGTCGTCTCCGCTGAGCCTATTCCCACAGATAGCCCGAACTTCCAGTATGATTTCACGACCAGCGAAAACCGAGCACTCGGTGACCGGCAGCTCAAAATCACTGGACAGGTTTGGGCCATGCGCAGTGGCGATGCTGACCACAACCACATCGTCAACAATCAGGACTACAACCTCTGGAAAACCCAACAGGGACAATCCGCTCATTACGACAATCACGACCTGAATGCCGATGGTCAGATTGATGCCAATGATTTCCAGCTCTGGCGCGGTAACCGCAGCAAACTGGGCCAATTAAAATAACCGAACGATGAAAAGAACGATCACCTATATTCTGCCGCTGGTATTCAGTCTTTTCACCAGCGGTCAGCTGCTGGCCCAAAGCGTTGCCCTGCAGCTCGAGGCCTCCAAAGACTGTAACCTTTACCGGTATTGTACAGATATTATACTCGCTTCCGACAGCGGAGAGCCCGTCCGCATGGGCACCTCCTCCCTGCTGCTGACTTACAATGCCGAAGCACTTGCGTTTCAAAGCTATGAGCCCCTGGCTTACAACGGAGGGCAAGATTGCCTGGACGGTACGATGAGCCCGTGGTCTGCCCATGAATTTGACGCCTATTCCCATCCGGGAAAGTTCAGCCTGACCTTACTGCTCAACGATGCCATGCCACCCTGCGCGGAAATGGACGAAGCTCCTGCTGTAACCATAGGCACGGTTTGCTTCGACGTCAAACAGCAGGGGAGCGCCCCGGAAATCAGCTTTGATGCCGCCCACACCTCCCTCAACAGTCGGCAGGCCAATAACGGAACGGCCGCATTGCCCGTTTCCTCCTGGCCCACTTTGTCGGAGGCGGGGAGCCTGGCTTGCGACTGCCCGGGTGCAGGAACGGCCTGCGATGACCAAAATGTGTACACCGTCCACGACCAGTACGACGACAATTGCGACTGTAAAGGCACCGTACTTGATTCGGATGGGGATGGCATACCCGATGGCGTAGACCCCTGCCAAAACCTGGCTTATGAAGCAGAAAACTTCCTGGAAGGGAATATTGATATAGACAACCATATCCCTCATTTTTACGGTGACGGGTTCGTTGACTATACCAATGATACCACGGAGTTTATCCTCCTGCCTGTCGAGACGGGTATCAATGGGGAGCACCAGTTTACCTTTCGGTACACTTCCAATCACCGCGACCGGTTTCTGCAATTGGCTATAGACGGGGAAGTAATTGTCAATGAGCTGCTATTCCCGGAAACAGCCGATTGGGAAGACTGGCAGGAAATAACAATCAACCATTCTTTGTCAGCAGGTACGCACGAGGTTACTCTCCGCCCGGTGGATGGCTGGGGCCCAAACCTCGACCGTATGGTGGTTTCCATTTGTGACGGCTGTGCAGACAGCGGCAGCCCCTGCGACGATGGCGCCCCCTGTACGATTGATGATGTACTCGACCGGGACTGCAATTGCGGTGGCCGGGTCATTGACGAAGACGGAGATCAGATTCCTGACCTTTGCGACCCGCACGTAGGTACTGCTGCTGATTTCCCCCTGGAAACCGGCATCGCCCCATCTGTTACCGAAAACTGGCAGACGATTACCCTGGCCGAAACTTACGATTCCATGGTAGTCATTGCTACCCCACACCTGATACAGAAAACCGACTTGCCAGTAGTAACCCGTATCCGGAATGCACAAGGCAACAGCTTTGAGCTGAGGATTCAGAACCCGGGTGGGACAACTTCCGCTAACTACGCCGTTTACTACGCAGTGGCTGAAGCCGGTACTTACTCCACTGAGCACGATGGCATCAAAATGGAAGCCCGCCTGGAGCCCGCCACAAAAACAGCCGATGCTTCCAACTGGTGGGGCAACCGGGAGCAACGGACTTTCCGGCAGTATTATGAAAATCCGGTCGTGCTGGGACAAGTCATGACCCATGAAAATGACGCCTGGTCCGTATTTTGGGCCTCCCGGGGCAATCATTCCGCTCACCCTCCGGAAATGAACAACCTCTCTGCCGGCAAACATAAAGGCGAGGACTACCACACCACCCGTACGGATGAAATGATCGGCTTCCTCATCATCGAAGCCGGTTCCTATCAGGTCCGCAACCGGATCCTGGAAGCCGGACTGGGCAGCGACATCGTCCGTGGCCCCAATAATCATGGCTACACCTACGACCTGAATAACCCTGAAATCCGGGGTGCGGTGCTGAGTGCTGCCGGCATGGACGGCGGTAATGGCTACTGGCCGGTCCTTTTTGGAGGACAACCTGTAGAGCCCGGACTGATCCGAATGGTAGTGGATGAAGATCAAATCCATGATACAGAACGCGGGCATACCACCGAACAGGTTGCCTACCTTGCCTTCGAAGACCGCATTTGCCGGTACGATGCTGATATGGATGGCGTTTGTGATGCGGAAGATGTGTGCCCCGGCTTTGACGATATGGCAGACGAAGATGAAGATGGCCTACCCGATGCCTGCGATGACTGTAACGACAACCTGATCGGCCGCCCCTGTGACGACGGCATTGCCTGTACGATTCTCGATGTATACACCGAAGACTGCGGTTGTGCAGGCATTCCTATGGACAGCGATGGGGACGGCGTATGCAACTGGGAAGACATTTGTGAGAACGGCGATGACAATATCGACACCGATAACGATAGCATACCGGATGCCTGCGACCCAAATGTTGGCGATGCCACCACGATGCCCATAGAAACCGGTTTAATCACGGGCGTTTCAGATACCTGGCAGACGGTTACCCTCAACCGGAGTTTTGAAGACATGGTTGTTGTCGCCACCGTGCAGCTACCCAGCTATGACTACGCCCCTGTGGTCCCGCGGGTACGCAACGCCAGCGGAAACACCTTTGAGCTGAAAGTCCAGAACCCAGGCGGCGCTACCGACAGCCTCTACGATGTCCACTTTGTGGCAGTGCAGGCCGGCAAGTACCAGGCTGCGCACGATGGCGTTACTATGGAAGCCGGATTCGTGAGTGCCCTTGAAACGGCGAACACCAGCTCCTGGTGGTCTGCACGTGAAAAACGCGACATGGAGCAACAATACAGCCAACCCGTTTTGCTCGGGCAGGTCATGAGCGAAAACGATACCCGCTGGTCGGTATTCTGGGCATCAAGGGGCAACCATTCCGGAAACCCTGCTGAACCTGATAATTACGCTATGGGCAAACATGTCGCTGCCGATACCATCACGGACCGGGCAGTGGAGACCATCGGCTACATCCTTATGGAAGCCGGACAGTACAACCTTAGCGGCGTTATGCTTGAAGCTGGAGTCGGGCCGGATATCATTGGCGGTAAAAATGCGAGCGACATCTATAATACGACCGTTCCTGCACCCAATGGCGCCATCCTCAGCGTAGCAGGCATAAAGGGGGGCGACGGGCATTGGCCTGTCCTCTACGGTGCGGCGCCTTTCGGCAATCAGTCCTTCGAGTTATCCGTAGATGAGGATCAGATTTCCGATAGTGAGCGCTGGCATATGGACGAATCCATTGCTTTTATTGCCTTTAATAACACCAACGCGACGATTCCGAATCTGGCGCTGACTACGCCTGACACACCGGAGCCCACAAGCCAGGTTGCAACAGTTAGTCCAACGCCGGAAGCGCCCATTACTCCGGGTGCCCGACTCCAGGCATTCCCGAACCCGGTTTATGATGTGGCAACAGTCAATGCGAACGTCAAAAGCGGCGCTCCGTGCACCCTGACTGTAGTAGATATGAATGGCAAGGTCCGCCTGACCCGCATTCACCCTCAAACCAATAGTCCGCTACTACAAGAACCCCTGGACCTCAGCCACCTGCCCAACGGCTACTACTTCCTCCGGCTGACCGATGGCGGTCGGGACCGAACGATCCGACTGGTAAAGGTTAATGGTCAGTAAAGAGATTATTCCCCCTTATTTCAACTGAACCCCCGGACCGTATAGCAATATGCGGTCCGTTTTTTGTTAAGAGCCTGTTTGGACTTTAGTAATCGGGCTATCCCGGTGCACCGGGACACTTTTTTGCTTATCCTTCGTTCCGGAAATCCTCATCCGTACAGACTCCGGTTTTCGTGCCTTGTCTAACCAAAAAATTGCAAATTCTCGCCTAGAAGACCAAAATCCCAACACGCTCTAAAAATCAATCCCAGCGCTCCTCATCGTACGGGATAATGTAAGCCTTAATGGTCGTGCCGTCGAAGTCTTCCTGTCCCTCGCGCACAATGTCCGGGTAGGCAATATTATTGGGGCAAAAGACGAGGTACAGCCCGGTGGTGAGGCCGAGGCTCTGGCAGTAGTAGGCGAGTTGCCGTTTGCCGGATTCAAACTTTCCGGGGCTGTAGTAGACCTTCGTCTCAATGACAAATTCCTGCCCCCGGATATTGATAATCATATCGCTTTTACCAAGGCCAGTATCGGCTTCCCGGTAAATTTTGCCGCCCAGTTCCTCGACGATAGCATGAATGTAGGTCTCAAAACTGTAAATCAATGCCGCTTCCCGTATGGATTTATAGTTACCATCGGAGTCTTTTTCCCGGAAAGGGGCAAAACCACGGCGTTTGACGTAGGCCTTGTAGGCAGCGATTAGCTTTTCAAAGTTCAATCCGCCCTCCGGGGTGAAGTACTCCGGGGCATAAATGGATCGGGTGATACGCTTTTGCTCCCCATTGGTGTAGGGATAGAAGGCATCGTACAGGCGCTTTTTGTAAAAAGGCACCCAAAAGGTTACGAATCCATCTTCGTCCTGCCTTATAAGACCATTGGTATGCAGGTACTTGATGCTCGGACGGTCAATTTTAAATGGGATTTTGTCTTCCGTGAATAAAAGCCTTTCTACAAATTTCCGCTCCTCTTTTGCCTTGTTATGAATATTCTCAAAGTTCTTATCAATCGACAACCTCAAATACCAATCTTCCACCTCCAAATAAGCTGCTTTATCCAATACCGGGCGATCCGGAAAAAACTCCACCAATTTAGCTGCAAAGCCATTGACCAGACCCGGTTGATTAGCAGTGATGGTGCTGACTTTTTGAATAGTAGCTTCCGCAAAACGCTGACCGGTTTCCGACTCATGCTGATGAAGCAGGCTTTGCACTTCTTCGTCTGAAAAATAGGGGATGTCCAGGTTGTCTGCGATGTTGAACGGAGAAGCATTATCGCTCACCACACCCAGAATATTGGTGACGCCCACCAGAATGACGCTTTTCAGACCATGAGCGTGGCGGGAGTGGTACGCACGCCGAATCGAATGTAAAAAGTCCCCAAAAAAAGCTTCATTCACCCCTTCCACCTCGTCGATAATCAGGACGAGTTTTTCTTCTTTTAACTGTTCTATGGCGTGGAAAAGCCCGGCTATATCTGTCTGCGGTAGAGTCGTTCCCCACTGCCGGTCCAGATCGCTGGCAAATATCTCGAGAAAGGTGGACAGGGTAGCGTTCCGCACGCTTTCCAGATTGGTGTGGGCTACTTTATAGCCTTCTTCCTCCAGAAATCCTGCCAGCTGCCGGAAATAGGTGCTTTTACCCGTTTGGCGGGGTGCCCAAATCGTAAAATACCGTTCCTGCGCCACTAACTGCTGTCCCTTCTTGATAAGAGGGGTACGCTCTATCGTATAGTGCTGCTTTGGATTATTCGGACCTGAAGTATTGAAGTACCGCATCAACGTTGATTACTTTTCCCGAAGATAAGGACTTTTCCAAAATCTCTGCATTATCCTAAATCCGCTCCACCGCCTGCTCAATCGGCTGATCTCCCTGCAACATTTCATAGGAGCCCCGGTAGGTATTCGGCCGGTCCAGGATTTCCCGTATGGTGGTGGCCACATCTTCGCGGGGAATTTCGCCCATGCGCTCCTGCGTGCGCTCGCCGATGTCTACCTTACCCTTTCCGCTATCGTTGGTCAGGCGGCCCGGCTTGAGGATGGTGTAATTAAGACCGGAAGACATCAGGTGGTTGTCGGCGGCAGCCTTGGCTTCGTAGTAGTGCTTCATGGAGTCGGGCCATTCCTTCGGCTCAAAGTCGGCACCGAAGGCACTGACCATTACGAACCGGTCGATGCCCTTGGACTTGGCTTCGTTGATAGCCTTGACGGCGCCCTTTTTATCGACCAGTTCCGTTTTATCCTTACCGGTGTCTGCGCCAGAGCCTGCGGTAAACACCACAGCATCTATGCACTGAAAAGCATGGCTGATGTCTTTTTCCAGATCGGCCAGTACCGGATTCGTCCCCTTTTCCTTAAAGGTGTTCAGGTCTTCTTCCTTGCGCACCATAGGCACCGGCTCGTGTTGGCTATCTTTAAGTTTATCTACCAGCTGTGTGCCGATTTGCCCGTTCGCTCCAATAATCAGTACTTTCATAAGTGCTTTTACTGGTGAAGGACTGATGGGCGGCAGATGTTCGTTTACGCATTCACTACCGGCAACTCCACGAAGGTATCCGGGTTCATATCCTGCAGGTGCTCGTTGAAAAAGGCATCGCAGTACAGACAGATGTTTTCCAGCTCGCGGGTACGGGCTTTGGCTTCGGCCTCCGTTACGCCCAAGTGTTCGCCCATGCGCCAGGGGTTGCCTTCGTTGAGCTTTTTGAAAACGGGATGCTCGGCCATGCGCGCCAGCACATCAGCTACTTTTTCCTTCCGGGCATCGCCCATGGGGAATTTCGTGCCCGGACAGCAGGGATTGATCCGCCACAGCTGAATGCTGATTTCCTGCGGGATATCCTCGTAGCCGCCCAGGAAATTGCGGGCACCGGAGAGGATGGTGCAGAAATTGTGCTCCGGGTCGCGCTTCCAGATGTCTTTTTCCATAGCACGGCCGCGGGCCCAGTTGCCGCCCAGCCACATGTCTTCGGTAGCCCCCCAGGCCCCCCAACTCAGCGGATGGCCGTGCAGGTAGTTTTGCTTGTCCACCAGCGGGTCTTTGTCCTCCCCGTTGACGCCCCGGGACTCGAACAACTCGGCCAGCTCCATCAGCCGGGCGCCGGCCTTTTTGTGGAAACGGTCGATGCTCGCGATGTCGAAGCGGGTGACGCCCTTTTCGATGAGGATGTCCAGGATTTCTTCGGTCAGCAGGTCGCCATTAGTCTGCAGCATAATTTGGGTGCCCTGATCGGTGTAGCGTTCGCGCAAAGCATCCAGGATGTTGTACAGCTTTTTGCGGTCTGCGATAGGCTCTCCCCCGGAAAGGATGATGCGGTCGATGCGCTCCGGCAGGTTATCGATGATCATCATGCACTCTTCCTCGCTGATGCGGGCACCATAGGGGCCGGAATCGTTGTAGCAGTGGTCGCACTCGTCGTTGCACAATTGGGTAAAGACCCAGTATAAAGATTCGCAGTGATTGAAGTCTACTTTCATTTTGTCAATTTTAAATCATGGAGATCTATCCAAAACCGGGCCTCTTCCCGGGCACCGGTGGATTCATCCGCGATAAATTCGGCGCGGCTGCCGTATATTTTTAATTGTCCGTTTTGCATCATGCCGAGGCGGTCGCCCATGAGCATGGCTTCCTTGAGGTCGTGGGTGACGAAGATGGCGGTCAGGCCGAGGTCTTTAGCCACCCGCTTGAGCAGTTGCTGCATGCTGCGGCGGGTCTCGGTATCAAGGGCGCCGAAGGGCTCGTCCAGCAGCAGCACCCGCGGTTCGATGATCAGCGCCCGCCCGAAGGCGACGCGCTGCCGCTGCCCGCCGGACAGCTGCTCGGGCATTTTGCGGGCCTGCTCCGGCAGTTCGAGCCGCTGTAGCAGTGCGTTTACTTTTTTCTTGATTTCTGTTTCCGGGCGGTGCCGCAGCCGCAGCCCGAAAGCAACGTTCTCAAACACATCCAGGTGCGGAAACAGCAGCGCCTCCTGATAGAGGTACACAATCCCCCGCTGATTGGCGGGTACGGGCGACAGGTCCTGCCCGTCGAGCAGCAATTGCCCGCGGTCGGCGGTTTCCAGGCCGGCCAGTATCTTGAGCAGGGTGGTTTTGCCGCTGCCGGAGCGCCCGAGGATGCTGAGCATTTCGTGCGCCTGTAGAGTGAAGCTGAGGTCTTGCAGGACGGCTTCTCCTTTGTATTGCTTGTTGATGTTTTTTATGTCCAGCATTGGCTGTTTGTTACCCATGTTTCGCACCTAAAGGCGCGTTTACCCACGTTTCGCACCTAAAGGCGCGTTACCCACGTTTCGCACCTACGGCGCGATATGCATGTGCATTTTGTTCTACCCATGTTTCGCACCTAAAGGCGCGTTACCTAGTTACCTACATTTCGCACCTAAAGGCGCGATCGTCTTTGTTGCCTACGTTTCGCACCTAGGGCACGATACGTTCCCTGAAGACCACCGCCCGGTTCAGCCACAATAGCGCCACCGGTGGCAATATCAGCAGGCAGCTCGCCAGGGCCGCCAGAAAGATATTAGCTTCGTTCACGTACTGAAAGACCCGCAGCGTCAGCGTTGGCACCTTCCCCACCCCGATCAGATTGGTGAGCCCGTACTCGAACCAGGAGATGAGGAACAGCTGAAAAAAGCAGGTCATCAGCGCGCCCTTTGCTACCGGCACCAGCACTTTGGCGTAAGCCTGAAGGGTACTGCCCCCCAGCGTTTTCACCAGCTCTTCCATACTGCGCAACCGCTCATTCCAGAAGCTGCTGAAGAAAATGACGCCGTAGGGAAAGGTGATGAATAACTGCGCCAGCAACACGCCCCCAAAGGTCCCGTACAGCCCGGCCACTATGAAAAAGAACTGCAGGCAGGCCGCCAGGATGACCGGCGCAAAGACGTACGGGAAATACGCCAGGCTCAGCCAGGCTTCCCGCTTCGGGTGATAGGCGATGTGCCGGCTCACCCAGAAACTCAGCCCCGTGGACAGCGTAGCCACACTTAGCGATAACAACACAGAAAGCAGCACACTGTTGCCCAAGCCTTCGCTGCCGCCCAGTACCAGCTGCCAGTTGCTCAGTGCCCATTGCTCCGGAAAAACAGCCGGGTAAGGCCACTGCCGACCTACCGAAAGCATCAGCAGGAAGGCAAAAGGGAACAGGATCAGCCCGATCAGCGCTATTTTGGTGAATCTGCTCATGCCCGGCCCATTTGTTTGCGGTTGTACCAAAGCAGGCCGCCCAACAGGACCGCCACCAGCACCGTATATGCCACGCTGATGGCATAGGCTTCCGGTATATCGCCCAGATTATAACGCTGTAGCCGCTGAATGGTCCGCACCGAAACCATCTGCACCGATTGGCTGCCCACCAAAAGTGGGATTTCGTAGCTGCCCATCACGAACATGAAATACAAAAACACCGTCGCCAGCCCCCGCCGCAGCAGCACCGGCACCGCCACCCGGAAGATGCGCTGCCGCCCGTTAGCGCCAAGCGTGGCTGCCAGGTGGAGGTACTCGCCCAGTCGTTCGTTTTGGTACAGATTGGCGAAGAAGATCGTGAAAAAGGGCGTCGCCATGATCACATGCGCCACGATGATGCCGATGCCGTAATTGTCATTCACCCAGTCCGGAAACTGCTCCAGCGCGCTGATGAGCCCTAGCTGATGCGACACCCGCGACAGCCAGCCGCCTTTGCCCAACAGCTGGAAGATGAAAAAAGCCATTACAATCGCCGGTATGCTCAGCGGCAGGTAGATGAAAAACGACAGCATTCCCTTGGTGTAAGCCTGAGGCGAGCGGAGCACCAGCGCCAAAGATAGCCCCAGCGCCACCCCAATACTCACCGCTGCCACATACAGGCTAAAGCCCAGGGTGCGCCAGAATGCCGCATCGCCCAGTATTTCCTGCCAGTGGACCAGGGTGAAGCCTTCCGCCATGACGCCCGTCAGCCCAAGGCTGTAGAGCAAGGCATAGCTCACCCCCGCCACAATCGGCACGGCCGAAAGCAGGACAAACAGGCTTCTGCCCCCATATGCTGCCCAGCGTTGCTGCATCAGCCTTCTATGATTTCTTTACGAAAATCTTCCGCCAGGCGGATCATATACTCCGGTGCCAGTTCCATCAGCGCTCTGTCCTGAATGGCCTCCCGGTCGGGCGCGTACTGCCGGTTGGGGAGATTCCGGAACTTAGCCGCCCAGTCATCGGGCAGTTTGTCGAGGCTGAGCACGGTACCGTCGCCCCAGATGGCCGGGTCCATCTTGCGGTACTGCGCTTCCGGGGAGATCATGAAATTAGCGACCACCATGGCAGCGGCTTTGTTGCCCGAGTGTTTGGCAATGCCCAGGTAATGGGAATTCTGAATGGTGCCCGGCTCCCAGACGTAGCCGCGGGCGCTCTCCGGGAAGACGCCCTGCAGCACTTTGTTGTCCACTTCGCAGTCGTTATTGCTCATGGTGAAGTGCAGCTCCCCATTGGCAAACATCTGATGCATGGGCGCTACGCCTTCCGGAAAGGACTGCCCTTCCTTCCACATATAGGGCTTGAGCTCGCGCAGGTAGGCCCACAACTGCGGGGCGTACTGCTCGTATTTGGCTTCGTCGAAGTCGCCGGCCAGCGCCTCCTGCCCACCCGCAATATCAATCAGCAGGGCCTTGAGAAAGGTGAGCCCGGTAAAACGGGTATCGATGGTGAAGGTGCCGGGATGCTCTTTAACGTAAGCCAGCAACTCTTTCCGGTCCTTTGGCGGATGGGGCGTGCGCAGGGTATCATAAATGATGGCCATCTGCACGTTGCCCCAGGGGCATTCGTACCCACCCACCGGCTGCTGAAAGTCGACGCCGATAAAAGGATTGTCCAAGTCAATATACTGCGCATTGGGCAGCTGTTCTGTCCACGGGCCATGCAGCCCTTTGATTTGCCGGAGCTGATAGAAGGTCTCCCCGTTGATCCACATCATATCCACTTCGCTCTCAGTTTTGCCGGCCTGCAGCTCTGCCATCATCGTCTGTACGATGGTCGCACCCTGCCCGCTTACGATATTGAGCTCGATGCCGTAGCGCTCCTTCACCTCGGGCTTCACGTAGTTCTGCATGTAGTCGTTGATGAGGGGGTCGCCGGTCCACATCATATGGGTGAGGGTGGCGCCTTTGGCTTCCGCTTCGATCTCGGGCCAGCTCATTTGAGAAAGATTCTCTTGCGCGGCTTCCGGTGCGCGGCTATCCTCGCAGGCGGAGAGCAAAAGCGCCAGCAAAAGGCTGAAAAAAGTAAGTCTTGTCATGGTTTTGCTTCGTTTCTTGCTAATCGTTTTCCCAGGCTACACCATAATCCGCCGCCTGCATCTCAAACTGCCCTTCCGGCTTCACGCCGCACAGCCATTCGGTGAGCTTGTCGACGTAATGGTCGAGGTGGGTAATTTGTTGAATGCCGTGCTCCACAATTGGGTCGAGGGTGGTCACGAACAGAGTGCCACCGTAGTGGTTCGTTTCCCAGGAGATGACCTCGCCCTTGCCATTGGTCTGTACGATGCGGGCGTGTTCCGGTATGCGGGTGTATACGCCGTGGGTGTGCCAGCAGGCGTGGCGGGCACTCAACCCTTCGTAAATGGGATGGCTGTAGTCGGTTTGGGAGACGGGTGGATTGTTAGGGTCTTTTACCCACCAGTAGTTATTGACCGGGCGGTCTTCCCACTGTGCATCGAGCCAGTCGGCGGTGCTGTCGCCGGCCACGAAAACCTTGCCGCCCTGTTTCAGGAAGTTGTAAATGAGGCCTTTGCGCTCCCGGATAGCCGCCTGATTGGACTGAAAGGGCACGGCGATGGCTTTGAGGCCCTGCAGGGAGGCTTCCGTGAGGTCGTGAATGTACAGCAGCCGGTACAGGTGCTGGTATTTTCCCGCTTTCGCAAAAGCGTACTGCGACCAGACGCCGTTGAAGAGCAATCCTATCATGATACTGGTATTTTGATGAGTTTGGTGAGTAAATTGTGGTACAGCCTGGTCAGGCCTTCCATAGAGCCTGCGTCGTCGGTGGTGCCGTAAGCGTAATCGCCCAGCGGGCCGCTGGCGGTGGCGAAGATGGTGCCCGGCGTGGTCTGCTCATCCAGCAGCATGATGCAGCGCCCCCAGGTATCAGCCACCACTACTTCTGCATTGGGAGTAGGCTGAATGTAGCCACAGGCCCACCAGCCGCTGATACCGTTGGAGAAAATAAAGTGGTCAAGGTCCACGCCTTCAAACAGTCCGTAGTGGTCAGATTTCAGGGTGTAGCGGATGTCGATGGTCTTTTTGCTGTTGTCCGCCATCCACTGACTGCCGGGCAACCAATTGGTGAACCAGCCGTCGAAGCAAAAGAGGGTTTTCCCCTGATTCAGAAAGCCTTGTACGGCTTCCCGCCAGCGGTACATGGCCACCTGATCGGTACCATTGGGTACGACGAGCAGGTCGTAGGGGCTGAAGTCCGGTGCGGTGGCTTGATGGGTAGGCAGGAAATCGTACTGCACGTGCGGCTGATCGAGGTAGCTCTCGCGGAGCCCGACGATACCGTTGTCGATGACGGCTGCTTTGATCATGGTGGTGATATTATTTTTCAACATTACCTACATGCGACCTCTACGAGGTCGGTTTTCTTGGTGTTAGCCGGGGGTTAGCAACGTAGGACTTCTAACGAAGTCCTCATTTTCACCACGACTGCGTGAAACCTGTCTACCCGGTAAAGCCAGGTAGAGCAACATCCTACTCAACAACTTAACATGCGACCTCTACAAGGTCGGTTTCCTCACCTTGGAGCGGGCTTAGCAATAATGGACTTCTATCAAAATCCTTATTTCCTCTCCGACTTCGTAGAAGTCGCCTATTACTAAAACAAGTAGCGCAACGTAAACTGAAACTGCCGCGGCGCACTCGCATTCCGGCGGATCAGCCGTCCGCTCGCTGCCGAGCCCGGCTGAATCTGATTCGACTGCGTGGCGTTGTTGCTGTAGCCGCTCAGGTTTTGGGTGTTAAATACGTTGAAGACATCCGCCCGCAACTGCAGCTCATTGCTGCCCAGCTGAAAATCGTACTGCAGCCCCACATCAAAGGTATTGGACCAGGGCAGGCGGTCGCTGTTGCGGCTTTCGCCCGGAAAGCGGTCGCTGTTGCCCACGTAGGCATCGCCGAAGGAGGCGCCATCCCCGTTGAGGTCGGTGGTGGAAGCGGTGACATCCACCAGGATGGGGTCGCCGTTTTGGTCGAAGGCAGGGGTGCCGTCCGGGGCAGTGAGCTGTTGCTGCACAGGATTGCCATTCTCATCCACCACTACGTAGCCGACGGGAAGCGGCGTACGGTTGATCGGCTGCCCGCTTTGGATCAGGCCGGCCACGGTCAGCGATAGGTTTTCTACCGGATAGTACGTAAAGATGGTATTGATGATGTGGCGGCGGTCGTTGATACTCGGGCCCCACTCTGCTTCGAAATCATTGGCATCCATAGCGCGGAAGTTGATATCCTCGGTGTTGTTCTCCAGGTACGACAGGGTGTAGTTGAGGCGGAAGCTGTAGTCGTCCTCTCCCCTCGCCTTCTGGAAGTTAAAGCTGGCGGCATAGTAGCGCGACTCGCCGGCGGTTTCGCTCATCACCACACTGCGGGCCACGCCGGTAAGCGTCTCCCCGTTGATTACTGCGCTGTTGCCGTCAATAATCGGCAGCGGGCGGGAGGCATCAGCTTCGGCAATGGTGCGCACCTGCGGATTGTCCGGATCCACCTTATAGGGGGCGGCGGCATTGAGGTTGCGCAGGCGCAGCAGGTTGAAGGAGCGGTTGTGCACCAGGTCCACAAAGAACAGGCTGTTGTTGTTCATCTGCAGCTGATAGCCCAGCGCCATTTGGTGGGTGTAGGGGTTGTCGTAGCCATTGGGGTTGAGAATGCGGCGCTCGTTGCTGAAGACGCCCTCCCGCTGTTCCTGCAGACTCTCCGCGGAGGGGCCCTGCAGATAGCCTACGTTGGAGGCAAAGCCGCTGAGGTTGCCCTCAAAGGTGACGGCACTCACATCCGTATCCGCCGGCAGTATGCCCTGATCGACAAAGTACTGAATTTGCTTGCGGTAATCAGTGCTTGTGCTATTTTGCTGCAGGGCATCGCTGTAGATGGCGTAGGGGATTTTTTCGTAAAAAATGCCGTAGCCCCCGCGCAGGCTGCTGCGCCGCCCGAGCTTGTAGTTGAGGTTAAGGCGGGGCGCGATGTTATTATAATCGCCCTCATCGGAGCCACCGGCGGAGAGGTTGTCATAATCGTAGCGCAGGCCAAGGGTGGCGGTTAGGCGGGAAGTCGCCCGCCATTCATCCTCCAGGTAGGCGGAGTAGATGGTCTGCCGGGCACCGAAGGAAGTAGGGCGTAATTCTACGGCATAGCCCAGGACTTCCACCTCGCCTGGGATATCGTTCACATTCAGGGCACTGCCCCGGCCGAGCCCCCGCACCTGATCGAGTTGGTCTTGGGTAAGGCGGACGGTGTAGTTGCCATCCACATTGCCACCCCCGAAGAGCTGATGGTCGGCAGAGATGACTGCCAGCCCGGCCTTCAGGGTGTGGTTGCCCGCGTAGTAGTTGAATTTTTGCTGGAACTGCACCGTGTTTTCCGTTTCGTCAAAGACAAAGCCCGGGTGACCGATAACGCCGATGGTGATGTCATTGGGATTAAAAATCGTCACCTGCGGGCCGGGGCCGTTGAGTGCCCGCCCGTAGTTCCAGCGGAAGCGGCTATATTGTACATTGGTTTGTGCACTGAAATTGTCGCCGATGTAGTTATTCTTCAGCGCCAACAGAATTGAGTTACGGTCCTGCACGCTGCCCGCAGAGGGAAAAGTGACGCCCCCGTCGAGCCCGCCGCCCTGCCGCTCGATATTCACGAGGCCAACATTCGCCCGCAGGCTGGAGGTGAAATTGGGGCTCCAGTTGTGGTCGAGCTTACCGGAGATGTAGGTGAAGTTGTTTTCGCCGCGGACCGTTTCGTTTACGCCCAGGGCATCGGAGTTGAGGAGGTTATCTTTCAGGTCGGTGGTGTGCTCTACGTTGAGGTAGTAAAAGGTCTGATCCTGCACAATAGCCCCACCGAAGCCCACGCCTGCCTGATAGCGCTGAAAGCCATCCTTCACCGGGTTGCCGGAAAGATCGCGCTGCGCAAAGTCCGACTGTCCGTCGATGACTGGTCCGGGGCGGGTGATCAGGAAAGCTTCTCCTCCAAACTCATTACTGCCGCTGCGGGTGGTGATGTTGACGATACCATTTGCCGTAAGGCCGTACTCTGCGCTGTAGTTGTTGGTCAGCACAGTGATATTGCGCGCAAAGCCCACCGGGATGGCGAACTTCTGGCCGCCCAGAAAGCGCTCGTTGTTATCCATGCCGTCGATGAGGTAGCTGGTAAAAAGCGGGTTGGCCCCGTTGATGGCCACATTGGGCGCTTCCGGGTAGAAGCCCGTGGCCTGAGAGACGTTGGGCAGACGGAAAAGCACCCGGGTAATGTCCCGCCCTTCGATGGGCAGCTCTTCGATTTCCCGTTGTTTCAACTCGAAGGATACTTCGGCATCGGTGCTGTTGATTTGAGTCGTTGAAGCCGCAGAGACCTCCACTGCATCAAGGGCAATCTGCCGGTTCTCAAACAGTGCCAGGGTGATGGTTGGATTTTGATTAGACCGGATGCTGAAGGGATCCGACTCCCCGGAAAGAAAAGCCTCCGTTTCGTCCGTAAAGACTTGATAGCCCGTGACTTCAGGCAAGCCTTTAAAAGTCGCCACGCCCTGATCATTGGTAGTGGCCGAGCGCTCCAGGCCACGGCTTTCATTGAGCAGCCGGACTTCCATGCCCGCAACCGGCGCATCCGTCAGGTAATTGATCAGATTGACGTTGAGGTCGGCTTGTGCCAGCAAACCAGCAGTAGTAATGAAGCTCAGCAGGAGCGTCAATTGAATTTTCATAAAAGTGAGTATTTGAAATAGTGAGATCTTGAAAAGAGGTACGGAAATGCCCACCGGGTCAGATCATAACCGGTGATCATTCTGCATCAGTTAGCGGGGCTAAGCCCTCATTTTCATGCTGTTAACAGGTAGAAATACTACAGGAAAGCGGCGAAGGGAGGCGCACGCAGCCCCAGGAAGCGCAGTAAAACCAGGTGAAAGGGGCGCCATTGAACTTGAAAAACGGCACCACTCTCCTGCCCCATCAAACGGCTCAGCACCCGGCGCAGGGCAACAGGCAGGCGCCAAAGCTGACGGCGCAAAGTTTCGGATTGGTCGACATCATAAGAGGTACTCAGCACCGCGACCGCCTCATCGGTCAAAGCCTGAAGGGCTTCAGATACCGAATCGGTCTGCCAGGGCAGATTCGCAAAAGCGACAGGGTCAAAAGCGGACCGCTGCAGCCCGATGAGGTAAGCGCCACCGTCTTGTGTCGGCCCTAGGACCAACCTATGTTGCTCAAGCGCACCTGCAGCTTGCAACAGCAAACCGGTGCTCAGTTCAGGGCAGTCGTTGCCGATAGCAATCACCCGCTCGTACCCCAGTTCAAAAACAGATTGATAGGCATTGGCCAGCCGTTCACCGAAGGTCGTCCCTAACTGCTGATCGCCCTGAATGACAAACAGCGGCAAACCGGTACGCCGCGCCTGTTGTATGGCATAGCGGTTGAACCGGCGGAATAGCGCAGCACTCGCCTTTTGGCTGTCGGCCAGGGGCTTGTAGCGCGCTTCGTCCTGCTCATTGCGGAGGAAAAGCAAAAGGGCTGTGCTTTGCAGTTGGGTGCTCATCGGGTGCTAAAGTAGGGAAAAATTTGGTGGGGTGGGTGTCGTTGTGGGGACAGTAGGGTTAGAAGTACACTGATGGCACTGATCTCAATCTCAAGACTCGCCAACACGAAAGCCCAACCCATCTGCTCTTCTAACAAAAAAGCAGCGGATGCCATTCACCCGCTGCCAACCAATTTTCACAAAGTAGTGTATGAGTAATCTTAAAAGTCTCCACCTCCACCGCCTCCGTAGCCGCCACCGTAATTACCCCGGCGCTTTTTCTGCTGATTGATGCGGTAGGAGAAGGTCAGACGGGCCTGACGGGCGCGCCACTGAAAGTCGCCTTCGCTGTAAAAGCCGGTGCCTTCATTGACATAGCGCCAACGGCGGGAGTTGAAGACGTCGCTTACAGAGAAGGTCAGTGTGCCCTTCTTTTCCAAAATATCTTTGCTCAGGGTCAGGTCCATATGGTACATGGATTTGTCACGGCCCTGTGGGTCATTACGGGGCGCACGGTAATTGAACCGAATCTGCGTATTGAGCTCGTCCCAAAGCGTGATCTGTGAAGTCAGCCGCCCAAAGGAGGTAATGGCATCTGCCCCGAGGTCTTCACCCGATTCAGTAGTACCGGAAATGATGGACCGGAAGAAGTTGACGTTGCCATCCAAGTCCCACCATTTGGTAGGGGAAACAGAGAAGGTGACGTCCACACCATAGGCATCCTCAGTGGCCAGGTTTTCCGGCTGTGTGAAGGTGATGCCCTCGGAGTTGACCCGCTGAATGCGTTCCGTTTTGCCTGTCGTAAAGCGGTAGAAAACACCCGCTGTCATCGAAGCGTTATCCCAGTATTTCAGGTAATTGATCTCATAGGAGTCGGTGAACTCAGGGTCCAGGTTAGGGTTGCCGGTGAAGATATTCCGGGCATCGCTGAAGCTGAAGAACGGGTTCAGGCTCCAGAAGTTAGGCCGGTTGATGCGGCGGCTATAGCTCACCTGCATGGAATTACCGGTTTCGCCCAGGTCGTAGCCCAGGAATACACTGGGGAACAGGTTGAAGTATTCCCTCGGGTTGATCTGCTCAGTGGCGACCAGCTCCGTAATCATTTCGGTATATTCCGCTCTCAGCCCGGCCTGAAAGGAGAAATCGCCGTATTTGTTGCCAATGCTCGTGTAAGCGGCATAGACATCCTCGTCAAACAGGAAGTTGTTGGTGAATTCTGGCAGGTTTTCCCATCCGGTAATGCCAAATTCATCCACCTGGAAGTTGGTCTCAATATCGCGCAGGCCTGCCCGCAGCCCTACCTCAAACTTACCTTCCTCAGCAAATGGGCGAACGTAGTCGGCCTGCCAAATCAGTTGTCTTTGCAGCTCCAGATTACTGGAACGCTGCTCCAGTTCGCTCGCCCCCGTCTCTTCGAATTCTGGTGTAAAATAGGCCTCCCGGATGGTGGACGTTTCCAGCTCCTCACTGTCCTGATAGCGGATATCCGTCGTAAACTCGTGCCCTTTTCCCTTAAACTTTTTCCGGTAGGTCATAACATATTCCAAATCAGTTTCCTCCTCCCGCTCATTATCTGTACGGGTGCTAATGCCGGTGGGATTGTCAAGGCTGTTGATGAAGTCCCGGTAGGTAATCTCTGAGATGTTGTCGCCATCTTCCACGCTGTAGGTGAAGTTAGCGGTCAGCGTACTGGTTTCGCTAAAGCTATAGTCTGTACCCACACGGATGTTATTGTCCCAGCCACCACGGGTGCGGTCACGGGTCAGATCCTGAATAAAGGTCGTATCCGAACCGAATTCATTGCGGTCGTAGACTTCCTGATAGCGGCTGCCGCTGCCCGGGCTCTCCCTGTAGGTCAGCCCGTAGTTGGCAAAGAAATTCCACTTTTTGACGCGGTAGTTGGTATTGATGGCCAGACCTGCTTGTTCCGGGTAGCCTCCGGTGATGTCCACCGAGCCGTTCCAGCCTTTCCGCTTTTCCTTCTTGAGAATGATATTGATGATACCCGCCATGCCCTCAGCTTCGTACCGGGCACTGGGGTTGGTAATCACTTCCACCCGCTCAATCAGGTTGGCGGGGATGTTGCGCAGGCCATCGGTATCCCCTACCCCAACCAGGCTGGAAGGGCGGCCATTGATCAGGATGCGCACCCCGCCGCTGCCACGCAGGCTGACGTTGCCTTCGACATCCACCGTGACCGAAGGAACGTTGTCCAGTACATCCGTAGCTGAACCGCCCAGGTTTGCCAGGTCTTTGCCGACATTGAATACGCGCTTGTCCAGCGACATCTGCATGCGGCTTTTTTCTGCCCGCACCTCCACTTGTTCAAGGGTCGTTGCATCGGGCTGCATTGCAATTTTGCCCAAATCGGCGCTCATCCGGCCACGGGCAATCTCGAAAGGCTTCGTTTCCAGCCTTTGGTAAGAAATGTAAGCCACTTCCAGATAGTAGCGGCCCGTTTTCAGCTCTATGGAGAAGATGCCCTCTCCATCGGTGATCCCACCCGTCACCAGGTTACTGTCCGGTAAGGCGTAAACCGATACGGTGGTGTATTCCAATGGCGCGCCGGTGGAGGCATCTACGATTTGCCCTTTGACCAGCCCCTTCATATCATCGCCCGGGTCCGAAGCGGGTGCATTCGCGGCATGCAAAAAAGGAAGACTGAGCAAAAATGTGAGTAAGGTCAGGTGAAACTTCATGCTTGAATTTTATTTACTACAAAGGTAAGGGGCGATTCTATCGCTCACCTGTAGTAATGTTGAAGCAATTCTGAAGTTTAAACATTTGTCGGAAAAATCACACTTATTTCGTGCCAGCCGTCCTGAAATTCATAGTTGACAGACAGCCGGTTGGTATCGCAAATTTTCTTCACGATAGCCAATCCCAGCCCCATCGACTTCTCAGATTGCTGGTTTTTGCGGAAGCGCTTGAAGAGGTCCCGGGTAGGAATGGTAGGGGACGCGCCGGTATTGCGGATGACGAGGCCCTCGTGATCCAGGTAAACCTCAATAGCACCATCTTCCTGATTGTGGCGGATGGCATTGCGTACCAAATTGGAGACCAGCACGTCCGCCAGGGTGGGATCAAGGGCAACCTTCACACCGGGGTTGACGTCCCGCTTCACGGGCAGGCCCCGCAGCATCGCCAGCTCCTCAAAATTATCGATACAGGCGTTCACGATGGCCGAAAAATCAATCTTATGCTGCGCTCTGAACTCGTGGTTCTCAATTTTGGTGAGCAACAGGAGCGCACTGCCCAGTTTGGACAAGCGTCGGAGGGCCGTCTGCGCATCGTCGATCAGCCGGAGCTGTTCCTGGTCCAGCGGCTGCGTTTCCTGCAAGAGTTCCAGCTTGCCCCGGGCAATAGACAAAGGCGTTTGCATCTCGTGGGAGGCATTCTCAGAAAACTCGCGGACCGTCCGGAAGTCCCGCCTTGCCCGCTCCGTCATAGCCGATACAAAGGCATTGAGCTGCCGGAACTCCCGGGTGGTCGTCTCGGGCAACGCCAGAGGTTCAGACTGTTTGATGTTAAAACCCCGGATGCTGCTCAGGATACGCTGAAAGGGGGTTAGCAGCCACCGGGTCACCAGAAAACTGGCAATCAGCATGCCAACGCCAAGGATCAGAAAAAGCCGCCAAATGATTTCCACCACTACATCGTAGATATCATCGGATTCAATGAAGACATCAGTGATGGTGATATGGTAAAAGCTGCCATCTACTTCCTTCACGGCTTCCAGCTTACGGTAGGGCTCGGTTTCGCCCTCGCGATAGGGATGTGGGGCGATGGTGTCCGTAAACCGGTAGAAAGTATCAATTTGCAGGTGGTCGCCCAGATGCTCAATGCTTGCCCTCCGGCGGCGCAGGATTTCCAAAGGGATGCCGTCCCGGATATCATCAGCCATATCCTGCACCTCGTCGTACAGTGCAAAATCTGTTTCTTTGATCACCTCCGTCTCCACCACATGGTAGGTCACGTAACCGCCAATGCCGAAGACCAGCACGGACACCAGGAGGTAGAATACGGTCGTTTTGGCAATCAGGTTCATCGGTTGGTGAATTTATAGCCCAGCCCGTAAATGGTTTTGATGTGCTCCTCGCAGCCGCCAATGGCGATCTTTTTGCGGAGGTTCTTGATATGCTGGTACACAAAATCGAAAGAGTCCAGCAGGTCGACATCGTCTCCCCAGAGGTGCTCGGCGATCACCTGTTTGGTCAGTACCCGGTTCTTATTGGTAATGAAAAACAGCAACAGCTCGTACTCCTTGACGGTCAGGGTAATGGGCTGATCGGAGACGGTTACTTCCCGGGTATCGGTGTCAATGCGGATGCAGCCATGCTCAAGTACCTTGTGCCCCTGCTGACGGCGGCGGCGGAAGATGGCATTGAGGCGGGCATTGAGTTCGGAAAGGTGGAAGGGCTTAGTCAGGTAATCATCAGCTCCCAGTTCGAGCCCTTTGATCTTATCGTCCAGTGCATTTTTTGCGGAGATGATGAGCACGCCTGTCTCCGGATTCATCCGCTTGAGCAGGCGCAGGAGGTTGAGGCCGCTCCCGTCGGGCAGCATCAGGTCGAGCAGTACAATATCGTAGGTAAATGAAATGAGCCGGTCCTGGGCTTCCGCAAAGTTGCGCGCCGCCTCGCAGACCACATCGCCCCGGCTGAGGTACGCCTGAATATTGTCTACTAATTCCTGCTGATCTTCTACAATGAGCAATTTCATGATGACAAATATAGGAAGCGATTTTGTAGAAATTTTGAAGTGCCCTGACCTTAACGCACCACAAGTTCAGCCCTGTAGCTCAGAACGGACCGCGCCAGAGGTCACACCTTACTCACTCCCAGCCACAGCAACGAAACGACCTCGCAGAGGTCGCACTCCAAGCCTCTTGCCGGCTAACAAGCCAGCTTGGAAAAACCCAAACCATAAGCGACTGCTTGGTAATACGAGCACTGACCTCGCCAGATCATACGCTGCTCACCACAACCTTTACGGGGTCAGTGCGCTACAGGACCTAAGTTAGTAAGGCTTTTTATCCGGCAAAGTATGCTTTGGCAACAGGGACCGGAAGGTTAACTTTTCAGGTTGGGGCGACTCACTTGCCTAAGCAGCGCATGCGACCTCAGCGAGGTCGAACCTTCCTAGTTCCCTGAGTTAGTAAGATATGACTTCTACGAAGTCCGCCTGTGAAGTCCTATACTATTAACGTCAACTTGGTGCCCCGAAACTGACCTCGACAGAGGTCACACCTTACTCACGCCCAGCCACAGCAACGAAACGACCTCGTAGAGGTCGCACACTCACCACTTTTACCTAGTTTTCCCAAAAATCAAAAGACCTTTTTCTACCCGTTTCTATTTCATAAGCTTTCAGGAAAGACGAAAACTCCTTCCGGAACGTCCGCTTCCGATGGTGCGCCTTTTGATTTTGAATATACCAGTATACCCGTTCCACGTGAGATTTGCTATAGGAAAAAGCAGCGTATCCGGCCTGCCATTTGAATTTTTGAGGGCAAAACTCATTGTCGTTAATAAAATTAGTACTCGCTTTCTTCGTCTCCTGAACCAAATGAGAAAGGGATTCAGCAGGTTTGAAGCCGATTAAAAGGTGCGTATGGTCTGGCATACCGTTAATCGCCATCATTTTGTGCCCTCTTTTTTGTACGATCCCTGTGATGTATTTATATAGCTCTTCTTCCCATTCAGGTCTAATGTGGGCTTGTCGGTACTTTACCACAAATATAAGCTGGATATAAATTTGAGTGTAGGAGTCTGCCATAACTATTGCTTTTACTTGTATGTCGCGGGAGGGTGGTAAATTCCATAAATCCCAAGGAAAAAAACTTTCGCTTTTTTTAGGTTTGGGCTCCGGAATCAATTTTAGTTAGGGCAAGATTTCGAACTTAAAGCAGGTGTAGCGCTCGTACATATGCGACCTCTACGAGGTCGAATCTGCCTCGTTCCCCGGGTTAGTAAGATGTGACTTCTACGAAGTCGGCCTGGGCAGACCCCTCCACAAGCACCAGACCGGTAGCACGGAACTGATCGCTATAGTGGTCATAGGTTACTCACCCACCTACCTGAAATAGCTAAACGATCTCGTAGAGATCACACCTGAAAATCAGCAAGATAAACGTCTGCAAAGTCAGCCTGCCCCCCACTATGGACATCAGACCGGTAGCACGGAACTGACCGCAGCTGAGGTCAAATCTTACGCTCTCACCTACCCAGAACAGCAAAATGACCTCTTTCCATGAGTTAGAAAGCAGTGGCTTCCACGAAGTTATTTTAAGCTGCGCAGAACCTGGGTATCTACCTGGCAGCTCAGAACGGACCGCAGCTGAGGTCACACCTTACTCACTCCAGCCACAGCAGCGAAACGACCTCGTAGAGGTCGCACCCAAAGCCACCATTACCAACTATACCGACGACGAAGTAACTTGGGACCAAATATGACTTCGGGTCGGCATACCTGTGCGTACCGGCATACTCATCCGTCGGGTTTACGCCTTCGCCCAAACCTCTCCGTTCCAAACATAGTCTATAATCGTACCATCCGGAAATCGTCCTTTTACATCCAATCCTCCCGCCGGCTTTCCACCCGGTACAGCACGTAGTCCTGCAGCGCCCGCGCCAGATCAAGCGGCAGGAAAGGCACCCGCACCGAGCCTCCCGCCGTATACAACTCAACAGAGGCCAGATCCCGCCGCCGCTGAAAAAACGACTGCCGGATCCGGACAGACTGCACTTTGTAAACCGGTAGCAGGGTAATCGTCCGCCCCAGGACCCCCTCAGAGGTCTTCAGGTATTCCGGCGACAACCACAACCGGAAACGCTGCTGATACAACCAAAGGTACAAGCCCCCTAACACTGGGAAGGCAATCGCCGGCAAGACAAAGCGCGGCTCCTGCAACAAGTAGCCTAAGGCCCCAAAAACCACCGCAGGCAGCAGCATAAACCGGATATACCAGATAAAATACGCTTTGGAAATAGAATGCCCCCGGAAGTCAGCCGCTGCACTCCCCTCAAAACTCGAATGCACCACATCATCCACCTGAGCCCGTTTACACCCGGGAATGGAAATCTGCTCCGCTGCACGCTCCGAGCCCGAAATCGCCTGATGAATCGACACCCGGAACAGCCCCAGCAACCGCCGCAGCGGATTATCTGTCCAGCGAATGAGCTGAATCTTGCGCTTCTGCATGAAAGCTTCCCGCCGGTTAAACAGGCCCGCTTTCAGCTGAAAACCCTCCCGGCTCTCAAAAAACTGTAAATCATAGTGCTGTGTGACCGTCCGGATCAGGGTCAAAAAGAAAGCCACCACAAACAGCAGGGTCGCCAATATCAAAAAGCCCCAAAACCCCGGCTGCAGCATTGGCCAGCGCTCAATCAGCGTCTTGACCAGGTCCTGCTCAAAGGCACCCGCCACTGTAAACAGAAACCCGAATACCGTACCCACAATTACCCCGGCCGTCGCAAGGTGGTTTTGGGTCACCCCAATCCGCAGCAGATCCTCAAAGGACAGGCGAAGGACTAACGACTGCGCAACAGGCGCACTTTGCTCGGGGGCTGCGGGGTCCATCGACCGCTCCTGTGCCTCTTCCTGCTTTTGCTCCAGCACATAAGCCCGCATCGCTTCAGCATCTTCCCGCTCCAGCGCATCAATCGTCACCTCATGCCCGCTGCTGCCAGCCGAGTCGACCCGCAGGCTCACCACACCCAGCAGGCGGTGCAGTACGTTCTGCTCAATGTACAGGTTCTGGATACGTTCGAAGGGGAGCTTCGTCAGGCTACGGTTGAACACCCCTTTCTGAATCACCAGCTGATCTTCCTCCAGATGAAAGAAGTACCGGAAGTAAGCTACCACCGAAACGCCCAGCGAAAACAAGCCACCGATCACCACCGTGGCATTCATTAGCAGCTCCGTATTACTTTGCTCCTTATTACTGCGGAAAAGAAAGACCAGCAAAATCGGCCAGGCCGCCCGCAGAATCCGCACCACAAATTTGTAAATAAAAATCGCAATCGCCGCTTGTGCCTGCCGGCGGGGCTCCAGGAAATTCAGCTCACTCTTCTTCATCCGCCGCGACTTTTTGGGACAGGAAATTGCGGATACGCTCAGCGTCTTCTCTTTTCAGGCCCGGAATGACCAGGTCACTTTGGCTCCCCCCTGCCGTGAATACCGACAGGCTCGATAATCCAAACTGCCGCTCAATTACGCCCTGCTCCACCTCGCTGTGCTGAATCCGCGTAAAGGGCACTACCGTTACCGACCGGAACAGCAAGCCGCGGCGGTACATCAAATCATGCTGCCGTACCGCATAACCCTTAATCCGGAAACCGAGATAGCGCAGCACCGTGGTCAGCAACAGCAAAAACCCCCACAGCCCGGCAATACTCCACCGTACCACCGGCGGAAAACCTTCCACAAAAAAAGTATAAGCCAGGAAAACCCCCAGCACCCCCAGCCGGAACAGCCAAAGCCCGATCAGGTCCACTCTAAGATAAGCCCGATCAAGCCCCTGCCAGTCCACCTCCGCTACCCTCGGCAGTTCCTCTATTGACAATTGTGCGTTTTGGAATAATGTGTTCATGCTTCCAAAATAGGCACTATAACGCTATTTTCAAATATTAGATAGTTAGATCGTCCCCTTTGACGAACCTGCCCTCCGCGTAACGCAATAGTATACTGATGACGCTGATCTGACTGATCGCACTGATCTTGCTGTACTGGGCTCGCCCCGCTGGAGGGCCTCTGTGTAATTTGTGTAAATCTGTGTAATCAGTCCAATCTGTGTTCTCTTTCTCATACGCACAGCAAGGTACACTGAGGACGCTGATCTGACTGATGACGCTGATCCTGGCAATCCTGCTGCCGCCACACATCCATGCCCCTGCTCGCAATCCGTCCAATCCGTGTTCCAATCTACCTCCGCGATCTCTGCGTGCCCCAGCGTACACCGCGTAAAAACCTCCGCGTACACCGCGTGAAAACCGCTCTCAAATCATCCGCCGTGCCCCCGCAATCTCCCGCTTCACAAAAGGCTTCAACCGCTCCACCGCCTGCAGCAACAGCACCTCCTCACTTGGGAAAGGCACCGGCTGATTGCCAATGCGCTGCCGGGACTGCTTGCTCAGCGCCCGCTTATCTCCGCGGAAGGTCGCCGCGTAATTTTCAAACACCGCCTCCGCAAACAGGGGCTCCGTATGAATCAGATTATCCGTAGACCGGTCCACAAATTCCAGCCGGCCGCTGACCCGCGCTGTCTTTTTCTGATAGTTTTCCAGGATCAGCGCCCGTACCGTTACCTCCCGGGGCTGCGTAATGTCATTGCCCAGAGAATCCTTCGCCACATTGCCATTAGCATCAAGTACATATTCCCAGCCGTCTTCCACTACGGCTGTCTCCTCGTACTCCCGCTCGCGAACCAGACCGGGGCTGATTTCAATGCGGTTGATGCGCATCACCACCTCATAGTCGTAAGTCAGCCCTTCTACCGGACGGGTATGATAGACCTTCCACTGACTATTCATATCCTGAACGGCTATTGCGGTAAGCTCCCGCTCAAAAGCATTGGGGATCGCTACCGGCGCCTCCTGCCGCATGCTCACCAGAATGTGGGTAGTGCCCAGGTAAAGCGCCTCCTCCTGCAGCTGCTCCACATCCCGGTAACGGCTGAAGTACTGCCGGATCCGGTCCAGCTCAGCGTACGCCCGGCGGGCCGCCAACCGGTCTTCTCCCTGACGGGCATCCCGGAGCAGCCGCTTAGCCTCCGCGTAGTGAAATTCCGCCGCCTTCTCCCGGCTCTCCATCTCCAGCTCATCCACCTTCACGAAACGGAAATTAGCCTTGATGCCTTCCTTAGATACCAGGGGCAACAGCGGCGCTACGGCCTCCTGACGCTTACGGATGCTCAGGTAGTGCTCGTGGATGCGCGCCCAGTTCTCCGGCCGGTGCTGCCGCTTCAGACGGTCCGCGGCGGACAGGTCACGCTGATTGGCTTTCTGAAAAGCTTCCTCCAGCGCCAGCACAAACTTGGTCTTCTTGTTTTTCTTGCCGGCCAGACGGCGGGCCGCTACCTCGATGGCAGCTTCATAATTGCCCCGCTCCACCAGTTTCTCCGGTGATACGCAGGAGCTCAGGCTTATAAAAAGGATAACAATCAGGGGAAAGGAATATCGGGTACGCATAGTGTGTGGGTTTTTCTTATTCCCAAGATATTACCCCTGCCTACCCGATGTTCCTAAATTGACGTTAAGCCGTGTACAGATTCTGTTAAAAAACCTTAAGCCGGCAATATTGGCTCTTAAATTCTATTAAGACTATGTTGGGATTTCACCTTTTGGGCTGCATTTGCCAAATTTTATCCTGCACTTCGTTACTCTTCAGTCACTTAGCTTGGGCTATGCTCCTTCATCGTGCCCCCGACGATGAATGTCGGGATCAAAGACTTGTTCAGAATAAAACTTGACTGCATTCGCTCCAAAAACGAATTCCCAACATAGTCTAAGAACGCTCTTCCCACAAGCGCACAATCTCAATAATCGTCCGCACAGCCGCTTCCATATCCTGCACCGACGACCATTCCTCTTTAGAGTGGAAAGCATACTCGCCGGCAAAAATATTCGGGCAGGGCAGCCCCATGAAGGACAAACGCGAACCATCCGTACCGCCCCGGATACTGCGCTTTTGAGGCTCCACACCCGCCCGGCGCATGGCTTCCTCGGCATAGTCCACAATCTCCGGGCGCTTTTGGATCATCTGCTTCATATTGCGGTACTGCTCCTTCACCACAAACTCCGCTTTGGAATGCGGGTACTGCTGCATCACCTGATCCAGATAGCCTTTCAGTTCAGCCTCGTGGGCGGCCAGCTTTTCATCCTCAAAGTCCCGAATGATAAACTGTACCTGAGCCGACTCCGCCCCGCCGCTAATACTCACCGGGTGGACAAACCCTTCCTTACCTTCGGTCGTCTCCGGTGAAAGGCGGTCTTTGGGCAGGGCGGCCACCAGATCTGCTGCAATTTTCAGGGCGCTCTCCAGCTTGCCTTTGGCAAAGCCCGGGTGGATGCTCACGCCGGTAATATTGATCGTGACCGCATCTGCGGAAAACGTCTCATCCTCCAGGCTGCCCAGGCGCTCTCCATCTACGGTGTAGCCAAAGTCGGCATTCAGCTTTTCCATATCCACATGGTCCACACCCCGGCCGATTTCCTCATCGGGCGTAAACAGGATGCGGACAGCGCCGTGTTTCACTTCCGGATTTTGGGTAAAGAAATGCACCGCGTCCATAATTTCGGCCACCCCGGCTTTGTTGTCGGCACCCAGCAGCGTCGTTCCGCTTGCCGTGACGATATCGTGCCCCACTTTTTGCTTCAGCTCAGGATGGTCTTCCGGATTGAGCTGTACGCCAGGGTCATCGGGCAGGGTCAGCACGCCCCCGTCATAACCCTTATGCACGAGCGGCTTCACCCCCGCCCCGCTGCAATCGGGCGAAGTATCCACATGTGAGCAGAAGCAAACGGTAGGCACTTGTTTGTCCGTATTGGCAGGCAGGGTGGCATAGACATACCCGTGCTCATCGAGGTGGGCGTCCGCAATACCCATCGCTTTTAGTTCTTCCACCAGCAGGCGGCTGAGGTTCTTCTGCTTTTCGGTAGATGGAAAGGTGGTGGATGCCGGGTCAGACTGTGTATCAATCTGTACGTACCGCAGGAAACGGTCGAGCACCGTGTGGTTAATGGTCAGGCTCATGGTTTTTGCCTGCAATTTAGGGAATTTGGGGGTAAGTCCACGCCAAGAGCCGGGAAAAAGGGAGGGCGGGGGTGGGTGCACGCGAAGGGCGCAATAGGAGGGGCCACGCAAAGGGACGCAGAGAGAAGTGCACGCTAAGGGCACCGCCCACTTTGCGCCCCCCTCCCGCAGCCCCACCACAGCCAATGCCCCATCAGGGGCTAAATGTAGGTAACCTCCAGGACCGCCCATCGCCTCGTGCCGTAGGTACGAAATGTGAAAGCCAAGCTACACCGATCGGCAACGCTCGAAAGCAACCGCCCGCGCTACTCCTCAATCCCCTAAAGGGGAGGCACCACCCGCATAAAACCCAATTACCCGTTTTCACCCCATTTCCCATTTTGGAAAGAAACCTTTACTAACAGCGAAGCGACCCCAGCCCCACCCACCGGCAACGCTCGCCCCCAAAAAACCACAACACCATAATGCCAAAAAACCACAATACCAAAAAAACATACCACCTGACTCGCCCCAAGCCACCACCAGGGAGACCAAGCCTCGCGCAAAGTTGCCCTCCGTGCCTACCCTCTACAAAAAACAACCCAAAAGAAAAAATCCCCCAAAATTTGGCACTCTCAAAAGCCCTTCGTTTTTTTGTACCGTCTAACACAACACAGGGCAAACACAACGAACATTCCCAACACTGCTTGTCAGCATCCCCGCTGATAAAACAGTCCTGATTTTTTCCAGTTGATAAGCCCCTGCGACTTATCATCGGCGAAGCCGTAGGGAAGGCACGGTGGAGGGATAGCCACAGAGACACAATGGCACTGAGAACCACTGAGAAAATCCTCCGTGTACCTCCCTGTATTCCGAGCCTCCGTGTCTAAAAAAAGGAAAATGAAAATACTGATTACTGGAACAGCAGGCTTCATAGGCTACCACCTGGCCAACCGCCTAACCCACCGCGGCGACCAAGTCACCGGCCTCGATATCATCAACGACTACTACGACCCCCAGGTCAAGTACGACCGCCTGAAGAGCGCCGGGATCGATGCCGATGCTACAGCCTACGGCAAGCCCGTAAAAAGCACCACCCACGACAATTACCAGTTCGTTAAGCTGGATTTGGTGGACCGCGAAGGGCTCGACCAACTCTTCAAAGCCGAACAGTTTGATGCAGTAGTGAACCTCGCCGCACAGGCCGGCGTGCGCTACAGCCTCATCAACCCCCAGGCGTATATCGACAGCAACATCATCGGATTTACCAATATACTGGAGTGCTGCCGCCATCATGAGGTCGGGCACCTCGCCTACGCCTCCAGCTCCAGCGTGTACGGACTGAACAAGAAAATGCCCCTTTCTACTGCCGATAATGTGGACCACCCCATCTCCCTCTACGCTGCTTCCAAAAAGAGCAATGAGCTGATGGCCCACACCTACAGCCACCTGTTTGGCATCCCCACGACCGGGCTGCGCTTCTTCACCGTCTATGGCCCCTGGGGCCGGCCGGATATGGCGCTTTTCCTCTTCACGGAAGCCATGCTCAAAGGCGAGCCCATCAAAGTCTTCAACCACGGCAATATGGTGCGCGACTTTACTTACGTGGACGATATCGTGGAGGGCGTGGTGCGCGTCATCGACAACCCACCCAAGGGCAACCCGCAGTGGACCGGTGCCGCTCCCCTACCCGACTCCTCCGTGGCCCCCTGGAAGGTCTACAACATCGGCAACAACAACCCGGTAAAACTCCTGGACTTCATCAAAGCCATCGAGGACAAACTGGGCATCACCGCCAAAAAGAACATGATGGACATCCAACCCGGCGACGTCCCCGCCACCTACGCCGATGTGCAGGACCTGGTGGATAACTTTGGGTATAAACCGGAGACGAGTATTCAGGAGGGCATCGATCAGTTTGTGGATTGGTACCTGGAATACTATAAAGTCCAAGCCCCAACCTCAAAGTAAAAATGAAACCCGGCTGAATGGATGTTGTTACGGACCAGGCTAGTGGTCTGTCAAGTGTTAATTTATGGGTTGAGTGGGAGCGAATTTTGAGGCTAATCAAGGCGGATGTTCCCG
>CAJXNH010000025.1 GCA_913057245.1 uncultured Phaeodactylibacter sp.
TGCCCGCTTTTACGACCTCGTAGAGCGTCGCACACCACCCTCCCGCAAGTTAGGGCATACTGCCAGGAGCAGGCAGCAATCAAAGTATACCCTAACCGCCCCCATCGACCTCGCAGAGTGTCGAATATTACTCAACCCAAACCTCTGCCCGCTTTTACGACCTCGTAGAGCGTCGCACACCACCCTCCCGCAAGTTAGGGCATACTGCCAGGAGCAGGCAGCGATCAAAGTATACCCTAACCGCCCTGCTCACCAAAAAACCAGAAAACCAGAAAACCAGAAAGCCATAGAACCATAGAACCAAAACACCCGCCGCCCGCCGTAGCCCTCAAACAAAGGAGAGACCAAAACACACCCTCAAAAAAACCAAAAACCCTTATATTCGCCACACCAACAAAACAAATCACTACAACACGCCCATTTACTCATCCCCACAAAACAAAAACGTATGCCCAACAATAACACCTACGTCGCCATCATGGCAGGCGGCATCGGCAGCCGCTTCTGGCCAGCCAGCCGGGAAGAACGCCCCAAGCAGTTCCTCGACATCCTCGGCGTCGGCAAGTCCCTCATCCGCCTCACCTTCGAGCGCTTCCTGAAACTCTGCCCCGCCTCCAACATCTTTATCGTCACCAACAAGCAATACGCCAGGCTCGTCAAAGAACACCTGCCCGAGCTCACCGACAACCAAATCCTCACCGAGCCCTCCCGCAACAACACCGCCCCCTGCATCGCCTACACTGCCTTCAAGCTGCAGGCCCTCAACCCGGACGCCAATCTCGTCGTCGCCCCCAGCGACCATGTCATCCTCAAGGAAGACACTTTCGTGGAAACCCTGCAGCAAGGTCTCGCCTTCACCGATGCCAACGACGCCCTGCTCACCCTGGGCATCACCCCCACCCGCCCCGATACCGGCTACGGCTACATCGAGGTAGCCCCTAACACATCCGGCGACAGCACTCAGCCCAAAGCCGTCAAAGCCTTTAGGGAAAAGCCCGACCGCACCACTGCCCAAGCCTATCTCGACAGCGGTAACTACCTCTGGAATGCCGGCATCTTCGTCTGGCGTGTCAGCAGCCTCCTCAAGGCTTTCGCTGAAAATGCACCCGAAATTCACCGCATCCTCGGCGCAGGCAAACCCCACTACAACACCCCACAGGAGCAAGCCTTCATCGACGAGGCCTACCCCACCACCCCCTCCATCTCCGTGGACTACGCCATTATGGAAAAAGCCAGCAACGTCTACACCATTCCCAGCGACTTCGGCTGGTCGGACCTCGGCACCTGGGCCTCCCTTCACGCCGAAAGCCCTAAAGACAAACAAAGCAATGTCGTACAAGGCGACCCCATACAGCTCATAGATACCCAAAACACCCTCGTCCGCGCACCCAAAGGCAAGCGCCTCGTCATCGGCGGACTGGACGACTACATCGTGGTCGACGAAGGCGATATCCTCCTCATCTGGCCCAAATCCAGAGAGCAGGAGATTAAGAAGTTGGTGGACAAGTAGGGCTTGGGGGGCGAAGGGCGGCCAGGGGAGGCTGAGGTTGGTCCAGAGCGCAGTCTAGCCGAGGTTCAGGTTCAGGTTCAGCACCAGCCTGCGCCACGCCCGCTTTGCGGCCGCCTCCCGGTGACCCACCAACCGGCAACGCTCGCCCCCCGGAAGGCCAACCACACCCAATGCCCCATAGGGGCAAAATATAGGTAACCTCTAAGACTAGCCAACGACTCGTGCTGTAGGTACGAAATGTAAATACCCGGCAACGCTCGCCCCTCGGCAGGCCAACCACAGCCGATGCCCCATAGGGGCAAAATGTAGGTAACCTACAGGACCGCCCGCCGCCCTGTGCCGTAGGTACAGCATGTAAAAACGATGGCGCACCGACCGGCAACGCTAGTGCGAAACAAGCACGCCCGGCGAAAGAAGTGCGCCGGGCGAGGCCGCCACACCGACCGGCAACGATCGAAACCCAAGACAACCCAACAAGCACGCCCGGAGAGACAGCTACACCCTCCAGCAACACCCACCCCTCTAAACCCCAAACCCTACACCCCAAACTCTAAACCTCCTCAACCCAGAGCACGCTACCCAAAGTAGCCAACGCTCAAAGTGTACCCCAGCAACCTGCCATCCGACCTGACCCACCACAACACCTTCTGCCCGCTGTCCCGACAATTGTCGGGATTGGCAAAGGGGGAACCAAAACACCACAATACCAAAACACCCACCGCCCGCCAAAACCTTCAGGCGAAGGAGGGACAAAAACCCAAGACCGCACCAACAGCACCGCTCGCTACTTTTAGGTTTTACATTTCTCCGTTTTACATCTTAAATTCCTACCCTCCCCCCAACCGCTCCAAAAACACCCCCTTCTTAGACTGCGCCACCGATAACTCCTTCCCATTCTTCAACACCACCGTACCCCCCTTTCCCTTGATGTACCGCTGCACAAAAGACAAATTCACCAGCGTAGACCGGTGAATACGGCAAAAACCCTGCGCCTCCAGCAACCCCTCGTAAAACTTCAGCTTGCGGCAAATCAGATGCTGATCGCCCGAACTCAGGTGAAATCGGGTGAAGTTATCCGCCGCCTCGCAGTAAAGGATGTCAGCTGCCTCCACCACCTCAAAACCATCAATCAGCGGCAGCACAAGGCGGTGCGGGCGGCCTTGTAAATGCTCCCGGAGCACCGCCGCCCGGACCAGGCGGCCCTGCTCCTCCAACTGTGCGCGTACCTTGGCCACCGCCGCAATCAGCTCATCTATATCAATGGGTTTGAGCATGTAGTAAGCCGCGCTGAGGTTGAGGGCAGGGATGGCATACTGACTGTAAGCCGTGACGAAAACAATTTCAAAATCAACAGATTCCAGTTGATCCAGCAGGTCGAAAGCGTTGCCGTAAGGCATTTCAATATCCAGAAAGACCAGTTGTGGCTGATGGGCATCAATAGCCTCGGCAGCAGACTGAATATCCGGGCAGGTGCCCACCACTTTGACCTCCGGACAATACTTGCCCAGGTAGCTTTGCAGGCTCTCCCGGCTGTCTTTTTCGTCATCAACAATCAGAGTGGAAATGAAATCGGTCATAGAGGCAGGCTTAAGGTAACCAAAGTGCCGGGGTCTTCCTCCCCGGGCTGCAAGTCGGTGATCGATAGCTCATACTGCTTATCGTAAAGGGTATGGAGAAGGGCCATGCGCTGTTGGGTATTGCTCAGGCCAGTGCTTTGGTATTGCGCCTGCCGCTTCGTCTTCACCAATTGGGAACGCGACCGGCCAATCCCGTTGTCAGCGATTTCAATCCGAAGTCGGTGGCCAGCGCCCGGACGGATGGACAGCCGGAGGTGCCCTTTGCCGGATTTGTAGCGGAGCCCGTGCCAAATGGCATTCTCCACAAAAGGCTGCAGAAGCATGGGCGGAATTTCTAAATCAGTGGTATTGAGCCCGGGCGCTTCCTCAATCTCATACTCAAACTGCTCACCAAAGCGGGCGTGCTCCAGCTTGAGGTACAATTTCAGCAGGCGCAGCTCTTCCTCAAAGGGGATGAAGTCCTTTTGGCTGTGCTTCAGAACCATCCGCATCAGGCGGGAAAAATCGGCCAGGTACTTGTTGGCCGCCCGCTCGTCTTGCTGCGCAATGTAGTTGTTGATGCTGTTGAGGGCATTGAAGATGAAGTGGGGGTTCATTTGGGTGCGCAGCGACTTGAGCCCCAGCAACTGATAGGCCTTCCGGCGCTCCTTTTCCTGTCTGCGCACCACGCCAAAGCCGATGCCCACCGCCAGCAGCAGCAACACCAGCAAACCGATGATCCAGCGTTGGGCCTGCAACTGATTGCGCAGCAGGTTTTGTTCGGTCTGCCGCAACAGAAAATCCTTCATGGAAAGGTCGACTTCCCCCTGTTCCTGTACAATGGCAATCTGCTGCTCCAGTGCCTTTTGCTGAAGCGCCAGATTGCGTTCATTGGCTTCGACGTATTCCTGATAGGCCGCTACTGCACTTTGGTAATCGCCTTGTTTGAGCTTGACTTCCGACCGGAATTTATGCACCTCCGCCGCCCGCGAGGGGTCAATAGCAGGCGTGATCAGGTCATCGGAGGCATCGAGTACCTCTTCGGCCGCTTCTACATCGCCTTCCTCCAGTTCAAGGTTGGCCAGTTGCAGCTGCTCCCGGAGTTTCACCTCAGGGGGCAGAGATCGCTTTTGCTGTTCCGAAAGGGTGCTTTGCGCCAGCTTTTTCTGTTCGGCCTTATCCTCCACAGCTTCATCCAGAGCGACCTTTGCTTCCTCGATGTACTGATAATCCTCATAGTTCGATACCTGTTCGGGCAGCTGCTGAATGGAAGTATTGTAGGATGCCCGGGCATTGGTCACATCGCCGGCATTGTCCAGAAAATTGCGCGACCGCTTAGCCGACACCCGCGCCATTCCGATACTGTCCTGACGCACCACCAGTTCCTGATTGACCGTATTGTAAAGGGCCTCGCTTTCTTCGAAGGCACCGGCAGCTCGCTTGACATCTGCCAGCCCTTCCCGGCATTGCAGGTGAATGGCTTCTCCGGCGGGCAGGTCCAGGCACTGCTGAAAGCTCGTTCGTGCTGCGTCATACTGCCCGGTTGCCAGTTGGAGGCGCCCCAGCCGGTTCCGGTTGGCTGCCTGTTCAGAGGGATCGGACAGCATATTCCAAAGCGGCATCGCCTGCTGATAGCGGTTGAGGGCCAGGGAGGCCTGCCCGATATCTTCGTAAATCTGCCCCAGGAGCACATACGCCCGGGCGCTCTGCCGGTAGTCCTGCGTGCCCAGGCTCTCCTGCAGGCTACGGTTGAGCAGGCGGATGGCTGCCTGTGGGTCTGTGTACCGGCGGGCAGTGGCTTTTTCCAGATAGGTGGAATCACTGCGGTTTTTGCTACGGCTTAGGCTGCCGGACTGGGCTGTTGCGCTGACCGAAAGAATAAGAATCGCTGATAGGATCACTAAAAGGTCCAAGCAGATTTTGGTAACAGCAGAATGGATTATTGTAGTGATCATTTAGCTCATTCTGAGTAAATCCTCTATTGGCTCCTGAATATTTATTTCCTTTATCAACTGATCTACTTCTTCTTTATTGAAACCTTTATAGTTTTGTTCTAACTTCAATTGTTCAATATCTAATTCCTCGCTCATTGGTTTTACAATCTCCATCAGGGTGGCATTTCCACTGGAATACTCCTTTAACAGCAACTCTAATTTATTCAAGACCTCTTCGTCTTGAAGACTTGTGATTTTTTCAATCAATTTGTATTTCTTTGTTTCAACGGTCATACCTCATTTTTTATCAATCAATAAGTTACGCTTAATTATCGGTTCTTACAATTCTATGTCTTGATTATCAACAAAAGTCAAAATCAATTGATTCCCGATTGCATTTACTCACATACAACCTATATCCCATTCACACCTTCCTGAACAAAGATAAGCTTTCTCCAACTAACGCATTCCGGGAAGATTTCGGGTTTAAACCACCTTCCTAAAGCCGGGCGTCGCCTTCCCAAAGCCAAACGGGCCGTTGACCAAGTGGTGGTTTTTTCTCTTGTTTTTTTGCCGGAATATTGAGGAAAAACAATACGATATGAAAACATTCCGCATTTCCCCACGCTTGCTGACACTGAGTTTCCTGATCGCCGGACTCGCCCTTTTCCAGTTCCGGGCCGCGGCACATTGGCTGGTATCTGGTTTGCCGGAAACCAAAACGGCAGCGGCTCCCCCGGACGACGGGCCACAGCGCATGCAGGTCGCCCTGCTTTTAGACACCAGCAACTCCATGGATGGGCTCATCGAACAGGCCAAGTCCCAGCTCTGGAGTATTCTGGTCACCCTGAGCCAAACCCGCAAGGACGGTAAAGCGCCTAAACTGGAGATGGCGCTGTACGAGTATGGCAATGACGGGCTTCCCGCAGCTTCAGGTCATGTTCGGCAAGTCCTGCCTTTCACCAGCGATATGGACGAAGTTTCTGAGGCTCTATTCCAGCTGACGACCAACGGCGGGCAGGAGTACTGCGGCACGGTAATCCAAAAGTCCCTGAGCAACCTGGGCTGGAGCAGGCACGACAAAGCCGTCCGGATGATCTTTATAGCCGGCAATGAAGGGTTTAATCAGGGCGCCTACCCCTACCCTTCGGCCTGTGCTGATGCACTGGAAAAGGACGTGATTGTCAACACCATCTTCTGCGGCGACTGCAATCAGGGCATTGAACTTCAGTGGAAAGACGGCGCAATGCGGACCGGCGGGCACTACAACTGCATCAACCAGAACGAGGTCACCACCTACATTGAAACGCCTTACGATGCCCGTCTACAGCAGCTCAATGACTCCCTCAATCAGACCTACCTTCCCTTTGGGCAACAGGGCCATGCCAAGCGGGAGCTGCAAATCGCTCAGGATCAGAACGCCGGGCAGTACGGCCAGGCCAATGCCGCCAACCGCGCGACCTTCAAGGCTTCTTCCAGCTATAAGAATACCTCCTGGGACCTTGTGGATGCCTATCAGGAAGACGAAGCCGTTCTGGAGGAAGCCGAAGCACTGCCGGAAGCACTCAACGGCCTTTCGGAAGCCGAAATCAAAACGAAACTAAAAAACCTGGAACAACAGCGGGCAGCCGTGCAAGCTCAAATCCGGGACATCAGCAAGGAGCGACAGGCCTATATTGATGCCCAGCGCAGAAAAGCCGGACAGGAAGCGGACTCCAACCTGGAAGCCTCCGTACTGCAAGCTATTCGGGCGCAGGCAGCACGGAAGGGCTTTACAACAAAATAAAAATGAGGGTAGGGTCGCCCCGGCTGGGCTAAGGTTGCAGCCGGGGCAGGCCAGCCTCTACCTCCCCAAGGACAAGCCCGGCACTGCCCCAGCGGAGGTTGAGGCTAAGGTTGAGGTTTCCGACTCCGCTAAAGCTACGTCGGACGTAGAAGGACCAGCCTCCGTCCTCCAGGGGCACGGCCGCTTTGCGACCGCATCCCGGCGACCCAATGACTGCCACTGCTTGCCCCTTTAAACTCTAAACCTTGTATCATTCCCACCCGCAAGCTGGAGCACACTCCCAAAAGCAGTCCACGCTCAAAGTGTACCCCAGCAGCCCAAGCCAACCGACCTCATAGAGCGTCAAATATTACTCACCCCAAACCTCATCTCGATTTTACGACCTCGTAGAGTGTCGCATCCTTCCAACCAGAAAGTTAGGGCATACTCCCAAGCCAAGCCTGCGCTTAAAGTATACCCTAACCGCCCTCCCCCCATCCAACCTGCCCCACCATAAAACCCTCTGCCCGCCGTCCCGACAATTGTCGGGATTGGCGAAGGAGGGATCAAAACATCACAATACCGAAGAACCAAAACACCACAATACCCTCTGCCCGACGAAGCCATTTACCCCAGCAGCCCAACCCAATCGGCTTTGCAGAGCGTCGAATATCAGTCACCCCAAACCGCTTCCCGGTTTCAGACCTCGAAGAGTGCCGCACCCATCCCAACTATAGCCATAACCAAACCGACCGGCAACGCTCGACGCCCAGGCAAGGCTGAGGTTAAGCGCCCTCCCGCAAGTTGGGGCATACTCCCCAAGACAGCCAACGCTTAAAGTATACCCTAACGGCACTCCGCGCCCCGCCCGCTGAAGCCCTAGGCGAAGGCTGGTAGCCCAGGACTGACCCCACGGCAGTGCTCGCCACTTTTACCCTCCTTCGTATCTACTTCAGCGGGCAGAGCATTTCCGAAGGCCCTTTGGGTTACATTAAGAATTTTGCTGTTTCTAAGCGTAGCAAAGCCCGTATGGGTACATTCCCCCCCAACCACCACAAAAACGAAGGCCAGAACTCCAAACCCCATAAAACCTAACAATCCCAACCCCACAACACCAAAAATTCCCTACCTTGCCAAAAACCAACCCACATAGCCATGAGCGACAAACTCAACCGCCGCGACTTCCTCCAAAAGTCCACCCTCGCCAGCGCAGGGCTCGCCGGATTACCACTCACCACACCCGCCTATACGACCCTTCCCAAAAAAGAACGCGACCTCCTGCGCGTCGGCATCATCGGCATCGGGCTGCGCGGGCAATCCCATATCGACCTCCTCCTGCGTCGCAGCGACAGCACCGTAACTGCCATCTGCGATATCGACGACCGGATGATACAGCGTACCCTCGACCTCTTCAAAAAGCATAATACCAAAGCCCCAAAGGTGTACAAAGGGGAGCAGGCTTACCTTGACCTCCTACAGAATGACGATGTGGATGCTGTGCTCATTGCCACTCCCTGGCGTTGGCATACCCCACAAGCCGTAGCCGCCATGCAGGCCGGGAAATACGTAGGCATGGAAGTTAGCGGTGCTTTCTCTATCGATGAATGCTGGCAGCTGGTCAATACGCACGAAGCAACCGGAACGCCCCTATTTTTTCTGGAAAACGTCTGCTACCGCCGCGATGTGATGGCTGTTCTAAATATGGTGCGCCAGGACCTCTTCGGTGAGCTGGTCCACCTGGAATGCGGGTATCAACATGACCTGCGCGGGGTGAAGTTCAACGACGGCAAAACCGCCTACAACAGCGGCGTGGAGTTTGGCGAAAAAGCCTTCAGCGAAGCCCGCTGGCGCACCCGCCACTCCGTTCACCGCAATGGCGACCTCTACCCTACTCACGGCATTGGCCCAGTCGCCCAGTACATCAACATCAACCGGGGCAACCGGCTGTTGTACCTCACCTCCACAGCCACTAAGTCGCGGGGGCTGCACGAGTATATTGTCAACCACCCCAAAGGCGGACCCGACCACCCCAATACCAGCGTCCGGTTTGAACTGGGCGATATCGTCACTACCGTTGTCAAAACCGCCAAGGGCGAAAGCATCATCATCAGCCACGATACCAACCTACCCCGCCCCTACTCTCTGGGCTTCCGGGTACAGGGCACTAAAGGCTTATGGATGGACGTCAACGATTCCATCCACCTGGAGAGCAGCAGCCCCGGCCACCAATGGGAACCGGCAGCTAGTTACCTGGAAAAGTACGATCACCCACTCTGGCAAAAGTACGCCAATGATGCCGAGGGCGCCGGCCACGGTGGTATGGACTGGTTCCTGATCAACGATTTTGTGCTCAGCGCCCGAAACAACACTCCACCGCCCATAGATGTCTACGATGCCGCTACATGGCTGGCCATCACTCCGCTTTCGGAGCAGTCTATTGCATCGGGTAGTCAGCCGCAGCCTGTCCCCGACTTCACCCGGGGCCGGTGGATGGTTTGGGAGAACCGGTTTGGGCAGGTGGGGTAACAGGGAGTATCCTTGCCAGGGTAACCCAAGCTCAGCCGCCGAGGTTAAGATTCGTCCCGGGCAAGGCCACGTCAAGGTTCAGGTTGAGGACTAAGCGCGGTCTTCCATGCGGCGACAATTCATTGCCGCTCCCTGCGGAGGAGCCGCAACATCCGATTTGCGACCCCCACCCGGCAGCCCTGCAACAGCCCATGCCCCATAGAGGCAAAATGTAGGTAACCTCTAAAGACCAACCTTTGCCTCGTGCCGTAGGTACGAAATGTAAAAACCCATGTCACCCCGACCGGCAACGCTTGTCAATTTTACATTTCCAACCCGGCAACGCTCAACACCAAAACACCATAAAACCAAAATACCAAAGCACCCGCCAGAGCCTCAAGGCGAAGGAGGGACCACAATACCAAAACCCCCTCCCCACCCACAAGCTGGAGCACACTCCCCAGAGCAGCCAACGCTCAAAGTGTACCCCAGCAGCCCAACCACCGACCTCGTAGAGCGTCGAATATTAGTCACCCCAACCTCCTCTCGTTCTTTCGACCTCGGAGAGTGTCGCACATCCCCTTTGCCACAGGCACAAAAAAAACTGCAGCCCAGGCCAAGCCCAAACTGCAGTTCCAACCTAAAAAAACAAAATCTAACCTACTGCCGCACCACCTTCAGCACCTCCCGGTAACCATCTTCGGTGAAGACCTCCAGGAAGTAAAGCCCGGCGGGCAGTGACGTAGCGTTCCAGTCCAGCTCCGTCTCCCCCTCCATTAAAGGCTGCTGGGTAATCCGCTGCTCAAACTCGTTGAGGAGTGTCGCCTGACCTTCCGCAGCAAGGGGCCGGCTAAATTGCAGTGTGAACGCCTCCCGCACCGGATTCGGCAGAATACCGGCTTTGATTACCGGAGCGGATTCCGCTGTCCACTCCATTGTATTGGGCATAACCAGGCTGCCACCCTGACTCAGGTAGCGCACTTCGCCAATCACTGCCGTTGCATTTCCGAACGGGTCAGTAGAGAAGACCGCCAGGCCCATTTCCACACAGTTGTCCATAGGCAGAAAGGCCTGATGGAAGAGCACCCAGCTCCCACCGTCGGTATTGCGGTAGAATGCCCGAATAAGATCACCCTGACGGGTCAGGCGCAACCACTCAGGGAAGGAGGCATAGGAAGTATTGCTGCTCCTTGGCCCGTTTTGAGTGTAGCGGATTTCCCGTCGCAGCAGATTCGTCAGGTTAGAATAGACTGCATACATCTTGGAGCCCGGGTCGCTGCTTTCCCGAATCATCAGTCCTGCATAGCCCCCAACAACGTCCCGAATGCGGGCCTGAATACCGCCATTCCCACACAGCGGCACACTGGCAAAAGCCAGGTTGTCCGAATTTTGAGGAATGAGGTTATAGCCTCCAGTGCCAATAGTAAAGTCGCCAAGATCAGGATTATCATTGATACAGGGATCATATTCGTAAAAGCTGCCATCACCCTGATCGCCAATGTCGTTGGCGGTCCATTCCGGGGGCAGGGTGTTGCCTGCGTCGACCGTCACATTGGCCGTGCAGTTGTTCATATTGCTGCTGGGGTCGGTTACGGTGACTACAATCGGGAAAGTCAAGCCTAGGTCGTTGCAGCCAAAAGTAGTAGTAGGAAAAAATACAGACGCAATGGAGCAGTTATCGTTGCTATTGGCTGCGTCGTACACATCGCTTTGCTGCAAATCGTATGTGCCTTCCGGCTGTATCTCGACGGTGACATTGAGGCAGGCGGCGGTGGGCGCAATATTGTCCTCCACAGTTGCCATAGCGGTGCAGCAAGCTGTGTTGCTATTTACATCAGTGACGGTCAGGGTGACGGTATTCATACCCGTATTGCCACATCCGAAGCTACTGGGCGAGACAGACAGGCCGCCGATCCCGCAGGCGTCGCTGGAGCCACTGTCGACATCTTGAGCTGTAATGCTTCCGTTGCCGTCAGCGTCCAGTTGCACGGTGAGGTTCTGGCAAAGGGCGGTGGGCGCTACGTTGTCCTCGACAGTGACTGTCGCGTCGCACTGGCCGCTTTCGTCATTGACACCAGTAATGGTATAGGTCACAGTATTCTCGCCTACATCGGTACAGCCAAAGTCCATGATGTCCAAACTCTCGGAAGCTAAGCCGCACTGGGAGGTACTGCCGCTGCCAATGTCTACAGGAGTTATACTGGCGTTTCCGCTGGCATCAAGCTGCACGGTGATGTCTTCACAGACGGCCATAGGCGGTGCGCAGCAGAAGCTGTTGGGGTCGGCTACGTTGACGGTAGCGGTACAGGCGTCAGATAGTCCACTGGATTGTGAAGTCACGGTCAGGGTGATATCATAGGTATTACCCACGTCGTTACAGGTAAACTCCGTCATGGAGGCGGAGAAATCAAGCCCACTACAGGTAGCCGAGGAGCCGCTGTCAAAGAAGGCAGCGCCAACTGTCGTGATGCCGTCGCTTGTCAGGCTGACTGTTGGGTCAGCGCACACAGCAGTTGGCGGGTTGTTGTCCTCCACGGTCACGGTGGCGTTACAGGTGCTGGTGTTGCCATTCACATCGGTTACCGTTAGCGTTTCAGTATTGGGGCCCACTTCTGAACAATCAAAACTGGTTTGGCTTAAGGAGAGGCTGAGGAGGCCACAAACATCTCCAGATCCATTGTTCACTGCCGCTGCGGTGGCAGAGCCATTGCCGTTGGCATCGAGCTGTACGGTGAGGTTTTGGCAAACGGCTGTGGGCGCTACGTTGTCTTCGACGGTGATAGTGGCGTCGCAGGTACTGAAATTGCCGTTCACATCGGTGACAGTCAGCGTGGATATAATATTCTCCCCCACATCACTACAGGTAAAAGCCGTTGCTGTTGCACTAAGGCTGGCGATACCGCCTGGTACGGGCTGGGATGAGCAGTTATCAGCAGTAGAGCCGCCGTTGATATCTGAGCCCAGGATAGAGGCGTTACCGGTTGCGTCGAGCTGAACGGTGAGGTTTTGGCAAAGAGCAGTGGGCGGCGTATTATCCAATACCCTGATCTTGATACTACAGGTATCCAGGTTGCCGGTTGCGTCCAGCGCCGTCCAGCGCAATTGGGTGGTACCCACCGGGAAGGCCGCACCGGCCAGCGTACCAGCGTTATTGTAGTTGTTCGTCAGGCTCGCTACCCCACAATTGTCGGTGGCGGTTGCATCGAACTCTGTGCCCTGGGCAGAGTATGAACACGCCCCGGGGTCGTTGTTCCGATCGGTAAGCACTATTGATGACGCTACGCAGGTAACGATCGGGGAATCGACATCCCGAACGGTGACATTGGACGTGCAGAGCGCGAAATTTCCGGTATTGTCGGAAACGGTCAATTCGATAGGAAATGTCTCCCCTAAATCATCGCAGTCAAAGACCGTAGTATTAATCCCCAAACCCGCGACACCACAGTTATCAGTGGAGCCCCCGTCGAGTTCATTTGGGTTTAGGTTATATAACCCAGAGGTATTCAGATTAACCGTGATATCCTGACAGGCGGCGGCCGGCGCTTCCACATCATTCACGGTCACGTCGAAGGTACAGGTAGCAGTATTATCGGAGGCATCGGTAGCAGTGGCAGTGACAGTAGTCGTCCCCTCTTCGAAGGCAGTACCTGAAGCCGGAGTATATTCAAAGCTGACTCCCGGGCAATCATCAGAAACGTTGGGGTTGGGGATGCCGACCACCGCGTTGCACTGTCCGGGGTCGTTATCCACAGTGATGTCCGCCGGGCAGGTGATGACGGGGTCTTCAGTATCGTTGCAGCCGGCTGTCAATTCGCTTTGCACATCTCCGGAGAGCACAAAGCCTGAGGCCGTACAGTCCATGCCAAAGAAATCACTTTCCCAGGCACCCAGATTTAAACTAGGCGGATTGGGAATAGAGGCGGAGGTATTGTAGACGTAGGTACAGCAAAACGTAAAGCCGCCCATGCCATCGCCGCTGTAGAGGTTGATTTCCCAGCGGTTCTGTCCGCCATCCCACTCCGCTCTGACAATATTGCCATCGTCAAATTCAAAAATATTGCGGCCATTGCCATTATCGCCTGCGGGCTGCAGGGTTGTGCTGGCAATGCCACAGGTGGAAGAGGCAAAGGTAATTTGTGCATTCAGCAGTCCAATAGAGCACCATAGCAGCCCTACAGATATGCCTATTTGCCTTATCAATGGTGTGATTGTCAATTTTTTCATGGTTTAAGGTAGTTTAAGGGCATGACAGGGCCATGCCTCATTGAAGCGTGAAAGGTGTAGCAATAGTCTGAAAAGAGGGTGACTAACCCTTTCGGCAAATGATCCCCGCCTCCTGCTGAACCCGCAAAATTTCGCGATCGCGCAGCTCCTCATTCGGCAGCACATAGCAGCGGCGCATATGATCGGCGTGAGCCGGGGTCAGGCCTTGCAGCGAGGTGAGCTGATTGCCTGAGGCGTAGAGGGTTTCCAGCCTGGTAAGCTTGTGGATGGGCTTTAGCCCGCGGAGTTGATTGTGCTGTACATAGAGCTCCTTGAGGTGGACGAGGGGTTCAATGCCATGCAGCGACTCGATTTGGTTTTCATTGAGAAACAGGTGCTCCAGTTTGGTGAAGTAGCGCAACGAGCGGACTTCCCTGAGTTTCATATGGGTAATGGATAGGTACCTGAGGTTATACAGGGGCAACAGGCCCGACAGGTTGGTCAGGGGCGTGCTCACATTGGAGTTGAATGCCGTGGGGCCAGCCAGCCGCAAGGTATCCACACCGATGAGGAGCATCATCAATGGGTCATCGGCAGGAGGGGCTAATGTTGGGCCTGCACCAAAGACCGCTTCATTGTAGGCCATTTTCCATTGCATTTCCAGATCATTCCACCACTTACGGGCACGCAGGAGCTCCTCGGGGGCTGTTTTGACGATAATTTGCATAAAATCAGGGATTAGTTGGGGACGGCTGTTCCGCAAAGCAGGTACAGCACGCCCCCGGAAAGTTTTTAAAATGGTTTAACTGCGGGAAGGGAACACACCCATCAGTGCGATACAGTTATGCATAGCAAGGTAGGGCATGCGGTTTTCGTGCGCCTGTCCGCCTCCGCTATTGCTGATCGCACCACCGGCCAGCTGAGCGTTGCCGGCAGTCCCGTTAAAGATGGTGTCTGCTCCGGTCGTTTTGCCAATCAGGGCATTGGTTCCTGCGGGAGAGGCACCGGCATCTCCCAGTGCAAAGCCATGGTTATGACTGGGCATCTCTGCAGCGGTTAGGGCTACAGTCTCGACGCCGCCACGAGTCCCAAGGCGGTAGTCGGAAAGCCCTGCCCCGCGGCCTGGTCCGATGATGACGCGCCCCCGGAGGTCAGGCAGGGCAAAAGTAGTCCGGCCATCGCCTCCGTAGATCGTTCCCAAAAGGGAGAAAAGTGCCGTGTTCTGGCTGATTGGCATCAACTGCCCTTCACAAAAAGCCCAGCCGCGTGGGGCGAAGTTGAATCCAAAGGTGGTAATCTGACCAATAAATGGGTCCATCGTCTAAAGTTTAATTGGTAATTGAATAATTGATGTTTCTTTAGACTCTATTTGAACCCCATCAAAAAGGTTACCCTGCTATTCTAAAAAAGCGCCAGGCCTACGCTTAAAGTGTGCCCCCCGCAGCCCAACCGACCTCGTAGAGCGTCGAATATTAGTCACCCCAAACCTCATCCCGGTTTTCCGACCTCGTAGAGTGTCGCACACCGCCCACCCCAAAGTTAGGGTATACGCCCAAGCCAGGCCTACGCTCAAAGTATACCCTAACCGCCCAGCCCAACCGACCTCGCAGAGCGTCGAATATTAGTCACCCCAAACCTCATCCCGGTTTTCCGACCTCGTAGAGTGTCGCACACCGCCCACCCGCAAGTTAGGGCATACTCCCAAGCCAGGCCTACGATCAAAGTATACCCTAACCGCCCAGCCCAACCGACCTCGTAGAGCGTCGAATATTAGTCACCCCAAACCTCATCCCAGTTTTCCGACCTCGCAGAGTGTCGCATACCGCCCACCCAAAAGTTAGGGCATATGCCCAGGCCAAGCCTACGCTTAAAGTATACCCTAACCGCCCAGCCCTCATCCAACCTGCCCAACCATAAAACCCACCGACCGCCGAAGCCTCAAAGCAAAGGAAAGACCACAACACCATAAAACCAAAACACCACAACACCCACCAACCGCCAAAGCAAAGCTCAACCCAGGATTGACCCCACGGCAACGCTCGCCACTTTTGCATTTTACATTTTACATTAAGCGTTTTACAGTTCCGAAGCGCAGCAAGGCCTTGCTCACTCCACCACCTCCCGGCTCCACTTCTCCCAATCCTCAAGGTAGTAATCCAGCAACGCAGGCTGGTCCAGGCGGTTAGGCTCCAAACCCGTCGGGTGGGCGGAATCGTCGGGGAAATGAAGCATGGCCTCCACGACCTCCCCGTCCAGATATCGCACAGGCAGGTTAGTGCGGAAGGGCGTAATAGCAATAGGCTGTGGACCTGCCAGCACAAAGCCCCAGTCACCAAAGGAAGGTACGTAAGTATGATAGGGCAGTACGTGCCGGAAGCCGGTCGCCTGCAAGGTCTCCACAATGCACCAGAAGGCATCGCGGGTGTGAAAGGGGCTCGTCGCCTGCGTGGCTAACACCCCATTTGCCGTAAGGCGGTTGCGGGCCATGCCGAAAAACCAGGTGCTGTAAAGGCGGGCCACGGCTTCATTGGAGGGGTCAGGCAAATCTACCAGGATGAGATCGTAGTAGTTTTCGGTTTCTGCGAGGAACTGACTGGCATCCTGAGCTATGGTCTGCACCTTTGGATGGTCCAGCACGCCTTCGTTAAGACCTCTGATGTAGGGTTGCTCCCGACCGAGGCGGAAGACGGCCGGGTCCAGATCGACAATGGTCACCTGTTTTACGCCGGGATGCTTGAGCACCTCCCGCGCCAGCAGCCCTTCTCCCCCACCTAAAATAAGGACTTGCTCCTGATAAGGGGCGGCTTCCAGAGGGATGATGCCCAGGGCCTCGTGATAGCGGTACTCATCGACGGAAGAAAATTGGATGACCCGGTTGATGTACAGGCGGACGTCCGACCGGTTTTTGGTCACCGTCAACTGTTGGTAGGGCGTGCGCTCGCTGTATACGATACGGTGCGGGTAGGAACGGCTGTCCCAGTCTTCCAGCAGGGGTTTTGCCTGGTAAAGCAGGATACCGAAAACCAGACTTATGCCTAAGGTGACACCAAACATCCCTCGGACCAGCGACCGGGGTAACCGGCCCGCAAAATAGAGCAGGATGAAAACGCCCAAGCTGACATTGACCAGCCCAAAAAACACCGAGCTCCGGAACAGCCCAAAAAACGGAAGGAGCAAAAACGGAAACAGCAGCGTCGCCAGCAAGGCCCCAAAGTAATCCAGCGACATCACATTGGCCAGGTTCTCCCGCAGTGGGTAGTACTTTTTCATAATGCGCGCCAGCAGGGGGATTTCAAAGCCGGTGAGTACGCCAACAACCACAGTGAGCCCTATTACTAACCCCTGATAAGCATTCGGCGAGAGCCGGGTGAAGAAAAAATACAGCAGCGGCACACTCACCCCACCCACCAGCCCCAGCAGGCCCTCCACCCCGATAAACCAGGCGGCCAGGCGCTCTTCCGGAAACCATTGGCTCAGGTAAGAACCCAATCCCATGGCAGCCATATAAAACCCGATGGTAAGCGAAAACTGCGTAATACTATCACCCAGAAAGTAGGAGGAAGTAGTGCTGATCAACAGTTCGTAAATGATAGAGCACAGCCCGGCAATGAAAATGGCAATCCCCAGGACGGTTTTCTCAGCGCGATTTTTTTGGAAGGGCATGGACTTTTCTCTACTTTTAACGATACAATCATTTACAGCGTGCAAAGATACAGGCTCTGTACCGAAATTGATGCCCTATTTCATAACCCTATACCTGAAAATATGAGAAAGCACACCACTGTCTTTTCCGGTGCCCTGGCGCTGGTCCTCTTCCTGTCAGCCTGCGGCGGCGCTCAGCGCGTTGATCAGGATGCCGGTATTGTGACCACCGTGCGGGAGGTCAGCGAAGGCGAATTTAAGATCGAAGACGAACAAATGGTGGAAAGCAAAAGCGCCAGCGCCATCATCGCCAAATATGCCGACAATACCACCGACACCATTCCGCTGAGCGAGATGCAGCAAATGATGAACGACAGTACCCTGGCGCAGGCGGCACAGGATACCACACATCACCGCCACCATCATTACCGGCGGCATAGTTCCATGTTCAGCATCGTCTCCTACGGCATGATGGGCTATATGCTGGGGCGGAGTCGGAGCAGTTTCCGCCCGCGCCCCAGTGCGTATGTCAACCAGTCCACTTATCAGCGGGTGAGCAGCACCACTGGCACCCGTTTCCGCAATGCGACTTCCCGCACCACTTCTTCCCGGCCTTCCAAAGGAAAGTCTGGCTACGGAGGTTCCCGCTCAACCCGTTCGTCCGGTGGATAGGCGCCTGACTGAAACAGGCCGGCTCAGCCCGAAGCAGCTCCGCAAACGAGGCCTGGAGTGGTTTATCGAAGGGGACAACCACGACTACTTCGCCCCGGAGCTGCTCCGGTTAGCCGATAACGAGGTCGCTGCCTTCAGCCAGCCGGCCGGTGAGCTGTACGAACGCCTGTTGCTCGCTGTCCGGAAAGTTGGCGAGCGCGAGCTATGGGAAGCTGCCGGTATCCCTGCGAATGCCGTGGAAGCCGTCGACTACTCTCTGAGGCGCGAGTGGGGCAATCACCTGGTCGGCCGCTTCGACTTCGCAGGCGGGCTGGACGACGTGCCCCTGAAAATGCTGGAATTCAACGGGGACACCCTTTCACTTATGCCCGAAACCCTCAGCGTACAGCCGATGATGCTGGAGTTGCTCCCGAGGCGCGACCGCAAAAATGCTCGGCAATGGAACCACCTGCGTACCGGATTAGTGAAGGGGCTTCAAAAAATCCTGCAACGCTATCCTAACCGGCCCGCCAACCTGCTGCTTATCGGGCTGGGGCATGAAGAAGACTGGCTCAACCTGGATGTCATCGAAATGGCAGCGAAACAGGCGGGATTCGAAGAGGTCCACCGCGCACCAATGGAGGAAGTCATTTTCTCAGAAGAAGAGGGCATCTTCCTGGAAGTGGAGCCCGACGAATACCTCCACTACGATTTTGTATTCAAAATGGCCCCCTGGGAGTTTATTGCCTACGAGGAGCCGGAGCTGATGGGCCTGCTCACGCAAATCATTAAGCGCGACCTGTGTGTCATTCTCAATCCGGCTTACAGTATGCTGCTGCAGTCCAAAGCCCTGTTGCCACTGCTGAAAGAATTAGGCGGATTGCACCCGGCTATGCTAAAGGCGAGCCGGAGCGTGGCTGATTTCCCGGACCACCGCTATGCAGAAAAGCCCATCTACGGCCGGACCGGTGACAACGTGCGCCTGTTTGACGGCGAACCGCAGTCCATTGCCGAGAATGACGGCGATTACGGGCATCTGCCCCGCATCTACCAGGAGCTTGCCCCCTTTAATGTAGACAGTGATGGCGACCGCTATCAGCCCAGCGTTTACATTGCGGGCGGAGAAGCTTGTGCGCTTTGCTTCCGGCGGCAGGATGGCCTCATCGTTGATGATGATGCTGAATTTGTCGGCCATTATATTTCGACCTGACTTCATCCGAAAAAACCACCAAGCCTTATGACCCGGCCTATCCAACTTCCCGTTACTCAAGCCCTGGGCAGACACGTACTGCTGGAGCTCTACCAATGCCCGGTGGAACTGCTCAAGGCCGGAGATGAACTGGAAGGCTTTATGAAAGCCGCTGCAGAACTTATGGGAGCAACGGTGGTGACTTCCAATTTTCATCAATTCTCACCCTACGGCATTTCCGGGGTCGTCATTATTCAGGAGAGCCACCTGACGCTCCACACCTGGCCGGAGCACCGGTACGCTGCGGTTGACATTTTCACCTGCGGGGAGATTGACCTGGAGGCGGGTATTGAGTACCTTATTCAGGCTTTCCGGGCGGAAACGGCGGACTGGAAGCTGTATGAGCGGGGGAAAGGGTTGTAAATCAGTTCCCCTCCCACTCTACCTTCCTTCCACGCTTGCTATTCTTCAGAATATCCGGTACGGCCTCCAAAATGGCTTTTTGCAGGAGGTCAACCAGCCGGCGCTTCATAAAACTTCGCCTCAGGACAATACTAACCTCCCGAACCGGTTGGGGATTGCGGAAGGTACGGACGTGCTTGTTGTACAGTTCTTCGGAAAGCTCCAGGGTGGCCAGTTCCGGGAGCAGGGTGTAGCCATACTGCCGCTCCACAATGCGGCGGAGGGTCTCCAGGCTGCCACTCTCAAAGCGCAAACCGCGCTGCGTATGCTGTTCCTGCTGATCACTGCAGATGTTGACGACCTGGGAGCGGAAACAGTGGCCCTCCTGCAGCAACCACATATCCTCTATGTTGAGGTCCTCGAAATCAATCCGGTCCTTGTCCGTTAGCGGATGGGAGGTGGACATATACACCACAAAGGTCTCGTAAAACAGTGGGATTTCCGTGAAGCCATCGGAGCGGATGGGCGTGACCAGCAAGCCCACATCAAGTTGATCGGCTCTGAGGCGGTCCATGATCTCGTGCGACAGCAACTCCTGAATATGAAGCTGAACATCGGGATAGGCCTGCATAAAGTGGGGCAGGAACATCGGCAGCAGATAAGGGCCCAGGGTCGGGATAACGCCCACCCTAAGCTCGCCTTTCACCATTTCCTGTTCCTCGCGGATTAGTTCCGGTATGCGGCTCGTTTCCCGGATGATGGTCCGGGCCTGACTGACGATGCGCTGCCCGATGTCCGTAGTCAAAATGGGCTTCTTGGAGCGGTCGAAAAGCAGTACACCGAGGTCTTCCTCCAGTTTCTTCACCTGCATGCTGAGGGTTGGCTGCGTCACCCGGCAGGATTTGGCCGCTTTTGCAAAGCTCTTTTCATTGTCTACCGCAATGATGTACTCTAGTTGGGTCAGTGTCATCGTTTAGGATTTCTTCCGCCCGGTCATCCGGACGCCTCCGAGGTTGCCCCCGGCGAATAGATCGGCAATCGTTTGATAAAAAGACAGGCGGTTCTCAAAAAGAGCCTCCCCGTAAAATGAACGGTGGGCTTCCTGATTGCCTTTGAATTCATCAAACCGTTTACGGGTCCATTCCCGCCAAAGGGTGTCCATTTCTACGACTTCTAAGTCTGTGAAGCCAGCCTCCTCCAATGCCTGAAGGTACACCTCAGTGTTAGTGACGGATTGAGCGCTCACCGTTTCCTTTAGCTGCCGGGCTTCCCCGCTACTCAGGGGGTTACGGACCACAAAGTCCTCAATAAAAAACCGCCCGCCGGGTTTCAGGGCTTTGTGGCAATGCGCCAGTACTTTGGTCCGGTCCGGCACATGCAGGAAGACCAGGAGGGAAATGAAGTGGTCGAATGTTCCTTCCCAATCGTAATTCAGCAGATCGCCTGCCCGGAATTCAACCTTGTCTGAAAGCCCTGCCCTCCGGGTCAGCTCCGTGGACAAACGGCATAGCTCCGGTTGTAATTCCACACCCATTACCCGGCAGCCGCTGCAATCGGCCAGCACGCGGGCGGTGCCCCCTACCCCGCTGCCAACATCGTAGACGTAATCGCTATCTTTCAAATCCAATGCGTCGGCGACCTCATAACAGGCTTCAGCTCCAAGGTAATGGTATTGGTCCAGGTGACCAAGCCCCAGCAGGTCGCTTAGCTGAAGCGGGCCATCCTCTAAGCCTTCCTCTTCCAGTTTTTTGTAGACGCTGTCCACCCGCCAGTTGTACATCACGGAGGACAGGTTTTCTTCGGCAAAGTTTACAAAGGGCGCACAAAGCTGACGGGGCGGGACTGGCGCATCAATAATGCCCAGGGCCTGCAGGTCGCCCTGTACTTTATTCAGTTCCGAGGCCGCGATTGCCGGGACACAGCTCCAAGTGGTCTGACTATACCAATCGGCTACGTCTTCGGGCTGCAATTTAAAGTGATCGCTAATAAATTTCAGCTTTTCCGCCTTATCGGTATGCTCCAGGCGTTGCCGGATATCATGCATAAGCTCCAGCAGTTCCGGCTGATGCTGCTCAATGATTTCTTTTCGGGCCACCAATACGAAGCAGGGCCAGGGCGTCACGCATACGCCCGGGCGGCGCCATTCTCCGCTGTCCACGGTAGGCTTGGTGGTATATTTCTCCCACATGAAAGCGTCGATGCGCCCCTCCCGCATGGCTTTACGGGCCCCCTCGAAATTCCCAACTACTTCAAACTTTAACTTAGCGGTGTTCCAGCCCAACTGCCGGGCATTGACGTAGGCCATCAGGTGAGAACCGGAAGTGTACCGGCTGATACCAAAGACTTTGCCCTCCAGGTCTTCCACCGATTGGTAAGGGCTGTCGGCTGCCACGTGTATACCCCAGGTCAGCGGGCTCGACACATAGGTACCGATGATTTGGCTGGGATTGTTTTGGTGTAAATCGGCAACGGCCCCTTCTGTCAGCATCAGCGCAATATCCAAATCTCCTGACCTAAGCCCTTCGCACATCGCACCGGTGCCACCGGGCTGCACCACCCACTCAAAATCAGGATGATCTTCTCCCGCCATATACCAGGGGTAATTGAAATGCTCAGGGACGCCCCCTACCCTAAATCGCACTGCTGACATTCAACTGTTTTTTGTAGTGATGCAATATTAACCTAATAGGAAATTGCTTTCAAAGTTTAAGCTTCAGGAATCAAGCTTTAAATTTAGTGCCATTATCTTGCTATTCAAGGTTACAGGAGCAAACTGCTATGACCCCTTAGAAAGTAGTAATCAATCGTTCCTTAAAACACATCCATGAAGCAGTTGGAACAAACCTGGCGATGGTTTGGAGATCAGGATCCGGTAAGCTTATCAGATATAAGACAAGCCGGGGCTACGGGTATTGTTAGTGCCCTGCACCACATCCCGATTGGCGACGTATGGTCTGTAGAAGCCATTCAGGCACATCAGTCAAAAATCAAAGCAGCCGGACTAACCTGGTCAGTAGTCGAAAGCGTACCGGTTCACGATGAAATTAAGCGCAAGACGGGCGACTGGGAACTTTACACCCAAAATTACCAGCAGACCCTGCGCAACCTGGGGGCTTGTGGTATTCCGGTGGTGACTTACAACTTTATGCCGGTCCTGGACTGGACCCGTACCGATTTGCGTTACAAAGTAGCGGACGGATCCCATGCCCTGCGGTATGATGCCACTGCACTCGCTGCCTTCGACCTCTTCCTGCTGGAGCGGCCTAAGGCGGTACAGAGCTACGACAGCAAACAACTGCAGCGCGCCAGAGGCTACTTTGGGCAGATGAAGGCTTCCGAAAAAGAAGCACTGATCAGTACCCTCATTGCCGGGCTGCCGGGCACAGACGAAGGCTATGACCTGGCTACCCTGCGCCAAAAGGTCGCGCTCTATCAGAATCTTGAACCGGAGGAATACCGGCAAAACCTGATTGATTTTTTGAGCGCCATTACCCCAACCGCAGCTGAGGCGGGCGTTTTTCTGGCCATTCATCCTGATGACCCGCCCTTTCCTATCCTTGGCTTGCCCCGTATTGTGAGCACAGCGGAGGATGCAGCGGCGATTCTGGCAGGTGTAGACCACCCCAACAATGGGCTTTGCTTCTGTACCGGTTCCTATGGTGCACGCGCAGATAATGACCTCCCGGCCATGATTGAGCAGTTTGGCGAACGCATCCACTTTTTCCACCTCCGGAATGTGCGGAGAGCGCAGGACGGTAGTTTCTACGAAGATGATCATCTTGCGGGAAGCACAAATATGTACGAGGTAATGAAGAAAATCGTCCGGCTGCAGCAAACCCGGGAGCGCTCCATTCCGATGCGCCCGGACCATGGGCATCAGATGCTGGATGACCTCGGCAAAAAGGTCAACCCCGGCTACTCAGCCATCGGGCGGCTCAGAGGGCTGGCGGAACTCCGGGGGCTGGAGTACGGATTATTGCAAACTCTAAATCATTAGCGCCAATGTCATCAACTATTACGCAACAGCGAATCAAGCCTTTTCTGAACGAAGATTTCCTGCTGGAAAATCAGGTCGCCTGTGCACTTTACCACGATTACGCCAAGGTGCAACCCATCATCGACTATCATAATCACCTGCCACCGGACGCCATCGCCAAAGATGCACAGTTTGCCAATATCACTAAAGTGTGGCTGGACGGCGACCACTACAAATGGCGGGCCATGCGGACCCTTGGCATCGATGAGCGCTTTATCACCGGTGATGCGCCGGACCGGGAGAAGTTCCGTGCCTGGGCCAAAACTGTGCCCTATACCATGCGCAATCCGCTCTACCATTGGACCCACCTGGAGCTGCAGCGCTACTTTGGTGTGACCGACCTGCTTCATCCCGATGTGGCCGACGAGGTCTATGATGCCACTACTGAACAATTGCAGCAGGCTTCCCATAGTGCCCGGGGATTGCTGAAGCAGCAGCTTGTCGAGCTGGTCTGCACTACGGATGATCCCGTGGATGACCTGGCACACCACGAGCAAATGGCTGACGCTGATGCGGACTTACGCATGTTACCGGCCTTCCGCCCCGATAAGGCCATCCTGATTGAAAAAGCAACCTTTAACGACTATATCAACAAATTAGAAGCGGTAGCGGGTGCAGATATTCAGACCCTGGATCAGTTGCTGTCGGTGCTCGAATCACGCATTCAGTATTTCCACAACCGGGGCTGCCGGCTGGCCGATCATGGGCTGGAGTGCGTGGATGCGGTAGAATGGACGATGGCAGAAGCCCGGCAGGCCTTTGCAGACAAGCGGGCCGGTAAGGAATTGCCTCCGGAGGCTTGCGCCAAATTCCGCACGGCCATGCTGACCGAGCTGGGCAAACTCTATCATCAAAAAGGATGGGTGTGGCAGCTGCACCTGGGCGCCCTGCGCAACAACAGCTCCCGGATGATGCAACAACTGGGCCCGGATACCGGCTTCGATAGCATGGGCGACTGGAAGCAGGCGCAGGGGCTATCCCGGCTGTTCGACACCCTCGACCGCAGCGATCAATTGCCCAGGACCATTCTCTACAACCTCAATCCGGCGGACAATGAAATCTTCGCTACCATGGCGGGGAATTTCAACGACGGCAGCGTGCGCGGAAAGATGCAGTTTGGCTCCGGCTGGTGGTTCCTCGACCAGAAAGACGGTATGGAAAAGCAGATGAATGCCCTGTCCAATCTCGGGCTGCTCAGTTGTTTCATCGGCATGCTCACAGATAGCCGTAGCTTCCTGTCGTTTCCCCGCCATGAGTACTTCCGGCGCATCCTCTGCAACCTGATTGGCAGAGATGTCCACAACGGACAATTGCCTAATGACGTCGAGTGGCTGGGCAAAATCGTAGCGGATATCTGCTACCACAATGCGAAAAATTACTTTAACTTCTAAAGTTGTTAAATCAAATGAAAAAGATCGTCACCTTTGGTGAAATCATGTTACGCCTGACGCCTCCCGGGCACCGGCGTTTTTCTCAAGCTGGCTCCTTCGAAGCTATTTACGGCGGAGGAGAGTCCAACGTTGCCGTCTCTCTGGCCAATTATGGATTACCGACCGAGTTTGTAACCCGCGTTCCGGATAATGACCTGGGGGATTGCGCTATTATGGAAATGCGTAAGAGAAATGTGGGTACGCAGCATATTGTCAAAGGCGGGGAGCGCCTCGGTATTTACTTCCTAGAGATAGGCGCGGTAAGCAGAGGCAGCAAGGTGGTATACGACCGGGCACACAGTGGTATGGCTTCTATTGAGAAAGGGATGATCGACTGGGAAGAAGTCTTTAAAGACGCTCAATGGTTCCATTGGACGGGTATTACCCCTGCCATTTCGCAGGGCGCTGCAGATGCCTGCCTGGAAGCCATTCAGACCGCTAACAAAATGGGCGTAACCGTCTCCACTGACCTGAACTACCGAAAAAACCTCTGGAAATACGGTAAGCAGCCGGGTGAGATCATGCCCGCCCTGGTAGCAGGTTGTGATATCATACTTGGAAACGAAGAAGACGCTGAAAAGCACTTTGGGCTCCATCCGGAAAACGTAGACGTCACACAGGGACACTCTGTGGATGCAAAGTCTTACCTTTCTGTGCTGCAACAGCTCATGAAGATGTTCCCCAGAGCGAAGAAAGTGATCACCACGCTCCGGGGCAGTATCAGTGCATCCCATAACACCTGGTCAGGTGTCCTCTACAATGGGGAAAACCTCTTTGAAGCCCCTACTTATGACATCACCCATATCGTTGACCGGGTTGGCGGAGGGGATAGTTTCATGGGGGGGCTGATTTATGGCTTGCTCACCTACCCTGATGATGATCAAAAGGCTTTAAATTTTGCCGTCGCAGCCTCTTGCCTGAAACATACCATTTATGGTGATGCCAATCTGGTTACAGTTGATGAAGTTGAAAAACTTATGAGTGGGGACGCTTCCGGACGGGTAAGCCGATAAGCTGCTAAAAAGAATTTTGTTTCATACACTACTTTGGTTGTTTGGTTGCGCCGCTGTGCGCAACCAAACACTTTTGTAAAAGTAAACCTTTCATGGCCAGATACTCAAGAATAGAGGTAGCGGTAACGATGGCGGAAACCGGCCTGGTGCCGCTGTTTTATCATAATGACATCGAACTCTGCAAAAAGGTACTGAAAGCCTGCTACGATGGTGGCGCCCGCATACTGGAATTCACCAACCGGGGCGACTTCGCCCACGAGGTCTTTCAGGAGTTGAATAAATATGCCCTGAAGGAATTACCAGGCATGATGCTGGGCGTAGGCTCAGTAACGGACGCCGGCACCGCCAGCCTGTACCTGCAGCTGGGCGCAAACTTTGTTGTCACGCCAGTTCTGCGGGAGGATATCGCTATCGTTTGCAACCGGCGAAAGGTGCTTTGGTCGCCCGGCTGTGGCAGCCTTACGGAAATTGCCAAAGCGGAAGAACTGGGAGCGGAGATTGTGAAAGTCTTCCCGGGCAGCACGCTCGGACCAGGATTTGTGAAAGCCATCAAAGGCCCCTGCCCCTGGACCAGCATCATGCCTACCGGTGGCGTTTCACCAGACCCCGACAACCTCAAATCCTGGTTTGATGCCGGTGTGACCTGTGTGGGCATGGGCTCCAAACTGATCACCAAATCGGTGCTCAAAAGCGGGGACTTTGACCAACTGACCGCCGATGTCAAGGCCACCCTCAATACCATTCAGGAAGTAAAGCAGACGCAGACATGAAGCTATTCCTACAATTCGTCCTACTTCCCGTGGCGTTAATCTTCATTAGCGGCTGTAGTCAGCAGGACTCCGTGACCGCCATCAAACTGGCGCACGGGCTGGACATTTCCCACCCCGTCCACAAGGGCATGGTCTATTTTGCTGAGCAGGTTGCAGAGCGGTCCAACGGACAGATGCGCATCGATATTTATCCGAGCGGGCAACTAGGCTCCGAGCGACAGTGCCTGGAACTGCTGCAGATTGGCAGCCTGGGCATGACGAAGGTGTCAGCTGCGGTGCTGGAAAATTTTGCGCCCCGGGTGAAAGTCCTCGGCCTCCCCTACCTGTTCCGGGACGACGAGCATGCCTGGGCAGTCTTAAACGGCCCTATCGGCAAAGACCTCCTCCTGGAAGCCCAGAACTACTGGCTCCGGGGTGTTTGTTTTTACGACGCTGGTAGCCGCAGCTTTTATACCAAAGACCGGCCCATTAATTCGCCGGAAGACCTCGATGGACTGAAGGTCAGGGTGATGAACAGTCAGACCGCCATGCAAATGGTCAAGGCAATGGGCGGCGCCCCTACCCCGATTTCCTTTGGGGAACTGTACACCGCACTACAGCAGGGCGTGGTGGACGGAGCAGAGAATAACCCGCCCAGCTTCTACACTTCCCGTCATTATGAAGTCTGTAAGTACTACTCCATTGATGAGCACAGCACCGTGCCCGATGTGATGCTGATCGGCACCAATACCTGGGAGCGCCTGACCGCACAGGAACAAACCTGGCTGCAGGAAGCAGCGGATGCTTCTGTTGACTATCAGCGGAAAGTCTGGGCAGCGTCCGAACAGGAAGCCCTGGATGCGGTCAAAGCCGCTGGTGTACAAATCAATTACCCCGATAAGTCTCCATTTGCGGAACGCGTGGAGGACATTTACGAGCGCTACAAGGATGACCCCGAAATTTACGAACTGATTCAGCAAATTCAAGCCATTCAGTAATGCGAAATAACGTCAATAAGTATGTAGGCTATTTCCTGGCCTTTCTCATGGCTGTCATGACTGTGGATGTGCTCTGGGGGGTCTTCACCCGCTATATTGTGGGCTCTCAAAGCCCCTGGACAGAGGAGCTGGCCCGTTTTCTGCTAATTTGGATTGGTTTGCTGGGCGCCGCCTATGTCGCCGGGCAAAATCAGCACCTGGCTATTGATATCCTGCCCGGCAAGCTCGAAGGGGCTCCCAAACAGCGGCTGCAGTGGGCCATCCGCCTGCTGATCGTAGGTTTTGCGGCCACGGTGCTGGTCGCTGGTGGCGCCCGCCTGGTGTACATCACTTACAAGCTCGGGCAATATTCGGCTGCCCTGCAGGTGCCGCTTTCGGTAGTCTACAGTATCGTTCCCGTTAGCGGGCTGCTCATTATCTATTACAAACTCGCTGAGCGCGGTGCCCCAACTGAAGCTCAGGCCTAAATACACCCTATGGAAGTCCTTATTCTGGTTTTGTCCTTTCTGATTTTGCTGGGCATTGGGGTTCCCATTGCCTGGAGTATTGGTATTTCCAGCCTGTTCACCATGCTGGTCAGCATACCGGCTATGCCGGCTTTCACGACCGTGGCTCAGCGTATGGCCACGGGGCTCGACAGCTTTGCGCTGCTGGCTATTCCGTTTTTTATCCTGGCCGGGCAGTTGATGAACCGGGGTGGGATTGCCCGAAGGCTGATTGATTTCGCCAAAACGCTGGTGGGTTCACTGCCCGGTGGGCTGGCACACGTGAATATCATCGCTGCCATGCTTTTTGGGGCCATCTCCGGTTCGGCAGTAGCGGCCGCTTCCGCTATTGGTGGATTTATGGGGAAGCGTATGGAAGATGAGGGCTATGACAAATCCTTTGGTGCGGCTGTGAATATCACTTCGGCGACCACCGGCATGACGATTCCGCCCAGCAACATTCTGATTGTTTATTCCCTGGCCAGTGGTGGAGCATCGATTGCGGCCCTGTTTCTGGCAGGATATCTGCCCGGTATCCTCACCGGCTTATTCCTGATGATCGTGGCGGCAGTCTGGGCCAAGCGAAAAGGATACCCGGTTGGCGAACGCAGTAAACTTCGGGAGGTCGCCCGGACTTTTCTGGATGCCCTGCCCAGCCTCCTGTTGCTGGTTATCGTGATCGGGGGGATTGTGGTGGGTATTTTTACGGCAACCGAAGCCTCAGCCGTAGCAGTACTGTACTGCCTTGTTCTGGGCTTTTGGTACCGGGAATTTAAGGTCAGCGATATGCCCGATATCCTGCTGCATGCAGTCAGCACCACGGCCATTGTGATGCTGCTTATTGGTACGTCCATGAGCATGTCCTGGATTATGGCATTTGAGAATATCCCTCAGCAGATCACCGCACTGCTGCTATCGGTGAGCGACAGCCCGGTGGTAATCCTGCTGATTATCAATCTGATCCTGTTGTTTGTGGGCGTCTTTATGGACATGACACCGGCAGTGCTCATCTTCACGCCCATCTTCCTGCCAGTGGTACAGGAAATGGGGATGGACCCGGTCCACTTCGGGATCATCATGGTGCTGAACCTTTCCATTGGGCTATGCACGCCTCCGGTGGGGTCGGTGCTCTTTGTGGGCGTCGGTGTGGCGGGTACGAGTATTCAGAAAGTCGTCAAGCCACTGCTGCCGCTGTTTATTGCCATGATTGTTGCGCTACTCATTGTTACCTATGTCCCCAGGCTGTCCCTGTGGCTGCCGGAAGTCTTTGGCTACTAAAGAAAACTGAAATGCACGACCCGTTTTTGATCATCCATCCGAAAGATAATGTGGGTGTTGCTTTGCGTGACCTCGCTGAAGCACAGTTATTGAATACGCCCGCAGGAACAGTGAAACTGGCAGAACCCGTTGCTGCCAAGCACAAGTTTACCCTGCACCCCATTCAGGCCGGAGGTCCGGTGTACATGTACGGCGTACTCGTGGGCAAGGCTACCCGGGATATTCCTGTGGGTGGGAAGATTACCACAGCGAACCTCATTCATGCTGCCGAAGACTTCACGATGTCGGAGCGATCAGCAGATTGGGAAAAGCCAGACATTTCCCGCTTTGAAGGGCGGACCTTCCGGGGATTTCACCGGGAAGACGGGCGGGTCGGCACCCGTAATTTCTGGCTGGTCATCCCATTGGTGTTCTGTGAAAACCGAAACATACAGGTGATCCGGGAAGCCATGACGGCAGAATTGGGCTACGTAACAGAACGTCAGTTTGCCGTTGACACCCGCCGCCTCGTGGAAGCCTACCGGTCGGGGGCAGATGAAGCTACCCTGTTGCAGGAGGAGATCATCCGGGAAGGGGTTGCCCTGAAGGAAGACCGGGTGTTTCCGCAGGTCGATGGCATAAAGTTTTTGACGCATCAGGCAGGATGTGGGGGCACACGGGAAGATGCAACAGCGCTATGTCAGCTGCTGGCTGGCTACATTGCCCACCCCAATGTAGCCGGTGCAACGGTGTTAAGCCTGGGCTGTCAGCATGCACAGGCCGCGCACCTCCGGGAAGCCCTGCACCGTATAGCGCCCAACTACAGCCGCCCGCTCTTCATTCTGGAGCAGCAGCAGAGTCAGTCTGAACGGCACTTCATCGCGGAGGCCGTTAAGCAGACCTTCGTGGGCCTGATTCAGGCTAATAAAGCAAAACGGAAGCCTGCACCATTGAGCAAGCTTACCCTTGGGCTGGAATGCGGCGGCTCGGACGGCTTCTCCGGTATTTCTGCCAATCCGGCGCTTGGGCATGCCTCTGATATCCTGGTGGCGCTGGGTGGCACTACGATTTTGTCCGAATTTCCGGAACTGAACGGCGTGGAACAGGAGCTGCTGAATCGCTGCCGGGATGAGGAGACCGCGCAGAAGTTTTACGACCTCATGCAAACCTACGCCAGCCGGGCAGCAGAGGTGGGGTCCGGTTTTGATATGAACCCCTCACCGGGCAATATCCGGGATGGATTGATTACGGACGCGATCAAGTCTGCGGGGGCAGCGAAAAAAGGAGGCTCCTCACCGGTCACAGCGGTGCTCGACTATACGGAGCAGGCGGTCACTCCCGGCTTAAACCTACTGTGTACCCCCGGCAATGATGTGGAAAGCACGACCGGGCTGGCCGGGTCCGGAGCGAATATTATTGTGTTTACCACCGGGCTGGGCACGCCAACTGGCAACCCCGTAGCGCCCACCCTCAAAATGTCGACAAATACGGCACTGGCCAAACGGATGCCCGACCTGATCGATATCGACGCGGGCACCATCATCACCGGTGAAGATAATTTGGTCTCTAAAGGTGAAGCCCTTCTGGAACTCATTATTGAAGTGGCTAACGGGGATACAGACCCGAAAGCCATGCAACTGCAACAGGATGACTTCATCCCCTGGAAGCGGGGCGTTTCTCTGTAAAGGCCTCTAGTAGCCCAGAATCTTCAGCATAGCTTCCGGGCTTTGCTCCGCTTGATAGAGCTCGTCCACCAAATTACCCTGTGCGTCTTTATACACCAGGATATGCTTAGGCGAAGGAATCAGGCAGTGCTTGATACCTCCGTAGCCGCTGATGGAATCCTGATAGGCACCGGTGTGGAAAAAGCCGAGGTAAAGCGGCTCCTCATCGTTAGCGGGGAAGGCCGGCAGGTAAACCTGGCTTTCGTGCACCTCCGAGTTGTAGTAATCCGAATTATCGCAGCTCAGCCCTCCGATGTTTACCCGGCGGTAATCATTGTACCATTTGTTGATGGGCAAAAGAATAAACCGTTCGCTGATGCCCCAGGTATCGGGCAGTGTGGTCATGAGGGAGTTGTCGATCATGTACCACATCTCGGAGTCGTTCTGCAGCTTTTGACCGAGGACGGAGAAGATAGTCGCCCCGCTCTCCCCTACCGTGTACTTGCCAAACTCGGTGAAGATATCCGGCTCGGGGATTTCCTCTTCCTCGCAGGCCTGTGAAATAAGCCCGACGATTTCCTTGACCATATACTTGTAGTCGAACTCGAAGCCCAGGGAGTTGCGGATGGGCATTCCACCACCGATGTTGATGGCTTTGAGGTCTTTACTGTTGCGCTTCAGCTCGCAGTACAGTTTGATCGCTTTCTTCAGCTCACCCCAGTAGTAAAGGGAGTCCTTAATGCCGGTATCCACGAAAAAGTGGAGCATTTTGAGCTGGAACTTATCGTTGTTCTTAACGCGCTCTTCAAAGAAGCGCAGCACATCCGCATGCCGGATGCCAAGGCGGGAGGTGTAAAACTCGAAGTTGGGCTCCTCTTCGGTAGCTACACGCAAGCCGATTTTACAAACCCCTTTCACATGCTGCTCGTAGAAGTCCAGTTCCGCCATGTTATCACAGACCGGGATGACATTTTCAAAGCCATCGTTAATGAGGGCCGCGATGCGCTCCAGGTAGCCCCGGGTTTTAAAGCCATTACAAACGATAATGGTGTCCTTCTGCAGCCGGCCCCGTTTGTGCAGGCGGCGGATGAGGTCAATATCGAAGGCCGAAGAGGTTTCGATCTGAACGCCATGCCGCAGCACTTCATTGAGCACGTGGCTGAAGTGGCTGCTCTTCGTACAGTAACAGTAGTGGTACTTGCCCCGGTAGCCCATCGCTTTCATGGCCCGGGTAAACATATTCCGGGCTTTTTTAATTTGGGAGCCGATCTTAGGGATATACGTCAGCTTGAGCGGGGTACCGTATTTTTCTATAAGGTACCGCAGCGGCACCCCATTGAATAACAGGTTGCCATCTTCCAGATCAAAGCCCTCCTGCGGGAAGTAGAAGGTCTGATCAATGAGGTCAAAGTATCGGTTGGTTGCAGCCAATGCCTATAGTTTAATGGTAATTGGACAAAAAACAGCGCAAAATTAGTCGACTTGCGCCAATATGGAAGCGCGAAAGCCTAATAAATGTTTTCAGCGCTCAACTAATATTCTTTGATTGGGCAGAGCGCCCCGGAAAGTTCCCCGAAAAACAATACTTTTGGGCAAAATCAGAAGATATGGACCACCCAGATGCACTACGGCAGGTTGCTGCCTTCCACCGTACTTTTAAGCACCCCATAGAGCCAGAGCCCACGATTCCGGATGAAACCCGCTGTAAGCTCCGGGTCAGCCTGCTCGCCGAAGAAGTAAAGGAACTGGAACAGGCTATTGCCGACCGCGACCTCACGGAAATTGCCGATGCGCTTTGTGATATTCAGTATGTACTCTCCGGAGCCATCCTGGAGTTTGGGATGGCGGATAAATTCAAGGCCTTGTTTGAGGAAGTGCAGCGTTCCAACATGAGCAAGGCCTGCAGCACCCGGGAGGAAGCCGAACAGACCATGGCGTACTATAAAAAGAAACGCGGCTTTGACAGCTACGTTGTAGAAGAGGACGGGCGCTTTCTGGTGTACCGGAAGGAAGACAACAAGACCCTGAAATCCGTTGCCTACTCTCCCGCTGATTTGCATGCTATTTTGAAAGGTTAAACTTTGTCTACCCAGCTCAGCAGATTATTCATCTCAAAGGGCTTGGTCAGGTAAGCGACGGCCCCGAGGCTTTGCCCTCTGGCAATATCAGCTTTCTGAGCCGCTGCGGACAGGAAGATGAACGGAATAGCTTTGAGCGCGTCATCCTGATTGGCGCGTTCTTTAATTTCGAAACCGTCCAGTAGTGGCATTTTTACATCACAAATGACGAGGTCGGGCTGTTCAGCCTGCAGGAAAGCCCAGCCCTCCTGCCCGTTGGTAGCCACCACTACATCATGACCGCTCAGTTCCAGGTACTCGGTAAGATTTTCCCGGATTGTAGGCGTGTCTTCTACCAGCAATATTTTCTTCATCGAACTCCTGTTGTATATGGAAGTATGCCCCTGTGGCTATTGCTCACTGGGGCTGGCTAAAGCGCTTACAAAAAGGCGTCGGAGTTCTGCTCGTGTTGGATTCGTTTTACCGTCAAAAAAGACCTTGCCGTTCACAATAATGGCAGGTATGGAACTAACGCCTGAAGCCAGGATCGTCTCCACGTCCATCACCTGTTCTATCGGAGCAGTAAGGTCCAGATCCCGAACAACGTCTTCCAGCTGCCGGAAAAGCTGCCGGTGCCGACTATTGCCCAAGCCTAGTACTAATATCTTATTCATGCTCCTTCGGTTTTTAATCTGGCAGCAAGGTGCACAAAAAGCCCGTACGGTACTTATGACATAAGTCAGGCGGGTATTTGAATTATATCAGTTTTGCCCGGCTGCAAGCAAGATTCCGGACTCTGCCATCAACAACAGTTTCTGATATAAAGTGCTCCGATATTGGCTTTTTACCCGCAGGCGTTTATATTTACGCACCGGTAACGTTAAAGTAGCAATGTCAGATACACCCAATCATAACCAACCCTTACCTCGTACGCCGCTTCTCTTTGAGCGCTTTATGAGCCAGCAAATCAGTGGTCTGGCTACCGTCCGGCCGGATGGGCGCATCCTTGGCGTGGATGCCTCAGCTGCCCGTATCCTTGGCGTAGATGCCCAGTCTGTCATGGGTAAAAATATCCGTGATTTCATACCTGTCCTGAAGATACCCGAGGTGTTTTCTGTGCAGGAACAGCATGGACTAACGACCATTGAGCACCAGGAGCAGTCTCACAACGTAGCTTATACCCTCAGGGGGGGATGGGAAAAGGAGCAGGGCCTCTATTTTTTGGTGCTTCATCTCCGGGACTCCGTAACCAAAAGCCTGGAGTTGTACCGCCATATGTTTGAGTGGATCCCCACCGGCCTCATGGTTTATAACCTGGATCAACAACAACCGCTTACGTGTAATCAGCGGCTGCTCGACCTCATACAGGCAGAGCATGAAACGGATGTCCTCCGGCCGGACAGCAGCCTGAGCAAAAAGCTAAAGGCACAGCTCTCGGGCGCCCACCTGGAGGAAGAACAGACTTTTCAGGTCCACCTGAAGACCCCCAATGGCCACCCGGTTTACCTGAAAGCCACCACAAGCCTGATCCCAGCGCTGGACGAAAGCATCATTCTGGTCCTCCTGCAGGATATTACTCAGCAAAATGTGAATGCCCGGGCTTTGAAAGAAAGCCGGAATACCCTGGAAGCCATCATTGGGAATGCCGTGGATGGAATCATTATTATTAACCACCGGGGGCAGATTCAGATGACCAATGAAGCCACAAGTCAGCTCTTTGGATACAGTGCAGAGGAAATGCTGGACCAGAATATCAAAATGCTTATGCCGGAGCCCCACCGTAGTGCCCACGATGGCTACCTCCAAAGCTATATGGCTACTGGCGAAGGGCAAATTATTGGCGTGGGCCGGGAAGTACTGGGGCAGCGTAAAAACGGCGAACTTTTCCCTTTCCGGCTTGGAGTCAGCCGCATTGAGACGGAAATGGGGCTCCTGTTTACCGGCGTCATACATGACCTTACCGAGGAGCATCGCGCAAAGGATAAAATCATCAGCCTCAACCGGGAACTGGAGCAAAAAGTGGAGGAAAGGACTGAAAAACTCACTGAGGTTGTTAACAAACTCCTGCAGTCCAACCTGAAACTGGAAGAGCAAATCAAAGAAAGGCGGACCGCCGAGGAAGCCCTGAAAAAAAACGAGGAGGAACTGCGCAAAGCCCTGGAACGGGAAAAGGAGCTCAGTGAACTCAAATCCCGTTTCGTCTCCATGGCCTCCCACGAATTCCGTACCCCACTTACGACCATTGCCTCCTCTTCTGAGCTGATCAAACTTTACACAGAAGCTCCTCAACAGCCCAAACGCGAAAAACACCTGCGCCGCATTCAGTCTGCCGTAACCAACCTGACCGGTATACTGGGCGACTTCCTCTCCCTAAGCAAACTGGAGGAAGGTAAAATAAGTAATGTTCCTTCTCCGGTTAGCCTGCCGGAATTGCTCGAAGAGTCGGTTGATGATGTACATGTCCTTTTGAAGAAAGAACAAACCGTGGTCCGGGACTTTGATGGCCTCGGCGAGGAAGTGATGATCGACAAAAAAATCCTCAAAAACATCATGCTCAACCTGCTGTCAAACGCCATCAAATACTCCGATCCCGGCTCGACGGTGTGGCTGACCGCCCGGCTTGAGCAGGGGGTCCTGAAAGTAAGCGTGCGGGATGAGGGCATCGGCATCCCGGAGAGCGACCAAAAACACTTGTTCAGCCGCTTCTTCCGGGCCGATAATGCCGTCAATATACAGGGCACCGGGCTGGGCCTGAATATTGTGCACCGCTACCTGGAGCTGCTGGGCGGCAGCATTGACTTTGAAAGCGCAGAAGGCAAGGGCACTACTTTTTTCTTTGAATTGCCCATAGGCGGTTAGTCGCTTAGTTCATTGGCTTGCTCAATCAATTCCAGCAACTCCTGCCGGTAGCCGCCCGGGTCGTAAGACATGGCCCCGGAACACCAGTCATAGATCTGTTCATAACTGGTCTGCCCCTTGTATTCTGAATCCCGCATCAGCAGCCCAAAACTGGCTACCCCGGCCGCAAAGCGCATATGCTCGGAGGCTTGATCAAAGGACGCATTTTGATCGGGGATCTCTAAGGACATCAGTTGGCTGACGTCCGAAGTGGGGTCTTTGTATCGGAATTCAATGGTGAAAGTAGGTACGCCAAAGCTGCTCCCACCGCCATTGGCCGGCTTGATTTCGTAAAGTGCCGTAATGGCTTGCCCGGCGCCAATCTCTCCTCCGTCTGCTTCATCGTTCTCAAAGTCTTCATTGTCCAGCAAACGGTTTTCGTACCCAATCAGGCGATAAGCTTCCACCAAATTCGTATTGAAGGTGACCTGGACTTTTACATCCTTGGCTACGGTATAGAGCTTGCCGAGTTCTTCCACCAAAACCTTCTCCGCCTGCTGCTGATTGTCAATATATTCGTAGGTGCCATTGCCATTATTGGCGATTTGCTCCATCAGCTGATCGTTCAAATTGCCGGTACCAAAACCCAGGACAGTCAGAAAGACGCCCTGCTCCCGTTTCTCCTCAATAAGCTGCACCAATTCCTCCGTACTCGAGGGTCCAACGTTAAAGTCACCATCCGTAGCCAGTATCACCCGGTTGTTGCCGCCTTCGATGTAGTTTTCAAGGGCTATTTCATAAGCCGTATTGATGCCATCAGCGCCCGCGGTGCTGCCTCCGGAGGTCAGCCCTTCAATGGCGCTGACAATCGTCTCCGTCTGATCGCCTGCTGTGGCAGGCAAGGCCACACCAGCCTGCCCGGCGTAGGTGACGATAGCCACGCGGTCTTCCGCAGTAAGCTCCTGTGCCAGCAGCTTGAAGGCTTCCTGCAGAAGTGGCAGTTTTCTGGCGCTGCCCATAGAGCCGGAAACGTCAATTAGAAAAACCAGATTGGAAGGCGGGATATCTTCTTCCTGAATAGTCTGTCCCTTTATGCCAATACGGACCAGCTTATGGGCCGGCGCCCAGGGGCAACGGCTGACTTCTCCGTTTAGGCCAATCGGGTCCGGACCCTCAGGCTGTGGGTAATCGTAGTCGAAGTAGTTGATGAGTTCCTCGGTACGCAGTGCATCCGGCGGCGGCATTATGCCATCGTTCAGAAAACGGCGGGCATTGCTGTAGGAAGCGCCGTCCGCATCGATGGAAAAGGTGGAAGTGGGCTCTTCGGCAGTGGCGATGAAGGGGTTTTCGATGATTTCGGCGTACTGCTCACCGGTGATATCATAGTGGATATAGGGCCCTCCGTTGGAACTGTCTGAAAGGGTGTTGTCCCTATACCGCCCGGGCTCGTCGCTTTCGTCCAGGGAACATCCCCAAAGCAGGGCGGTGGCCAAAAATAATACGAGATACTTTTGCATCATGGTTTCGGTTTAGTTTGCTGTTGATCAATTTCCTTGCTGGCCGGGATCTGCAAATGCTTCTTTCCGGCACTACAGGGTGGCTGCCATTTGCAGGTTTATGATAGTAGTCGGGTACCCGGCCGCAAAGGGTTGGGTTATTCGTCCAAAAGTAGGCTGTTTTCAGCGAAAACCTTTTTCTGTTGACCGATTGTTCTGTACTTTAGACTACTTCCAAACCCGGCACCATGAAGTGGAAAGACATCGACTATAAAGAAGAAGCAGAACAATTCCGGTATACGGTCGTGAGTTTTCCAGCCGCCGTGCGGTTTATTCTCAAAGAGCGTGTGTGGGAAGGATTCTGGACCTATGGCTGGTTTTCCCGTATCCTTACTTTTGTGGCCATACTTGTAGGGCTCAATATGATTGGCGATGCCCTGGATTTCTTTGAGGGCTTCCATGAGAACGCCTTAGCGCTGTCTTTTTCCGGAGTGACCTCCTTTGCTCAAAACCTTTATGACAATAGTATCGGTTTCCTGACAGATAGCGGGAGCCGGTTCCTTATGCTCGTCCTGCTGGAGGTCATCATTTTTCATGCGTCCCGTCAGACGCTGCGTATTATTGCCGGAAAAGACAGCAAGTCAGGGTTTGGAGATTTCCTGAATGCGCAAATCCGTATGCTGATCGTCAGTGGTTTCGCCTGGCTGATGACACTCCTCGTGGCCCTGCCGGTGAAGATATTCTTTGGCATCTTTGAATTCCTCGACTTACTGAAACCAGCATTTCTTTTTCTGATTGAAGCGTTCTTTCTGGGCTTTTCGGTTGTAGACAACTATCAGGAGCAGTATGGCATGAGCATTAGCGAAAGCTTTGAAAAAGCTAAAGAACACCTGGGGATCAACCTCGCAATTGGCATCGTTGTCCGGCTGCTTTTCTGGGTGCCGGTGCTTGGCCCGATTTTAGCACCCCTTATTGCGGCCGTGGCTGCCACTATTGTCATGCACGAAGAATGCGAGCCCGATCCTACCGTTGCTAAACCGGAGAACGTAGAAGCGACCCTGTAGTTGCGGATTTGATGTTTCAACGCCCTGGTGGACAGGTCAGCCCTGCAGCAGAAAATCATAGGTCTTTTCCGCAGATTTCTGTATTTTACGCCGAAACATCAAAAGAAAAATCATGAAGTTTAATCCAATCCTGACTACGCTGCTTGCGCTGTTAATGGTATTGCCCATGAGCGCTCAGGTAGACCTGATCAACAAAGTAAAAGACAACCAAAGTGACAATGCCAAAGCCGGCTTCCAATGGACGCCGGTAATAGACCTGGAGCGTACTTCTGTGAAAAATCAGGGCGCTTCCGGCACCTGCTGGAGCTACAGCTCCAATTCCTTCCTGGAATCCGAAATGATCCGCATGGGCAAAGCGCCGGCAGACCTGGCGGAAATGTTCACCGTGCGCAATACCTACGAAGAAAAAGCCGACCGGTATGTGCGCCTGCATGGCAACCTGAACTTCGGGCAGGGCGGTGCACTCCCGGATGTGATCGATATGTATGGCAAATATGGAGCGGTACCTCAATCCGCATACGCCGGGCTGAACTACGGCTACGACTACAATCGCCACGGTGAGATGGAAGCCATCCTGAAAGGCATGCTCGATGCCGTCATTGCCAATAAAAACAGACGCCTCTCCCCCGTTTGGAAAGAAGCCTACAACAGAGTACTTGATGTTTATCTGGGCGAACACCCGGAATCGTTTGAGTACATGGGCAAGACCTATACCCCCAAGTCGTTTGCGGAAGAGGTTGTGGGCGTGGAAGCCAGCGACTATGTGCAGGTTACCAGCTGGACCCACCATCCGCTTTACGAAAAGTGCGTCATCCTGGTACCGGACAACTGGACTTACGGGGAGTCCTACAACGTGGCTATGGAAGATATGATCACCATCATTGACCATGCACTGGAGCATGGCTACTCCATTTCCTGGGCTGCGGATGTGAGCGAGAAGTACTTCTCCTGGAAGAACGGTATCGCATTCGTACCCGAAAAGGACTACGCTGATTTGTCTGCCGAAGAACGGGAGCAACTCTTCAACGGCCCCAAACCAGAGGCTGAAATCACGGCGGAAATGCGTCAGGAGGCCTACGACAATTATACCACCACGGATGACCACGGCATGCAAATCGTAGGGATATCCAAGGATCAAAACGGTAAGGAGTGGTACTTAGTGAAGAATTCCTGGGGTACAGGCAACGACTATGAAGGCTATCTGTACGTCAGCAAAAACTATGTACGCTACAAGACCTTGTCTTTCCTGCTGCATAAGGAAGGCATACCGGCAAGCCTGCGCAAAAAGCTCAGCATGTAAAGGATAATGCCCCTGCACCTTACTTCAGAGTGGTGGGTGCAGGGGCATAGCTTTTAGAGTGGGTTGAAAAAAACGGATGCACTGCGCAAGGCAGGCATCCGTGGATTAGCGGCTAAAATCATTTCATAGTGTCTGCTGGAGTTCTTAGGTTTAAGTAGTATTGTTCAGCTCCAGATCGTTGGCCTCGCCGCTAAGCAGGCAAAAAAATTCTTAGTAACCGACCTCACGCCTTTACAGGACCGGAATTCACCGGACAGCACACAAGTGCGATAGCGTGCATGACTACGGCAGTTGTTACTTCAGTATTTAATTTGCAGGTGGATTATAATTTGCGTAAACAGCAAGGTTTAATTTGGCATAGGGGAAGTATAAAACAAGCTGACAGCGCTCATATTTTAGGGTTTTAGGCGCTTTTTCCGCAAAATCAAGGGTGTATCTTTAATAACAGGAGGCTAAATATATAGCCTTTGCTTATTGTAGGTAAAGGGAATGGCTGGAAAGTCGGTGAGTTTTCGTGTTGTATACTTTGATTAGGTCATAAAGACAAATACAAAGTTAAATAAAAAAATCTAAATAAGAAAATAATTTTTAATTGAAATCCCCCGGTCAAATTGACTTTTTTAAACCGTACTAAATTCGGAAAGGACCGGTCGCCTAAAAAAAGAAAACGGATGAAATGGCGAATCTACACTTTTTGTTCCGAGCCTGCCCGAACCGACCATGCCTTTGTTGTCCATCTCTAATAACCGGCTACTGATAATCAGGCAATTATCTTTGTACAGGCATTGAATAAAATCTATTTTTGTAATAGCTTTGCACCTTAGTGTAAACCAAACACTATCAAAAAACTTATAACCATGCTTAAGAAACAGTATCTGAAAACTAAGCCAGCCTGCAAGGTAACCTTCAGCCTGCCTGCCCACGCCGTAAACGGCGCTAAGGAAGTAAAACTACTCGGTGACTTCAACAACTGGAGCCCGGAGTCTGCTCCAAAAATGAAAGCCGCAAAGGACGAGTACAAAGCCGTACTCGAACTGGAAACCGGCCGCCATTATCAGTTCCGTTACCTCATCGACGAGGCTTACTGGGAAAATGACCATCAGGCGGATGGGTACACTCCATCTCCTTACCATGGCATCGACAATTCCGTAGTCGTGCTGGAAGAGCAACCTGTGGCAGCGCCTGCCAAAGCTAAAAAGGCTGCACCTGCCAAAAAAGCAGCTAAAAAAGCTACGCCGGTAAAAGCAGCAACTAAGAAGGCAGCACCTGCTAAGAAGGCGGCACCTAAGAAATCGGCTGCCAGGAAGACCGCAACCGATGACCTCAAAAAAATCGAAGGCATTGGACCAAAAATCGCCACCCTCCTGGCCGAAGCAGGTATCAAGACCTTCAAAGACCTCGCCACTGCAAAGAAGGCGAAAGTACAGGAAGTCCTGACCACAGCTGGCCCTCGCTACAAAATGCACGATCCGGCAACCTGGATGGAGCAGGCCAAACTGGCCAACGCTGGCGAATGGGAGAAACTGGAGCAACTTCAAAAGGAGCTCAAAGGCGGAAAGCGCACCAAAAAGTAACTTTCCGCAATATTCCTCAACGCAAAGAAGCCCCGCCGGTCTGATATACCAACGGGGCTTCTCCTTTTCTGGCTTGCTACTCCGAAACTACTCTTTGAAGAGCGAGAAGGGCACGGCTTCAACGGCCTTACGGTAAGCCGCAAAGTCCTTGTCAAAAAACTCGTCTATTCTTCCCGTCACTTCCCCGACCTGCGCCTTTGCCTGGTCTAGTTTCACCTGCCCCATTGGCGATAGTGCCCCCTGCACGCCTTCCAGGTAGGAATATACGCCGTATAAGGTGCTGTTGAGCAAGCCAGTGGACCGCCGGATGCCTTTAAAGTCCTCCGGCAGCATATACAATTCTTCCAGCTGCGTGATGCTGTCCTGTAGGACCTTGCCCTGCTCTTTGATGGCTTTCAGCGTACTGTCCGGTGCATGGACCAGCGCCTCGTTTACCCTTTTGATGGTTTTTTGAGCCTCCTGAAGACGAGTAAAAGCTGCCTCTGCTTCTTCCACCATCTCATAAAAGGCCTGATAGCCCGTGTGCTCCGCCCGCAAATCCGCCAAATCAACGTCCAGTCTCGGATCGGCATGGACCTCTACCTTTGTGGAATCGGAAAAGTCTCCACTGCTGATGACCAGCTTGTATTCACCGGGGAGTACCTGATACCCGCGTGGTGGATCGCTGTCAGGCTTCGCCGCCCGCCGGGAAGGGAATCGCACGCCTTCGCTACGCAGGTCCCAGGTGAAGCGGTTCATGCCGGGCTTCAGCTTTTCTGAAAACCGGCGAATAGTATCGCCTGCCATGTCCAGCACGACGATTTGGGCTTTCTTGCCCAGCTTCCGGCCTTTCTCCTGAGTCTCCTCTTCAGCCTCCTGCTTGTCGACCTCTTCTTTCTCCTCATCAGCTTCCTCTTCCTCAGCTGGCTTTTGCCAAACGGTAATCCGGGCGTAGGGCGAGCGGTTTTTCCCACTGAACTCCCCATCTGCCGGAAAATGAGAGCCTTCGTAGCTTTTGTAATTGGCCAGGTAAGCATCGGGGACCGGGAAGGTGCGGAACGTATCCTGTAGAACGTCGCCTTCTGTCCTGGCAATCTCCTGCATCGGGCGGGTGTCATCAAGTACCCAGGCCGAACGCCCGAAGGTGCCAATAACAAGGTCCTTATCCCGTGGGTGGATTTGCAGGTCACGTACCGGTGTGGCCGGAAAGCCCTGATCCCACTGCTGCCAGTCTGCTCCGCCATTCAGGCTGAAGTATAATCCGTAATCCGTGCCCAGCCACAGCAGGTTGGGGGCATCGGGGTCCTGAACGATCGACAGCGCGTGACCCTCTACCTGATCTTCATCCACAATTCGCTCAAAGGTTGCTCCAAAGTCAGTCGTATGATAAGCCATAGGGCGCCAGTCGTTTCGGCGGTAATCATTGACGATGACAAAGGCTTCACCGGCATTACTTGCTGAGACTTCGATGTAGGGAATCCAACTGCCGGGGCGGGCACCGGGCAGGCGGCTGCTCAGTTCTGTCCAGGTTTTGCCGCCGTCCCGGGTGAGCTGCAGGTGGCCGTCATCCGTGCCCACCCAAATCACATTTTCTTCCACCGGGCTGGGGGCAATAGCCAGAATACTGGTAAAGTTCTCCGCCCGGGTATCATCGATGGTCAGCCCACCGCTGTCAAACTGCCGCTGCTTGGTGGAGTCGTTGGTGGTGAGGTCAGGAGAAATGATTGCCCAGGTCAACCCGCAATCCATGCTTTTGTGCACGTACTGGCTGCCGAAGTAGATGCCGCAATCGTGGAAGGGGTTTTGCGCGATCGCCGCATTCCAGTTGAAGCGCAGTTCCTCCCCTTCCGGATGTACCGGCTTGACGAAGCGGCTTTTGCCCGTCTCCCGGTCGATGTAGGACACATTGCCACCCTGTGACATGGCGTATACGTAACGGTTGTTATCGGGACGGAAGACCACATCAAAGCCATCGCCAAAGTAGACCTCCTGCCAATCTGTATTCTGAATGCCGCCGTATTCCCAAACCGAGCTGGGCCCCACCCAGGAGCCATTGTCCTGCATGCCTCCGGCGATATTGTAAGGGATATCCATATCCACGCTAATGTGGTAGAACTGCGCCAGGGGCAAGGTTTGCACAAAACGCCAGGTATCACCGCCGTCGTGGCTGATATTCAGGCCGCCGTCATTCCCTTCGATCATGTAGGCAGGGTTGTCGGGGTGAACCCAGAAGGCGTGGTGGTCAGGGTGCGTGCCCCGGCCGAATAGCTCAAAAGTCTTGCCTCCGTCTTCTGACTTGGACAGGTAAGACCAGAGGTTGAATATCCGGTTCTCATTCTGAGGGTCGGCAAAGATGTCAGCGTAGTAGAACGGACGGTTACCGATATTCTCGGTGGAGACTAGCTTCCACTTAAAACCGCCATCGGTGGATTTATAGAACCCATTCTTCTTCGCTTCAATCAACGCATAGACGATGCTGGGTTTGGAAGGCGCAATCGCCAGCCCCATGCGCCCGAGGTCTCCTTTTGGCAAGCCATCCTCTGAAGTCCGTTCTTCCCAGCTGTCTCCACCATCAAAAGATACGTAGAGGCCGGAGCCTTCGCCGCCGGAATTAAAAAACCAGGGTTTACGCCCAAATTCCCACATGGCAGCAATCAGCTTGTCGGGATTGGAGGGGTCCACCACCAAATCCGCGCAGCCCGTGGAGTCATTGACAAACAAGACTTTTTCCCAGGTCTCCCCTCCGTCTTCGGTCCGGAAAACACCCCGCTCCGGATTCGGCCCCCAGGCGGAGCCCAATGCAGCGGCGTACACCACATCCGGGTTGTCGCGGTGGATGATGATACGGTGGATGGTCCGGGTGTTTTCCAAACCCATCCGCTTCCAGTTTTTACCCCCGTCGATGGATTTGAAAATACCCGCCCCGCTATTGTGGGAGTTCCGGGGGTTGCCCTCCCCGGTACCCACCCAGATTTCGTCCGGATTATTTTGATTGATAGCCAGCGCACCAATAGACTGCAGGGGCGCATCATCAAAAACAGGCTCCCATTTAATACCGCCGCTGCCGGAGTACCAGACACCGCCCGATGCGGTGCCGATGTAGATGCGGTTGGGCTGAGCATTCACTACATCAATCGTAGTGACCCGGCCGCTCATACCTGCCGGGCCGATACTGCGGGGCGAAAGGGCTTCAAAGTGGCCCAGGTCGATATTCTGACCAAATAATGGAAAGGATAAAACGCTAAGGCTGATAACCAACAGCCAGCTTAACTTTTGAATCATTTGCATAAGGTGCTTTTTCGTTTAGAAAGGTAAAATAGGTCTTCTTCAGGGTTTTCCACAATTGCAGCCTCAGACCTGACGGGGGAATGACATACACTACAGGACAGCCGGGGCATGAAATCCAATAGTTTTTATTGTACCTTCGATATCAAACAGGGAGCTATGAAGTTTAAGGACTATAATTTACATCCACAGCTACAAAAAGGGATTGAAAAAGCCGGGCTTAAACGGCCCACCGATATTCAGTATAAGTCTATCCCCGGGATTCTCAAAGGGGAGGACGTACTGGCAGTTGCTCAGACCGGGACAGGGAAAACGGCTGCCTTTGCCATACCTATCCTGCACAAACTGCATGTACAAAAACAGCAGGCCCGCCGGGACGATGGCATGCGCTGCCTGGTCATGACCCCCACCCATGAGCTGGCGCTGCAGGTGGCTAAAGTCTTTCAAAACCTGGGCGCCCATACGCTTGTAACAACCATGGCCCTCATTGGTGGTGTAGACCAAGAGCCTCAGATTGAAGCCCTAAAGAAGGGCGTGGACGTACTGGTCGCTACCCCTGGACGATTTTTTGACCTAATCAGTCAGGGGCACCTGCGGCCCGAGCGCATTCAAATCCTGGTGCTGGATGAAGCCGACCATATGCTGGACCTGGGCTTCCTGCAAGACATTAGCGACCTGCACCGCAAACTGCCTGCTAAACGGCAGACCCTCTTCTTCTCAGCCACAATCAACCTGCACATCAAGAAAATGGCCTATGCGCTAATCAATCAGCAGGCCATCCGCATTCAGATTTCGCCCAAGGACCCGGTTTCCAAAAACGTGGACCACTACGTGGCGGCCATAGAGATGGACGACAAACGTTTCTTTCTGGAGCGGATCATCAAAGAGAATCCGGAAAGTAAAATCCTAGTTTTTGTGCGCACCAAAGTCCGGGCCGAGCGGGTAGCCAAAGCGATGGAGCGGGTTGACATTCAGGCGCTGACCATACACAGCGATAAAGAGCAGAAAGACCGTTCAGCTGTACTGCGGCAATTCCGGGAAGGAACGGTACGGGTGCTCATTGCCACTGATGTGAGTGCAAGGGGCATTGACATTCCCGGTGTCACCTACGTCATCAACTACGATTTGCCGGAACAGGCGGAAAACTATGTGCACCGCGTAGGTCGGACAGGACGTGGTAAGGCACGCGGGCAGGCCCTGAGTTTTTGCAGCCCCAATGAAGCGGAACTGCTGGAAGCTATCGAAGCTTATATTGGCAAGGCGATCAAGGTCCTGGATGTAGAACATGGAGAATACGAGAATACCCGCCTGCTTTCGGAGGATGCAGGGGTCAGCCTGGAAGATATGCTTTCAGAAATAGAAGAACTGGAATCCGAAAAAAAGCGAAAGAAAAAGAAAAAGTAAGCTACTTAAAATAGATTTTAGTAAAGTTAAAAGTTTAGACGCGCGCGCACCCGCTGCGCGCCACGTGCATACGCGGAGCTCCGAAA
>CAJXNH010000026.1 GCA_913057245.1 uncultured Phaeodactylibacter sp.
TCAAGGCGGTCTATCCTAAAGTCAAGACATGAGCCTTCCATAGCCAACCCCCATCTTTTATGTTGACAGACCACTAGCTATCGTGAAAGATTATACAGATGCTATGAATGGAGCCATTCGGCTGGAAAGTACGCGGGAGCAGGGTACGAAAGTTACCATTTTGTTACCGCTGCAATCCCTACCTGACACAGGTTCATCTCAGGTTCAAATGCCCTCTTCTGCAGGAAGCGCGCAAATAGCAGAGACCACCGTATCACATACTACAAATCAACAGCCGCTGATTTTCATAGTCGAAGACAACCCGAAAGTTCAGCTTCTGCTAAAGACCATTTTTGAAGCCAAGTATGAGCTACGAACAGCAACTAACGGCGAGGAAGCTCTCCACTTACTGGAAAAGTCCCCACAAACGCCAGACCTGATCATCACCGACCTTATGATGCCGGAGCTGGACGGTGTCACGCTGATTCAGCGGCTGAAAGCCGAGGAGCGATTTAGACTTACACCAATACTGGTACTAAGTGCCAAGAGCGACTCTGTTACGAAAATCAAGGTCTTGAATATTGGCGTGGACGATTACATACAAAAGCCTTTTAACATCGATGAGCTCCAGGCTATAGTCCAAACCCTACTCAAAAATGCAAGTGCCCGCCTCAATGCACAGATACATGCTACGGCCGGGCCTTCCTCCTTGACTTCCTCCGAGCCCTCTCAGCAAGAAGAAATGAAACAGCACGAGCAGGAATGGTTGAATCAGGTGGAAGGTACACTTTGGAATATGATTGATAAGGGAACCGAGATAAAGGTGAAAGATTTGGCGCAAGAGCTGTATACCAGTGAACGACAGCTACAACGTCAAATAAAATTACTCACAGGCCTGACTCCATCCGAATATATCAACGAAGTACGTTTACAAAAAGCCCGGCAGCTTATCAGTGATGGCAGCTTCTCCACTGTTTCAGAGGTTGCCTATCACCTTGGCTATGCTTATCCTAATTACTTCTCCAGGGTATTCACAAAGCGCTTTGGCCGCCCCCCTTCTTCTTTTTTCACGGATTGATCCGGATCTTTAGGACACAGACCGTGACTATTTCTATGTTCATCGTCTATTGTTGAGTAAGGACTGGTTTACCTACCAGCACTTTTTTACTTTTGCAATTTTCAGTCAACACTTAAACAAACGCTTAATGAAAAGACTGTTCACTATTCTGATTGCCTGCTCCTTCTTCCTGTACAATGGGCTACACGCTCAAACAACCGAAGAACTGGAAGCAGAAAAAGCCGCAAAAAGCGCCACACTGGACTCCCTGACAAAAGAATTTAAGGCGCTGGAAAAGCAGGTCAATAAGCTGCAGTCTGACGTCGCCAGCCTCACTGATCAGCTTACGCCTTACCCACGTTGGAAAAAAGGAGTACTTGGAAACGTAGGCCTTAACTTCACTACATTCAGCGACTGGCTACCTAAAGATCAGCCGAGCACTTCAGCGGTAAATATTGGCATCACCTCTACTGCCTTCATCAATGGAGAATGGGAAAATGCCTTCTGGCGCAACAGTGCCAACCTTACGCTAGGCTGGCTCAAGTTCGATGACCGGGACAACCCTGATGATACCGATGAGTTCCAAGTCTCTGCGGATGCCTTCAACTTAGTTTCCCTTTACGGCTATAAACTATCGCCCAAACTGGCTATCTCCACCCTGGGGGAATACCGGACTTCTGTACTGGATGGGAAACTGAACAACCCTGGCTATCTTGACCTTGGTGTGGGTGCTACATGGACGCCGGTTACAGATCTGGTGGTCGTTGTTCACCCGCTCAATTACAACTTTGTTTTTGCAGATGATGAATTCAATTTTGAGTCTTCTCTGGGCGCCAAACTCGTAGCCGATTACACCCGGACCATTGTCAAAGACTTCAACTGGAAATCTAACCTATCTGCCTTCCTGAGCTACGAAGGTCAGGATTTTTCCAATTACACCTGGGTGAATACCTTTAGTACCGCATACAAAGGTATTGGCATCGGGCTTGATATCGGTTTACGTAACAACAAGCAGGAAGCACTTGCTGCAGGCCGGGATGATAACCCTCTGCAGTCGTATTGGATCCTTGGTTTGAGTTATGCGATCAGCTCCAATTAAACAAAGTACGTAAAGAGAAAAAGCCGCGAAACGCCAGGTGTACAACTTGCATCTGGCGTTTTTTTTTGCCGTATTTTCAAGGAGCCCGGACTTAGACCGGAGGTGCACTTCGACTGATACAACTTACTCTGCCGTATTGCACTTCCCTTGGAATCAGAAAAGGCAAGCCCCTTTCGAGACCTGCCTTTCCTAAACGATATCTTATCTAAAAGCAGATAGAGGGAAGAATGACTACTCTTCCTCTTCCGAAGCTGCTACAGACGTTGCTGCTGCTGCAGTAGCCGCTGCGGCTGCGGTTTCAGCACCTTTTCCTTTACCGGAACCACCACGGCGGCGGCGGCGACGCCCTCCACCTTCACTCTTTCCGGCAGTATATACATCGTTGTAGTCAACGAATTCGATCATAGCCATTTCAGCAGCATCGCTGCGGCGGAAGCCTGTCTTGATGATACGAAGGTAACCGCCCGGGCGCTCTCCGACCTTTTCAGCGATTGGCCCGAAAAGCTCAGTAACCGCTGTTTTGTTTTGCAGATAGCCGAATACAACCCGACGATCGTGTGCACTTCCTTTACGCGCTTTGGTCACTAGCGGCTCAAGGTATACACGAAGCGCCTTAGCTTTAGCCAACGTAGTGTTAATCCGCTTGTGCTCAATGATGGCAGCAGCAAGGTTACGCATGAGGGCTTTACGGTGCCCTTCCTTGCGGCCGAGATGGTTGAATTTTTTACCGTGTCTCATTAGAGATTGATTTACATCGTGACACCTACTTTTCGGGAGCCGTTACCGGCATAGACCACAGGTCGGTCTGCTTGGAAAAGCAGTAATCACAGGGTTATGAAAAACGAGGAGTAGTGCCGGTAAGGACACTATTCCACCTGTTGAATGACTTTTATTCTTCGTCGAGCTTATACTTGGAGAGATCCATGCCGAAGGTCAGTCCTTTGTCCTGCAGCAGTTCTTCGATCTCTACCAGTGACTTCTTACCGAAGTTCCGGAACTTAAGCAGCTCGTGCGTATCGTACTTCACCAGCTCCGCCAATGTGTTGATCTTAGCTGCTTTCAGGCAGTTATAGGCCCGTACAGACAGATCGAGATCTTCGAGCGAAGTTTTCAGCAACTTGCGCATATGCAGGATGTGCTCATCTACAATGTTCTCTTCACGAGTGGAAGCATCATCGAAGGTGATATTCTCATCCGTAATCAGCATCAGGTGCTGAATCAGGATACGGGAAGCCTCCTTGATCGCGTCTTCGGGGTGGATAGTGCCATCCGTCTTCACATCAATGGAAAGTTTCTCGTAGTCAGTCCGCTGACCTACACGAGTATTCTCCACGCGGTAGGCTACGTTTTTGATAGGTGTGTAGATGGCATCCACCGGAATTACACCGATTGGTGCATCCTTAGGCAGGTTTTCATCTGCAGGAACATAACCACGACCTTTGGTCACCGTCAATTCCACTTCCAGGTTCACGAACGGCTCCATCTGACAAATCAGAAGGTCTGGGTTCATGATTTTGAAGACATTGGTATGCTCTTCGATATCTCCGGCCCGGAACTCTTCCTTACCGCTGATGGTCAGGTATACTTTCTCAGTAGTGATTTCTTCATCGCTCAGCAGCTGCTTTAGGCGAACCTGCTTAAGGTTTAGGATGATTTCCACCACATCTTCAACCACACCACGGATCGTAGCAAACTCATGCTCGACGCCCGCGATACGGACAGCAGAAATCGCAAAGCCTTCCAGGGAAGACAACAGCACTCGCCGCAGGGAGTTACCTACGGTCTGGCCAAAGCCCGGCTCAAGAGGTTTGAATTCAAAAAGCCCCTCGAAATCGTTGGCTTTCTGCATTACAATCTTGTCCGGCTTCTGGAAATTTAGGATACTCATATAATTTGACCTTCGTTCATTAAATGGAAGAAAAAAACGGGTGCAGAAACGGTTGCCTATGTACGCCTAAAAAGCACCCTCCTTGCGGAAGGCACTTTTTAGTATTTTAGTACATGTCGCTGCGTTCAGTCCGCCTGCAGACGGTCTGATTGCAACAGTATATTACTTAGAGTACAGTTCTACAATCAACTGCTCGTTGATCTTTTCTGGTATCTGCTCACGCTCTGGGTATTCGAGGAATTTACCCTCCATAGTGTCAGGGTTAAACTCCAACCAGGCGAATTTGCGGATGTCAGACTTAGCAGCAACAGCATCTCTAACGATTTCCATACCCTGAGACTTACCACGTACGGCAACGATATCACCAGGACGTAGTGAACAGGATGGAATGTTAGTGATTACACCGTTCACGGTAATGTGGCGGTGTGTAACCAGCTGACGAGCTGCACGACGAGTTGGAGCAAGACCAAGACGGAAGACCGTGTTGTCCAGGCGGGATTCCAACAGGCGAAGTAATTCTTCACCGGTTACGCCTGAACCACTGTTTGCTCTCTCGAAAAGGTTACGGAACTGACGCTCCAGTACGCCGTAGGTGTACTTAGCTTTCTGCTTTTCCATGAGCTGCAGCGCATAGTCGGACTTTTGCTTGCGCCGACGACCATTGCCATGCTGCCCCGGAGGATATTTCTTGCGTTCGAATGATTTATCGGCACCGTAGATCGGCTCACCGAGCGCTCTTGCTTTTTTTGTCTTTGGACCAGTATATCTCGCCATCAGAATAAACTATTTTCGATTGATTAAACCCTTCTGCGCTTGGGAGGACGGCAGCCGTTGTGTGGTACAGGTGTAACGTCTTTGATGCGGGTTACTTTAATACCTGCCACATCGATAGCCCGGATAGCAGCCTCTCGGCCGGAACCAGGTCCTTTGACGAATACCTCAACGGAACGGAGTCCTGCATCATAAGCGGTGCGAGACGCGTCTGCAGCCGCTACCTGAGCAGCATAAGGCGTATTTTTCTTAGAGCCGCGGAAGCCAGCTTTACCTGCAGAAGCCCACGAAATCACTTGACCACGCTTGTTAGTCAGCGAGATGATGATGTTGTTGAAGGAAGCCTGAATGTAAGCCATTCCTTCTGCCTCCACTTTCATGTTCCGCTTCTTAGTCTTCTTTGCGGCTGTTTTTCCTTTTCCCTTTGCCATTGGAAATTAATTTAACAAGGTTTCGTATCTACAGCGGATGTACTGCTGCGATGAGCAGCCATCATGTGCCTTGACGAAAATGATTACTTAGTTACCTTCTTCTTGTTCGCAACAGTCTTACGCTTACCCTTACGGGTACGGGCATTGGTCTGTGTACGCTGTCCACGAAGGGGTAAACCTTTACGGTGGCGCAAACCACGGTAGCAACCAATATCCATCAAACGCTTGATGTTGGATTGTACCTCAGAACGCAGTTCACCCTCGACGGTGTGTTCGTCGGTGATAATGCTTGTGATCGACCGGACGTTTTCGTCGGTCCAGTCCTCTACTTTTACATTCTCATCGATACCTGCCTGCTCAAGGATCATCGCTGCTTTGGAGCGACCGATTCCGAAGATGTAAGTCAGGCTAATGACACCGCGCTTGTTACGAGGCAAATCGACACCTACAATACGAGCCATTTTACGCTATTTAATTGATTCAGTTAATGCAGATCAGCGGGCTTTGCTTAGCCTTGACGCTGCTTGAACTTAGGATTCTTCTTGTTGATAATGTAGATCTTACCTTTACGGCGAACGATCTTACAATCGGCGGAGCGTTTCTTAACAGATGCTCTAACTTTCATGATGGTCGTTTTTCTGTTTAGACAGTAATATACAAAACAGTGTTATTTGTAACGATAGGTAATCCGCCCACGGGACAGATCATAAGGGGACATCTCTACGGCCACCTTATCACCAGGAAGGATACGGATATAATTCATGCGCATCTTTCCAGAAATTGTTGCTACAATCTCATGATCGTTTTCCAGCCTTACGCGAAACATGGCGTTCGATAAAGCTTCTTCAATAATACCGTCTTGCTTAATTAAGTTCTTCTTAGACATACTCGAAATTTCGGTGTGCAAAGATAATCATTTTTATCTGACTTTCATGGTAATAGGCATAAAAAATCAAAATCCTCCTCTACACCGATTTTATAAAGCTCCCCTTTTCAGGCTTATACCGCCTGAGAAATCACCCCTACATATTGAACATCCGGGTTCTTCTCTACCGCTTCTTCAATAATGCTGTGATCAGACAGCGGTTGTGGCCCGGTTTTAAGCACGACAATAGAATGCTCGTAGTGGGCAGAGGGCTTACGGTCCTTGGCGTAGATCGTCCAGCCATCCTGCTCGGTACGGACTTCCTTACGCCCCAGATTGACCATTGGCTCAATCGCAATAACCAATCCATGCTTGAGTACTGGTCCGCGCCCGCGCTTGCCATAATTGGGCACCTCAGGAGCTTCATGCAACTCACGGCCGATACCATGCCCGACCAGTTCGCGGACAATACCATATCCATGCTCTCTCTCAGCATACTGCTGTACCGCAAAACCTATATCTCCGATACGGTTCCCTACGGTTGCCGCATCAATTGCTTTGTAAAGAGAAGTATTCGTTACCCGGCAAAGTTCCATTACGGCTTCATCTACCTCTCCGATTGGGAACGTGTAGGCAGAATCCCCATGGAAACCATTCAGGTGTACCCCACAGTCAACGGAAACAATATCCCCATCCTGGAATACCTGATCTTTCGTAGGAATACCATGCACGACCTGCTCATTGACAGAAACGCACAAACTTCCGGGAAAACCCTGATAGCCTTTGAACGAAGGAACACCGCCGTGATCCCGGATCAACTCTTCTGCCGCTTTATCAATTTCAGCACCAGTCATACCCGGGCGGAGCATACTGCCGACATGAGCAAGCGCCATACATACAACACGGTTGCTCTCTCTTAGCAGTTCTATCTCTTCTTCTGTTTTGTAAAAAACCATTTTCGAGATCTTATATTATTAGGAATAATACAGGTCTGCCATACGCTATTTTCGCTTTACAAAACCCTATTCCTTCTAGCACCATACCGCCACAGAGCACATTTGACTCTGCAGCGGTACGGAACATATAATCTTCTTCAATCCTTTCCTTATATCCAGAAAGACCAGCTTTTTTCAGCAGGCAGTGCTTACATATTTGCACCAATCCCCTGCATACGGCTCCGCCCCTGAATCTTACCTGACTTCACCAGACCGTCGTAGCGGCGCATGAGCAGATGACTTTCAATTTGCTGAAGGGTATCAAGTACAACAGCTACAAGGATCAGCAGTGAAGTACCGCCGAAGAACATAGCAAAAGCGATGTTGACCCCAAATCCAGCTGCAAAAGCAGGCAGAATGGAAATGATACCCAGGAAAATTGAACCTGGCAAAGTGATACGGGTAGTCACCGCATCGATAAAGTCAGCCGTTGGCTTACCCGGCTTAATACCAGGGATAAAGGCGTTCTGGCGCTTCAGGTATTCTGCATATTGCTGCGGGTTAACCAACAGCGCCGTGTATACATAGGTAAACAGCACCACCAAAATAAAGTAGATGATATTGTAAGGTGCCGATGTAAAGTCATTCAGTGCCCTCAGTATTGGACTTGTCGCCAGGTCACTCCCTTCTCCTGCGAAGAACTGAGCTACTGTTGCAGGCAGGAACATCAAAGCCTGTGCAAAGATGATCGGCATTACGCCCGAAGCATTCACCTTGAGCGGAATGTAGTCTCGTGCACCCTGCGCTGGCATTTGGTTAGACCCACGCCCAACCATACGCTTGGCAAACTGAATTGGAATGCGGCGAACCCCCTGTACGATCAGGACTGTAGCCATAACGATTCCAAAAAGTGCAGCCATCTCCAGTACGAAGATGATCAAACCATTGTTCTCCAACTGAGACTGGAATTCGAAGACCAGTGCCTGCGGGAGCGTCGCGATGATGCCAATGGTAATCAAAAGAGAAATACCATTTCCGATTCCGCGGTCCGTAATACGCTCACCCAGCCACATAGAGAATACAGTGCCCGTGGAAAGGATGATAATATTGGAAATCCAGAACACACTGAGCGGGATTTGAGGATCCACAGCTCCAAGGCTGTTGATATAAGTCAGGTAACCTCCTCCCTGCACCAGGGTAATAGCTACAGTCAGCAAGCGGGTGATTTGATTGAGCTTCTTACGACCAGACTCTCCCTCTTTTTGCTGAAGGCGCTGAAAATAAGGTACTGCAAAACCCAATAGCTGAATAATGATCGATGCCGTGATATAAGGCATGATACCGAGTGCAAAGATAGCGGCGTTATTGAAAGCGCCACCAGTAAATACGTTAATCAGCCCAAGCAGATCGTTTGGCGAGTTGTTATTCTGAGTTGCATTATCCAGCACTTCTGGAATAACACCTGGCAGCACGATATAGGAGCCAAAGCGGAAAACAAAGAGCATACCCAAAGTAAAGAGGATGCGGTTGCGCAACTCTTTAATTTTCCAGATATTCTGTAAAGTAGTGATTAGCTTTTTCATCTGCGTAATTTTATAGCCTGTCTACCACATTGAAGAGCGGCTATTAGCTCTTCTCGAAACCTCGTGGGACCGTAGCCCCAAAAAATAAAGCGCCGCTTGACGCGGCACAATATAATTACTCAGCTACAGTAGCAGAGCCACCTGCTGCCTCGATAGCGGCTTTGGCCGACTTGGAGAAGCCATGAGCAACGACTTCAAACTTGCCTTTTAGCTCACCGTTGCCCAAAATTTTGACCAGGTCATTCTTGCCAACAGCACCGAGCTTAACCAAGGTTTCTAAATCGAACTTCTCAACTCCGTGTTTTTCTGACATCGCCTGAAGGTTGTCCAGGTTGATTGCAGTATAGGATTTACGGTTGTGGTTGTTGAAGCCGATTTTGGGCAAACGCATCTGAATAGGCATTTGACCACCTTCGAAGTTGCGCTTATTTTTGAAGCCGGAACGAGACTTAGCACCTTTGTGACCGCGGGTAGCGGTACGACCATGCCCAGAACCTACGCCTCTGGCAATTCTTTTGCGCTTTTTGACTGCACCCTCGGCAGGCTTTAAGCTATGTAGTTCCATTGCGATTATCGTTTATTCTCTATTAAAGAATGGTCTGCAAAGATATCCGCTATTCACGGCTTTACAAACTTTTTCCTTAAGCTTAAAAAAAGTTTAGCCCGCGGGCTCGACTGTAACTAAGTGACTGACCTTATTCACCATGCCCTTGATCTGAGCAGTTTCTTCAACAACAACGCTTTGGCGGATTTTTTTCAACCCGAGCGCCTGCATCGTTGCTTTTTGCTTCTTGGAGCGGTCAATAACACTTTTTACCTGAGTGATCTTGATCTTACTCATTGCTTCAGCTTTTTATTCTGCTTTGAACAGTAATCCTTGTTGGGGGAAATACTGCAGGCAGATGCGGATGATTATCCGTTGAAAAGTTTTTCCATTGAAATATTACGCTGCTTGGCAATCGCCATTGGGCTACGCAGCTTCTTCAGTGCGTCGATCGTTGCCTTAACCACGTTGTGTGGGTTGGGCGACCCCATAGATTTCGCCAGTACATTATGCACACCCGCGATTTCCAGTACAGCACGCATTGCGCCACCGGCAATTACACCAGTACCATCAGCAGCAGGCTTAATCAGTACACGACCGGCACCATACTTGCCTTTCTGCTCGTGAGGAATTGTACCGTTATGCAGCGGGACCTTCACGAGGTTTTTCTTCGCGTCATCGACTGCCTTGGAAATAGCCTCAGAAACGTCGCGGGCTTTCCCCAGACCATGACCTACTGTACCGTCACCATCGCCTACGACAACGATAGCAGCAAAACTGAAGGTACGACCACCTTTGGTTACTTTTGCAACGCGGTTGAGGTTGACCAGCTTTTCTTTCAGTTCGGTTTCAGCGGGCTTGACCCTGTTGGAACTTCTCTTTGCCATTACTTATGTTGTTGTAGATGATTATAATTGCAGACCACCTTCGCGTGCACCCTCTGCTAGAGCCTTTACACGACCATGGTACAGGTAACCGCCGCGGTCAAAAACAGCCTTGTCAATATTGGCAGCTTTGGCACGCTCTGCCAGCAACTTGCCTACTTGCTTCGACTGCTCGGACTTGTTGACATCCATACTCACGCTGTCTTCACGTGAGCTTGCAGAAGCCAATGTGTGCCCCTGAATGTCATCAATAAGCTGAGCGTAGATGTATTTGTTGCTCCGGTAGATGTTGAGACGTGGACGCTCAGGCGTTCCGGTAATTTTATTCCGGATGCGCCAGTGAATGCGCTTGCGTCGATTACGCTTTGAAAATTGCATGATTCACTTAATTTTTGACCTTAGTGTAAGGAGCGGACTCCAAACCCAAGATCCGTATATGATAAACAGTGAACGAATGTTCGATTACTTACTAGCAGACTTACCAGCTTTGCGGCGGATTTCTTCACCAGCGAAGCGGATACCTTTACCTTTGTAAGGCTCAGGCTTACGGTAAGACCGGATCTTATTGGCAACTTCACCAAGCAGCTGCTTGTCATGAGATTCCAGCCGAACGACGGGTGCCTTACCCTTTTCCATAGCTGTCGACACCTTGACTTCGTCAGGAAGTGCAAACATAATGGGGTGAGAGTAACCAATTGTCAGCTCCAGCAATTGACCGGTGTTGGTAGCACGGTAACCTACGCCAACCAGTTCCAGCTCTTTAACAAAGCCATCGGTAACACCAGTTATCATGTTTGCTACCAGGGAGCGGCTCAAGCCATGCATTGCACGGTGGCGCTTTTGCTCAGTTGGGCGCTTTACATTGATTTCGCCATCCTCAACAGCGATCTCCATTTCCGGATCAATTTGCTGAGTCAGCTCACCTTTAGGTCCTTTTACCGTTATCAGGTTACCTTTGCTCACGTTAATTTCAACGCCACTTGGTAAACTGATCGGTGCTTTTCCTATCCTTGACATTTTTACTGTATTTTGGAACTTTCAAACAACGATGAAAGTGGCTTAGTAAACGTAGCAGAGCACCTCTCCGCCCACATTCTCGGCACGAGCCTGCTTGTCAGTCATTACTCCTTTGGAAGTAGACACAATTGCAACGCCCAATCCGTTGATGATCCTTGGAAGATCAGCGGCTTTAGAGTACTTACGGAGACCGCAGGTACTGATTCGCCCCAGCTTACGGATTACAGGCTGCTTGGTACGCGGATCGTACTTCAGTGCAATCCGGATAGAGCCTTGTCCGTTGAAGCCTTCTTCCTGGAACTTGTATTTGTGGATGAACCCCTGATTATAGAGGATCTCCGTCATGCTCTTTTTCAGCTTAGACGCAGGGATATCAACGATACGGTGACCCGCTTGCTGAGCATTGCGGATACGCGTAAGATAATCTGCTATTGGATCTGATACTGCCATTTTATCCTGATTATAGAAGCCGTCAAAACCCTAAATGCTTTCCAGGTTTGCAGACGACTATGATTGACTTCGATAAAGTTACCAGCTCGCTTTTGTTACGCCAGGGATTTTGCCCTCCAGCGCCATCTCACGGAATTTCACGCGACACAGCCCAAACTGACGCATGTATCCCTTTGGACGACCAGTCAGCTTACAGCGGTTGTGCAGGCGGATCGGGTTGGAGTTGCGAGGGAGCTTATCGAGCTCTTCCCAGCGACCTTCCTCTTTGAGCTGCTTACGCAGGGCAGCGTACTTAGCTACCATTTTTTCTCTTTTCCGTTCGCGAGCGATGATTGATTTCTTAGCCATTATGAATAAATTGCTATGATTGAATTACTTAGTTGCGTTGGTTCTTGAATGGCATCCCCATCAATTTCAGCAGGGCCAGCGCTTCCGCGTCTGTCTTAGCCGTTGTCACGATAGTGATGTCCATACCTGTGATCTTATTCACCTTATCCATCACGATTTCAGGAAAGATGATTTGCTCCGTAATACCCATGGAGTAGTTGCCACGTCCGTCAAAGCTCTTGTCGTTGACACCACGGAAGTCACGTACCCGAGGCAGTGCAACTGTGATGAGGCGGTCCATGAATTCGTACATCTTGATATTACGAAGGGTAACACGGGCACCAATTGGCATGCCGTCCCGCAGCTTAAAGTTAGAAACGGACTTACGGGCTTTGGTAGGTACCGCGCGCTGACCAGCGATAATGCTCATCTCTTCCACTGCGTTGTCCACCAGCTTTTTATCCTGAGTAGCATCCCCAACACCTTGGTTCAGGCTAACCTTGACGATGCGAGGTACCTCCATGATAGAGCTGTACTGAAACTGCTCCATGAGTGCAGGTACTACTTCTTCCCGATACTTTTTCTTCAGTCTTGGAGTGTAGCTCATTACTTAATAATTTCTCCGGATTTTTTAGAATAACGTACCAGCTTCCCGTTTTCTTCCTTTCTGCCCACACGGGTAGGCTCACCTGACTTAGGGTCTACCAGCATCAGGTTAGAAATATGGATAGGCGCAGGTACCTCGTTGATCCCACCAGGATTGTCCTGAGTAGGGCGAGTGTGCTTTTTGACCATATTCGTATCTTCTACGATAGCACGGTTCTCTTTAGGGAGGACTTCGAGTACTTCCCGAACCGTGTCGCGGTCCTTATGAGCACCAGCAATCACTACGACGCGGTCGCCTTTTTTGATCTTCAGCTTAGGTGCGAACCTTTTGCCTTGATGTGATTTTTTTTGCATGGTATATCGACTTATGATCGCTTTCAATAATTGGATTAAAGTACCTCAGGTGCCAGTGATACGATACGCATGTAATCGCGCTCGCGCAACTCACGGGCTACAGGGCCAAAGATACGAGTGCCCCGGGGCTCATCTGCTGCATTAAGAAGCACAACAGCGTTATCATCAAAACGGATATAGGAACCATCACGGCGGCGGATTTCCTTCTTGGTGCGTACAACCACAGCCTTAGAAACCGTACCTTTTTTGATATTGCCACTTGGTGTTGCTTCCTTTACGGAAACTACGATTTGGTCACCAATTGAGGCGTAACGACGCTTAGAACCGCCTAGCACACGGATACAAAGCACCTCTTTGGCACCGCTGTTATCCGCAACTCTCATCCTGGACTCTTGCTGGATCATCGTTGTATAATTTAAAGAATTTCAACTGGCAGGCATAATCTATATGACTAGCGGCCTGTCCAGGGCAATTAAAATTTACTTCGCACGCTCGATAATCTCTACGAGCCGCCAACGCTTACGCTTGCTGAGTGGACGAGTCTCCATGATACGGACCTTGTCTCCAACATTGCAATCGTTGTTTTCGTCGTGGGCCACAAATTTGCGGCTCTTCTTCACGAACTTACCGTAGATAGGGTGCTGCAGCCGGCGCTGAACAGAAACGCTGATGGTTTTGTCCATCTTATTGCTGGCTACCACGCCAATACGGGTTTTTCTCAGATTTCTTTCTTCCATTTTATGCGGTACTTTGAAACCTTTGCTAAATCAGTTATTTCTTGCGCCGTCTTCTGGCACGGATTTTTGAACGCTCGGCAATTGCCTCAGGAGTTGCTGAAGCCAGCTCACGGCGGCGAACCTCCGTCTTGAGCCGAGATATGTCCCGGCGCACCTCGCGCAGTACGAGTGGATTGTCCAGACCGCGGATAGCGTGGTCAAACTTTAGCTTCTGGTACTGAGCAACAGTAGTGTCCAGCTCGCTTTGCAGGTCTGCGTCCGAATAATCCTGGAGCTCCAGGAATTTCTTTGTTGCCATGATATAATCGAATTAAATAGTCCTTGTAAAATGGATTATCCCGCAAAGTCGTGGCGAACCACAAACTTGGTACGAACAGGCAGCTTCTGTGCTGCAAGGCGGAGTGCTTCCTGAGCAACGTCCATAGGGACACCGTCCAGTTCAAACAGCACACGGCCAGGCTTAACTTCAGCAACCCAATGGTCAAGAGCACCTTTACCCTTACCCATACGTACTTCCTGGGGCTTTGCTGTGATTGGCTTATCCGGGAAAATGCGGATCCAGACTTTACCTTCACGCTTCATATAACGAGTCATCGCAATACGTGCAGCTTCAATCTGTCTGTTGGTGATGCGCGAGGCATCCATTGTCTTCAGACCGAAGGAGCCAAAATCGATACGGCTGCCCTTATAAGCGAGCCCGTTGTTGCGGCCTTTCTGCTGCTTGCGATATTTCGTTCTTTTTGGCTGTAACATCTTACACTAAATTTAAGCGTCTAAACCTCTTAAAAATGGTCATACCTGACCGCGCTCCCGAAAAGCTCGGCAAAGGTACAGCGTTTTTCTGAATTATTCTAACGGCGGCGCTGATTTCTTCCGCCTCCACGGCGACCACCACCACGACGGTCGCTGCCGCCGCTCTTACCACCACGCTCCTGTACACCAGCGTGCGGAGAAAGATCTGGCTTGCCAAGAATTTCACCCTTGCAAATCCATACTTTCACACCAATTTTACCATAGACAGTCAGCGCTTCCTTCAAAGCATAGTCGATATTGGCACGGTAGGTGTGCAATGGGGTACGACCTTCTTTGAATTCCTCACGACGAGCCATATCAGAGCCGTTAAGCCGACCCGCGATACGCACCTTAATGCCTTCAGCACCGGCACGCATGCTGGACTGAATTGCCATCTTAGTGGCACGGCGGTAATTGATACGTGCCTCAAGCTGCTTGGCAATAGATTCTGCAACGATGGCAGCATCAAGCTCAGGCTTGCGGATTTCAATAATATTGATCTGAACGTCCTTGCCGGTCAGCTTCTTGAGCTCTTCGCGGATACGGTCCACTTCAGAACCTCCCTTACCAATGATAATACCTGGGCGAGAGGTATGAATGGTAACCGTGATACGCTTCAGCGTGCGTTCGATAATGATTCGGGCAATTCCGCCTTTGGCAATACGAGCTTGGAGGTACGTACGGATTTTTTCGTCCTCTACAACTTTATCAGCGTAGTCACGACCGCCAAACCAGTTGGAGTCCCAACCGCGGATGATGCCCAGGCGATTACCAATTGGATTTGTCTTCTGACCCATATCTATGGTATTACAATTTTATTAAAGCTTATTCTTCTACTGCTGCGTCTTCAACCTCTTCAACCTCTACGGCATCACCGGCATCGGCACCATCCTTCAGTGCGGTTGCGTTTTCCACCACCAAAGTAACGTGGCAGGTACGCTTGCGGATACGGTGTGCACGGCCATGAGGTGCTGGCTGGAACCGCTTCAGCATCGTGCCATCGTCGGCATAAATGGTTTTAATGTAAAGATCGTAGTCGTCCGCATTTTCCATGCCGCCCAGTTTGTCCTCCCAGTTGGCAATTGCGGAAAGTACGAGTTTATCAAGCCATACAGCGGCCTCCTTCTTGGTAAAGCGAAGGATATCCAGTGCATCCTCCACGTTTTTACCGCGAATCAGGTCCACGACCAGCCGCATTTTGCGGGCTGACATCGGAACACTTTTGAGTTTAGCTACTGCTTCCATTATTCTTACATTTTGCGCTGCCTTCTAACTGGCAACTTTAAGGTTTACTTCTTACGGTTTCCTGTGTGCCCTTTGAAGGTACGTGTAGGTGAAAATTCACCCAGTTTGTGACCAACCATGTTCTCAGTAACAAACACGGGCACGAAAGTCTTGCCGTTATGTACTGCGATCGTCTCCCCTACCATTTCGGGGTAGATCATAGAAGAACGGGACCAAGTCTTGATTACCTTTTTCTTCTTTGATTCTTTGGACTTCTCCACCTTATCCATCAGCTTATGGAAAATGTAAGGTCCTTTTTTGATCGATCTTGCCATTGTCTGATTTATTTATGAGCAGACGCTTTAGGGGCGAAGATCAGGCGGCACAGTTAATGCCCCGCCTGATCATGCCCGTTTAGCGGCGCTTGCCTGATTTACGTTTAGTAATAATGAGCTTGTTGGAGTGCTTCTTAGGCTTCCTCGTCTTCTTACCTTTTGCAGGCTGACCGTTGCGGGAACGTGGGTGACCACCTGAAGCACGGCCTTCACCACCACCCATTGGGTGATCGACCGGGTTCATCGCTACACCACGGGTACGTGGGCGGCGACCTCTCCAGCGGCTACGACCTGCCTTACCATCTATAGTAAGGTTGTGGTCAGGGTTGGAAGTGGTACCGATCGTTGCCTTACAGGAGGACAACACACGACGAACCTCACCAGAAGGAAGCTTAACGACAGCATACTTGCCCTCGCGGCCCATCAGTGTACAGTAAGTACCCGCTGAGCGTGCCATGGCGGCACCGTGGCTTGGGCGGAGTTCGATAGCATGAATGGTAGAACCCAGAGGAATGTCCTTGAGGTAAAGCGTGTTGCCTGTAACTGGTGCAGCGGATTCACCGGAAACGACTTCGGCACCGACCTGCAGGCCGTTAGGGGCAATAATATAACGCTTCTCACCATCGGTGTACTCCAGCAATGCGATATAAGCACTGCGGTTAGGGTCGTACTCGATCGTTTTAACGGTAGCCTTCATTCCGTCTTTATCGCGCTTAAAGTCGATAATACGGTAACGGCGTTTGTGCCCGCCACCACGGTAACGGGAGGTCATGCGGCCCTGATTGTTACGGCCGCCTTTGCTCTTCATTGGAGCAAGCAAGCTTTTTTCTGGCTTATCCGTTGTCACTTCCGCAAACGTATTCGTCATCAGGAAGCGGGTACCAGGACTTGCCGGCTTGTGTTTCTTAATACCCATTATTTCTGTTTTTCAGCTCCAGAGATACATGCCTGACGGTAAATTGGACTGCCGGTGCGGTTCCACGGATGAACAGATGAACCGTCCTACCGCACTTTGAGTAGCAGCTATACCATCCGAGGCTTTGCCCCTGGACTATTATAAAATTAAATGTCGCCGAAGAAATCAATCTCCTCGCCCTCAGAGAGGGTGACGACTGCTTTTTTGTATGCAGGTTTATGGCCTGAAAGAATACCGGAACGCGTAGAGCGGCTCTTCGCCTTCGCCGGCATAATCATTGTATTGACACTTTCCACTGTTACCTGGTACATATCTTCCACCGCCTTTTTGATTTCAATCTTGTTGCAATCTTTATTGACGACGAAAGTGTACTTGCCGCGATCCTCAGAGAGCATCTCCGACTTTTCTGTAATCAGTGGCTTTACCAAAATAGTCTTTGCCATGGTTACTTATAGTTATGGAAAGGGTATCCTTGCGGACAGCGCTTTCTCTTAGTTAGCAAATGCTTCTTTGATCTTCTCCACTGCACCTTCAGACAGGACAAGGGCACCGGCGTTCATCACTTCGTAAGTGTTGAGGTCGCTGGCACGCACTACCTTCGTCTTAGGCAAGTTGCGGCTGGAGAGGTAAACTTCCTTTTCGTAATCGGAAGTCACAACAACCGGCTTTTGATCCGCCACCTTCAGCGCTGCGAGGATATCCGCGAATGCTTTAGTCTTTGGCGCTTCAAAAGAGAAATCTTCGATAACGAAAACTTTTCCAGCACTCACCTTGGAAGAAAGGGCTGACTTTCGAGCCAGCTGCTTTACCTTTTTGTTCAGGGTAATGTTGTACTTACGGGGACGTGGTCCAAAAATACGGCCACCACCACGGAAGATCGGGTTCTTGATATCACCGAAACGTGCGGTACCTGTACCCTTCTGACGCTTCAGCTTCTTCGTAGAACCAGCGATTTCGTTACGCTCCTTTGCTTTGTGCGTACCCTGGCGTTGAGCAGCCAGGTATTGCTTTACGGCCAGGTATACGACATGCTCGTTCGGTTCTACACCGAAAACGTCTTCCGGAAGCTCAATCTCGCGACCGGTCTGCTGACCTTGGATATTTAAAACTTCGAGTTTCATTGCTTTGTGTGTTTAAGCACGCTCCGCCCCGAATAAGGGTTGGCGTTACGACGCACGAATGAATTACTTTTCAATGATTACCGTTGATCCCTTGTGACCAGGCACAGCGCCTCTCACGAGGATTAGGTTCTGCTCAGGGAACAGCTTCACTACCCGCAGATTTTTCACCTTAATGCGGTCACCGCCGGTGCGGCCGGCCATGCGCATTCCTTTGAAAACCTTGGCAGGGTAAGAAGCAGCACCGATAGAACCCGGTGCCCGCTGACGGTTGTGCTGACCGTGGGTCGCATCATTTACACCAGCGAATCCGTGGCGCTTAACGACACCCTGGAATCCTTTACCTTTGGAGATCCCTACTGCGCTGACCAGATCGCCTTCCTTGAAGACTTCCTCGACTTTCAGCAGGTCACCAATGGCTTTCTCAACGACATCAAAATCGCGAAATTCTACGAGGTCCCGCTTAGGACCAGTCTTGGCTTTTTCGTAGTGCCCTTGAAGTGCTTGAGATGTGTTCTTGACCTTTGCTTCACCGAAACCGAGCTGCACAGCGTTGTATCCGTCAGTCTCCGGGGTCTTCACCTGTGTGATTACACAGGGTCCCGCTTCAATGACGGTGCAAGCAATATTGCGGCCCAGCTCGTCGAAGATGCTGGTCATTCCTATTTTTTTACCGATAATACCGTTCATCAGTACATGGTTTTTAAAACTCGTCTATGACAGGCTAATACGGACAGGAGGGCTAACAGCCTAAGCTATTTAACCAATCTGCTAACTTCGAACCAAGGCAGAGTGCCTATAAATAGACGCTATTCTGCCTACAGTCTTTTCAGTAAGTATCAATAATCGCCTGTGCAGACGGGTTGATGATACTTTCTTACGTTAGTTTAACCTGAATGTCAACCCCACTCGGCAGCTCCAGCTTGGACAGGGCATCTACTGTCTTTTGGGTGGGCGTGTAAATTTCGATGAGGCGTTTGTGGGTACGCAATTGGAACTGCTCACGAGCTTTCTTGTTGACGTGCGGCGAACGGAGCACGGTAAAGATTTTCTTCTTCGTGGGCAGCGGAATCGGTCCAGTAACTACGGCGCCACTGTTCCTCACCGTCTTTACGATCTTTTCTGTAGACTTGTCTACCAGGTTATGATCGTAGGAGCGGAGTTTGATTCTGATCTTCTGATTCATGCCTTCAATTCAGCTAAATAAGTGATGATATTAGTGCAGCCCCGTTGGGCTGCACCTTGTTTTAACTCTGCTTACAAATTTATGCGTTAACTTCTCCTTTTGCGCCGGCGATAATTTCCTTCGCGATTCCTGATGGTGCTTCTGCGTAGTGCGAGAACTCCATCGTAGAGTTCGCACGACCGGAAGTGATCGTACGCAAAGAAGTTACGTATCCAAACATTTCAGACAGTGGGGCATCAGCCTTGATGCTTACTGCTCCACCTGCGCGTGGCTCTTGTCCTTTTGGCAGGCCACGACGGCGGTTGAGGTCACCGATTACAGAACCTACAAACTCTTCCGGCGTTACAATCTCGAGCTTCATGATGGGCTCAAGGATAACCGGATTGGTCTTAGGAGCTGCTTCGCGGAAGCCTTCCTTCGCACAAAGTTCGAAGGCAATTGGCTTTGAGTCCACTGCGTGCATTCCACCATCATAAACACGGACTTTCATGCTATCGATGTTGTAGCCGGCCAGAATGCCGTTGTCCATCATCTGCAGGAAGCCGTCCTTAATAGGCTTCTGATAGTTTTTGTCGATTGAGCCACCAACGATGTCCCAAACAAACTGCAGCTTTTCTTTACCATTTTTGAATTCTTCGCTGTCCAGGAATTCCTGGTCGGCTGGTCCAAGTTCGAACTGCATGTCTGCGAAGAGACCGGAACCACCGGACTGCTTCTTGAGGCGCTCTCGGTGATCTACCGTTGAGGTTAGTGCCTCTTTGTAGTTTACCTGTGGTGCACCCTGGCTTACTTCTACTTTGAATTCACGGCGCAGACGGTCTACAATAATTTCCAGGTGAAGCTCACCCATACCGCTAATGACCGTTTGGTTCGTTTCTTCGTTGTAGTTAACGCGGAAAGTCGGATCCTCTTCTGACAGTTTTGCCAGCGCCATACCCAGTTTATCCAGGTCTTTCTGAGACTTAGGCTCGATCGCCAGGCCGATTACCGGCTCAGGGAAAGTCATGCTTTCCAGAACGATTGGTGCGTTTTCGTCACAGATGGTGTCACCGGTACGCAGGTCTTTGAAACCTACCGCAGCAGCGATGTCCCCTGCTTCAACGAAATCAATCGGGTTCTGCTTATTAGAGTGCATCTGGTACAGACGGGAGATCCGTTCCTTCTTACCAGAGCGGGTATTCAGCACATAGGAGCCAGCATCGAGGCGACCGGAGTAAGCACGGAAGAATGCCAGGCGGCCCACGAATGGGTCGGTTGCAATCTTGAACGCCAGAGCGGAGAATGGCTCGTTAACGTCCGGCTTACGGGACTCTTCTTCTTCTGTGTCCGGGTTAGTACCTGTAATGGCTTCTACATCCACCGGAGATGGCATGAATGCACAAACGGCATCCAAAACGGCCTGTACGCCTTTATTCTTAAAGGCAGAACCGCACATCATCGGGATGATGCTCATATCGATCACTGCTGCACGAATAGCTGCGCGAATTTCTTCAGCGGAAATACTGCTTTCATCCTCGAAGAATTTCTCCAGAAGCTCCTCATCATATTCCGCTACAGCTTCGAGCAGATTGCCACGATATTGGCTTACTGTGTCCTTCAAGTCTTCAGGAATAGGAACGACTTCATAGGTCATACCCATATCGTCGTCATTCCAGATACGTGCTTCGTTAGTGATCAGGTCAACCACCCCTTTGAAGGTTTCTTCAGCGCCGATTGGCACCTGCAGCGGCACTGCGTTAGCACCCAGTTTCTCCTTCACATCGTTAACAACATTGAAGAAGTCTGCACCAGAACGGTCCATTTTGTTGACGAAACCAATACGTGGTACTTTATAGCGGTTAGCCTGACGCCAAACAGTTTCAGACTGCGGCTCCACACCAGATACGGCGCAGAACAAGGCGACCACACCATCCAACACACGCAGGGAGCGCTCTACCTCAACAGTAAAGTCAACGTGACCCGGGGTGTCAATGATATTAACGACATAATCCTGCTCTTTCCACTTCCAGGATGTTTTAGTCGCAGCAGAGGTAATAGTAATACCACGCTCCTGCTCCTGCTCCATCCAGTCCATGGTAGCTGCACCATCGTGCACCTCGCCAATTTTGTGGCTAAGGCCGGTGTAGAAAAGGACACGCTCGGTAGTAGTCGTCTTACCGGCATCGATATGCGCGGCAATACCAATATTTCTAGTGTACTTAAGATCTTTTTGTGCCATGACTACTCCTCGAAAGGGATTTTTGAATTATTGAAAAAGGATTAAGAAGGATTATACGCGGAAGTGGGCAAACGCACGGTTAGACTCTGCCATCCGGTGCGTATCTTCTTTACGCTTAACAGCAGCTCCTTCTCCCTTGCTTGCTGCGATCAGCTCAGCAGCCAGCTTTTCTGCCATTCCCTTGCCGCTCCTCTGACGGGCGAACTTAATCAACCACTTCATACCGATCGCAATCTTACGCTTGGCAGGGATTTCAGTAGGGATTTGGAAGGTTGCACCACCGATACGGCGGCTGCGCACCTCCACCTGAGGCATTGCGTTGTTCAGTGCCTTTTTCCAAAGAGCGTGCTCATCCTGATCAGTCCGCTCTTTCATTAGGTCCATTGCGTCATAAAAAATCTGGAAGGCCGTTCCTTTCTTGCCTTGCAGCATCATATTATTGACGAACTGGGTCACCATCGGATCCTTGTAACGCGGGTCCGGCTGGATGATTCTTAACTTTGGCTTTCTTTTTCTCATTTCTCTGAATTAGAGGTTTCGCAAATATGTTGAAACATAATTACTTCTTCGGACGCTTCGCACCATAACGGGAGCGTGCCTGAAGACGACCTTCAACACCCGCAGTATCGAGTGCGCCACGTACAATAGTATAACGTACACCGGGAAGGTCTTTCACACGACCGCCGCGCACCAGTACAATGGAGTGCTCCTGCAGGTTGTGCCCTTCACCAGGGATATAGCAGATCACTTCAATGCCGTTCGTCAGGCGGACCTTAGCAACCTTACGCAAGGCCGAGTTCGGCTTCTTTGGCGTTGTTGTATAAACACGCGTACATACCCCACGCTTTTGCGGACATCCATCCAAAGCACGAGACTTGCTCTTGGCCACAATTTTCTTTCTGCCCTTGCGTACAAGTTGATTGATTGTAGGCATAATCCTAATTAAGTTTGAGTTGTATTTAACAATACCTAATCGGCAGAGGTTAACATACCTTGCTCGAAAAGCGATTGCAAAGGTATATCTTTTTCAGGGAAATCCAAAAGGGCCTTTTAAAATAATTGCCTGATAATAGTTCTTTTAACTCAGTTTCGTTCCATAAGGTGGGGGGTAGCCTGAGCCCATCCTATTTTTATTGCTTCTTCTGGCCGTTTTTCCGAATTTTTGGCCGTCCGACCCAACGGTGGCCGAAAGGAAGCACGCCCCTGGCTTTATCCTGAAATTTTCGAAAAAAATGTAACCCTCCATCCGGCTTATTGCTGAATGCGAAGCAGTTACATTGACTTCAACCGATGCTTCCTATATTAGCGTAAAAAACATGGTGGATACCGACCTGCTTTACACGCAAGATTATCTGGTTCGGGCGTATGAGATCGATGCGCAGCAACGCATGACGGTTCCCGCCCTTTCCCGCCTCATGCAGGAGGCGGCCCTTCAGAATGTGATTCAGATCGGTATGTCCTACTGGGACCTGGAGCCTCATCATATTTCCTGGGTGCTTACCCGGCAGCAAATTGAAGTAAAGCGCCTGCCCGGCCTGAATGAGCCCATCCGTATCCACACCTACCCGGCCGGGTTCCTCCGGGCTTTTGCCCTTCGCGACTTTTGGGTGGAGACGCAGGACGGTGAGCCACTTGCCCAATCTGCCTCCACCTGGCTCCTGATGGATACCCGCACCCGGCGCATGGCCAATCCCCCTGACTTTGTACTGGCTTTTAACGAGCGGATGCCGCCCCGGGAGCAGTGCCTGCCCCGCATTTCCGGACAACTGAAAAAACTGGAGGCTACAGACTATCAGGAAGATCATACCGTGCACTGGCATGACCTCGACTTCAATCAACACCTCAATAACACCTTATATATACAGTGGATGCTGGACCCTGTGCCCGCTGCGGTACTTGCAGAGCGCCAATTGACTTTCCTGGATATCGAATACCGGGCTGAAGGGCAACTGGCAGATGCGCTCCAATCAGAAGTGCAGGAAATTGAAGCGTGCGTTTACTGCCACCGCATCTTTCGCCCGGCGGATGGGAAGGTGCTGGCGAATGCTTTTACGCGGTGGCAATAGTTGGCCTTACTTATTTAGCTCAAACTTGATCGGTAAATTGAATTGGACTACTACAGGCTTACCCCTTTGTTTACCCGGAACCCAACCATCTTTGAGATATTCCTCAACCAATCGTACTGCTTCTGCCTTGAAATCCTCTCTTTTACCCCGAACCGCATTGATATGAGTCAACTTACCCGTTTTCTCAACCCAGAAAGAGACGACCACAGTCTCCTCTATACCTAGAACCCGAGGTTCTACCGGATAAACTAAATTGGAGTATATCACATCTAACATGACTTCGGCAGCGCATTTCTTTCTTTCCTCTTTTGTGCGTAACGTTTCACAATCGGGATGATAAAAACGGGGCATATCTTCTACAACTTTGAATACCTCCTCATATACTCGACTTTCAGGAACTGCAGGAAGAGCACCTAGCGCTTCAATGAAGGATTCTGACACGATATCACTGAATACTGTATTTCGAAAACTAATTGAGAGATCAAGTGCCACGCATTGCGTTTTGCCATTGTAACCACCTGGGGTAAGCGGTGGCATATCCTTTGAAGCCAACTCTACGGAAAATTTCCAAAAATCAGGGCACTCTTCTGACTTAACGATGCTAACCTGCCCTTCCTGGTCAATGACGAAACGAAAGTTGCAGGTTTTGCTTACGATTTCTGTTCGTCTCTTCTTTAAAGCAATTGGCATGACTAGCCGGTTCTCAACATGCTCTTTTATTGCAGACTTTGTACACTCTATTTGAAGACTGCGAGGCACCTTATTTTCACAGCCCTGAGCCACCGGCATAGGGGCAGCGACCTCAAAGATTTCGTCGCAAGCTGACTCCGACTGGGCAGATAAAGAAACAGTGCATAGGGTAAAGCACAGGAGCGCGAATAAAAACGGGGTTTTCATAGTATAATTTTATGATGATTAGGATTTAGAATTTCTTTATTTCAGCCGGAAGCGCACTGGCATGTTAAACTGAGTATTAACGGGCATTCCTTTTTGTTTTCCAGGCTCCCATTCCACTAATTTATCTCTAACCACCCTAAGTGCTTCCTGATCCAGGTCTTCTCGTATACTCCTGGTAACCTTGAAATCAGAGGTCATACCATCCATATCAATCGTAAAGCTGATGACTACCGTCCCTTCTATACCATCCTTTTTTGCATTGGGCGGGTAAGTGATGTTTTTATAGACGGTTTCCAGCATCGCCATATCAGCGCATTTTTTACGCTTATCCTCATCCATTATACTTTCACACTCGTAGCTGTAAAAGCGGGGCATTTCATCTACGACCTTCGTTACGGGCTCAGCAGTGCGCTCCGTTTCCTGAGCCTGTGCGGACAGGGCATTGCATATAAACAGGAGGGCTAATACAGAAAGGGCTTTGATGAACATGGATACAGAGGTTTGGTGAATGGCATTATTAGAATGCGTCTACAATGTACAACTTTCTCGATAACTTTACCTCACCTTTTTCGGTTTTTCCGCTTCGGCCCGTTGTAAGGCGCCACTTCATCCAGCAATAAGGCCTCCTGAATGACCTCCAGCAGGGCAGCCTCGGGGATGTCATCCACCGATTGGAACACGACGCCGGTGACCATCTTCCGCCCGCGGGCCTGCAGCAGCCCCTGTTCATTCGACAGCTCAGCGCCCTGAACAAAAGCCAGCTCGATGCCCCCGTCCCGGGGATTGGCATAGCACACCCACTTTCTCCGGCTGTAGAATGGGATCTTATACCGGATCTGGCAGGTTACTTCCGGGTGCGCCATGAGCAATTGGTGCAGGTATTCCAGGATGCTGCGTTGTGGCTGCTGCAGGTCCAGGATGTAGGCTTCAACCGCATCCATAGCTTAAGCCGGTTTTTCGTCTACAGCCGGGGTATTGGGCCCGGTGTAGCCTTCCATCGCATAAAGCACACCACGGATAGGTATCCGCAGCCATTCAGGCCGGGCGTTCATTTCGTAACCGACTTCATAAATGGCTTTTTCCAGAATGTACGTCCGCAGCAGCAACTCCATCGCTTCCTTGTCTTCCGGCACAAAACTATGCCCCTGTTCCGTATCCAGATACGCCGTCAGGAAGTATTGGCTTACGTAATGGAACCACTGATTGGCCCACTCTTCCAGTTGAGGCATATCAGCTTTGCGGTAATTTTGGTTGAGCACCAACTGCCCGTAAGCGGCGTAGTGGAGCGAACGGATCATGCCTGCCACATCCTTAAAAGGCGTGCGCTTAAGGCGGCGCTCGCTAATGGAGTACATGGGCTCTCCTTCAAAATCGATGATGAAGAAATCGCGTCCGTTGAAGAGCACCTGCCCCAGGTGGTAGTCCCCGTGTACACGAGTCTTGGTCGCCTCAATTTTCCGGGTGTAAATTTGGCTAAAGCAATCCATAATGTCGTCCTTAATCTCCAGAATGCGTTCCGCCTCGGTAGCAATGTGCTCCGGCAGGGAAGGCAGGCGGCGCTCCAGGGCAGTCAGCTTCTCATTCACCAGTTTGCGGTGCTGAGAATAGATGGACCGCTGATAGTGCTGGGAAAAACGCTCAGGCTCAAAGTCAGCCTCGGTGGTTTCAGAAGCCAGGGCAATGTGCATCTCAGCAGTGCGCTTGCCCAGCAGGGCTGCCCGCTCGTAAATCACGCTGCCGATGAGGCGTTGCAGGCGCTCGGGCGTATCTTCAAAGTAAAAGCGATCAGCTTTCACCAGCGGAGGAGCCGGATTGTCCCGTTCAACCTTAGCCAGCACCTTTTCGTAGTAGCGGTTGAGGGCTTCCAGCATCATGGTCCATGCCTCGCCCTGATTGGGGATTTTATTTTGCAGCAGGCCCAGAATAGTGAAGGTCTGCTCCACTGTATCCTGAAACTGTACGCCCCCGCCATAGCGTGGCGAATTTTCAAAAGCAGTCTGTTCTGAGAGGTAGCGCACCACTTCGAGGTCCGGGTTAATGTCCGTATCGAGCTTCCGGTAGATCTTGAAGAAAAACTGACTGTTATAGATGACGGAAGTATTGGATTGTTCTGCCCGGAGTACCTCTGAGCTGACATCCTCCCGTTCCACGTGCAGTTCGTCCAGGATTTTTCCGGACTCGAAGGACAGCTGCCCCCCCTTCACGTTGATATTCGAGTTGGTCTTGATGCGCCAGAAGATTTCATTCCGAAAGGCTTCGTGGTAAATGGCATCGATCAGGATCCCTTCACGCTCTGGGGTTTTACAGTAGGACACCACGCTTTGGGGTTCATTTTTCAGAAAATGCACCATTTCCTCGGCACTGCTCAGGAAGGTCAGGGGCAGGAAGTAGGTTTCGGGTAGCCCATCGGTGTAGCGCACGCGAATACTTAGGAAATAGGCCGCTGTGTCTTCCACTTCAATTTTTGGGAAATGGCTGACTTCCAGGGAAACGATTTTTTTGGACTTCCCGCCAAACCACCGGCAGGACTGCAGATACCCCGGCAGGACTTTCTTCTCAAAGCGGCGTTTGGTGGTGTAGTTTTCAAAAAAGTCGCCCCATGCCACTTCGGAGACGACCTCGGGGACGGCACGCTCTTTCGGCAATTCATCCGCCTCCTCCGATTGCTCCATCAGGAACCAGAAATAGCCGTAGGGGCCTATGGTGAATTTGTAGGGCTCCTCCCCTATTTCGAAGAACTTGTTCTGACTGAAAATCTCCACCGGCCGGACGCCTTCAAAGCGTTCGAGGTCCAGTTCAACCGATTGCGAAAACTTAGACAAGTTGGCCACCACAAGGATACTTTCGCCTTCGTAAGACCGAATAAAGGACAAGACTTTACCATTTATGGAGTCCAGGAACTCGATGGAACCGTGGCTGAACGCTTTCAGGCGCTTCCGCATGCTAATGATGTTCTTCATCCACCAGAGCAGGGAAGAGGAGTTGCGGTTCTGGATTTCCACATTAATGGCTTCGTAGCGGTACAAGGGGTCGCGGATGACGGGTAGAAAAAGCTTCTGCGGGTTGGCGGCGCTGAAGCCGGCATTGCGGTCCGAATTCCATTGCATAGGAGTTCGGACACCGTTGCGGTCGCCCAGATAGATATTGTCGCCCATGCCAATTTCGTCGCCATAGTAAATAACCGGCGTGCCAGGCAGGCTGAACAACAGGCTGTTGAGTAATTCTATTTTGCGGCGGTCGTTGAGTAAAAGTGGTGCCAGACGGCGGCGGATACCCTGATTAATCTTCGCCCCGTGGTCTTGTGCGAACACCTTATATAGGTAGTCCCGCTCTTCCTCCGTCACCATCGAAAGCATGAGATCATCGTGGTTGCGCAGGAAAAGCGCCCATTGGCTGTTTTCCGGTATGGAAGGCGTCTGCTCCAGGATATCGATGATGGGGTAGCGGTCTTCCGTTTGCAGGGCCATATACAGGCGGGGCATAAGCGGAAAGTGGTAATTCATGTGGCATTCGTCGCCCTCTCCGTAGTATTCAGCAGCTTCCTCCGGCCAGAGGTTGGTTTCTGCAATCAGGATTTTGCCCGGATGCCTGCGCTCCACGTAGCTGCGCAGCTCTCGGAGGTATTCGTGGACCTGTGGCAGGTTTTCACAATTCGTCCCTTCTTCCCGGAACAAAAACATTACGGAAGTCAGGCGAACGCCATCCACGCCCAGGTTGTACCAAAAATCAATCACGCTGCGCATTTCTTCGCGCACCTGTTCATTCTCGTAATTCAGGTCTGCCTGATGGCTGTAAAAACGGTGCCAGTAATAGGCTTTGGCGACATTATCCCACTCCCAGTTGGAGGTTTCATAATCGCTGAAGATGATACCCGCTTCTGCGTAAGGCTCCGGCGTATCGCTCCAGATGTAGAAGTCGCGCTCCTGCGAGCCCTTAGGTGCCTGCCGGGCCCGCTGAAACCACTCGTGCTCCGTGGAGGTGTGGTTCATGATCAGGTCGATAATGACTTCCAGCCCCCGTTTATGTGCTTCTTCGAGGAAGCGCTCGAAGTCATCAAGGTTACCGTAATTGGGGTGTACGCTTTTGAAGTCAGAGACATCATAGCCATCATCTTTGAGGGGGGACTCATAGAAGGGCAGCAGAGAGATGCAATTGACGCCCAGATCTTCGAGATAGTCCAGTTTTTCGATCAGGCCGTTGATATCGCCAATACCGCTGCCGCTGCTGTCGTAGAAGGCATGCAGGGGCAGGGCGTAGATAATGCTGTCTTTGTACCAGAAGCGGTTGCTGTTTTGGGTCATACCGGTGGTTGGTTCAGGCTCGTTTTGAAAGTTGCGTTTACGCTTACTAAAGAAAGGAAAAAAAATGAGTACTGCCAACGGTGCCAGAAAAATTCCTGCGCCAGGGGTGCCGGAGTGGTCAAAAAAGGAATTTGCCGGATTGTCCCCGTCAAGGAGGGCTTAAGGTCTGCTTCTGTCCAAACTGCGACAAACCTAATTGGGATTGTTTTGTCTCACTTCCAGAGAAACCAATTAACCTTTATTTATTGATTGTCCTGTTGAAGGGTGATCCCACAATACCTGAACTCCATTGATGAAATATGAAAAAGATCATTCCTCTATTATTTTGTTTTTCGGTCTCTACATTCTTTGTGGCAGCTCAGACCCCCTGCAGCATCACCTTCTTTTTCAACGGGGTTATTGTCTGCGATGACAACGGTACCCCTAATGACCCCAGCGATGATACTTTTACCTTCCAGGTACAAGTGATCGGATCGGGTTTTGGAAACAATGGCTGGATTGGATCCGACCCACTTTCCAGTACGGGTCCTTATGACCAATTTGTCACCCTTGGCCCCTATCTTATTACCGATGGTCCGTTCAATTTTAGTGTCCAGGATGTAGACGATCCCAGTTGTGAGACCGTCCAGATACAAATAACACCTCCCGCACCTTGCTCCGATGGTCCACCATGCAATATTACGGGCCCCGGTGTAGGCAATATTTTTTGCGACGACTCTGGGTCGCCCGGTAATCCGGCGGATGATTCTGCAGTAGTAGAGCTCAACCCGACCGGTACAGGCTTGAGTGGCACCTATATTGTTTCATCCTCTGAAGTATCGCCTGTCCCGGCTGTTGGCACCTATGGCAGCCCCTCTTTACAGGAACTGATCAATGCTTCACAAGCCGGGGACGAAATCACCTTGACCCTAACTGACAGCAATGATCCCAATTGTAGCATAACGTTCACTCTTGACAATCCCTGTAGTACCCCACCTCTTCCCTGCGATCTGACTATCACAGAGGGTACACTCACCTGTGATAACGGCGGCACTCTGAATGATCCAAGCGATGATACTTTTTTCCAGAATATTATTGTAGGCAACGGAAGTTCAACTGGCAGTTGGTCCTCCAATAGCCCTAATAGCGTTTCCGGTAATTACGACGATTTAACTTTTCTTGGACCCTATCCGGCAAGTGGGGGCGATGTAACCTTTACCATTACTGATGATAGTGATCCGAATTGTACGCTCACTTACACGGTTGACAACCCCTGTGATGATGTGTGCAATATCACGAATGTACTGATCAGCGGTGCTGCCCCTTCCTGCATTGATAACGGGACTCCAAATGACCCCTCTGATGATTTTATCTTCTTTCTACTCTCCCCAGAAGGAAGTGGCCTGGATAATGGCGGCTATAATTTGACCTCTTCCATCCCCCTCACCGGTTCAACTTTTGGTACTTACGGAGAGTTTTCCGGGTTTAATACGGCTCAGGCTAATCAGAATGAAAGCACCTTCACGCTCACGCTCACGGACTTACAAGATCCGAATTGCACTTTTACGCTTACGCTTGACAACCCCTGCTTCTCTTCCTGCGACTTGACTAATCCAGGTCTCGGCTTTACTAATTGTGATGACAACGGTACGCCTACTGACCCCAGCGACGACTTCTATACTTTCCCATTAAATCCGGTGGGTTCGGGCTTAGGTAGCGGATATACGGTCTCTGTAAGCGACGGCACGGTAAATCCTCCTGGAGGCAACTACGGGAGCGAAACGACCTTCACACTGACTGGTATTGGGCCACCCGCCGGTATAAGCGTTATCGTTACGGATAATGACGACCCTAATTGCTCTACGAATACGATCATAAATTTACCCCCGCCCTGCTCGACGGCACCCGCCTGTGACATCAACTACGCACAAATTGGGAATGTCACCTGCGGCGACAATGGCACCCCTAACGACCCAAATGATGATACCTTTACCTTCATCCTCCAGGTCGTCGGAGACGGGACCAGCCCTAACGGCTGGACCGCCAATGATCCTTTGGGGACCACCGGTGACTATAACGTGGTGACCACTATGGGGCCCTACCCTATTTCCGGAGGTGGCTTCCCGGTAGTCGTTACGGATAATGATGACCCCAGTTGTACGACTATATCCGTGACCATTGTCCCACCGGCCCCCTGTTCTACTCCTCCGCCCTGCAACCTAACCGGCGCCCTGATAAACACCTTAATCAACTGTGACGACCAGGGCACTTCTAATCCTGACGACGATGTTTTTATAATAGAATTGCAGCCTGAAGGCACAAATTTATCCGGAACCTATAACTTGGTATCATCTGTGGGTAGTATTACACCTGCTGGTCCGCAACCCTATGGCATCTTTACCACCTTTGAGCTGTCTATCAGCAGTACCAATGGGCAGCTAACCACTTTAACCATCGTTGACACCAATGATCCGAGCTGCACGGCCGAAGTGATCAGTATTTTCCCGGCTTCCTGCTCCACCCTTCCGTGCAACATTGAGGCGACCTTAATCTCGACCTCCTGCTTTGACAATAATACACCCAGCGATCCTTCTGATGACTTATTCCAGGGTACCATCTTAATCGAAAACCCCGGAAATAATGGTGGCTGGCTGGCGACCTATCCGAATGGCGGACAGCCGGTTGGCAATTATGGAGACGCCCCAGGCTTCGGCTTTGCTTTTATTAACAATGGCCCCTTTACGGTGACCTTTACCGACCAACTAGACCCTAATTGTACAGTGAGCGTTGTCGTTGACCCGCCACCTACCTGTTCAAGTCAACCACCGTGTGATATAGAGGTTACTCTGACTTCTGCCCCTACATGCAGCGACAACGGAACGCCCAATGACCCCAGCGATGACACCTTCTCCTTCAATGGGACCATTTCGGGCACGGGCATCGGAAGCAGCTGGACCGCCAACGACATTAACAACACTTCCGGCAATTATAATATCTCGACCCTCTTTGGCCCTTATCCCATTAGCGGAGGGCCAATAGACATTACCATTACGGATGGAGATGATCCCGCTTGCACAAACACCTTTTCTGTAGATGCTCCACCGACTTGCTCTGACCCTTGCAATCTGAACTCAGCTAATCTTTCTAATACAACCTGCAATGACAGCGGTACGCCCAGTGACCCGTCCGATGATATCATACAGTTCACCCTTAACCCCTCCGGACAAAACACCGGGAGCAGCTACTCCGTGACGGCGTCAAGCGGCACGGTCACGCCCAACACGGCCCCCTACGGAAGTGCCGCTACGTTTCTGACCAGCCCTGGTACTGCCGGCAACGGTCCTATCACCCTGACAATTACGGATAGCGATGATCCAAGTTGCTCTATCGTAGTTACGCTGCCCGACCCAGGCACTTGTTCCAACATCACTTGCGCTTTTACGGACCCCGGTGTGATCAGTCTGGCCTGCGATGACGCCGGTACCCCCGGTAATCCTGGCGACGATTTCGTGCTGCTGGAGCTCTTCCCTATTGGGGTCGCACTCAGCCCCATTGGGTACAATCTTTCTTCGCCTGATGTCACTGTGACGCCTGGGTTTGGCAACCTCGGAGTGATAACGGCTTTCCAACTGCTCGGCGCGGCGAATGCAGGGCCTACTATCACTCTGATCTTGAGCGACATAGATCATCCTGACTGCTTTTTGGAGTTTACCATAGATAACCCTGCCCCCTGCTCGGTGGAACCCTGCAACCTGGACTTGCCTACCGTCATCACTCCAATTTGCGATAACGGCGTTATTGACTTTGAACTGCTGGTGAATGGCACAGGGACTGGCAGCAACTATCAGGTTAGTGTCCCCAGCGGCATTCTGACAGCTGGCACAACCGGCAACTACGGGCAGATTAGCCCGTTTTCCCTATTGCCGAACAACCTTTCTGAAGACAACTTCACCCTGACCATTACCGATAGCAATGACCCGACCTGTTCTCAAACGGTGAGCCTCGATAATCCCTGCGATGCCTGCCTGATCACTTCCGCAGCTGTTTCCAATGTGCAGTGTGCAGACAACGGTACGCCGGAGGACCCAACGGATGACCTAATTACCTTTTCCATACTGGCCGATGGCGTTAGCACCGCTGGCAGTTATACCGTCTCAGCACCCGGGCAGACCCTACAGCCTTTCACCGGAACGTTTGGCAGCCTGAGCAGCTTCTCCCTCTTGCCGGGCAGTGCAGGCAACGGCCCGTTCACCCTCACGCTGACGGACGCTTCAGACAGCAACTGCACCACTACCGTACAGCTGAGCGACCCCGGCACCTGCTCAAATGCCTGTGCCATCAATGCATTCGTAACGGAAACAACCTGTATCCCTGCTGGTGTACCGGAAGATGACTTTTTTCAGGCGACCATACAAATCATCAACCCGGTTGGCGCAGCAGGATGGACCGCACAAACGCCCCTTGGACCGGTGACCGGCAGTTACAATCAGGATGTGGACCTGGGTCCCTTCCTGATTAGCCAGGGGAGCTTCAGCCTGACCATTACCGACCAGCTCAACCCAGGCTGTAGCACCAACCTGTTGGTTGTACCTTCCGACCCCTGCAGCGTAGTTTGTGAAGCCGATACTACCCTATTTGATTTACAGTCCTGCAACCCTTTGGACACCGGCACAGTAATACAAAACCTCACCGGGCAGGAAGGCTGCGACTCTATCGTGATAACAGTGACTGCCCTGCTGCCTTCGGATGCTATTTTTTTAGTGGAAACCAGCTGCAGCCCGGCGGATACGGGTACGGTGGAACAAAACTTCACCAACCAGTTCGGGTGCGATTCCATTGTAGTCACCAACACAATCCTCGTGGACAGCGACACCACGCTCATTGACCTGCAGTCCTGCAATCCGGTGGATACGGGCACGGTGGTGCAGAACCTTACCGGGCAGACCGGGTGTGATTCTATCATCATTACCACGACTACACTTTTGCCCTCTGATTCCATTTTCCTGGTAGAAAGCAGCTGCAACCCGGCGGATACCGGAACAGCCACGCAAGTGCTGGTCAATCAGTTTGGATGTGATTCAATTGTCATCACCAATATCCTGCTTGTGGACAGCGATACCACGCTCATTGATTTGCAGTCCTGCAATCCATCGGATACGGGCACGGTGGTGCAGAACCTCACCGGGCAGGCCGGGTGTGACTCTATCGTCATTACTGCGACTACACTGCTGCCCTCCGATTCCATTTTTCTGGTAGAAAGCAGCTGCAACCCCGCGGATACCGGAACAGCCACACAAGTGCTGGTCAATCAGTTTGGATGTGATTCGGTCGTGGTCACTAATACCCTGCTCGTGGACAGCGACACCACGCTTATTGACCTGCAGTCCTGCAACCCATTGGATACGGGCACGGTGGTGCAGAACCTCACCGGGCAGACCGGGTGTGATTCTATCGTCATTACTGCGACTACACTTTTGCCCTCTGATTCTATTTTCCTGGTAGAAAGCAGCTGCAACCCCGCGGATACCGGAACAGCCACACAAGTGCTGGTCAATCAGTTTGGATGCGATTCGGTCGTGGTCATTAACACCCTGCTTGTGGACAGCGACACCACGCTTATTGACCTGCAGTCCTGTAATCTATCGGATACGGGCACTGTGGTGCAGAACCTTACCGGGCAGACCGGGTGTGATTCTATCGTCATTACTGCGACTACACTTTTGCCCTCTGATTCCATTTTCCTGGTAGAAAGCAGCTGCAACCCCGCGGATACAGGAACAGCTACACAGGTCCTGGTCAACCAGTTTGGGTGTGATTCAATTGTCATCACCAATACCCTGCTTGTGGACAGCGACACCACGCTCATTGATTTGCAGTCCTGCAATCCGGTGGATACGGGCACGGTGGTGCAGAACCTTACCGGGCAGACCGGGTGTGACTCGATCGTCATTACCACGACCTCTCTGCTGCCCAGCGATACCACGATGCTCTTTAGCGAAAGCTGTAACCCCGCTGATACCGGGACGGTTTCGCAGGTGCTCACCAATCAGTTCGGATGCGATTCCACCATTATCACTACGACTTCGCTACTGCCCAGTGATGCCACGCTGCTATTCAGCGAAAGCTGCAACCCCGCGGATACCGGGACGGTTTCGCAGGTGCTCACCAATCAGTTCGGGTGCGATTCCACCATTATCACTACGACTTCGCTACTGCCCAGTGATACCACTGTATTCTTCAGCCAGTCCTGCAACCCGGCGGATACCGGGACGGTGACCCAAATACTGACCAACCAGTTTGGATGTGACTCCATTGTAACCACTCAGGTTTTACTATTTAGTGACCCGGATTATCAGCTGGTTACCGACACGCTTTGTGCAGGTGAAAGCCTCGTGATTAATGGCACTGTATATGACCAGGAACGTCCTATCGGACAGGAGGTAATTCAAAGCCTTGCTGAGGGGTGTGACTCTGTAGTTATTGACATCGCGCTGGTTTTTGCAGCACCCGAAGCCGAAATCAGCCCGACTAATCCGGCTTGTGAGGGGCTCACCGGGCTTATCGAAATCGGGCCACCGGAGAACGGATTCCCGCCCTACACCATCACTGCCGCCGGGCAGTTACTGGAAGATGTTTCGGCCTTTCCGGTCACGATTGATGTTTTGGCAGGTGACTACACGGTGGAACTAACCGATGACCTGGGCTGTACGGTGTCCCAGCCAGTGAGCATTGCCCAGGGTATTAGCCCGGCATTAAGTATTGACGGCCCCCTTGTTTTAGAGCAAGGAGATACCCTCACGCTCCGCCCAATGATCAATTTCGATCCAGAGATACTGGAATGGCGCCCTGCCGGGCAACTCAGCTGCAGCGACTGCCTGAACCCTGTACTGGAAGCCAGCGAAAGTACAACGCTGCTGCTCACGGCGAGCCTGGGCAATGGCTGTTCAGCAACTGCAAATGTACAGGTCTTAGTGGAGCGGCGGGTGGACATTTATGCCCCGAACATCTTCAGCCCTAATGGAGACGGCCGGAATGACAGGTTTACTCTATTCAGTGCCCCCGGACAGATTGACCGGATAGAGCGAATGGAAATTTATGACCGGTGGGGTAATCAGGTCTTTACTCAAACCGATTTCCCACCGAATAACGTAGCGGTGGGTTGGGATGGTACGTTCCGGGGAGAGCCATTAGGTTCAGGTGTATTTACCTATTATGCGCAGGTTCGATTGTCAACCGGACGCACCATCCTGCAAAAAGGAGATGTTACGCTAATCCGGTAATTGCTTCAACGCCCTCAGTTATCCCTACCAGTACTAGATACAGAAGGGTATCGGCCCGTCCATCCGGTACCCTTCTATTATTTTAAGTTATCTATTGCAGCTCTAATATTGTGCGCTTTCCAACAGGTCTTTTACCTTTGTAGTCTGTTTATGCATCTTTTTTATGCTTAAGCCGTACAACAACACAACGGCAGTTCGCCGCTCAAACAAGTACAGCCTGCTAAACCACCGTTAGTACGACCCAAAACAAAGACTTCCTATCAACAAAACTCTATCTATTACTTTCTTTCACTGGCAAAGAAAGTAGTGGAGTTTTAACTGCTTTTGGCGAAAAAAAACCAGATACAAAAACACTAAGACTTTACCCCCCGTTACAGTCGCATAACCGCGATAAGCAACACTTTAATCAACAACACTAAAGGTATGCCTGAAAACGGTAAACCCGTCACTAAGACGCGAAACCTGTTTTCTCTGAGCATGTCCTTAATTGATTACAGACAGCTAAGCGTACGTGTTGCGATGATGTCAGGTTTCCGTCAAACAAACACGTGATGAAAGGAAAAATCCATCAAGTCTGCTGTCGAACGGTTCTGTTCATGTCACTTCTCCTTTTTGGCTTTTTGCCATGCCAGGGGAGTTCCATGGATGCAGCCGGCGATCGGGAATTCTGCGGCATCACAAGTGCAGGTTTGGGTGGAGTGGTTTGCCTGGACAATGACACGCCTACCAACCCTAACGATGACCGGCTTACGCTCTTTCTGAACCCTTCCGGCAATAACCTCGGTAGCGGGTATACGGTTTCCTTTACTTCAGGAAGTATCTCTCCATCAACAGCCGTTTATGGCTTTCCCAATGGTTTTGTTATTGACCCCGATGACCCGACCGTACCCACTTATCAAATCACTATTACGGATCAAAATAACCCGAATTGTTCTTTTGTCCTCACTTTCGATAACCCCTGTTATTCTTCCTGTGAAGTGCAGCAGGTAGAAATAGTGGCCGTCAGTTGCCATGACAACAACACCCCGAGTCTGGCGGACGATGACTACATCACCATGGAGATCATCGCGTCTGGCACTGATGTTGCTCTTCAGTATAACCTCATTGCTTCGCCAGGTTTGGTGCTACCGGGCAGTGGTTTTTATAACACCACCGAGTTCTTTCAACTCACACCCGGTTCAGCCGGGAATGGCCCCGTTTCATTCATCCTGACGGACCAGCAGGATCTGGCCTGTCAGTACATTTTCTCCATTCAGGATCCAGGTACTTGCGTCTCCCCATGCGTGATTACAGCCCCTAATTTACTGGGGGTGCAATGCGATGATATGGACACGTCCAATGACCCTGACGATGATGAATTGCTCATTACACTGAACCCTACTGGCATTAGTACCGGTAATGCTTATACCATAAGTGCCCCGGGGCTCACATTTTTGAATACTATCGGCACTTACAATAATCCGACTACCTTTCGGCTTGTTAATGCGGCAGCGGCACCGTCCTCCTTCACGCTAACCCTAACCGATAACCAAAACCCCACCTGCACGACTCAGGTTTTTGTTAATAATACAGCCCCCTGTTCCACTCCGTTGCCCTGCGATATCACAAATGCCACGCCCACCAGTATCAGCTGTACTAATGACGACATCATTAACTTCACGCTTGCCCCGAATAGCAGTACAGGTTCGCAATACAATCTAACCATTCCGGACGGGACGATTCTGGGGCAAAACTCCGGCTCATTTGGTACGCCCGTAAACTTTAGCTTTTTGCCCAACACCCCGCAAAGCGCAACTTATAACGTTACCATAAGAGATGTCAACAACAGTGCCTGTACTTTCACCTTTGCACTGGACAATCCTTGCGATGATTGCAATCTCAATGGGGTCAACGTTCTGAATGTACAGTGCTCAGATAATGGGACCGGTAGTGTTCAGGCAGACGACCAAATGGTCATCACGCTTCAGCCATCAGGTACCAACCTGGGAAATGGTTACACGCTGGTCGCCAACGGACAAAGCACCGTACCCTCCGGAGGCAACTACAACAGCCCCACCACTTTTACATTACCTGCCGGAAGCGCTAACAGCAGCTCCGTCAATATTACCATAATTGACAATAACGATCCTGCCTGTACCTACTCTTTTTCTCAGGTTGGGCCGGGTAGCTGCTCTGATGCCTGTACTATATTTGATCAGGGGCTTACCAGCATTCAATGCAACGATAACGCTACGATCAGCGATGCCAGTGATGATTTCATCACCTTTTCCCTTGATGTTCCGGCTATCAGCAGTGCCTCAGGGTATGATATTACTGCTGCCGGAACGACCGTAACCCCATCCACCGGACTGTACAATACACTACAGACCTTCTCCCTGCCAATCGGCTCTGCCGGCAATGGAGGGACTACAATTACACTGACCGATCAAAATAACCCCGGCTGTACACTTTCCTTTTTTCTCTTTGATCCCGGAGACTGCTCAGCAGTGTGCAATATTGAAGCTACTGAGGTTAATCTTTTTTGCCAGGACGGCGGGACACCCGGCATTTTCGATGATGACACCTACCAGGTGGAATTTGAAGTAAATAACCCGACAGCTGCATCCGGCAGCAGCTGGATTTCAGATACTCCAATCGGTGATACTGCCGGCGACTACGATGACATAGCCAGCCTTGGCCCCTTTTTAATCAGCAATGGCCCCATTGATGTAACCTTCAGCGATATGGTGTCCCCAAGCTGCTTTGTGACAGTAACCCTCACACCGCCACCGCCATGCTCGGATACCTGCGTGATACAATCGGCTGAACTTACCAATTTGGTCTGTAACAACGATACCCTTGAGTTTGACCTTCAGCCTCTTGGTAATGCTCTGGACACCATCTACGGTGTTCAAATAGATAGCATAATGAGTGTTGGCAGCCCGGTAGGCTATTACGGCGAATCCACAACTTTCCGCTTCCTCCCGGAAGCGCCTTTACCTGATCAGTATGAAGTGGTAATCACCGATAGCACCGTTGCGGATTGTCAGTTCATCCTAACTGTAGACAACGTCTGCAAGAATTGCGAAATCACCGGCTTAGATGTCCAGAGTACAATATGTAATGATGCCGGGACACCTTCGGACCCGGATGATGATTTTATTGAGATAGCGTTACTGGTCACTTCTGAGTATGGCACAAGCTATACAGTAAAGTTGGCAAACGGCAACCTGCTCTCCGGTACCGGCATCTACGGCGCACCCAGTGTTTTCAGCATGCCCGGGGGAAGTGCCGGAGGCGGGAATGTACCACTTATTGTTAGAGATCTCAGCGACCCCACCTGCAGCCAGGTTTTTGTGATTGCAGACCCTGGTACCTGTTCAGATGAGTGCCTGCTTACTGAAGTCAACCCAACGAATATCACCTGTGATGACAATGGTACTCCAGGAGACCCTAACGATGATCAGATTACCTTCAATTTACTGGTCAGTGGCCTCAATATCGCAGACAACTACACCGTAAGTGCTGAAAACGGGGCAATCACTCCGGCAGAAGGCAACTACGGTACGATATCTGCATTCAGCCTTCCCCCAGGCAGTACGGATGCCAACATTGCCAATGTGGTCGTTACTGATAATGATGATAGTAACTGTAGTAGTAGTTTTAACCTTTCCAGCCCAGGTTCATGCTCAGATTCATGCGCATTAACGGTGACCCTGGTAGACACTTACTGCCTAGATAACGGGACCGCCAGCGACCCTACCGATGACCTGTTTGAATTCATCGTCGAGGCAAGTAATCCAGTTGGCACAGAGGGGTGGATCACGGTTCCGCCTTCAGGTATGGAGACCGGAACATTTGACGTACCTACCGTAATTGGCGCTTATCCCATATCAGGAGGCAGTATTAATCTGGCGTTTATTGACGAAAACCTGACCAGCTGCTTTTCTATTTTGACCGTTGCCCCTCCAGTCTCCTGCTCAGACTCCTGCTTTCTTGAAGCCGCTGTAAATGTACTCGCCTGTGAGGATAATGGCACACCGGGTACCGCTCAGGATGATATTTTTACGGCAGAGCTTATCTTTTCGGGTGTGAATAATGGAAGCAGCTGGGGCATCAGCAGTCCGATGGATACCACTGGTTTATACGACAGCACCTTTGTTTTAGGGCCCCTCCCTGCCAACCTTCCCTCGACTACAATCACGGTTTTTGACCTGGATCAGGCAACCTGTGCGCTGGATTTGGAAATCATCAGTCCCGGCACCTGTTCCGCCGGCTGTATCGATTCGGATACAACACTCGTATTTTTAGAGAGCTGTAACCCACTGGATACTGGTATTTCCGTGGAAACCCTGACGAATCAGCTGGCCTGCGACTCTTTTATCATTACAACCACGATCCTCCTGCCCAGCGATACGACGCTTCAGTTTTTTGAGAGCTGCAACCCCGCTGATACCGGAACTGTCTCGCAAATGCTGACTAATCAGTTCGGATGCGATTCCACCATCATCACGACCACCACCCTGCTGCCCAGCGACAGCATTTTTGTTAGTGCAGAAAGTTGTAATCCGGTAGACACCGGAAGTACCATTGAGGTGTTCAGTAATCAGTTCGGGTGCGATTCTGTCGTCACCACGCTCACTACGCTGGCTGAACAATACGAGTTTACCAATACCCTATTCTCCTGTAATCCACAGGATACTGGCATTATCTCTCAGACCTTTACCAGTCAATTCGGGTGTGATTCGGTTGTGATTACTCAAACCTTGTTATCCCCCAGCGATACCACGCTTCAGTTGTTGGAGAGCTGTAACCCCGCGGATACCGGAACTGTATCGCAAATGCTGACTAATCAGTTCGGATGCGATTCCATCATCATCACGACCACCACCCTGCTGCCCACCGACATCACTATGCTGTTCAGCCAAAGCTGTAATCCCGCGGATACCGGGACCGTCGCCCAAACGCTGAACAACCAATTTGGGTGCGATTCTACTGTCATTACGACAACGACTCTGCTGCCCAGTTATCATACACCGGTTGTGCTGGATATTTGTGTGGGAGACAGTATACTGTTCAACGGCACCTACTATTCGGAAAGCCAGCCTACCGGAATTGACACATTAAATACAGTAAATGGTTGCGATAGCATTCTGGAGATCAGCATCAATGTGCTGCTGCAGCCCGAGATACAGTATTTCCGAGATACGCTCTGTGCAGATGATGCGCTGGACATTTGGGGGGTGACCTATACTATTGATCAGCCCACCGGTCAGCACATTATTACAAGCATTGAGCATGGATGTGATTCTGTGATTACGAATATTGAACTTACTTTTAATCTTCCTGAGGCAGAGCTGGAACTCACGGACCCGGATTGCCCGGACAGTACTGGCCGCTGGTTGATCAGCCGTTTATCAGGTGGACTGTCCCCCTACACCTACGCAATCAATGGTGTTGACTTTGAGGTTGCAGAAGGGTTTCCTCTACGCGGTCCGATAGCGCCTGGTAGTTATGTCCTAATCTTGAGGGATGCACTGGGCTGTGAGGCAGAACAGGCTTTCGAAATACAGGCTATGCCACCTCTGACCCTTGATTTAGGCGGAGTAATTGAAGTCCGGCAGGGGGATACGCTTACCCTGAGCCCGCAGCTCAACTTCATCCCTGATTCCCTTATTTGGAGCCCAGCAGATATTTTGGATTGCACAGACTGCCTGAACCCTACGCTCATCCCGGTAAACAGTACCAGCATTACGCTGCGGGCATTGATGGATGCAGGCTGTGAAGTAGAAGATGCCTTGTTGGTTCAGGTTGACAAACGCACCCCCGTTTATGCGCCTAATGCCTTTAGTCCGAACGGAGACAACAGCAATGACTACTTTACACTTTTTGCCAAACCGAACCAGGTATTGGAGATCAATACGCTTAGTATTTATGACCGGTGGGGCAATCAGGTATTTGAAGCCAGATCTTTTCCGCCCAATGAAGAAAGCCTGGGCTGGGATGGAACAAGCCGCGGGCAATTGCTCAACAGCGGCGTCTATGTATATATGGCCGAAGTCACCCTGATGGATGGTCGAAAATTGCAGCTGGAAGGAGAGGTGCTATTAATGCGATAAAGCTACCGGTGCAAATTAGGCACCAGGATTCCGATCATGGCCCCAATGCCATAGCCAACAATCACATCAGTGGGAAAGTGCTTGCCTGCTTTAACCCTCCACAAAGCAGTCAGGGCCGGAAGCGTGGCAGCAGTTGCCCAAACCAGCCCTTTGTTTTGCATATCCGGCCGGTTTTGCACCAGTGTTTGTGCGGTGAAGAAGGACATGGCTGCGGTGTTAGATGCATGCCCGGAGAAAAAGGAAAGCCGAGCTTCCGGATCAATTTTTAGTTCTTCCCCTGTCAGCGGGTTATAGGTGTATGGGCGGCTGCGGCGGGCACCAATCTTGACCAGGCGGGTAATGCCATTCGTAACCAACAGGGTCTCCAACCACATCAAAGACACGACCCCGTAGTTGTCCCGGCTGTTTGACTCCGCCAATAAGCCTAATGGCAATAGCAGCGCTGTACGCAGGGCGACATCAGAAGCCAGACGGGCTTTTTCGCTGGCTTGTAGCGTGGCAATCCGGTCTAAGCGGTTAATTCTAAGGGGATCAAGTAGTTCGAGGTCATCCAAAGTCATGCCCGGCATCTTTTTTTGAAGCGGTATGCTCAACCCATAGGTTAATGCGCCAGTCCCCAGCAGCCCGCCATCGACCGGCCAGCTCAGCTGATGAGCCTGACCCTGTGCCAAAGGGGACAATAGCACCATAAACAAAATGCAAAAATAAAGACGCGGAATGGGCATAGGTCGCATAAACGATTGGCTTTAGACTGGCAAAGTAAAAATTTCCGCTAAAAATCCCGCCTGAAACTAAATTTCGGCCCTAACTTGGTGGAAAATAACTGCCTGTTACGCTATGCAACCAAATACGTGGACCCTGGACCGCATCATCAATATCCTGCTTTATCTTGGCGGTATTGCTCTTTTTCTATGGCTGCTGAACTATCTGAGCCCTTACCTGGCTTCCTTTTTCATTGCCCTTTTCGTAGCCTATCTGCTGGAGCCGATAGTCCGCTTTTTCCAGGAACGGCTAAAAGTTCGCACCAGATGGGTGGCGGTCCTGCTTACGCTCTTCAGCCTTGTCATCTTCCTGGTTCTGATTGGCATGCTGACCATCCCGGCTATCAATAGAGAAATAGCCAATATGCAGAATCTTCTTGGTGGCAGTCTGGACTTTCATCTGCAATCCTTACTCCCGCCAGAAGTCCTTCAGGAGATAGAGACCTACCTGCATAGTGAGGAGGTCAAAGCCTTACTCACGGAGGAAAACATTTACAATTACGGGGTGATGATCCTGTCCTACATCTGGAGCGGCCTGAGCAGTGCCATGGGCATTGTGCTGGGGCTGTTCAGTATCGTTACGTTTTTGTTGTACCTGGTATTCATCATGCTGTTTTATAATGATTTTGCGGACAACTGGGAAGCGGTGATTCCACCCACCTACCGGGAGCCGGTTGTGATGCTGGTGCATGATGTGGAAGATGGGATGCAAATCTACTTCCGGGGTCAGGCGCTGATTGTCTTCTGGGTTTGTATTCTTTTCGCGGTTGGCTTCAACCTGATTGGGCTGCCCCTGGGTATACTGCTGGGCATCTTTGTAGGGTTGCTCAATTTTGTGCCTTATCTTCAAATCCTGGGATTAGTTCCCGCTCTGCTACTTGCCGGTGTGCAGGCCATTGAGACCCTCGAGGTTTACTGGTTTTGTGCAGGTATGGTCATCCTTGTCTTCATAATTGTTCAAGCCATTCAGGAAATTATACTTACACCGCGAATCATGGGAAGCGCCACGGGCCTAAACCCGGCGGTCATCTTGCTGGCACTGTCGGTCTGGGGCGGACTATTTGGGATAATTGGAATGGTCATTGCACTCCCGCTCACTACGCTGCTGATCAATTATTACAAGCGGTTTGTGCTGGAGGGGCAAAGCCTGGGAGAAGAAGAATAGCTGTAACTATTTAGGTCAATTTGCAAAATAGCGAGAAAATAGCGAACTAGCACAGGTGAACAAGGACGAGATCATAGCGCAACAAGCTGAGCAAATAGCGAAGCT
>CAJXNH010000027.1 GCA_913057245.1 uncultured Phaeodactylibacter sp.
GCTATGATCTCGTCCTTGTTCACCTGTGCTAGTTCGCTATTTTCTCGCTATTTTGCAAATTGACCTAAATAGTTACAAAGTATTTTTCAAAAGGGACAATGCGGTCGGGGTAATCCTGTTTGTTTAACCCATAAATACTGAACAGAGAATCGTCCCATACGGCATCTTGTGTTGCAGTGTCCAGAAACCAAACGCCAACCTGAGCATTATTGGCTGCCATCTGGTAGACCTCCAGCTCTTTAATGATCGACTCTCTTTCTTCAACAAGCCGCATTTCCTTAGTCACATCCCAGTTGGTTCCAAAAACGGCGATGGTGTTTCCATTATCGTCCGTTTCTGCTTTCCCCTTTCCACGGATGTGTCGGGTTTCGCCTGATTTTCGGTGGTTGATCCGAAATAGGATGTCGAGGTCTTTTTGCTCCGCTATGGTATCTTGTAATGCACTAACATTTCTTCCTATATCCTCCGGGTGTAAGCTGGTTTCCCAGGCTTCATAGGCACCGCTGAAGTCCGTTTTATCAATACCATAAAGCTCGTACATAATGTTGTCCCACTCCAGAGCATTGTTGCGTACATCATAGTACCAAACTCCTGATTTTGCGTGCTCGGCTGCCAATCGATAGCGTTCCAGTTACCTGGACAGCTTGATGGCCTTCTGAGCACGCTCTTCTACCAGGTTTTCCAGGTTTGAGTTTACCTGTTCTAATTCCCTTTCTGCTTGTTTACGTTTGGTGATATCCAATCCGATAGAATTGAAAATAATACTTCCATCATCACTTTTTGAAGGCACACCTCTTACATCAACCCATTTTATCCTTCCGTCCGGAAACCGAAGCCGGTGTTCTGCCTTCCATGGGGTGAGCTCTCTAACCCGGATTATTCACGGCATGGAGTTGAAATTTAATTTTAACTCCATGCCGCGCTGATTTTATCAAAACTACTCCTTGGCTCCCGGTTGGAATAGAATTAATTTTTCTTCGCCAAGAATTTTTTCTCATTTTGCCGGAAAAAAGCCGAAAATGATGAGCCAAGGGCATAGCCTTCCCTCCAGGGCTTGCCCCCTGTAGAAAAAACACTCTCCTTGTTGACACCTGGCTGGCGAGCCACTAACACTGCATCATTACTTCCCGGAACAGGTTCTGTTGGGAAAAGGCTCGCGAAAAACGAATGTGTATCCTGCGAACCGTTTCATGAACCTGGGCAGCTACTTTCAGCAGATATAGCTGGATAGACTGTACCGACCAGGCCCAGGCTTTGGCATGAGCCGTTTTCCGGATCAGTCCCCGTAAATTGCGCAACAACTCATAAGCCAGGCACGACAGCATTAGCCGGAAGAAGTTGGCACTGAAACGATGGCAACTGAGCCGGTCTTAAAAACACATGTTCTTCACTTCCTTGATCCGGTTTTCAGAGGCCTCTCCGCGTTGCACATAAAAATCTTTGTATAGCTCTTCGGCATCGTCGTCGGCAAAGTTGCTAACGATAAAACGCAGATTCATGCCTTTGCCCGTCGATTCAATTTTGGCATATACTTGCTGAGGGTTATCCCAGGAATCAGCCTGGTAACTGAAGGGCCCTACAAACTTTTGATGCCGGGCCCCCTTTTGCCCATAGTGCTTATTGACCCGGTCATAAGATTTCCGGACCGCCGCTTTCAGGCGGGGGTTAGATGTAAGGCCAATGCAAAAATCAAGGTCTTGCTCCTCCACTACCTCATAAAAACCAGGGCAGGAAAACCCGCCATCAGCCCGGACGATAATTTGAATATCCCCAAAGCGCTGGCGGATTTTCCTGGCGATTACCCGCAAAAACCTGTCATTCCATTTATTGGAGTGTACGTTGCCGGGGCGCAATACCGGCAGGATGATTTGCCCCGTTTCCCCATCTATATAAAACAGCTCATTGAGCATCCACTGCCAGTAGTAGCCGTGAAACAAACTGCCCTGCTGATCTCCATGGGTAGGGTCGTCGGTACAATCCACATCAATGATCACATACTCTTTATCAGTGGGCAAACTAGCCACATACCGGTCAACCCACCACTCAGCCAGCCGGTACACGGCGCCCATGTTCAGGCTGTTTTCCAGGCGGCTCAGCGTTGGTTGAGAACACAAGCCGTTATCCATTAGAGCTTTCAGCAAGGGGTCTTCCCTGAGGTAATCTACATCATTACAATCTTCGTAACCGCAAGCCAGCAGCATTACCCGTTGCATTATCAGCTCTTCAACACTGTAAGTGATCAGCTCAGGGTCGCGCCGGTCGGGGACCTGCTCACTGAACGCTTTGATCAATTTTGATCTTCTCGCCAGTTTGTACAGAAGGCTAAAGCCTCCATCTGAGCTGGTTTCCTGGCCCGAAAAATCGAAGGTGTATTGTTTTTTATTCTGATAAAAAGCCGTATTTTTATTACTCATTTTTGGGTATAGAGTTTTTATATTTTTTGAAGCCTAAGCAACTCTAATATAAGAACTTATACCCTTTTTTTATGCCTTGCCGTGAATAATCCGGGCTAAGGCAGTTTCGGCTTCCTTCTGCTCCGTGATGTCAAATAAAACGCCATTATGTACAATATTACCCTCACTGTCGGCCGAACCTAGCGCATGGCCTGCTATCCAAACCACCTTTTCATTTTTAGTAAAGGCTCTGAAAGCTTTTGTCCATTTCGCCTGGTCGTGATTGGCTTCAAGAATGGAGTGCATGGTGCTTTCAAAGTCTTCCGGATGAATGCGCGAAAAGAGGAAAGCCGGGTCTGTCATTTTTTCTGAGGGGAAGCCTAATAATTCGACCGCTTTGTCACTGATGTAGGGCATAGAAAAAGACCCGTCTTTGTGGAATACGAATTGGTAGATGACTCCGGGTATGGAGTTGGTTATATGCAGTAGTTGGTTTTGTACTTTTCTTTTTTCTTCTTCGGTCTTGCGCCGTTCAGTGATATCTATTGAAGAAGTAGGATAAATCTCATTTCCGTTTTCATCATAATCGAGCCGGGAATACATTAACAGGTCAAATTCGCTTCCGTCCTTTCGTTTAGCTTTCAGCTCACAAACATATTCTCCCTTCTCTTTCAGATTTTTAACAAGCCGCTCCGGGAAGGTGGGGTCGGCGCAAAGCTTTTCCGGGGAAGTCCCGATGATTTCAGCAGGGTCGCTATATCCAAACATTCTGGAATGGGCTTTATTGACATAGATAAACTTACCCTCATGGTCTACTACATCAAAGCCATTTAGGGAGTGATCAAGAGCTTTGGTCAGCATATTTACCCTGCTATCTGTCTTTTTTCGATTCGTGATGTCCTGGAAAACGCCTGTCAGCTTCACACATTTGCCGTTTACCATCTCCGGCTCACCTTTAGAATAAACCCATTTTAGGTTCCCCTTTGCAGTTATTATCCTAGCCTCGAATTCAAAGGGCTCTCCTTTTTCTATTGCTTTGTTTACGGCATTTTCTACGAGCTCTCGATCATCAGGGTGGTAGAAATTGATGCCTTCTTCAGTGGAAGGAATGTAATCATAGGGTAGCTCATGTATATCATAGGTTCCTTTTGTCCAAAATGGGCGATCAAAACTTTGATTTAAATACCAACCACCTACTTTGGCAATAGAACCGATTTTATTCAAAAAGTCTTCGCTCTCTTCCAGCGCCTTTGCAGCCAGCTTTTCTTCCGAAATATCTTTTCCTGTTGAAACAAAGTATTCCCCCATCGGAATGCTGGACATGCTAAGGAATTGGTTGGTGGGTTCAAAGTACTCTACCCATTTATGCGGTTCACCGCTATTGAAGATTTGCTTGACAACAGGCATGAATTGCTCTGTTGTCCCCATACCAAAAATTTCATCCGCGGTTTTTCCTATGACCTCCTCTTTCTTCTTACCCCAGGTTCGTAGGGCTGCCGGGTTGACATCAGCCAATTCCCATGTTTTGATGCTGCCATTCTTTTTTCTAACGACCCTCTAGAGGTGGACTTCATCGGCAAGATGATTGAACAGGTTTTGGTACAACTCCTCCAGCTGGACTAATTTTTTTTCTGCCGCGAACAGACGATCCTCGGACGCTTTCAGTTTTCTTTGCAGGGCTGTGAGGTTGTCATTAGTATCTTGTATTTTCATCTGATTTAATCATTACAATAGTATAAATACTATGTGCTGCGAAGGGCATGCGGAGAATAGCATGATATCCAGCTTACGAAAAAAATACGCGCTATCCTTTCTGCCAGTCCCCAAGGCAGGGGCTAAAGAAATAACAGTGTTTTAATGGTAAACAGGCAGCAATGGAACCGCTGAAAAGTGACCATTGTCCGACCCTGCCACCGGGATTTTGCCGGGGCACCAATTAAGGAAGTTTCAGAAAAGGGGATGTTGCCTGAACCAACGGGTATGTAACCCTAAACGGATGTACACTCGTTGTTAATGTTGGTCATAATGAATGAAGAATCTGCAATATACTTCATTCTGGCATTGAGGGCAAGCATTTGCGGAAGTAAAGCTATGCTGTTTTGCGCACTGTATTTTCTTTTTTGCTGACTTGCTTTCAATTCAGCCGCACTCGTTCTAAACAGTATACCTAATGATTGCTTTGCCTCTCCTCAATTCAAGGGTATGCTCCAGCCCCGTCCTGCAAGCTACAGTGCTTTTCACAATCCTCGGTCAAGAACAAAACTATTTTTCGTTCAGTTAGATACACAAATGGAATCCTATGGCTTGGTTAAAGCACACCTATGCGACGCAGCTTCCCCAGAACCTATACTCAAAACAGGCACCGAAGCCGGTCGGCAATGCTCAAATGGCTTTGTTTAATGAAGCTTTGGCCATGGAATTGGGGATAGCCAAAGACCTGAGTGAAGAGCAAAAGACATTGGCTTATCTTTCAGGCAATGAAAAGGTGCCCGGAAGCCAGCCCATCGCTCAGGCTTACGCCGGGCATCAGTTTGGCCATTTTACCCGCCTTGGTGATGGTCGTGCCGTGTTGCTGGGTGAGGTGGAAACCAGCAAGGGGCGGTATGACTTACAGCTCAAAGGCTCCGGTCAAACGCCTTATTCCAGGAGGGGAGACGGCAGGGCGACTTTCTACTCTATGCTGAGAGAATACCTGATCAGCGAGGCTATACACGCTCTTCATATCCCCACCACCAGAAGCCTGGCAGTGGTCAAAACAGCAGGCCCGGTCTACCGGGAGCAGCGTCACGAAGGGGGCATCCTGACCAGAGTGGCAGCAAGCCATATCCGTGTAGGCACTTTTGAGTATGCGCGGTTTCTTGGACAACCTGGGGACCTGGAAGCTTTGCTGAAATATACCATCCAACGCCATTACCCAGCCCTAAAGGACCATCCAAACCCCGCCCTGGCTTTGCTGGAGGCAGTAAGGCAAAAGCAAAAAGACCTGATCGTAAACTGGTTGCGCGTTGGTTTTATACATGGGGTTATGAATACCGACAACATGGCTATTTCCGGGGAAACCATTGATTACGGCCCCTGCGCCTTTATGAATGCTTATCATCCCAGGACGGTATTCAGCTCTATCGATACAGATGGCCGGTACGCCTTCGCTAACCAGCCCAATATTGCCTACTGGAACCTCGGTGTTTTTGCCAATGCACTACTTCCTTTGATTGATGAGGAAGAAGCAATAGCCAGCGCTAAGGCAGAAGAGGTATTGGATCGGTTCCCGGAAGACTTTACCGGGGCTTACTTTGAAATGATGGGCCATAAACTGGGCATTGTGAATCAGGTGGAGGAAGATCGGGATTTAGTCAATTCTGGTTTGAAACTGCTGGCGAAATGGCGGGTGGACTACACCAACTTCTTTACTGAACTGAGGCGTGGGGGGGATTTGATCAATAAGCTGAGGGAGGAAGAGGCTTTCGAAAATTGGCATTCAAGATGGGAAAAAGCGCGGTTGAGAGGTACATCTTTGACTGAAAGCAATGCACTGATGGCGCAAACCAACCCAGTGGCTATTCCGCGGAACCACTTGGTGGAAGAAGTGCTACAGTCCGCTGTTGCGGGAGATATGCAGCCTTTCCATTCGCTCCTGCAGGAACTGTCTTCACCTTATGATGACGGATTGTCCCTGCAAACGGTCCCTGCTGACTTTGATGCCAGCTATCAGACCTTTTGCGGAACCTAATAAGCTCAGTACGAAATCAACTTGGCCTTCCGGATGGAGTCTTTCTGAGCCGGCATTCGTTTTGAGGGCCTGGCATTCACTAAGCAGGACAAACAAAAGCATTAGGTAATAATATTTCGACTGCATATTCCGTCAATTTATATTAGGGTCAATAACGATGACCCATTCCAACAGTAAATTGATCATCCAATAGAGGTGCTAATATAGCATCTCTAATCATTCAAAAGGGTCACTCCACTTTACCTCATTGGCAACAGTAGGGTCTGTAAGCGTCTTAAGAAAGGCGACCAAAGCTGCTTTTTCCGCAGCTGTGAAATTTAATCGTACCGGGTCCCCATTCTCATCGGTCAGGGCAGGTGATAGCGTAGGGTGTGCCTGAATCCCGCTGCTGTAATGCTCTACCACTTCTTCTAAGGTTTCAAACCGGCCATCGTGCATGTAGGGCGGTGTCAATTCGATGTTCCGCAGGCTTGTCGTTTTAAACCGGCCGACAAAAATCGGGTTGGAAAACACACCGCCGGCACCTAAATCTGTTGTGGACAGGGCATCAAGCCCGTTGTTTTGCGGGCCGGGGTTCGCACTAACAAAAGCTTCTGTGGTATGGCATCCAAAACAGGCTCCACCACCATTGGGAATCGTTTGAAAGAATAGATTTTTACCCAGGTTTTCCTCCGCTGTGAAATTCGGGAAACTGGCACCCGGTGATGCAGACATAGCCCGGCCTTCATCATATTTGCTGGAGTAGCTTACTATACTTCTGATAAATTGAGCTAAGGCTTTTGAGATTTTATCACTATTGATTTCCGTAGCGCCAAATGCCTTTTCAAATAGTCCGGGATAATAATCCTGTTCCTGCACAGTACTCACTACTTGTCCCAGGGTCATGCCCATTTCAACAGGGTCCTGGAAAGGCATAAGGACTTGCTCCTCTAGTGTACCCGCTCTTTCATCCCAAAAGAAACGGCCGCGTTGATAGAAACGGGAGTTGATAAGGGTCATGGAATGGCGCCCGGTCAACCCTCCGTCAAAACCAACACTTAAAGTTGCATCATCTGAAAACCCCTTATCCTGCTTATGGCAGGAGGCGCAGGCGATTGTCCCGTTGGCACTTAGCTTTTTGTCATAAAAAAGCACCCTGCCCAGCGTTGCCCCCTCATTAGTAATCGGGTTATCGGCAGGAGTGTTATCCAGTCCATTGACGGATGTGGGCAAGGGCTGGCCGGGGAGGTCTGTGGTAAAATGGTCTGGCAGGTTTAAATTCACATAATCGAAATGCACTTCCGGTAAATTTAATGAGGTGCTGCCTGAAGTCGGCTCATTATCTGCTTTGTTGCAAGATGACAACCCCAATACTACAGTAAATATCAGGAGGGAATAGAATGCATGGTTCATAATAGTCTGATTGATATGCCCTTGGACTGTAGTTCTGCTAAAGGGTTTAATGTGGGGGAACAGTCGTGTGCAAGAGCCGGGAAATTAAGCCTTCAGCCTTCGAACCTCCACCACCCGTTGATCCGTTTGCAACTGCAGGAAATATATCCCCACGGCTAATGCGCCCCCTTCGAAGGTTTGCGTGTATTCTCCTTTTGGAAGGTTGGTAAGGCGGGGATAACCTTTATACCCGTTTTCCCTGCGTGTCGAAGTGTTCAAATGGATCACTGCCCCATCATCCGGTTCCACAACTTACTGAAGGCTTTATCCATATCCCGGGGCTGCTCCCGCCCCTGACGGGCGCGCCATTCCCCATCCTCATCCTGCTCCAGAATGAAGTGGAATACAAAGTCGGAAGGCTCCTCGAAAGACTGGTTTAGTGAGCCGAAGCGGAGGTCATTGTACTGCAACGCCGTATTGCCCCGCTCAAAAACGGAGTAGTAGCCGTCCGAGAACCACTGTAGTACCTCAAGATCGCGGGAGCCCTCAGCGGGGTGTAGCAGCTCATGCCGTTTGGGAATGACCGTGAAGTTCTTAAACACGGCCTCCTCATCCAGGATAGAGTACATGCTGTGGTAGTAAGCCGTGTCGCCCTCGGCAATGCCCTGCCAGAGCAGGTTGTTGAGAATGGTAGGGGAGGTCATATAGCGCTCGTAGGGGATGTCTTCCCGTTGGAGGGAAGCTTCGAAGGTCCGGTTGATGTGCCATTTGTTGGCAAAGGTGAATGCCAGGTAGAGGCTACTGACCACCAGCCCGGCAGTATTGAGGCGGGTGCGCAGCGCTTGTCGTTTTCTGCCCACAATAAACGCAGCGAGCAACAGTAGCAGAAAGGGGAAGGTATAGGCTGGGTCGGCTACAGAAATATTGTTAAAGGCGACCCGGTAGTCCCAAAACGGCCGAAAAAGCTGCGTACCGTAGGTGGTGCAGGCATCCAGCAGAGGATGGGTGAAAATCGCCCAGAAGAACAACCAGCTCCAGTCGCGCCAGGTAGCCGTCCAGGCGTGGTTAGAAGTGCCCCGGAACGTCTGTGCCCCCCAGCTTACCAAAGGAAAAAAGAGGATGGCTGCGGTAATGGCTCCGGCGACCTTTAAGACTTCAATTGGAGGTACGGGCATTGTAACGGACCCTAATGCGATCATTAAAAAAATAAGCGCTGCCGACAGCCCGAAGGCTTGCCCGGTACGTTGCTGCTTGTAAATATGGTGTACCAGACCGCCCAGAACAATGGGTGCCAGAGCTGCAAAGGCGAAGGAATGCGTGATCGCCCGATGGAAAGCCAGCGCGCTGATCTCGTCCGTAGCCATATTGGCGAAGACATCCAGGTCCGGAACGGTGCCACCGATGGCGCCCCAGAGCATCGCCCGGTTGCCGACTTTTTTGCCAAGCACCACCTCGCCTACGGCAGCGCCCAGGGTGATTTGTGTGAGTGAATCCATATCAATCAACAGGAGCTGCAAGCGGCAGCTCCTGTATCGTATTTTAGTTATGCCATACAAACACCCCGATAGGGCGTTAGTTGTTAAAACCACCGAAAGCCGAGGGTAAATACGATCTGCCCAAGGTTAGACTGTTGCTCCACCAACTGTTCAGGCGCATCAAAAGTAAGGTAGGGCGTATACAGCGCTTCATTCATCTGACGGCGGTAGGCCATATCCAGGAAGAAGGTCTTTTTGTGCAGCCCAAGCCCCGCGCTAATGATGCTGTTGGTCGCATCGTCGCCCTGCAGCGGTGATTGCTGAAGGGTGTAGCCGGCACGTACCCGGAATTGGTCATAGGCGTACTCCCCACCCAGACGAAGGTTCCAGGCACTTGTCAGCTCATCTGCAATAGCTGCATTCACTTCGCGCTCAGCATCTCCAAAACTTTCATATCGGAATTGGTTGTCTCCGTAGTTCAGGTACTCGATTTCAGCGGAAAGGAATCCGCCTCTGGGTGAACGGACTTTTAAATCCCGGTTGTTATCAGCACGCCTGAGGCTTCCATTGTTGATGATAAGGCCGGCACTACCGATAAAGCGCCAGGGGGTCTGAAGCCGGTACTCAAAGCTGCCGTCCGGTGATTGTGAAGAAAAGTCGTTTACACCGGTCTGATCCCTGTAGTTGTAGCCCATGCTTGCCGTGTATACGTCATCCAGGCGCATGAAGGTAGGAGAATGCACAGCCATGCCCAGGCGCAGCATTTGGTTCGCCCGGTAAATGGCGCCCAGCTTCAAATTAACGCCGGTACCGCTTGTTGACAGGTTTTCGTTGTACGTCAGGGCGTTGAAAAATGGGATATTGCCATCTTCTTCCACTCCCCGGTCTTCCTCCCGGTATTCTTTTTCCACTTCGTAGCGGATGATGGGCACACCAATGGTACCACCGATCATGAGCCGCTCTTTATAGTTGCCGGCAAAGGACAAGACAAACTCATTGATGGCTCCGCTAGTGAAAACATCCTGCCGCTTGAAAACATCTGCATTAGGCGTGGTATCGAAATCAGAAACAATTGAGTCGTTATCTATAAATAATGCACCTACATCGAAAGCTAAGCCAGACTCGAAGCCAGATTCAAAACCGGAGTTTCTTTCACTATTGGCCTGTTCCTGGAACCGGTTGACAATAGAGCCGGGCGAGGAGCCTTCAAAGTAGAAGTCCTGATGGAAATTGGCCAGCCGGTTTACACCAATGGCGAAATTAGTTGCCCGCCAGTCGCGGTTGGTATTGGCATTCGCAAAGACCACACCAAAGGTATTCAGGTTAAAATTGGCGCGGTTTTCTTCAATACCCGTACCGTTGTCATCATTGAGCAGCCTGGAAGTGGTGCTGGCATTGAAGACGCCTGGGGAGATAACAAACTCTGAGCCTCTGTACCAGCCCAGCCCGGCTGGGTTAGTGCTCATGACGGAAAAATCAGCACCCATAGCGCCCATGGCACTGCCGGCTCCGATGGAGCGGGCGGTACCGCCTACCTGAAAGTTGGAAAGGCGCAGCGCGTCTGAAAAATTTTGTGCCCGCATCGTTCCGCTAAAGCAGAAAAAAAGGGCTGCAAAAGCGATGGTATATTTCATTTAGGATAGTTTTTATTAATCAACAAGTAGAGAGAGACGTAAGTGCGGTGCATAAGAAAAGGGGTGGGACCAGTTCATCGGTATACTCCACCCCTTCTCTCACTCGTCAAACGAAGTCAGTTCTTTTCAGTCTAGTTGCCCCTGCTTCGGCTTGAGCTTGATGACCGGCTGCTGCCACTGCTTCGGCTACTGCTCCGGCTTGGAGAAGAATAGCTTCGGCTGCTACTCCGGCTTGGCGAAGAGTAACTCCGGCTGCTGCTTCTGCTGGGAGAAGAATAGCTTCGGCTGCTCCGTGAGCTGCTGTTACTGCGCGGCGTGTAAGAGCGTGAGCTCCGGTTGTTGCTCGGTGAGTAACTGCGGCTGCTGCGCGAGCTGGAATTACTTCGAGGCGTGTAGCTGCGTGAGGAGTTGCTGCGGTTGGAGCGTGGCGTATAGGTACGGTTGCTCCGGCTGCTGCTGTTCCCTCTGTCATAGCTCCGGCTGCTACGTGGCGTGGAATAAGTCCGCGAGTTGCGGCTGTTGCTTGTTCCACGGTCGTAGCTGCGAGAGGTACTGCCACTCCGGTTGTAAGTACCGCTGTTGCGCGGTGCATTATAGTCCCGGCGTGTCGCATTGCTGCGGCTGCGGGTGGATGTCCGTGATGAATTGTCACGGCTGGTTACCACTCTGGAACGTTCCGGTGTCACAGTGGTCACAGGTGCCCGATCGTAAGTGCGGGGGCGTTCATAGGTACGGCTGACCTGAGCTGCATTAGGATTCTGATCACTCCGGCGGTCAGGTGTGGTTTCCGCAGTGCGGGGAGAGGCTCCCGCCCGGTTTACCGTTACATCCTTTGGTGTCGCGGTAGTTGGTGTGCGGCCATCCTGCTGCAACCCGATGTCACGGCGGGCCTGACTTGGCCGGTTCACGGAGCCATTGGTACGCGGACCGTAGTAGGTGCCCCTGCCATCGTTGAAGTTATTATTAATGTTTACATTATTGACGGTATTGTAGGCGAAGCCGTTACCCCAGGTTGGGCAGATACCAAAGCCACCGCCGCCCCAGCCCCAGGGAGAATTCCAGCTGTTCCAGCCGAAATTATTGAAGCCCCATGGACCACCGCCCCAGCCGAAGTCATTCCAACCCCAACGGTTGAAGCCCCAGGGAGAATTCCAGGCGTTAAAGCCCCACGGGCTGCCCCAGACATTACCGAAGCCAATGCCTACATTAATATTGATTCCCGGACCCCAGCCAAAGTTATTCCAGCGGTTCCACCGGTTCCAGCGATTCCACCGGTTCCAGCGCCAGGGCGAATCATAAATGAGCATAGTTGCTGCTGCCGGATTAAAGAAAGGATCAAAATAGGCGTAGTCTACATAGACCGGATCAAAGAACCCAAACCCCTGATAGGGCCGGTGGAAGCGACGAATCCGTGAGGTATATTCGTAATCGTAATACTCATCGTCGTAGTATTCGTCGTTATTCCGGTTGGAACTGGAGGCATTGCTATCATTAAAGCTGTTGCCATAATCATAGTAAGCGCCATCCGTATCCGGATTGTAGTAGAGATCGTCGTACTGCGCGCCTATATCGCCCATACCCCAGACCAGGAACAGGGCGATCAACAAAGGCGATATCTTATAGCTTTTCATAAAAATTGTTTTTAATGTAATTACCGTTGCGCTCTTATTTCTTACAACACGTAATTTATTACTTTTGTGCCTAATTTTTAGTTAAAGCCCCTTTAAAACCGCGTTTGCACCTTGTTAAATAAGGGTCAATCGCGAATTAACAACTGTTAAAATGGGCTTTTACGGAACAAAAGTACGGTATACAAACGGTTAAATCCTGTTAAAACAGCGGATAATAAGACAATTTTATGGCTAAAGCAATTACTCAGCGAAAAGACAATTACTCTCAGTGGTACCTCGATATTGTGAAACGGGCGGGCCTTGCGGACCACTCTAAGGTGAAAGGCTGCATGGTAATTAAGCCTACCGGCTTCGCAATTTGGGAAAATATGAGAGATGAGCTCGACCGGATGTTCAAAGAGACCGGACACGTGAACGCCTATTTCCCGCTGTTTATCCCGAAAAGTTTCCTCAGCCGTGAGGCACAGCACGTAGAGGGCTTTGCTAAAGAATGTGCGGTCATTACCCACCACCGCCTGATGAATGACCCCGATGGCAACGGCGTGGTGGTCGATCCGGATGCGAAGCTGGAAGAAGAACTCATCGTGCGCCCGACTTCCGAGACCATCATCTGGGATACTTACAAGGACTGGATCAACTCCTATCGCGACCTGCCCCTGCTGATCAATCAGTGGGCCAACGTGGTGCGCTGGGAAATGCGGACCCGGCTCTTCCTTCGCACCACAGAGTTCCTTTGGCAGGAAGGGCACACCGCTCACGCTACCCGCGAGGAAGCAATGGAAGAAGCCCTGCAAATGCAGCGGGTTTACGCCGAATTTGCGGAAGAATACATGGCCATGCCGGTTGTCAAGGGCATCAAAACCGCCAATGAGCGCTTTGCCGGGGCGGATGAGACCTTCACCATCGAGGCGCTTATGCAGGATGGGAAGGCCCTGCAGGCAGGTACCTCTCACTTCCTGGGGCAGAACTTTGCCAAAGCATTCGATGTGAAGTTCCTCAATAAGGAGAATCAGCAGGAGTACGTTTGGGCGACTTCCTGGGGCGTTTCCACTCGTCTGCTCGGCGGCCTGATCATGACCCACTCTGATGACGATGGGCTGGTAATACCGCCAAAACTCGCACCTACGCAGGTGGTTATTGTGCCGATTCCAAAGCCCGGTCCGGAAATTGGCGAGGCGGCGGATAAAGTGATGAAGGCGCTGCGCGGCCGTGGCATTCGCGTCAAGTTTGACGATGACGAAAAGAACCGGCCCGGCTTTAAGTTTGCCGAGCACGAGATGAAGGGCATTCCGGTCCGCATTGGCATCGGTAAGCGCGACCTGGAAAAAGGGCAGGTGGAAATTGCCCGCCGCGATACCAAGGAGAAGACCTTTGTGCCGATTGACGAGGCGGCGGCATACATCGAGAACCTGGTGGCCGAAATTCAAAACAACCTCTTCGAGCGGGCAAAGCAGTTCCGAGACGACAATATCACGAAAGTGGACAACTTCGATGATTTCAAGGAAGCGGTTTCCGGCAGCGGCAACTCCGAAATTGAATCCTGGGGCGGCGGCTTTGTCTCTGCTCACTGGGACGGCACTACCGAAACGGAGCTAAAGATCAAGGAGCTGACCAAAGCTACGATCCGCTGTATCCCACTCGACAACGAGAAGGAGGAAGGGCAGTGCGTTCTTACCGGAAAGCCTTCCGGGCAGCGGGTGCTGTTTGCCAAAGCGTATTAAGTAATACCGGGTGGCTCACTAATTGGGTCACCCTTCCCGTTTGAAAAAATGGAAAAATTACAAACAGCGATTACTCAGATGATCTCGCTTTCTGAACAAGAGGCGTTAGCCTTTATGTCGAGGTGTTATCGCAGGCAATTCAAGAGGAAGGCGGTATTAAGCGAGGATGAAAAAATCATCGATGAAGTCTATTTTATTGAAAAAGGCATCATTAGAGTCAAGATAAATGACTTGAGCGGGGCAGAGCATACCGTTCACTTTGCAATAGAAAACCAGTTTATTGCCGATTACCGTGCATTCATTACGAGAGAAAAATCGAGTTACGAGCTGGAGGCGATAGAGGATACTGAAGTAATTGTTTTGCCTAAAGCGGGTATTGAATGGGGGTATCAATCCTTAAAGGAAGGCGAAAAACTGGGTCGGCTGATTGCGGAATATTACTTTACTTATCTTGATCGGCGCATTGAGCACCTCTACACGCTTTCGCCTTTACAGCGATATGACCTCATGAATCAAATTTTTCCAAACATTCATAATCGTGTGCCGCAGCATATGATTGCTTCCTACCTGGGCATCACGCCTATACACCTGAGCAGAATAAAGAAAAACAGGCTCTCCTGAAAGCATAAACAAATGTTATCGTTTGTAAGGCACCAAACTCTGCAACTTTGCCATGTCCTAAAAAATAAAAAACATGGTAGAATTGATAGAATTTATGCATTGGGCAGTAGCTACTGTGCTACTAAGTCTTCCTGTGAATGCTCAGACCGAAAATGTCTTGTTTAAAGTTTTCGGAATTAATAAAAACACTGGCGGATTTATTTCTTCAGGGATTTTCACCAAAACCAACTTTCCAGGGGCCGGACTACAATTCAGAGGTAAATATACTGCTGTGACGCAAAGCCATATGGAGGTAATGCTAGAGAACGTGCCTGTTGGCACTTACGGCGCAGTTGTCTTCTATGATGAGAATGGCAACCGGGAACTCCACACCCATTTAGTAGGATTTCCTGTAGAGCCTATTGGTTTCGCCAATGGCGCTAGAATAAGTTTTGGACGCCCGGGTTTTGAAGACGCCGCTATCAATTAACTGAAGGTCAAACTGCAATTGTAAACATTCAACTCAAATTTAATGGAGTTTATTAGCACACTAAAAGCTAAAAATGAATTGTTGTTCATTTTCGGACTGGCCAACTTCATTCTTGCAAGCCTCTTTGTCCTACTCAGCCAGGTCACTTCCATAGAAGTGTCGGGTACGAATGCGTGGTACAAACCTTTAAAGTTTGCACTATCCATTGGCATCTTTAGCTGGACTATTGCTTGGTTTATGAGTTATCTGCCACAAGATAAGAGCATACAAATCATGAGTTGGCTAATTGTTCTGATGCTTGGCTTTGAAATCCTTTACATAGGCATTCAAGCAGGGAGAGGGCAATTATCACACTATAACTTATCTACTCCAATTTATGGAGGGCTTTACGTTTTGATGGCTTTTGCTGCCACAGTGGTCTCTTTCATCACACTGGTTTTGGCCATTCGTTTCTTCCAGGTACCACTGCCTGAGCTTCCAGGTTACTACATCTGGTCTATTAGAGCAGGCCTGATTCTGTTCTTCATATTCTCGCTAGAAGGTTTTGTCATGGGCGCAAACCTATCACATACCATAGGTGCTTCATCCAGCGGTAAGGTTATTCCTTTTTTGAATTGGAGCAGAGAATATGGCGACCCAAGAGTTGCGCATTTCATTGGAATGCACGCACTACAAGTGCTACCAATTGCTTCCTGCTACATCTTGAAAGACATAAGACTAACCTTCGGTCTAGTCATTTTATATACGCTTATGGCAGTGCATGTATTGATACAGGCTCTTTATGGCCAACCATTCTTAAAGTCTTAATAATTATGAAAAACAGAAATAAATCGATTACAAAAGCAACGACCAAAATATGCTTGCTGTGTTTCATTACTATATCTGCTACGGGTTGTTATTCGGTCAAAAAATCTGTTGATCGAAGCTACCCCAACTCGAAAGAGATTCAATGGCCCGAGGACTACCAACCTGAAGAATCTAAATTTTTTGTTCACAATGAAATAGACATCAACGCTTCAGCTGAAATAGTTTGGTCTGTGCTCATCCAGGCAGACGCATGGGAAGATTATTATGAAGGAGCCAGCAATCTAAAGCTAATAGATAACACCGATGGGCGACTTGCCGAAAGTACTGTTTTTACATGGAAAACAATGGGGCTAGACTTCACCTCTACCATTAAAGAGTTTGAAGCGCCTTACAGACTTAGTTGGGAATCCGATAAAAAGAGCATTCGAGGATATCACGCCTGGCTCATTATTCCTACTGAAAATGGGTGTCAACTGATTACAAGCGAGGCTCAACATGGCTTCATGACTTTTCTCCAAAAAGTGTTCGTCCCCAATAAATTGGAACGCCTCCATAATGAATGGCTGACTCAAATAAAGTATAAATCTGAAAATGTAGAAAAATGAAAATAGCACAAAAAACTATCAAAAGGCTAAAATCCAACTACTATGAATGGGTGTTGGTCACCGGAGCGACTTCCGGTATTGGAAGAGAGCTTGCCCTTAAATTTGGTGAAGCTGGCTTCAAACTCATTATTACTGGTAAGAGAGGTAAGGAACTGGAAGCGCTTAGTGCCCAGCTTTTTGATGAATACAATACAGAAAGTATACCTGTACAAGGCGACCTTTCCATCATCGAAGATGTCAATAAACTCTTTTCGGAAGTCAGTCACCTAAACATCGGTATCGCTATACTAAATGCAGGTTTTGGTACCTCGGGTAAATTCAGAGCCTCTAATATTGAGCAGGAGGTTAATATGCTGGACCTCAATTGTAAAGCTGTATTGATCATGGCTCACCATTTTGGCTTTTAACTTGGCTATGTTTCATTTCAGGTTTCGCTCCGATTGCAAAAAAAATAAATCTCTGCGTATTTCTCATGGATTAACCCAAAACGGGTTTCGTTTGCCATCCCCACATTTCTTTTTAATTTTAGCAATGGCATCATGAGTTTCTTACTGAAAAGTAAGGAGAATGGTATCCGCATCGCTAATTTCAGGACGTTCTTAATCTTCGATAAGGTACATTTATGTTCAAATGCTTTCCACCCTTTCCCCGTTGTTTTCCACTGATTTTGATGCTCAGTGTTTTGGTGTATTCATGTACCTCTGACCGGCAACCCCAGGTAAATGTCCAAAAAGGCAGCCGCATCGCCCTCATTGGCGGGAATATTTGTGCCCGCATGCTGCATTATGGTCATCTGGAAACGGCTTTCCACCTGCGGCACCCTGATAGCCTTTTGTTTATACGCAACCTCTGTGACGGCGGCGATATGCCGGGTTTCCGCCCTCATCCGGCACGCAATACGCCCTGGGCTTTCCCGGGAGCTGAAGCTTACTACGAAGAGTTGACCAACCCATCCCACAGCGAGGGGCACTTCCCCTATCCTGATGAATGGCTCGATACCCTCAATGCTGACATCATCCTGGCATTCTGGGGGTATAATGCGGCACAGTTTGGTCCGGACCGGTTGCCCACTTTCAAAGCGGAGCTTCGGGTCTTTATCCGGCACACCCTCGGGCAGGCTTATAACAATATCCACCCGCCCCAGCTAATCCTGGTGACGCCCACCGCTATTCAAAACCTTTCCGCTACTGCTGATTTGCCGAAAGGCCACCGCCAAAATGCCATGCTGTCGCTGTATACCGATGCTATTCAGGAGATCGCAGCGGAAGAGGGCGTACCGGTCGTCGACCTTTTTGAGCCTTCCAAAGCATGGTATGCCGAAGGGCAGCCCCTGACCATCGACGGGCTGCAACTAAATGATGCAGGCAATCAGCGCGTAGCCAGCTACCTGGCCGATCAGCTCTTTGGCAAAAAACAGGAAATCAGGGTCGAGCCCGACACCCTGCGGAAAGCTGTGCAGGACAAAAACTGGTTTTGGGCCAATGACTACAAAATCCCCAACAGCGTGCATGTGTACGGCCGCCGCTACGAACCCTACGGACCGGACAATTATCCGGCAGAACTCTGGAAAATCCGCGCCATGACGGCAGTGAGAGATTCGGTGATCTGGAAGCTGCTACAGGGCGAGCCCTATGACCTGAAAGCTGCTGATGCCCGTACGCCCTCCCTTCCTCCGGTAGAGACCAATTTTAAACCAGCCGATGGGCTAATGCCTTACCAATATGGCGCTGATGCAGAGGCTACGCTAACGGCAGCCCCCGGCTACAAAGTAGAGCTGTTTGCCTCTGAAAAGGAATTCGAAGACCTCGCTAACCCCGTACAACTGTCTTTCGACAACAAAGGCCGGCTTTGGGTGGCCGTGATGCCTTCCTACCCGCATTACAAGCCCGGCGACAAGCGGCCCAACGACAAAATCATGATCCTGGAAGATACGGACGGGGATGGGAAAGCCGACCGGCAGACCACCTTTGCCGATGAGCTGCACCTGCCCATTGGGTTTGAAATCGCCCCGGAAGGGGTGTATGTCTCTCAAAGCAGCAGCCTGGTGCTGCTGACGGACACGGATGGGGATGACCGGGCAGATCGAAGGGAAATTTTGCTTAGCGGGTTTGATGACCACGATACGCATCATGCCATCAGCGCGTTTTGTGCAGACCCCTCCGGCGCCATTTTCATGGGGGAGGGCACGTTTTTGCACACCAACGTAGAGACAGTCTACGGCACTGTCCGTGGTACCAACGGCGGCTTTTACCGGTACAATCCCGCCCGGCATCACCTGGAGCGCACCGCACAGCTGGCCATTCCCAATCCCTGGGGCATTGCTTTTGATGCCTGGGGACAGCCCTTCTTTGCCGAAACCTCCGGCCCGGACGTGCGGTGGATGTCACCGGGGACTATTGCGCCAGTCTATGGAAAAGCCAATCCCAAGGCGGCCAATATCATTGAGGCGACCCACCGGGTACGGCCCACCTCGGGCCTGGAATTTGTCTCCAGCCGCCATTTTCCGGATGAAGTGCAGGGCGATTTGCTCATCAACAACACCATTGGCTTTCTGGGCACCAAGCAGCACCAAATGCTGGAAGCCGGGACCGGGCACAGCAGCCGCCACCGGCAAGACCTGTTGCAGTCTTCTGATCCTCACTTCCGGCCTGTGGATATGGAATTTGCGCCCGATGGCTCCCTTTATCTCGTGGACTGGCACAACCGGCTTATCGGGCATATGCAGCACAATGCCCGTGACCCGCTGCGCGACCATGCCCACGGCCGTATTTACCGGGTGACCTATCCGGGCCGCCCTCTTGTCCGACCTGCCAAAATCGACGGAGCAGCTATTCCTACACTATTGGATAACCTAAAGCTGCCGGAGTACCGCACCCGCTATCGGACCCGCCGAGAGCTTAGGGGCAGAAATGCCGCCGATGTCCTGCCCGCCCTGCGCAGGTGGACAGTAAATTTGGACACATTGGATGCCGGGTACGAACGACATCTACTCGAAGCGCTTTGGGTCAGTTGGGGGCTGAATCAGGTGGAGGAGCCTCTGCTGCGGCAGTTGCTCCAAGCCAAAGATGACCGGGTGCGGGCAGCAGCGGTGCGTGTTTTGCGTTATACCGGGCATCAGGTAGCCGAACAGGCAGACTTGCTGTTAGCATGTGCCGGTGACCCCAATGGGCGGGTGCGCCTGGAGGCCGTCGTGGCCGCTTCCTGGCTGGAGCCTGCCGTTGCGCGGTCTGTGCTGGAACGTGCCGAACAGGAAGCCGTGGATGAGTGGATGGAACCGGTATATGCGACTCTACGGGAACGCCTCTACGCTGGTACGCCCGTTGCATCAGCTGAGCTGGAAGCCAGTCTTAGCCCCGGGCAACAGGTGTACGAACGCGAAGGCTCCTGCATCACCTGCCATCAGCCGGATGGCAGGGGGCTTACCGCTTCCGGATTTCCACCCCTGGCCGGATCAGAATGGGTGACGGGCAGCAAAGAGCGCCTGATCAAACTGACGCTGAAAGGGCTGCACGGCCCCATTGAGGTCAATGGGCAAATCTATCCGGGGCAGGTACCTATGACCGCTTTTGAAGGCTTGTTGAGCGACAAGGAAATCGCAGATGTGCTATCTTACGTGCGCAATGCCTTTGGCAACAGCGCAGCGCCCATTGCTCAGGCAGAAGTGAAAAGGGTACGCGCTGCGATTGCGGATCAGGAAGGCTTTTACCGTCCGGCGGAACTGCTGGGCCAACACCCAAAATAGAAACGACTATGAGGTATACCCTGCTGCTATTTTCCACTTTGCTGCTCTGGAATTGCGCCGGAGAAAAAGCCCCGGGAACGCCCGAAGCCCCTCCTCCCCTCTACACGACCTACCGGTCTGCTGGCAGCGCTACAGAACGGCCTAGGGTCATACTGGTGAGTGGAGACGAGGAATACCGTTCGGAGGAGGCCCTGCCCCAATTGGCCCAAATCCTCTCACAGCGGCACGGCTTTGACTGTACGGTACTCTTTGCCCAGCATCCGGAGCAGCCCGGCATTATCAATCCCAACTACGTTTACCATATTCCGGGGCTGGAGCAGCTGGAAGCGGCAGATTTGCTGGTGCTTTTCACCCGTTTCCGGGAACTGCCCGATGAGCAGATGGCGTACTTCAAAGCTTACCTGGAGGCAGGGAAGCCGGTAATTGGGCTTCGTACTGCTACCCATGCGTTCCGCTTTAGGGATACGCTCAGTCCCTGGGGGCATTGGGGCAATTATTACAAAGGGGAAAAGGAAGCCTGGCACGGCGGGTTTGGGCAACTGGTACTAGGCACTAACTGGCACAGCCATCACGGGCACCACAAGCACCAAAGCACGCGCGGTATCATTCCCCGGGAGGCAGCGCAGCACCCCGTGCTCAATGGTATTCAGTCGGGGGAAATATGGGGTCCTACGGATGTGTACGGTTTGTCCGGACCATTGGACAGTACAGCCACACCCCTGGTTTACGGGCAGGTGACAGATAATACCAGGAGTTACGATGAGTCTGATGTAATGTACGGCATGCGGGAAGACCAATGGGCGATTGCCTCTACTAATCCGGCTAGCGAGCGTTTCTACAATCCCAATCAGCCGATGATGCCGGTAGCCTGGCTGAAGCCCTACCAGCTACCGGGCGGGCAAGCTGGGGAAGCCTTCGCCTGCACGATGGGCGCCTCTACGGATATGCTCGACGAGGAGTTTCGCCGCTTGTTGGTGAATGCTGTTTTTTACCTGACCGGGCAGCCGGTGCCGGAAGCCGCGAATGTGGATACCATAGGCGATTACCAGCCTACAGCTTTCCAATTTCACGATGATGCGTACTGGCAGGAGCGGCAGCTTAGAGTGCCCGCTTCAATGCCATAGCGTAGCCCAGGTGGAGGGCTTCGTGCAATGCGTTGAACGCAACCGCTTCTTCAATATTGGTGAGTTCTACCCCATAGCTGGTAGGATAGGATTCGAAGGTTTGGAACAGGCCCGCCTCCAAGTCGGCTTCAAGCTGGTCCAAGGTGCTTTCGGCAATCCTTTTGAGCCCTTCCAGTTCGGCCGTGGTATGCACTTTTTCCGGTTTTGTTCCTTTGCGGAACGCTGCCAGTATTTCCTCTCCTACTTTGGGCTCCAGCCCGGATAAGCTATAGGTGAGCAGCTGTTGTGTGGCAATGATGTGCCCAAAATTCCAGATCAGGTTATTGTTGAAGCCTTCCGGGATGTGGTTCACGGCTTCCAGGCTCATGCCGGATAGCAGCCGGATGAAATTAGACCGGGTTTGGCGGGTGGTGGACAAATTCATAATTGGTGATTCGTTTTATGTTAAGGGCTTCTGGAAAAAATAAATACACGCCTGGTTTTGCCCCACTACTAATGCGCTTCCCGCCAGTTCTGCCCTTCACCCATTTCTACCAGGATCGGCACGTTGAGGTTAGGGATGGCATTGACCATATGCTCTTCTATGATCGGCTTGATGGTATCGAGCTCTGACTTGTGGGCATCAAAGACCAGTTCGTCATGCACCTGCAGGATCATCTTTGATTTGAATTGCTCTTTTTCGAAAATATCGTTGATGCGCACCATGGCGATCTTGATCATATCTGCGGCCGTACCCTGTACCGGAGTGTTGATGGCGTTTCGCTCGGCGTGGCTGCGCAGTACCCCATTACGGGAGTCGATATCGCGCAAGTAGCGGCGGCGGCCCATCAGGGTTTTGACGTAGCCGTCCTTTCGGGCTTTTTCCACAATACCGTCCATGTAGCCTTTCAGGTCCGGGTAGCGGCTGAAGTACTGATCGATTAGTTCTTTAGCTTCGCTGCGCTTGATGCCCAATTGTTGGGACAGGTTGGTAGCGCCCGCCCCGTAGATGAGTGCGAAGTTGACGGTCTTGGCCCGGTAGCGCTGTTCCCGTGTAACCTCCTCGTAGGGTACGTCGAATACGCGGGCGGCGGTGGCAGAGTGGACGTCTTTACCGGACTTAAAGGCTTCCAGCATGGCTTCTTCCCCGCTCATCTCTGCAATGAGGCGCAGTTCGATCTGAGAATAGTCGGCGGCAAGCAGGACGTGGTCTTCGTCGCGCGGGATAAAAGCCTCCCGCACCCGGGCCCCCTGCGGCGTCCGAATCGGAATATTCTGCAGGTTAGGGTTATTGGAGCTCAGCCGCCCGGTGGCGGTCAGCGCCTGATTGAAGGAGCTGTGGATGCGCCCGGTAAGCGGATTGATGAGCTTAGGCAGGGCGTCCACGTAGGTGGACCGCAGCTTGGTCAGGCCCCGGTAGTCCAGGATTTTCTGAACGATGGGGTACTCCCCGGCCAGTTCGGCCAGCTTCTCTTCACTGGTGGAGTACTGTCCGGACTTGGTTTTTTTGAAACGGTAGGGCAGCTCCATCTTCTCAAAGAGGACTTCCCCAACCTGACGGGGAGAGGCCACGTTAAATACCGTACCTGCATCCTCGTGGATTTCCTTTTCCAACTGATCAATTTCCTTGCCCAGTTCTTTGGAGTAAGACTTGAGGTAGTCGGCATTGAGCCGTATGCCCTCGTGCTCGATATTGACCAGGGCGCGCACCAGGGGCGCTTCAATTTCTTCGTAAAGTTTTTGGAAGCCTTCTTCCTCCAGTTTAGGCGCGAGGTACTCCCTGAGCTGAAGCGTGATATCGGCATCCTCGGCCGCGTAGTCTTTTACTTCCTCCGGCGGCAGGTCGCGCATGGTCTTTTGCTTCTTGCCCTTTTTGCCGATGAGGCTTTCGATTTCAATCGGCTGGTATTTCAGGTAGGTCTCCGAGAGGTAGTCCATATTGTGGCGCAGCTCGGGCTCCAGCAGGTAGTGGGCGATCATGGTGTCAAAATAGGGGCCTTTGACTTCCACGCCGTACCGGCGGAGCATGAGGGCATCGTACTTGAGGTTTTGAGCGATCTTTTCGATGTTTTCGTCCTCCATCACCGCTTTGAACTGCTGCACGAGGCGGGTGGCTTCCTCATAGTCTGCCGGTACAGGCACATAGTAGGCTTCGTGGGGCTTCACGGCAAAGGACATGCCCACCATTTCCGCCTGTGTGGCGTCGATGCCGGTCGTTTCCGTATCGAAACAAATGCGCTTGGCCTCCATCAGAATTTGAAGCAGTTCCGCTCGCTTTTCTTCGGTATCTACAAGGTGGTAGGTGTGCTCGGTATTGCCGATGTTTTTGTCCGCTACAGAATGAGCTGGCGGGGCTTTGACCTCGGATTTGGTTTCGCTTTGCTGATTGAAGAGGTCGCCCTGCGCATTTTCCTGGGGCACCTTGTCTTCTCCCAGAATCTGTTTGGCCAGGCTTCGGAATTCCAGTTCTTTGAACAGTTCGGCGAGGCGGTCATTGTCCTGCCCCTCGATTTTGTAGGCCTCTGCATCAAATTGAATGGGCACCTGGGTTTCGATCACGGCTAGCTTTTTGGACAATAAGGCTTGCTCCCGGTGTTCTTCCAGGCGCTCCTTTTGCTTGCCTTTGAGCTGATCCGTGCTGTCCAGCAGGGTTTCCATAGAACCGAATTGCGCCAGCAGTTTGGAAGCGGTCTTTGGCCCAATGCCCGGTACGCCCGGTATATTGTCCACGCTATCGCCCTGCAGCCCCAGCATGTCGATGACCTGCTCTACCTGCTCTACATTCCATTTTTTGAGAATTTCCGGTACGCCCATGATGTCCACGCCATTGCCCTGACGGGAAGGTTTGTACAGGAAGACATTATCGGATACGAGCTGCCCAAAATCCTTATCCGGCGTCACCATGTAGACTTTGAAGCCTTCTTTTTCGGCCTGCTTGGCCAGGGTGCCGATTACATCATCTGCCTCGTACCCATCTACGGTGACGATGGGGATGTTGAACGCTTTTACAATGGCTTCGATGTACGGAATGGCGACGACGATATCTTCCGGCTGTTCTTCCCGGTTGGCTTTGTAGGGCTCATACATCTCATGCCGGAAAGTGGGGGTGGATAAATCAAAGGCCACGGCGATGTGGGTCGGCTTTTGATCGCGCATGAGGTCCCAAAGCGTCCGGGTGAAGCCCATGACGGCCGAGGTATTGACCCCTTTGGAATTAATCAGTGGGCGGTTAATGAATGCAAAGTGCGCCCGGTAGACCAGGGCGTGCCCATCCAGTAAGAAGAGTTTTTTTTCGTCTGCCATTCGTTTTCGTCTGCGTTTTTTAGCTGTTCAGTTTTCCCTACACTTCCTCCAGTGCCTTGAGTTGTTCCTCCCGCTTGGTGCGTTTGGCTTCTTTGCTGGAAAGATAGGAATAAATGGCCGGAATCACGTAGAGCGTCAGCACCGTCGCAAAGACCAGCCCGCCGATGACGGCAATACCCATGGAAACCCGGCTTTCAGAACCGGCACCCAGGGCCAGGGCAATCGGTAATACGCCCAATATGGTGGACAGGCTCGTCATAAGGATAGGGCGGAAACGCGCCTCGGCAGCCTCTTTAATGGCTTCCAGGCGGCTCAGCCCGGCTTCCTTCCGCTGATTGGCGAATTCCACAATGAGGATACCGTTTTTGGCCACCAACCCGATGAGCATGATAATGCCGATCTGGCTGAAGATGTTCAGCGTTTGCTCGTAGAGCATTAGGGACAGCACAGCGCCTGCCAGCGCGAGGGGCACGGTGAACATGATGATCAACGGATCGATGAAGCTCTCAAACTGGGCTGCCAAAACCAGGTAAATGAGCACCAGAGCCAACGCAAAAGCGAAGACCAGGCTGGAAGAGCTTTCCGCAAAATCGCGGGAGGTACCGGTCAGGGTAGTGTAAAAGCCATCGTCCAGTGTTTCTGCTGCGATGCGGTTCATGGCTTCGATACCGTTGCCCAAGGTATTGTCGCCCGCCAGGCCAGCGGATACAGTAGCAGAAGCAAAGCGGTTGAAGCGGAACAGGGTGGGTGGGGTGATTTGCTCTTCCAGCGTCACCAGATTGTCCAGCTGCACCATATTGCCGGCATCATTGCGCACGTAAAGGGAGCGCACGTCAATGGGTTCGTCCCGCCCCTCGCGCTGTATTTGCCCGATCACCTGATACTGTTTGCCATTCATAATGAAATACCCGAAACGCTGTCCACTGAGCCCCAGTTGGAGCGTCTGCGCAATATCCAGCACAGAAACGCCCAGGTCCCGGGCTTTCTGCCGGTTGATTTCAATGTTGAGCTCCGGTTTGTTGAACTTCAGGTCGACGTCCACGAAGCTGAAGGTCGGATCCTGCTTGACTTTCTCCACAAAGCGGGGCAGGGTCTCTTTGAGTTTTTCGAAGTTGGGCGCCTGCAGTACGTACTGTACCGGCAGCCCACCCCGGCGATTGCCAATGCTCTGCTCTTCGCTGAGGTAGGTCAGGGCACCGGTGAGTTCGCTGATTTCAGGCCGTAGCGCATTTAGGATTTCCGTCTGACCACGTTCCCTTTTCTGAGGATCCTTCAGGACGGCAAAGGCAAAAGCTGAATTTACAGAAGTAGAGGCGCCAAAGCCGGGCGAGGTCACCGAAATGACCCCCTCGCTCTCGGGTATGGCTTCGACCATCGTTTCCACCAGTCCATTAGTGAAGTCATCCATGTATTCGAAGGTAGAGCCCTCCGGAGCACGGGCAAAAGCCCGGATACGGCTACGGTCTTCCAGTGGGGCGAGTTCCTGCGGCAGCCCGCCGCCGATGGAATAGATCGCCCAGCCGGAGATCGCCATGATGACCAGTGCCAGCCAGCGGACCTGCATGAACCCATTCAGGGTGCTGCGGTAGCCTTTGGTCAGGGCAACGAAAAAGGGTTCGGTGACCCGGTAAAACCAGGGCTGCCGTGCTCGCCTTTTCAGGATGCTGCTCGACAGCATGGGCGTCAGGGTGAGGGCCACAAAGGAGGAAATGACCACGGCTCCGGCGATCACGATGCCAAATTCCCTGAACAGCCTCCCGGTCAGGCCCTGCAAAAAGATGACCGGCATGAACACGGCGACCAGGGCTACGGTAGTGGCGATAACCGCAAAGAAGATTTCTTCGCTGCCTTTCATGGCAGCCTCGAGGGGAGTCATGCCGTTTTCAATCTTGGTATAAATGTTTTCGAGGACGACCACGGCGTCATCCACCACCAGACCGATGGCCAGCACGATACCCAGTAGCGTGAGCACATTGATAGAGAAATTGGCGGCATACATCACAAAGAAGGCGCCGATCAGGGCAATAGGGATAACAATGACCGGGATGATGGTGGTCCGCCAGTCGCGCAGGAACAAAAAGATAATCATTACCACCAGCCCGAAGGCCACGTAGATGGTCTGCTCCACCTCATCGATGGAATCGCGGATGAACTGCGTTTTATCAAAGCCTATACCCAGTTGGATGTCGGCAGGCAGGTCTTTTTTGATTTGCTCCAGACGCTCGTAGAAGGCGTCGGCAATTTCGATATTGTTGGCACCAGGCTGGGGTACGATGGCGTTGCCGACCATTGGCACACCGTCCCGCTTGAGTACGGTACGAAGGTTTTCCGGCCCCAGCTCTGCATAGCCGATGTCGCGGAAACGGACAATGCGCCCGTTGGCTTCCTTCAGGATAAGGTTGTTGAATTCTTCAGGCGTGGTGAGCCGGCCCTGTGTACGTACGGTGAGTTCGGTATTGGCCCCTTCCACCCGGCCGGAGGGGAGTTCTATATTTTCACGTTGCAAGGCTTGTTGTACATCAAGCGGTGTTAGGCCGTAGGCGGCGAGACGTTCCGCCTCAATCCACAGGCGCATGGCATATTTCTTTTGGCCCCAGATGCGGATTTCGCTTACACCATTAATAGTCTGCAGGCGCTCCTTGAAGACATTCTCCGCGATATCGGTGAGCTCGAGCAGGGAGCGTTGGTCGCTTTGTATATTGAGGAAAATAATGGGGTCGGAATCGGCATCAGCTTTGGAGACCACGGGCGGATCAGCATCCGGTGGCAGATCACCCACAGCCTGGGAAACCTTGTCGCGCACATCGTTGGCTGCAGTTTCCAGGTCGACCTCCAGGTCAAATTCTACAGTCAGTGTGCTGCGCCCGTCCCGGCTGACGGAAGTAATGGAGCGGATACCGGCAATGCCATTCACGGCTTCTTCCACCGGTTCAGTAATTTGAGACTCAATGATGTCGGCGTTGGCGCCTACGTAGTTGGTGGTCACGGTAATGATGGGCGGGTCCACACTCGGGTACTCGCGCACGCCCAGGTAGGTCAGCCCGATAAGGCCAAAGAGCACGATGACAATAGACAAGACCGATGCCAGGACCGGCCGCTTGATGCTTAGAGATGACAGGCTCATAGGTGCGTTTAGTTTAGCTTGGAAATGCGGACTGGCGCGCCGGGCTGAATCTGGAGCAACCCTGTGGTAATGATGGTATCACCAGCGTTCAGCCCCTCCAGGATTTGAATGTTTCGTTCCTGCCGGATGCCGGTGGTTACGACGACCGGCTGCGCCTTGCCATTCTCATAGCGGAATACCTTTTTGTCGTTGAGCTCCGGGACAATCGCCTGTGTGGGCACCAGGATAGTGCCGGCGTATTCTTCGAGTTCCACCTTCACATCCGCAAAAGCGCCCGGCAGGATACGCCCGCCCGGGTTGGGGGCTTGGGCTTTGAAGCGCAGGGTGCGGGTCTCCGGGTCAATATTTGGCTCTTTGGCGATAACGGTAGCCTGAAAGCTATCCGCTTTGCCATCGAGGCGGAAGTCCACCCGGCCGCCGGTTTCGATGGACCGGCTGTATTTCTCCGGCACATCAAACTCCAACTTTATGGGATTAATGCTTACCAGGCTGACAATAGGTGTGCCCGGCGAGAGATAGCTGCCTTCAGAAACCATCCGCAGGCCAAGGCGCCCTGCGAAAGGCGCACGGACCACCCGTTTCCTCAGCTGCGCATCGACCAGGGCTATATCGGCCTCTGTTTTTTCGACTTCAGCAGCGGCCACTTCGTATTCCTGTAAGCTTACGCCTTCTTTGTTGTAGAGGGCTTTGAGGCGCTCGGCGATTTTCTCGTTCAGTTGCCGTTGGACGACGAGGCGTTTGCGCTCGGCCTGCAGCTCATCGTCATCTAATTGCACCAGCACCTGCCCGGCTTTGGCATAGTCTCCTTCCCGAAAGTTGATACTGATGATTTTGCCAGCGACTTCTGAGGTGATGGCGACCTCTTCGTTGGGCACGGTAGAACCGTTAACGGAAATGGCGTCGCGCAGCGAGGTTGCCTGCGTGACCATCGCTTCAACCGGAGTCTGAGGAGGAGCTTCCGGCTGGTCTGAGGTTTCGGCAGCAGCAGCTTTTTGAGGTTGATCTCCGCCCAGGATATCGTCCTGGAAAAAGAAAAATAAGGCGGCTAACAGGGCGATGGCCAGCAGGGCCGCGATGCGGGTGGCTTTTCTTGACATAGCAACAGGGCATTCTTAGGGTTGTGCCTTTTCAGCACAATGTGTTAAGTTGTTTTAGGTTAACCCATTCCCCGTAGTATTAGTTGTGGAGGTGCGGGAGATTACGCAGGTTGTATGTAAGCAGGCGGCACCTGTTCCGTAAGCCACACCCCATTTTCTGAACAAAAAAACGAATACCCTTCTGCAAACATACGGGGCGAATCGACCTTCAGTAGCGCTAATTTGCCATGCCGGACGCCCACTTTTGAGGCGGTCTCTATATCTGGTGACAAATGCACATGATGCCGCTGTTGCTTTAGCAGCCCTTTTTCATAGATGCTGCTAAGGAAACGGGTGGCGGTCCCGTGAAAAAGCACTGCGGGCGGTTCCTGAGGAGCATACTCCAGCTGCACGGCAATGGAATGTCCCTGATTGGCTCGTATGCGTGTTCCATCCGGGGAAAAGGCAAAACGCTGTTTATCATTTTGAGTAACTACAGCTTCCAGCGTCATCCGGTCGAGCGGTTGCCCGTTTTTACGAAAGGCGTCGAGCAGAGCGTCCACCTCACACCAGCCCTGAGGGTCCAGCTCAAGGTGGTAAAGCTCCGGTTTGTGGCGCAGGAGCAGGCTTAGTTTTTTGCTGATTTGTTTATGGTCCTGAGGTGTCATGATTCGGTTTCCTGATTTTTTACAAAGGTTAACTTTTGGTTGGTGAGGTTGAAGGCGGTGAGTGTATGTGTATATCGCTTATGGCAAATTGGGGCATTATTTTCTTACTTTTGGAAAGGAACCGCCCACGAGGGTGAAATCGTTCCCCAAAAGATTAGAAAAGCAGTTTTATGACTGATATACAATTGCTACACACGCCACTTCAGCCGCAGCAGTGCATTGATTTTGTAGGTAGCCACAGCGCCGGCGCTATTGATATATTTATTGGTACGGTGCGCGATAACACACAGGGCAAGCGCGTGCTCCGCCTCGATTTTGAGGCTTATGAGCCTATGGCCATTAAGGAAATGCAGAAAATTGCCGATCAGGCCAAAGCGCGGTGGCCGGTGGAGAAAATCGCCTTTCACCACCGGGTGGGCACATTGGAGCTGGGCGAGATTGCCGTGATCATTGCTGTTTCCACCCCTCACCGCAAAGCCTCCTTCGAAGCCTGCGAATTCGCCATTGATACCCTAAAGCAAACGGTGCCCATCTGGAAGAAGGAAATCTTTGAAGATGGGGAAGTGTGGGTGGCAGCGCATCCGTAGCGGGGTATTCCGGGGTGTGGCAAGGGGATAGGTATTATGGTGTTGTGGTACGTGGGCTGGCACTTGAACCTTAACCTTGAATTGGTGAATTGGTATTGTGGTGTTCCGGCGGAGTTGCAGGTGGATAGGTGGTTTGGTATTGTGGTTTTTTGGTGTTGTGTTGGCTACGGCGGGCAGGGGGTGTTGTGGTGTTATGGTTTGCCTAGCGTCGGCGGGCGGAGGTTGTTCTCACCGGGTGCACTTGGCTTTGGGTTGGGCGCTGCTTCACCCGGTGTGCTGAGGGTGGAGGGTATTGCCCTGCTTACACTTGGTGCTTTGGTGTTGTGGTGTTGTCTTGGCTATGGCGGGGGATTTGGTGATGTGGTATTGTGGTTTTTTCCCGCCTTCGCCTATGGCTATGGCGGGCGGTGGGTATTGTGGTTTGTCCCTGACCCGTCTACCCGTTATTTTACCTTACAATTTCAAATTCTGTACGCCGGTTCAGGGCGCGGTCTTCGGGCGTCTCGTTGGTGGCAATGGGTCGGCTTTCCCCATAGCCTTTGTAGCCCAGGCGGATGGGGTTGATGCCGTGGGAAGCCAGATAGTCGCGTACAGCTTTGGCCCGGGCTTCGGACAAGGCGAGGTTGTCTGCTTCCTCCCCCACGTTATCGGTATGGCCATTGATAATAATGCCCCGTTCCGGGTTGTCCTCCAGAAAAGACTTGAGCTGGTTGAGTTCGGGGATGGACTCCTGCTTAAGCTCTGCGGAGCCGGAAGCAAAGAATACATTGCGCAGTACCACAGGCGCGCTGGGTTTTTCCACTGAGATATCCGTTTCCGGCACCGGGCGCAGTTCGATAATGAGTTGGTAAGGCTCCGTCAGGTCGGTCAGCTCGCTAAGGGCGAAGTTTTCAGAATGGAAGAGGTAGCCTTCCTTGCGCACATTGAGGGCATAATCCTGCCCCATGGGCAAGACCACGAGGAACTGCCCGCGCTCGTCGGTTAGCCCCTGTTGGTGTGTTTTTTGAGTATTGAGGCGGACAAATTCCAGTTTTGCCCGGAGTGGGCGCTTAGTCGCCGCGTCCCGCACGGTAGCTTCCACATAAGTGGCAGGCTGGGGGCGGGCATCCGGATAAAGGTCGAAGGTGTAGAGGTCGGCATTCCCCATTTCCTGGGTGCGGGCTGTGGGGCCGAGCTGGTCCGTATCGAAGTAGGCGGTTTTGCCATCGAGGCTTACAATCAGCGCCCCTTCGTTATTAGCGGTGTTGATGGGATAGCCCAGGTTGTAGGGGCGGCCCCAGGAGCCATCGGGTTTGAGGCGGGCGAGGAAAAGGTCGTACTGCCCCATGCCCGGGTGACCTTTAGACATAAAGTATAGGGTTTGCCCATCGGGGTGGAAGAAGGGCGCCTGTTCGTTGAGGGGCGTGTTGATCATATCGCCCAGGTTTTGCGGGTTGCGCCAGGAGCCATCGGGATCGCGGCGGGTGGCCCACAGATCGAGCCGCCCAAAGCCTCCTTCCCGGTCACTCACAAACAGCAGCAGGTTGCCATCGGCAGAAAGTGCGGGCTGAGATTCGAACCCTCCGGTATTGACAGGAGCGGGCAGGCGTTCGGGGTCCTGCCAGGTGCCGTTCTCCTGACGGGCATAGTAGAGGTCAAAATTGCCACTGCGGTCGTTGCGGGCAAAAGCCATAGCGCGCCCATCAGCTGAGAGGCTGGGGCTGCTGTCGTTGAAAGGCGTATTGAGGGCTTCGAGGGGCTGGCCTGGGGCCCAGGTGGAGTCCTGCCGCTGACTGATGAAAATGTCTTCGTTGCGGGGTGTGGTGCGGGTGGTGTACACCAGGAATTCGCCATTGGCATTCATAGAAGGCAGGTACTCGGGCCGGTCGGTATTGATGGTCGCGGGCATGGGTTTTGGGGCGAAGGGTACAGGGTTTTGAATCGCTTCGGCGGCGAACTCCGCGCTTCGGAGCAACTGCCGGGCTTCGGTCATGCGCTTTTGGGGTATCTTGCCGGTAGCGAAGTAGGCTTTCAGATGGACCTGGGCTTCTGCATATTTTTGTTGTTCAAATTCGGCTTGCGCCAACAGGTAGTAGGCCAGAGGCGCATAGGTGCTGTCGAGCTGCAGGGCTGTTTCAAAGCCCGATTCTGCTTCCGCGAAAGCGCGCTGCCTAAGGTGGAGGTCGGCCTGCATGAGATGGCCATCGATAAAAGTAGGCTCCTTTTGCAAAAGCTTGTCAAGCACCTCGATTGCAGCGGTATTTTGACCGGCATTGATGTGGCTTTGGGCGGCTTCGTACTGTTTTTCCGCTTTTTTATTCAGGTCCTTTACGGTCAGGTAGTCTTGCCCGCAGAGGGAGAAAGTCAACAGTAGCGGCAAGGCAGCGACAAGTAGGCGCATAGAAATATAGTTTTTGCTCTACTTACTAACGTTTTAAAGGGAGATGTGGTGCGGTGGCCCTATGGTATTATGGTAACAGCCCGGCTTTTTCAATTACCCGGTGCAGCTCCTGGTACGTTTGGTCTGTCAGCGGTACAAGCGGGATACGGGTCTCCTTGCTGCAAATGCCGATCATTTCCAATGCCCCTTTGATGCCAGAAGGGTTGCCATCCACATAGAGATAAGGATGGATGTCATGCAGGAGGTCGTTCCACTTCCGGGCGACTTGCAGTTCACCTGCTCTCGCGTGACGCACCATGCTGGAAAATGGCTGGGGAAAAGCATTGGCAATTACTGAAATCACCCCGGTCGCCCCGCAGGCGATCATGGGCAGGGTCAGGGGGTCTTCACCCGACCACACCTGGAAGTGCGCTGGTTTATCCTTGAGAATGGAAATGGCTTGCGCCAAATCGCCGGAAGCCTCCTTCACTGCCAGAAAACGGTCGCTGCTGTGGGCAAGGCGGAGGGTCGTCTCCGCCTCAATATTGGAGCAAGTCCGCCCCGGTACATTATAAATGATAACCGGCACCGGTGAAGCCTCCGCCACAGCCATATAGTGCTGATAGATACCCTCCTGAGAAGGCTTGCTGTAGGCCGGGCTGCTCGACATGATCGCAGCGATGCCTTCAAAGTCGTACACCTTAAGGGCGTTGACCAGTTTTTCGGTGTAATTGCTACCAAAGAGGCCCGCGACTACGGGCACACGGCCCTTGACTTCGCGGACGGTAAAGGACAGGACCTCCCGGCATTCTTCCGGGCTTTGCGTGATGGCCTCTCCGGTCGTACCAAGGGAGACGATGAAGTCGACGCCCCCCTGAATGGTATGCTCAATCAGGCGGGACAAGGCGGAAAAATCAATAGCTTTATTGCGAAAAGGCGTAACAAGGGCAACGCCCGTGCCACTAAGTTGCAGTTGCTGCTTCATAGGGCGTATTGGTTTTGCCGAGCAGGTTTTCCATTTGAGTGATGAATCCAGGCAGTCCGGCTTTTTCCGGCACCTCGATCATAAGGTCGTAAGCATAAGTATGCTCTGTGGAAGGGCCGACCCGCAGCTTGGCTTTAGAGAGCGCGGCAATATACTCGCTCCAAAGGGTGCTCTGCAGCCCGAGGAAGAAAAGCAGGTCGAAGGATTGGCCCATAAATTCCCGGACTTCCTCACTTTTGGGGCAGTAGCGCCAGTCCTGGTCTTTGGGTGAGAAAGTGCGGAACGGGAATTCCTCTCCTTCCTGCTGCTGACTAAGGTAACCCAGCAAGCGCACCTGTTTGCCCTTTTTCCGGAGCTCGTCGGCGTATTTCAGAATGCGCTTACGGTGGTCAGGCTCATTGGCATCAAACAGGATACCAATGGATTTCGCTCCTTTCCAGGTTACGGCACTGCGGTCTTTGGAAGGTTTGCGGTTATTCAGTTCATTATGTAAAGCCTTGAAGTGGAACTTCAGGCGCAGGTTTTTCAGCATACCCATAGTGGTTTATTTGTGGTGGGTAGTCGTTGGCTGCTATTTGGCATCTTCGGTTGCCACTCGTTCATAAACACCAATCTTGCTATACTTGTTGATGCGGGCGTCGATCCGGTCTTCCGGTGTCATGTCCTGCACCTCCGCAATCGCTTTTTTGATTTGGCGCTTGAGGAGTTTAGCCATTTCTTCGGGAGCAGAGTGTGCGCCACCGAGCGGCTCCTTGATGATGCCATCGATGATCCCGAATTCGTGCATGTGGTCGGCGGTAAGCTTTAGTGCTTCCGCAGCCTGTTCCTTATAGTCCCAGCTGCGCCACAGGATAGAAGAGCAGGACTCCGGGGAAATCACGGAGTACCAGGTATTCTCAAGCATATAGACCCGATCGCCCAGCCCTATGCCGATAGCGCCGCCCGAGGCTCCTTCGCCTATGACCGCGCAAACCACGGGTACTTTCAGCTGTGCCATTTCAAAGAGGTTGCGGGCTATGGCTTCCGCCTGTCCACGCTCTTCTGCTTCCAGTCCAGGGAAGGCCCCCGGGGTATCAATCAGGCAAACCACGGGGTAACCAAAGCGTTCGGCCAGTTTCATGAGGCGCAGGGCCTTGCGGTAGCCCTCCGGGTTAGCCATGCCGAAGTTGCGGTACTGCCGCATTTTGGTATTCACCCCCTTTTGATGCCCGAGGATAACCACCGTTTGCCCGTCGAGCGAGCCCAGCCCGCCCACGATGGCCTTATCATCGGCGTAATAGCGGTCGCCGTGGAGCTCGACAAACTTGCGGCACATCTGCTCAATGTAATATAAGGTATAAGGCCGCTCCGGGTGGCGGGAGAGTTGTACCTTCTGCCAGCCAGTGAGATTGCTGTAGATTTCCTTGCGTTTATTTTTGATCTTGTTTTCCAGCTCACGCGTCATTTCGGAAACATCGACATCGCCTTCTTTTCCGACCTGCTTGATTTTTTCAAGCTGTTCGTAGAGGCTTTCTAAGGGCTTTTCAAATTCGAGGAAAACCATAGTCCTAGTTTTTGTTAGAGTGGGGTACGAGTTGTGCTTTCCGTAAGGCTATGCGTGTACCTGTAAGTCACTCCTTTGGCGTATTGATCAACTAAAGTGGTATTCGTCTGGGGTTTAGAGAACCACAAAAGTAGCAATAAGGGTAGAGAGTCGGAGGGTGAAATATTTTTTTTCACTTTTTTTTAGCAAAAGGTTGCATCGAATTAAAAACGCGTTTATATTTGCACTCGCAATAACGCAATAGCGGCGTTGGTTAGTAGAAAGCAAGAGCCGAAAGCGGCTTTTAACTAAGAAATAAAGGTCCGGTAGTTCAGTTGGTTAGAATACATGCCTGTCACGCATGGGGTCGCGGGTTCGAGTCCCGTCCGGACCGCTGAGTATGCCGTAAACAAAGGGTTTCAGCCTGTCTGCGTAAACATTGCGTAAACAATTAGCAGATAAAGCGATTTTCACGCCCTTAGTTTACGGCATTTTTTTTGTACATACAACTCTTTCTGTACGCACTCCTGTTTTATACTCCTCTTCTTTCCCTTGCGCAGATTTTTTTTGGATGCCTGAGCCGTACGCTTCGGTTTGGAAAAATTGTCTTGCAGGAACCATTCCGGAAGATAGTTTGTATATTAGCCGTATCCGGCAGGGAAAAGACTCTTCTGTTCGGTAAGCATCTATTCACACTACAGGGTACTTCTTTCGGAAAAACCCCTGTTAAAAAGTGTTAAAATTCCAAGTTCTTTGACACTAACTGATTGATAAACAGAGCAATGCAAAGGTTGCTGTCAGAGAGTATATCCAGTCCAGAGTAGGATTAAGACGTCATCCTTTCCAGAACATCAGCCATGAACTCCGCGTTGTCAGAGAGTATATCCAGTCCAGAGTAGGATTAAGACATAGTCTCCCAAGACGCGGAACTCGTCCGCTTCTACGGTCAGAGAGTATATCCAGTCCAGAGTAGGATTAAGACGAACAGCAATGTTCCCCGGAAACAGAAGTGCCGAGCAGGTCAGAGAGTATATCCAGTCCAGAGTAGGATTAAGACCAAACACCCACACGTTGGGTGCTCCCATTTTTTTCCCTGTCAGAGAGTATATCCAGTCCAGAGTAGGATTAAGACCCAGTCTTTCCAATGACTGGATAAGATCATTCCGTCGTCAGAGAGTATATCCAGTCCAGAGTAGGATTAAGACTGTCGTGGGGAGTCAGATTGATCAAATTAGTCATGTCAGAGAGTATATCCAGTCCAGAGTAGGATTAAGACCTCACCCCCCGGAGACTGAGCAGTGGCATTCATATCGTCAGAGAGTATATCCAGTCCAGAGTAGGATTAAGACATCGTATTCCAACACACCAACGGTCGTCATGCCGTGTCAGAGAGTATATCCAGTCCAGAGTAGGATTAAGACTGTAAAGCACAACATGACCGTTTGCTTGAATGGTGGGTCAGAGTACATATCCAGTCCAGAGTAGGATCCGCTCGTTTATCTTTCAGTTAATGTCTATTGGTAAGTTTAGAAAGCACCGTATACTGCATACGGCTGGCTGTAATCACAGTTTACGCCAGCTCCTTACAAGCTTCCGCCAGCCAGGCAAACTCACTTCAGAAGCGATTTATGGAACTTTTTGCGTACTGCGGACAACGTTGTCCGGGGTGAGCCAGAAGTTATTATTCAGTCTGCCAGACTACGTCTGTAGCGTAGGCAAGGTCTGCGTTAAGCAGAAAAGCTGTCAAAATTTTTTCGGGAATTTTACGCACGTTTCAAACAAAAACGTTTTTCAAGTTGTTAGCTTCGTACTTGCTCCGCAGAGCTTCACTGCGTAACTGCAACCGCTGCTTGCCAGCATCGCTTACAGGCACTTCGTTCCGTCAGCTTCGCACCGACTATGTCAGTACTGACAACGTGGTCCGTTCTTGCTACAATTGTTGAAGCGGGGTTTCTGTACCTCCTTTGGGTTCTGACAGTCAATATTTCATTAGAGACGACAACTTGCCATCTTCTTCTCGATCCTATTAAGTAAATTTTTTATCTGCGGCAATCAAAGCACAGTTCTTTAGTACGCAAAGTATACCTTATTTTAAATATTAACCTTGCTATTAACTCAATGTCTCTTCTAGTGTTTCCTTAAATTCATTCTCGTTTGCATTGTTATAGAAAGGTACTCCTGTAATCAAGTATTTGTCCGTGTCAATCTTGATGGTTTTCTTTTCTTCTCTAATCTCTTTCAGGAAGTCTTCTTTCCATTTGTCGTTGGCAACAAGATGAGCACCTTTCGGCTCAATAAATACCTGATAGGTCAGTTCTTCTCCGTCTTTTTGTTTGCAGAAGAGAATGAAGTCAGGCTCAAAAGCACGACCCAACTTGTCAAATATTTTCAGTTCTCGTTCATTTCTTATCAGATAGATATTGGTGTACTTTTTCTCTAAATGCTCAAAACGTCTGGCGAACATTTTTACAAATTCCTTCTCTTCACTTGTTCCATAATTAGCGTTGTAAACGTACCACTCAGGTTCACTCACCACATCTAATTGTCCGTCTGCTCGCTCGCTATCTTTATAAACCTTAATCTCTTTGTCTTTGAAAACTTTGTGGACGTAATCTTTAACATAGGCGGAACCTTCGTACTCGGTCAGGTTCGACTTTATCTCTATTTCAATTGTGTCAAGAAGACCATTGATGGCAAATAAATAGTCTTTATGGTTGATGTTCTCCAAACGGCTTTTTGTTCCGTTAAATGTTATTTCTAATCCACCTAGATAATCTTTGCTTTCAACGAAGTTGGACAAGGATTTGACATTTGGAAAATATCTCTCCAAGCTGTCGAAGTAGTAAAACGGATTTTGCGATAAGGCAAAGCGAATGATGTGTTTTGGAATGTCCTTTACCAAAATGTCCTTTTGCTCAATCTTACCTGTATCACCGTTTTCTTCTTCTTTGGTGAATACGCCTGTCATACGTCCAACTCCAGATGAAAGGGTATAGCTGAAGTTTTTCTTCTTTACGCCTAAATCAGCGAATGACTTTACATTTTCGTAACTCTTTTCAATCTTTTTGTTGAATATTACCTGTCCAGTTTTATAAAAGTCTGTTTTCTTAAATTCAGGTTTAAGTTCAAGTGATAGCTGGACGGTGTTATCATCATCTTCATAAATTCCTGTATCAATTAATGCCTGTTTCAGTTCTGAAATGTAGCGGCTATCTTCTTTAGTGTGATAATACAGTTCTTCAAGGGTTTTCAGGTCGTTGGAAATATCGTCATCAAACTTTCGGGTAAATGGGTCTTGACCTTTTTCCAACTTGAACGGAAAGTACCTTGCGCCTCTACCAACTAACTGAGCTTCAGAAATGGTGGTTTTTCCTGGCTTTCCTGTTCGACCGTCTCGACCTTCATACAAGCGGACAATATCAAACAGGTTTAGAACATCCCACCCTTCATTTAGCTTCTGAACGGCAAAAACAGCTCGGATGGGGTTGTTTTCATCCTCTAAAGTATTAAGCAAAATCTGATTAGTTTCAGCCTCGGCATCATTGTTTGCACTAATACAGTTTTCTTCCTTGAAATTCGCTTTGATGCGTTTGGCTATCTCCGTATTTGAAATGCCTTTTGCTTCAAAAAAACGAAATGCCTTTTGTACAATCGGTACCGTTGAGGTGTGCTGAACGGCATACACCATTTTAGGGGAAAAATCCTCAATAAGCTTATGAAAACTAGCTTTGTTCTGTTCAGACTCCTTAATTGTTCTTTTGGCTTTGAACAGAATTACCGGTTTTAGATTAATGTTATTGGATGTCGCCAATTCCTGACGATAAAGGTTTAGAATCAATGCCTGAATAATACGTTCTTTTTCTTCATAAAGAGAACGAATCAGGTTGATTTCTTTGGAATACTTATCTAGACGAAATTGAGCCAAGTCGTATTTGTAGATAACCTTGTCCTGATACTTCTCGGCTATTTCACGACTTTCATAATCTAGGGTTGCTGTAAACTCTAGAAGGATATTATTTAAATTAGATACATGTACTTTTTTTACAGTGTCTTCCCAACTACCAAACAGTTTCCCTTTTTTTGTACCCGAACTTAAATGATGAGCTTCATCGGCAATTAGTACAATTTCTCTATTTTCAAAATCTTCAAAGGTGACGCTGTTCTCTTTGGTATTGTTCAGGTCAATATGCAGTTGCTGAATGGTGGTAAACTTGATGTTAATGTTTTCCGTGTCGGCTTCTTCAAAGTTTTCAACTTCTTTGATAAGTACTTCTCTGCCGTCAACCACCAGTTTATTATTGAACAGGTATTTACTGGCTTGTGGATTCAGAAAATTGTCTTTAGTTTTCTTGATGATGTTGTTGCTGTTCACGAAGAACAGAAAGCTGCGATACCCTTTTTCATACAAGTAAAGCATCAAGCCTGCCATTATCAGGGTCTTGCCACTTCCTGTTGCCATATTGTAAAGCAGATGAAATGGTTTGTGTGGCTTGCCCTCAAAATCTTCGTTGTAGCAAAGGATGAAACGTTGGAACGCCTCAATCTGATAAGGTCGCTGACCATAACCTGGGCGAAGGTTATCTAAAATGGTGTTGGGTACTTCGGTGCGTGCAAGTTCTCTTTTGCCAAATTCCTGCACGATGGTATTGTATAAATATGCCATAGTGCTACTTGTTTTCTACTTGGTAAAAGTCTTGGGTTACTTGCTTTTCTTCATCCGTGCATTCAAAGTCTTTATCGTTAAGTGAGGAAAGGTTTACGTACAACTGGTTTTTGTCCAGTAATTCGCAAAGGTGTTGTTTCTGTTCTTTCAGACTCAATGCTTTGAAGTCCTCAAAATGTTCATCCTGTTTTTTGATGTCCACATTATAGTTCAAAAAGCTTTTAGCTTTCATCTGTTCCCAAATTGCCAAAAGAGCTTTGGTGTCTTTGGCTTCTTCAATCTGGTCAATGAAAATTTGGTTGTATTTTTTGAGTTCGAGATAGGTGAATGAACCACCGCCTTTCCAGTTTAATTCTTTTGAAATCCCGCCTTGTTCGCCTTCAACTACTTTACAAAGCCTCACTGTAGGCAGTTCCTGAACGTAATCCATCTGTTCAATACCTATGTATTGACGATTCATTTTGTGTGCGACACATGCTGTTGTTCCCGACCCAACAAAGAAATCCAAAACAATGTCATTTTGATTTGTTGCAAGATTGATTATTCGATAGAGTAATTCTTCTGGTTTCTTACCATTGGTGAAACTTACTCCCCCTTCATTTTGAGTATTTTGAAAATCTATGTCATCCCAAAAATCACATAGAAGCATAGCGAAGTCTCTGGATATTTTGCCATTATAAATTACTTCATTAAGGCTCTTTGACAAAGGGGTTAATTGTCTCCCGTTGTAAAACATAACTTCGTTTTCAGCGTCCTTATTGATGAACAAGACTTTGTCGACAAGCTTTCTTGATTTTTCTTTAAGTTCTTGATTTTTATGCGATTGAGTTTGACAGATTAAGTCTGAATATTCCAAATAAAATTTCCTGTGCTTCTCATTTTCTATATCAAAGTCCTTAATCGAAGATGAGTTGGGCAATACTTTATGCTCCTTTAAAACTTCTATTAGTGGTCTGACGGTTTCCTCCTTTCTGTCCAAAAAATAATTGAAGTGGGTATCCCACTTATCTTTTCGCTTGTATTGTGGATTCAGCCTTGCATTTGATGTTTTGCGATAAACAACTATGAAATCTTTTTGCTTGATAATAGTTTTGTCTTTATGGACTGTTTTAGTACCGCTTGGTGTTGATGATTTTACAGCAATGGTATTTATGTAATTTTCTCTACCGAAGACTTCATCACAAAGTATTTTTAAATAAGCCTCCTCTATTTGGTCAAGATGTATGAAGATTAAGCCTGAATCCGATAAAAGGGTTTTGGCAAATTTTAATCTGTTTTCAATAAATGTTAGCCACGTTGAATGATTGAAACTATCGTTATATCGGAAGCTGTCATTATCAGTATTAAAAGGTGGGTCTATGTAAATCAGCTTAACCTTTCCTGCAAATTCCTTTTTCAGTGAATGCAAAGCCAACAGATTGTTGCCTTTAATAATTAGGTTGTCGGTTAAGGTGTTTTCAGGCAGTCCTCTTTTTTTGTTCAGTTCGGAATCACGAGTAAAACTGCTAAAAGCGTGTTCTCCGTCTTTGTCAAACACTTTTGCGTTGGTCAGCACTTTGGGTTCGAGTAGTTGGGTTATTTCGTCCTGAGCCAGTATTTCGTTGAAGAAGATTTCCTCCCGTTTCTGTTCTTCACGGCTTTGTCCGCCTTCCAGTATGCAGTCTTTGAATGGCCATACTAAAGCAACTTCATTGCGTTGTTTGAGGTATTTGCCACCAATAGTCAGTCCAACCTTGTTTTTATATTGGGTGTAGCTGTCGTTCAGGTAGTTTTTCTGCTCCAGAAATTGCACAAAGAGGTTTTGGTTAAAAACTAATGTGCCTTTTACGTCCACAAAGAATTTTGCTTTTAGCGCTGCATTGTCTAATAGCAGGGCTATCAGTTCGCCATCAAAGTTTTGAGCTTTGTTTATCACCACCCACTTTTTCAGTTCTCCATTGTCGCTCACAAAGTTGGGTTCGTTTTTGAGCTGTTTTTCTAATTCTTCGTACAGTTTCATTTATGTTTTTTTTCCTTTCGATTCATGTTTTAGTTTAGCGATGCCTAATACATGGCTACCTCTTCTAGAAGCTCATGCATTCTACTACGACTCCCCAACCAGCCGATACATCCCCTCCAGCTCCAAATCTTCACCCCACCACCGGACAAGGTCGTATTCTTCACCAGGCTCCTTATCCGCCCGCATGTTAAGATAGTCAGCGTAAAGCTTTTCGGCTTTCTTGTACAGTCTCGGCTCTTTGATCTCTCCGGTCATATCAAGACCGAACAGGTCCCGGAACAGGAATAGCTGAGTAAAAGACAGCGTGATATTAGCGTCACGGACGAACCTGGGCGAGTACACCTTTGCCGACTCTGTGTTCGCGCCTTCTACCGCTTCCTGATTGAGCTTAAGCAAGCTTAGGAACTGAATCGGGCGAAGTGCCGGGTAGCGCTCATACAACCGCTGCTCGATGAAAAGATCGATTGGCGCATTGTATATCTGTGAGTTGATACCGTGGAACAGCATATCCAGGAAACCGTCAATCCGGCTCTCGTCAAAGCCTGCTTTTGCCAGGCGTTTTTGAGCAGCCCCTGTACGGCTACGGAAAAGCTGAACCTCTTTGTTCTGTGCGAGGAATAACTGGTTTTCGTCAATTTCCCGAGCCTCCATAATTAATTCCAGGTGAATCAGCTCATGCATGATCAGGTGAGCTACAGCAGTATACTTTGGCTTGTACAGCACACGGTGAACATCCCGTTTTTTGTATTCTGCTACCTCCAGTTTAGCAGCGGTAGGGATATTGTCGCTTGGTTCTATCTCGATCAGCCTGCCTGTGGCGTTTTCCAGTTCCTGGTGCAGGTTATGGTACAGCTCCTCAGCTGTGACTGTTTCCGCATAGTACGATGCCGCTTCGATCATCAACCCTCTAAGCGGGCGTATGAGGGTCCGGAATTGATCGTTATTTCCCGCTGAGGACATTGCCCGGCAGCAGTAATCAAAGCATTCAGCGTAATCTGCGGTTTTAAAGCTGGTTAACGCAAGTCCGTAAAGCGCATAGGGGAAGTTTGGCTCCGCTTCCAATGCACGCTTGAAGAAGACCGCTCCCTGTTCGAGCTGACCGCTTTTTGAGAGTACCCCACCGATATTGTTAAGGGCAAGGTAGTTGTCCGGCTCCAGCTCCATAACTTTATCGAAGAAGACCTGGGCTGTCTCCAGGTCACCTTTCCCTTCGGCGTAAAGGTTCCCCATTACGATCAGCGATTCCGTATGGTTAGGGTCCCACTTCAGAGCATCGATCAGGTAGTCCATAGCACCTTCCTTATCGCCTTCCTCAGCCAGGCACTGACCGTAAACGCGGAACAGCTCAGCGTTCTGTGTCCCTTCGTCCAGGAGTGGCTTGATCAGCGCTTTGGCGCGGTCATAAGAGCCCTTAGCAGCCAGTTTCAGCGCATCCTGGTAGACTTTATTGACCTTTGCGACCTTCTGCTCGTCCAAAGAAATTTGAACAATCTCGTCCTCTATTTTCACCTCTGGCGTATAACCACCACGGCTGTAGGCATTGCGCAGGTACTGAGCCAGGCGGCTGTTATCCTGCCAGTCGTCGTCCTTTAAGCCGGGAAAGAGCTGCCCCAGGAAAGCGTCCTTTTTGAGGTTAATCTGCATATAGCGGGTTCGAGTTGGTCAGGGGTGAAGATAGGATGTTTGGACGAAAGTTGGAAGTGGAGGGGATGTATTCGTTGCTTAAAACCCATTGGGGCGGGTTCAGCTGAAGCAGGACTTCTCAGAGGGCGTTGAGCTGGACCTTTCTTTTCTGAGACCGGGGATGTACTTGGTGTGGGTTGGGGAGCGGTGGTTTAGGGTTTTGAAGTAGGCGTAAACTAGTTGCAGTACGTAGCGGAGCGGAGTATTGCCGGCTGCACTGTGTGTGTGCCACGAATGGCAAACTTTCCGATAAAGATAGCGAGAACATCGGAAGAGCAAACATCTTGAAAGCAAGATTTACTTGTAGACTACTACCAGCTAATCAGGTCAAGTTAACAAACTGCCGAGTACGAGACCCGTATGGTCGGTGGTGTGAGAGGCGTACGCCGCTCAATTATGGGCGGAGCCGTCTACTCGATTCTCTGTAGTTTTTATTCTACCAATATATTCTCAAGTTCATTGTAATATCGTGTCGCAATAAATTCCGCACCTGATTCATTGTAGTGTACATCATCAGCTAACATACTATCATTAAACCCAGTAAACATATCAACAGCAATAACTTGTGATGTTGATGTGCTTTGGTTGGTAGCGATATTTAAAACTTCTTGTTGCATTTGGCTAAAATAGCTAGACAATTCAGATGTCAT
>CAJXNH010000028.1 GCA_913057245.1 uncultured Phaeodactylibacter sp.
GATTCATATCTTTAGGTTTTGCCCAAAGGTAGATTCATGAAAACCGGCAGTCAAGACGCCTTTGCTCGGACGCTTACGGATTGGCTACGATGGCGGCCAGGGTGGGGTTGTCTTCTGCAATTTCGGACACCATCTTTTGAAAGCCTGGCGTTTGCACCAGCGCAGGATAATCCGCCTTATCCATAAGTTGTTGCAGATTGAAGGTGCTGACGGAAGCGGCGTGGGCGGGAATGTAGGTCAGGCTATCGGTTGGGACGGGGTCTTTCTGGCAACTACTCAGGCTGATGACAAGAGCGGCTAACAGGCCAAGGGTGATAAGTCGGAGCAATTTCATAACGTGATTTCGTTGATTAATGCTCCAAAACTAAGCCTTCAGGCCCTTGAAAGCCAGATGCATAGATTAAGCTGGGTGAAATTTCGATAAAAGCGGGCCCTTACATCATTCCCGGCACCACTTCCTGATCGTGCCCACTTTCCCGGTCGGCCTGCCGTTTGATGTAATAATAGGTTTCCATCTGAGACCGGATGGCCAAATCTGACCCATCCTTGCGGTAGTGGTTGGAAGAGGCGGCGTCGATCACCCGGGCCTTCACGTTGTCACTCATCTGAATGGTCATGAAGTCTTTAATCTGATTGCGGATGTGGGTCGCGTAAATCGGAAAAGCCGTCTCTACCCGGTAGCTGAGGTTGCGCGACATCCAGTCGGCGGAAGACAGATAAATCAGCTCCTCGCCACCGTGGTAAAAGATAAAGACCCGTGCGTGCTCCAGGAACCGGTCTACAATACTGATGACCCGAATATTCTCGCTGATGCCTTCTATGCCCGGCACCAGGGAGCAAATGCCCCGGATGATCAGCTCGATTTTTACGCCTGCCTGACTGGCCTGATAAAGCTTTTCTATCATAGGCTCGTCCTGCAGGCTGTTGAGCTTGAGAATGATCTCTGCCCGGTTGCCGGCTTTGGCTTGCTCAATCTCATGATCGATCAGCTCCTCCAGTCCGGTGCGGAGGTTGAACTGCCCCACCATCAAGTGTTCGAAACCCTGCTGCGGTACCTTTACCGTTTCCAAAAAGGAAAAGACCCGTGCGGCTTCATTGACGAGGCGTTCGTCAGAGGTGAAGACCCCGAAGTCGCTGTAGACCTTTGCAGTGTCTTCATGGAAGTTACCCGTTGATAAATAGGCATACATCCGTGCCCGGCGGTTTTCCACCCGGCGCACGAGGGCTACTTTGGAATGTACTTTAACGCCCGGAAAACTGTAATGTACATTCACGCCCGCCTGTTCCAGCTTTTCGCCCCAGCGTAGGTTGGCTTCCTCATCAAACCTCGCCTTCACTTCTATGAAAACAGAGACCTGCTTGCCGGTTTCCACCGCTTCCATCAGCGCTTTCATGATGCGTGACTTACGGGCCACCCGGTACTGAATGATCTTGATGTGCGTCACCTTCGGATCATGGGCAGCCGTCTCAAAAAAGCGCACCACAGACTCATAGGAGTGGTAAGGCACATGTATCAAATGGTCGCGTTCCCGCAGGGCCTGGTAAAAATCATCTGCATCTTCCAGCGGGTGGTAGGGCAGGGGCGGCATAGGCGGGTTGCTCAGGTGGTCAATATCAAAGGTCGGAAATTTGAAAAAGTCGAAGTTGTTGTGATAGCGGCCTTCCTGAAGGATATCATACTTTTCCAGGTCGAAAGCCTCTTTAAGGAAATCGAGCAGCTCATCGGGCATTTCCCGGTCATATACGAAGCGGGAAGCCGGGCCGACCTGTCGCCGGGACAAGCTGGCTTTTATTTTCTCTACCAGATCGCCGGAAAACTCATCGTCAATGTACAGTTCCGCATCCCGGGTCAGCTTGATGGAAAAGGTATCGAGGATTTCGTAGCCCGGGAACATCCAGCTTACGGAGTGGCGCACGATATCGTCCAGCATAATCACATCCTTATGCCCGCCATCTGACGGCAGAGGGATAAAACGCGGGAGGTGGTCAGAAGGAATTTTGACGATGGCGTATTTGTGGGGCGCATTAGGGTTGTTGCGCTCGGCCAGCAGGACGGTCAGGTAGAGGGCGGCGTTGTTGAGGAAGGGGCGGATTTTATTCTTGACCAAAAGCACCGGTTGCACGAAAGGCAACATATGGTCCTTGAAGTAGGTCTCCACATACTCTTTCTGAGCATCATTCAGGTCGAGGCGGCGGATCATGTAAATGCCGTGGTTGCGGAGCTCGGGTATGATTTCCTCCTCAAAAATCCGGCTAAATTCCTCCTGTTGCTTGTTGACGATCCGTTGGATGTCCTTTACGATTTGCTTGGAATTGATGTGCAGCTCCTTTTTGGTCTTCTTGCCGACACGCAGTAGGTTGCGGTGGTTAGCCATACGCACCCGGAAAAACTCATCAAGATTGGAGGAGTAGATGGCCAGGAACTTGATGCGCTCAAAGAGCGGCACTGTGGGGTCCTTGGCTTCCTGAAGCACCCGGTAATTGAAGGAAAGCCAGCTGATGTCGCGCTCCAGCAAAGGGAAACCCTTACTGCTTTGGTGGATTAGTTCAGAGGTGTCGTAATTCGATATCGCGTTTTCGTTTCTTAGCATTTCCTGGTGTTCAACAAGTTTGGACATTGAAGAAGTCTTATAATTTGACCTGACGAGTGCCAAATAGGTTCACTGGCTAAAATAAGGACATTTGCTCACCTTTAGGGTCACCGGGTTCAGATAATTCCGGGCCGCGGGTTTGAATGGCAGGAATCCCCTCTGCTACAGCCTCGTAAAAGTGGGCGGCCATTTCCGGTGCGAGGAGGTTGTCGGGCTCGTGGGGGAAAAAGTAGATTTCCTTAACGCCCTGTTGTGCCCATTGCTTTAGCCTTCTCACCCAATCAGCTGCACGCGCGTAATCGGTGGGGTGCAGCCCGTTGCCTACAAAGCGGACCATAGCCGTGGCATTCGTAACGCCCATGTGGAGGACATCCCGCCGGCCGGCCACATCTGTGATGACTACGCTGCGCTGCAGGCGGTGCAGCGTGTTGAGCAATTGTTCCAGACTGCGTTCATCTTCAAACCAGCTTTCGTGCCGCACTTCCACAGCCAGTTGGATTTCAGCCGGGAAGGCTTGCAGGAACTGCTCAAGTTGGGGTAGGCGGTCGGCGCCAAAGTAGGGGGGGAGTTGCAAAAAACAGCAGCCCAGCTTTTCCTTCAGCCCGGCGATGGCGGTGCAAAAGGTCGGGATCAGATCAGTGCCCAGGCCCAGGGACTTACTGTGGCTGATCGTTTGCGGTACCTTTGGGCAGAACCGGAAGTCAGCCGTGGATTCCCGGTACCACTTGTCGATGGTTTGAGCGTTGGGAATGCGGTAGTGGGTGGTATTGAGCTCTATGGTGTTGAACTGCAGGCTGTAGGCTTTGAGGTAGTCTTTGGCTTTGGTGCCTTTTGGATAAACGCTGCCCACCCATTCCTTCATGCTCCAGCCGGTGCAGCCGATGTAAAGCTGTGGGGCTGCTCCGTTAACAGGCAAAGCGGACAAACGCTGTGCATTGCCCGGCGCATCTGCCGGCAAGCTGAAGTCCACATCACTGATATCCGGAAGTTTGCCAAATTTCATACCTGGAAGAAGAAGTTGGTGATGCCGCCGAAGGTAAGAAAAAAGTCTATTTTTGCCGCCCGAAGTGAATTGCTGTTCTCGTAAAACGAAAGATCATGACGCAAACAAAAGGCATATTTGTAACTGGAATTGGAACCGAAGTGGGCAAAACAGTCGTCTCCGCCCTCCTGGTCCGCGCTTTGAAAGCCGACTATTGGAAACCTGTGCAATCCGGTGACCTTCACAATACGGATACCATGAAGGTCACGGCCTGGGCCGGAGCTGCCGCCGGGCAAATTCACCCGGAGCGCTATCGCCTCAACCTGCCAATGTCGCCTCACGCCAGTGCTGCCGACGATGGCGTACAGATCAGGCTGGAGGATTTCGAATTGCCACAGACCGATAACTTTCTGGTGGCGGAAGGAGCCGGCGGGCTGCATGTTCCGCTGAATGACCACGACTGTGTAATCGACCTGATTCAGCAACTCGGGCTGCCAGTCGTCCTGGTTTCCCGCCACTACCTGGGCAGCATCAACCATACGCTGCTGAGTATGGAAGCCCTGCGCCACCGTAATATCCCGATTGCCGGGCTGGTCTTTAACGGTGACCCTCATCCCTCCACCGAGAGCATTATCGAAAAAATGACCGGCATACAGCCGCTCTTCCGCATGGGAGAAATGGAAGCCCTCACAGAAACCTGCTTTGAGCGGCAGGTACAGCGGGTGGGCGCGGTCTGCAAAAGCCTGCTCGGGTAATTTTGTCATAAAATGGTCAGGTCATCCGGGCCCTGGAAGCCCTGCCGGTTTTTTACTTACTTTACCCGGGACAAACCACAAAATACGATGAACCTAACGGAACGCGATGCCCGGCATATCTGGCATCCTTATACACAAATGAAAACGGCTGCCCCACCTCTGCCGGTTGTGAAAGCGGAAGGGGCGTTGTTGTACGATGAGCAGGGGCGGTCCTACATTGACTGTGTGGCTTCCTGGTGGGTGAATTTGCACGGTCATGCCCATCCCTATATTGCAGAAAAAGTGCATCAACAGCTGTTGCAACTGGAGCACGTCATCTTCGCCGGCTTTACCCACCCACCGGCCGTGGAGCTGGCGGAGCGCCTGATTGGCCATCTTCCCGACCGACAAAACCGGATTTTTTACTCTGACAATGGTTCCTCTGCCGTTGAGATCGGGATCAAAATGGCCATTCAGTACTTCTTCAATCAGGGCTGCCCACGCACGCAGCTCGTTGCCTTTGATATGGGTTTTCACGGGGAAACCTTCGGTGCTATGGCCGCCAGTGGCGACCACTCTTTCTTTACGGCATTTCAGAACTTCCTCTTTGAGGTCAAGCGCATTCCCAACCCGGTGCAGGGGCAGGAGGCGGCTGCGCTGGAAGCCCTGGAGGCGCACCTGAAAACGGGTGAAGTTTACGCCTTTATTTTTGAGCCCCTGGTGATGGGCGCCGGAGGGATGATCATGTACGAGCCCGAAATACTCAGTCAGCTCATGGCGCTGTGCAAAAAGTACGGTGCCCTATGTATTGCCGATGAGGTGATGACGGGCTTTGGGCGGACCGGGCGCATGTTTGCCTGTGATTACCTGACGGAGCAGCCGGATATCATGTGTATGTCGAAGGGGCTGACCGGAGGGACCTTGCCCCTTGCAGTGACGTCCTGCACGGAAGAGGTTTTTGAAGCCTTTTGGTCGGATGATAAGTACAAGACCTTTTTTCATGGCCATTCCTACACGGCCAACCCGGTGGGCTGCGCCGCTGCACTGGCTAGTCTTGATCTTCTGGAGTCGGAGGGCTCCGCCTGGGACCGTCAACGGGTGGAAGCGCAGCACCGGGCATTCCGGGCGCGCATAGAGCAGCACCCGGCAGTGCGGTCGTCCCGGCAGCGGGGCACCATACTGGCGGTAGAGTTTGAAAGCGAGGAAGCCACAGGCTATTTCAATAACCTGAGGGATCAGCTGTACCACTATTTTCTGGACCGGGGCGTACTGCTGCGGCCATTGGGCAACCTGATTTACATGATTCCGCCCTATTGCATCACCAATGAGCAACTCGAACAGGCCTACAGCGCGATGGAAGCCGCCTTCTCGGCCTTTCTGCTGCAGGAGCAGGCCTGACCTGTCGCTTTGGATTTCGGAAGGATGACGAAAATTACCCGGACCGTACTCCGATAAATCAAAAATAGGCCCTACTTTAGGGGGCATAGTTTGAACTTATGATCGTAAGGATTATCATTATTCTCCTGTGCCTGGTGTTTTTCATCAACGGGTGCAACAGCCTGATCTCCCAGTTTTTTGGCACGCACAAGCTGCGGTCTTTTGACATGGCAGAGGTGGCCGAAAAGGGCATTGGGGATGCCGACTACGTAGAAATTACGAATGCCCGGTTCGAGCCTGATTTTGTGTATCAGGAAGCAGAGGAGCCAGGTAGCCCGCCCATTATCCTTTATCCGGTTTTTGCGGAAAGCAGCCCGGACCAAACCCCGGCTTTGCTGGCCTGGACCGCCGACTTCTTTGACCCCTGTGTGGAAGCGGATACCTGCATCGCCGCCGGCACAAGAGCCCTGAGAGGGGTGGTACGCCCTTTGCCCGACGCTAACCTGGCCGGACTGGACCGGCTCGAAGAGAAAGGCTACAGCTGGGAATCCCCGGTCATCGTCATCAATGAAAATGAAGCACCGGTAGCCTGGTACTGGAATGCCCTCATGATGCTGGGGGCAGGCCTGGTTGCTATCGGTATGGAAGCATTCTATAATCGCAAGAAAGCATAACATGGAAGAACGTAAAGAATGGACGTTAGCTGAAATCCTGGAAGTACACCGAAAACCGCTCCTGGAGCTGGTGTACGAGGCCGCTACCGTCCACCGCAAGCACCACAACCCAAACGAAGTGCAAATCAGCAGCCTCCTTTCTATTAAGACAGGAGGTTGTCAGGAAGATTGTGGCTACTGCCCGCAGGCCGCCCGTTACCACACGGATATTGAAGAAAACGACCTCATGTCCGTAGAGCAGGTGACCACTGCCGCTAACCGGGCGAAAGTGCTGGGTGCCTCCCGCGTATGTATGGGTGCTGCCTGGCGAAACGTGAAGGACGACGAGGATTTCGATCAGGTCATAAAGCTGGTGCAGACCGTCAATAGTATGGACATGGAAGTCTGTGCCACGCTGGGTATGGTCACGGAGACGCAGGCCAAAAAACTGGCAGAGGCGGGGCTCTATGCTTACAACCACAACCTCGATACTTCAGAAGATTACTACAAGGAGGTGATTTCCACCCGGGGGTACGAAGACCGCCTGGAAACCCTCAGTAATGTCCGCAAAGCTAAGCTGACCGTTTGCTCCGGCGGCATCATCGGTATGGGCGAGTCTGTGGAAGACCGCTGCAAGATGCTGCTGACCCTTTCTCAGCTCAACCCACAGCCCGAGTCTGTGCCCATCAATGCCCTCGTGGCGGTGGAGGGTACCCCAATGGAAGATCAGGAGCCGGTGCCCATCTGGGATATGGTGCGCATGGTAGCGACCGCCCGGATTGTGATGCCGAAGTCAACGGTACGCCTTTCTGCGGGCCGCTTGTCGATGACCAAAGAAGGGCAGGCGCTGTGCTTTATGGCAGGAGCCGGGTCTATCTTTGCAGGGGACAAGCTGCTCACCACGCCCAACCCCGCTACGAACGACGACCTTGAAATGTTCGAAATCCTGGGACTACAGCCCACCGCGCCATTCGCTAAAGGCGACCGCCCGCAGCCTGAACCGCTGACGGAGGAAGAGCGCGCCAAAAAGGAAAACCCCAAATGGAGCCGCCCGGGGCATCGTATCCCGGCTCATGTGGAATACACCAAAAAGGGGAAACTCAAGAAAAAAGCCATTCAAAAATAAGTTATGACAAAACGCAAGCAAATTGTTGCCGGCAACTGGAAAATGAATATGGATTATGAACAGGGCCGTGACCTCACCAGGGCGGTCATCGATGGGCTGCAACCCTCCGATGCGCTGGTGATTCTCGGGACGCCGTTCATCCACCTTCGCAATGTGGCCAGCATGATCAAAGATATTTCCAACCTGAAACTGGCGGCGCAGAACTGCCATCAGGAAGAAAGTGGTGCCTATACGGGCGAAGTTTCCGCAGGCATGCTGAAGTCCTGCGGGGTGGAATACGTCATTCTGGGCCACTCGGAGCGCCGGGAGTATTTCGGCGAGAAGGATGAGCTCATTGCTAAAAAGATTGATGCAGTGCTGGGTCAGGGCATGGAGCCGATTTACTGCTGTGGCGAAAAGCTGGACGTTCGCGAAAGCGGCAAGCAAAATGAGCTGGTTGCTGAGCAGGTCAAAACTGCGCTTTTTCACCTTAGCGCGGCGGACCTGCAGAAGGTGGTCATCGCCTACGAGCCGGTCTGGGCCATTGGTACGGGCAAAACGGCTTCACCGGCACAGGCGCAGGAAATGCATGCCCATATCCGCAGCCTGATCCGCGATCAGTACGGTGCGGAAATTGCGGACAGCATCACCATCCTCTACGGGGGCAGCGTAAAGCCCGGCAATGCCAAAGAGCTCTTCGCTAATCCCGATGTGGATGGCGGGCTAATCGGTGGTGCCTCCCTCAAAGCGGCGGACTTTAATGCTATTGTTGATAGTTTTTAAGCGATGAGCAGTAGTGCCCCCAATAACCCTAAGCCGAAACCGCAATGGCTGGAGCGCCTGGAGCAGGAAAGCTATCAGGCCGAGCTCATTGTCTCGGGTGTGGCGCTGTTGGGGGCATTCCAACTGCCGGGGCTACTGAACCAATTGCTGAACTGGTGCTTGCAGCGTACCACGGCTGAACAGCAGGAACTGCTTGGGTATCTGTTCATCTACTTGCTGTTCGGAGCTTTAATACTGATCTTCAATTTTATCCTTCATTTTTCTCTTCGTACGCTATGGATTGGGAACATCGGTCTGGCCTCGGTTTTCCCGGAAGGGATCAATGAGCATTCCGATCGGTACAGTCCGCATTTTCTAAGCAGGCTTAAATCCCGTTTCCCAGACCTTCAGGGTTTCAATCAGCGATTGGACGACTTTTGCAGTTTGCTGTTTTCGATTGCAGGTATCAGCCTGATTACCTTTATTTTTATCGCTATTCTGTTAATGGCCTTTTGGGGGATCGGGTACCTTTTATCGATGGTTTTTCCAGGGCTGCCCGCGACCTACTTCGCACTGGGCGGGCTGTTTCTACTTATTTCGGTGCTGCTGTTCCAGAGCTTGCTCAATCATAAGAAGCTTCGGGACAAGAGCTGGGTGAAGAAAATACAGTTCCCTATGTACCTGTTTTCCGTCCGGATCATGACCGGCCCCTTTCTGGAGCCATTCACCTACATTGGGCAGACGTTGGCGACTAACGTTTCCAAAGCCCGCTATATCGGGGTTACGGCAGGGTATATGGTTGTGCTTGTGATCGGGTTTGTTTTTTGGGTACAGGACTCCAATCTGTTTATGCTGAATGCCGGTATCCGTAAGCGGGTAGCCGGGCGGGAGAGCGAGCAGTATGCAGAGCGTTACGAAAACCTGAGGCCGCCCGGAGCGCACATCCGCTTTGCCATGCTCAGCAGCGATGTCATTCGGGGGACAGTTGCAACGGTCTTTGTGCCGGTACCCAAAACCGAGCGGGAGCTCATACAGGCCTATTGTGGCCCGGAGTGGGAAGATGGAGAGCGGGAGGAGCGGCAAGCCTGCCTGAAGTCTTACTACACTTTTAAGATCGACAGTACTGAGGTCGTGCCATCCGGTTTGTACCTGTACAAGCAAAAAGACAGCAAACAATCCGGTATCAGAGTCTACCTGCCTATGCAGGGGCAGCGCGTGGGCGGGCACCACCTTCGGATCATCCCTGCCCGGTTTGAGCAGGATTCCTTCCTGATCAATATCCCGTTTCAGTACTTTCCGGAGGAGTCATTGCAGTAAACAAAAACAGCTCCGGCTAAAGAAGACGGAGCTGTTTGCGTTCAGGCTTAGGAGTGCTTTGGCTATCTTTCTTTGCTGTATTCAATAGCATTGAGGTCTACCACAAAGCCTTTGATCTTATGCTTCTTCAGCAGGTTTTTACGGTAGTTTTCCGCAGCGGCTTCTTCCTTGAACGGGCCCAAAAGGACTTTGTAGGATGGCATGCGGCTGCCCTCTTCAATGCTAATGAGCACGTTGTCAAACCATTTGGCTTGCAGGTCGGCCACTTGCTTGAAGACGTTCTCGTAGTTGGTCAGCGAGGCCACCTGTACAGCGAAGCCTTTTTCGCCAGGCTCCTGAATACTGATTTTGTACAAGCCGTATTTTTGATATTCCTTGCCCACGAGTTTAGGCTGCGCTGCCGGAGCGGTCGCTTTAGCTTGGCCTTTGGGTTTTGTTTCGGAGGCAGCAGGTTTGGAAGCCGTGTTGCTGGCGACCTTCTTTTCAGCCGGCGCAGGAGCATTGCCCGCATCCGTTACGATCCGCCCGCGGCTGGTATTATCATAGGAGGAAGGGGCACTGGCCTGCCGTTCCTTACGTTTCGCTTTTTTAGAAGGCTTTTCGGGCGCCGCTGTGCCCCGCTTTACCACTTCGAGTTTGACTTCTGTCAATCCGTCCTGAATCAGCCCAATCCGTTCGGCAGCTGCCCGCGAAAGGTCGACCACCCGGCCACGCTTGTAAGGCCCTTTATCGGTCACTTTCACCACTACTGATTTTTCATTGTCGAGCCGGGTAACCCGGACCATTGTACCGTAGGGGAGTTCCCGGTGGGCAGCAGTCATTGCTTTCTTGTCGTATTTGACGCCGTAGGCGGTTTCCTTACCGTGGAAGCTATCGTGGTAGTACGATGCGATGCCCCATTCTTCATTGCTTTGCGCAGACAATGCTACGGTAAAACAAAGGGCAAGGAGGAGGCTTAAGTTCAGTCGTTTCTTCATGATTATCGTTTTTTGGACGGCTTGAAATTAATCAAAAAAATTGGCTAGTGGTCTGTCAAGTGTTAATTTATGGGTTGAGTGGGAGCGAATTTTGAGGCTAATCAAGGCGGATGTTCCCGCGCATAGCAGCGCTACGTAAGGGGTTATCCAACGAAGAGTAGCCTCAAAAGTCGCCGCAGGCAACCCCTAGTTTTAGCCTTGACAGACCACTAGCGTACATAAAAGGGCTTCTCGAAAAATGAATTTTCCAATTGGATTTTGCTTTGATGCGGAACAAAATCAACCATCGGGCGGATTTTGGGACTATTCAAGGTCAAAGCTAATAAAACAATTGGTCCTGATAATTATCGGGATGGCCTCATTATTAAGATACGCAGGTTTGCGCGTATTTATTGCGGGTGGTTTGTTCCAGTACATTGTTTGGTAGATATTTTCCGGGCATTTTTTAATTGTCGGATTGCAGTCGACCCTTGCCACCATGTGGTCTTGTCCGTCATTTTCAGAACTCGACAAAAAAGCAGACGAGCTCGTTTGAATACAGCACTGTGGTTGGCGCTGAACGAATATCAGGCATTGTATACATGTATTAGGTGCCTTATCTATTTTGAAACTTGACGGAGCCAAATAGTTTGTTCAATTAGTAAAATCAGAAACCTCCTACTTTTTTCTATTTTTACCGCTCACAAAATCCACGGCTTGTGATTCAGGCATCAGGCATTAAAAAAGCATACGGGCAACTTCAGGTACTCAAAGGGGTAGATTTCTCAATTGGGAAAGGGGAGTTTGTTTCCATCGTCGGGAAGTCTGGTGCCGGTAAGAGCACCCTGCTCCATATTTTGGGCACCCTCGACCGCCCGGACAGTGGTGAGCTGCTGATCAATGACACGGCAGTTGAGAAAATGGGCACCAAAAAGCTGGCGGCCTTCCGGAACCTGAATATTGGCTTCGTTTTCCAGTTCCATCACCTTTTGCCAGAGTTCAGTGCGGTAGAAAATGTGCTCATGCCCGCACTGATCGCCAAAAAGCCGGAAGGGGAGGCCCGCAAACGCGCAGGCGAGCTCCTGGACTACCTGGGGCTTAGCGACCGCCTGCAGCATAAACCAGGACAGCTTTCCGGTGGGGAGCAGCAGCGGGTGGCCGTGGCACGTGCATTAATGAACCAGCCGGGCATTGTTTTTGCAGATGAGCCTTCCGGTAATCTCGATTCTTCTTCTTCTCAGGAACTGCATCAGTTGCTGTTTCAGCTCCGGGACGATTTCCAGCAGACCTTTGTGATTGTCACCCACAACGAAGAACTGGCGCAGATGAGCGACCGGCGGCTGGAAATGAAGGATGGCTTGTTAAGCTAATACCTCTACACTATGGCAACGAATCCGTCACCCAATTCGTCTTCCAGAACGATCGGCGAGGCCCTGTCTGACCTCTGGCAGGCCACCCGCGAATGGTTCCACACCCTGCTTGACCTGGAGACCGGGCTCGACCGGGAGGGCACCATCATTGCGATCCGCAACAATAAGCGCATGCAGGGGGCTAACGCCTGGCTCCTCGGCTGCTCTATAATGATTGCCTCTCTCGGGCTTGACCTGAACTCCCCGGCCGTAATTATTGGCGCGATGTTGGTGTCGCCCCTGATGTCGCCTATTCTGGGCATTGGTTTGGGCGTAGCCATCAATGATAAAGACTCCATGTTCACCTCCATGCGGCACTTTGGGATTGCTATCCTGATTGCCCTGTTTGTGAGTACTTTTTATTTTTTCGTAAGCCCGTTTGGGCACATCACCCCGGAAATACAGGGCAGGACTTCCCCCACATTCCTGGATGGCCTGGTGGCCATATTCGGCGGTTTTGCCGGTATCATTTCCTCCTCCAGAAAGGATAAGACGAACGCCATACCGGGCGTTGCCATCGCTACGGCTTTGATGCCGCCACTTTGTGTGACGGGGTTTGGGGTGGCCGAGGTCTTTGAACTTTGGATACGGAAAGGAAGCATGGAGCCACAGGCGTTTAGCGCTGAAATCAACCGGGCATTTGGGATCATCGGCGGGTCATTTTACCTGTTTTTCCTCAACTCCTTTTTCATAGCGCTGACCACCTACATCATCATCCGGCTGCTGCGTTTCCCCCTCAAATCCTACGTGGATGCCCGGGAGGCGCGCCGCAACCGAATGATCACGGCCTTCTTCAGTCTGCTCGTTTCCCTGCCAAGTGGGATCATTTTGTACAATCTCTACGAGATGCAGCAAGACAAAGCGGAGGTGAAGGCCTTCGTAGATACCTACTTCCCACAAGCTTGCATCAATTATGAGTTGACCTCCATTGACCGGGATACCAATAAGCTGATCCTTCAGTTGCTGGGGCGCCGCATTTCCGAAGACTCTGTATTGTATTATCAGGAGCTCCTGCACGAGAAGTACGACCTGAATACGCCGGTGCGCCTTTTCCCTATGCAGGCCGAAATGAGCCTGGAAGACATCAAGACCTCTCTGCAGGCGCAGCGGCAGGAGGTGGTGAAAATGCTGGAAACCGAACGCCGTACGGCCAATTCTGCAGTAGAGGAGACGGAAGCCCTCAAACGCGCCCTGGCCCGCCGCCAAAGCGATTCCACCCTAATTGCCAAAAGCCTGCGGGTAGCGCGTGAATCCTTTGGCACGGATATCCAGTCCATTCAGTTTGCCCCGGAAGCCCGCACCGTCAATGATTCGGCTACCGTCAGCCTGCCACCGGTATTTATGGTCGATTGGGCCAATCGGCGGGGGACTGCGGTAAACAAAGAGCGGCTTGAGCGCATTCTCCGAATAAGCGCAGAGCTGGATACTTTGCAACTGATTTCGTATTAATAAAACCTATGCGCGATGAGAGCACTAATCTGTGTTGATATACAAAACGATTTCTGCCCCGGTGGCTCCCTGGAAGTCAGGGAAGGCGATCAGGTTATACCGGTCGCCAACAAGCTGATGGAACACTTCGACCTGGTGGTCGCCACCCAAGACTGGCACCCTGCTAACCACAAGAGCTTTGCCGCTATGCACCCCTGGCGCTACCCGGGCGATGTCATCGACCTGAACGGGCTGCAGCAAATCCTATGGCCGATCCACTGCGTACAGGGCAGCTTTGGTGCAGAGTTCGCGCTGGGCCTGAATACCGATGCCTTTGAAGCGATATTCGTCAAAGGCACCGATACCGAAATTGACAGTTACAGCGGTTTTTTTGATAACGGGCACCGCAAAGCCACTGGTTTGGGCGACTACCTGAAGGAAAAAGGCGTGGACGAAGTCTACATTCTCGGCTTAGCCCTTGATGTTTGCGTGAAATTCACCGTACTTGACGCGCTCGGGCTGGGCTTCAAAACCTACCTCGTAGAAGATGGCTGCCGGGGCGTCAATCTTAATGAAGGCGATTCGGATAAAGCCCTTTCGGAAATGCGCGAAAAAGGTGCTATCATTGCGCAGTCAGACCAAATTATAACTTCCTAACAAGAAATTTTTACCCATGGTACAACAGGAAACGCTACGCTCCTCGAAGGACTACATCGCTTTGGAAGACCGCTACGGCGCGCACAACTACCACCCACTGCCTGTAGTGCTCACCCGCGGGGAAGGAGCTTACCTCTGGGACGTCGAGGGCAAAAAATACTACGACTTCCTGGCGGCCTATTCCGCAGTCAATCAGGGGCATTGCCACCCGCACATCGTAGAAGCGCTGAAAAAGCAGGCAGAACAACTCACCCTGACCTCCCGGGCCTTCCACAATGATATGCTGGGGCCTTATGAAAAGTTTATCACCGAGTTCTTCGGCTACGACCGCGTACTGCCCATGAATACAGGCGTGGAAGGAGGCGAAACAGCCGTCAAGCTATGCCGCAAGTGGGCCTACGAAGTCAAAGGTGTGCCTGCCAATCAGGCTAAGATCATCTTCGTCACCGGCAACTTCTGGGGGCGTACCCTGGGGGCAATTTCCTCCTCCACGGATCCCAGCAGCACCACTGGCTTTGGGCCCTACATGCCGGGGTACGAAATCATTCCCTACAATGACCTTCCTGCGCTGGAGGAAGCCCTGCAGGATGACAACGTGGCGGGCTTTATGGTCGAGCCCATTCAGGGCGAAGCCGGCGTGGTGGTGCCCGATGACGGGTACCTGCGCAAAGCATACGACCTCTGCCGTTCCCGCAACGTACTGTTTATAGCGGATGAAGTACAAACTGGCATCGCCCGTACCGGTAAACTGATTGCCTGTGAGCACGAAGGCTTTAAACCGGACATTCTCATTCTGGGCAAAGCGCTTTCCGGCGGGGTCTTCCCCGTATCGGCCGTGCTGACGAGCGATGAGGTGATGCTGACCATCAAGCCCGGTGAACATGGCTCCACCTTTGGTGGCAACCCGGTAGCCTGCGCAGTGGGTATGGCTGCACTGGAAGTGGTCCGAGATGAAAAGCTGTCCGAAAGAGCAGAACACCTTGGCCAAATATTCCGTGACCGTATGCAAAAGAACCTGGTGGAAAAAACAGACCTGGTCACGCTGGTCCGTGGCAAAGGCCTGCTGAATGCCATCGTCATTAATGATGAAGAGGACAGCAAAACAGGCTGGAACATCTGCCTGAAGCTGGCGGAGAAAGGCTTGCTGGCCAAGCCTACCCACGGTAATAAAATCCGGTTTGCCCCACCACTGATTATGACTGAAGCACAGCTCAGCGAGTGCTGTGATATTATTGAAGATACCATCCTGAATTTCCAGCCCTGATAGTGGTTTGGAAGTAAGGTGAAGCCAGGAAAAATTGCTTAAGAGCAATGGTTTCTGGCTTTTTTTATGCCGGTGAAAGGTTAGGCTGCAGGATCATCTGTCTGCCATTCTGCGTAATTTTTTCCGCCCGCATGGCGTTATTTGTGGGTGCGAAGTTTAAAAAACTGGCGTACGGATTATTTTTTTATAAATTCGTGATTCACACAACCGTTCCAATCGTAGACGCAAAACGATGACAAAACGCTTAAGCATGCTACAAAGAATCGCCCCACTTCTCCTTTTCCTGTTGTCAGGATGGTCAGTATTGGCACAACAAACCGCTGTGTTTACGGAAGCCAATGAAGCTTTTAAAACCGGTGAATTACTATTCGATCAGGGGGTTTATGGCAAAGCCAGACACCATTTTGAAGAAGCTTACCGGATGCTTCTACCTGTTAATGAACCGGAAGCTGAGCTACTGCGGACCAAAGCGGAATTGAATGTTGCCCGGACCGCCGTGCGCACACAGGCTCCCGATGGCGAAAAGCTCATCCTTGAATTCGTACGCAAGTATGCGCCTAACACCATTGCCAATCAGGCCCTGATAGAAGTAGCCGATTACTACTATAATGCCCGGCAGTACGAAAAAGCCATCGAGTTCTTTTCCAAAGTGCCAACCACGGGCATGAGCCGGGAGCAAAAAGCTGAGGTAAAGTTTAAGCTGGGCTACGCGCTATTTGTGGAGAAGAAATTCACGCAGGCCAAGGCCAACTTCCGGAGTATCAAGGATCTGGAAAACGATTACTACTATCCGATCAACTATTACCTTGGGCTGTGCTACTTTTTTGAAGGCAGCTATGATGCAGCGATTTCGCAGTTTCGCATCGTGGAGCGTTCCCGCAAGTACAAGCCCCACGTCCCTTACTATCTGGCGCAGATTTACTTTGCCGAGCGCCGCTTTGATGAGTTGATTGCTTATGCGGAGCCACGCGTCAAGCAGCAGGGGGTACGCAAGGAAACGGAAATCAAACAGCTTATAGGGCAATCTTATTTTGAAAAAGGGCAATATCAGAAAGCCCTGCCTTACCTGCAGTACTATGCCGAGCGCAACAGCCGGTTGCGGGAAGAAGAGCTTTATCAGATCGGCTACACCTATTATCAGGTAGGTGATTATCAGAAAGCCATTCAGTACCTTAAGGATTTGGTGACTGTTGATTCTGAGATCGGGCAGAACGCGATGTTTATCCTGGGCGATTCCTACCTGCGCGTCAATCAGCGGCAGTATGCCCGTAACGCTTTCGGCAATGCCAAGCGCATGCCCTACGATGAAGATATTCAGGAGGATGCGCTTTGGAACTACGCTAAGCTCAGCTACGAGCTTAAAGACCCGCGTGAGGCTATCAATGCCCTTAAAGAGCTGCGGCCTTCCTCCCCACATTACATTGAGGCACAGGAGCTGATGAGCGAAATCTTCCTGAGCTACCGCGATTATCAACAGGCGATGGACATCATCGAGTCCCTGCCCAACCGCACCCCTCAGTTGCAGGAGACGTATCAGAAAGTGTCCTACTACCGGGGGCTGCAGCTGTTGCAAAATGGCGAAATCAATGCCGCCAAGCAATACTTCGAAAAGTCGCTGGATGTTTCCATTGATGCCCGTACCCGTGCCCTGGCCATCTACTGGCTGGGAGACATTGCCCACCGGGAAGAAGCCTACAACGCCAGCATCCGGCTGCTCAATCAGTACCTGACACTGGCTAAGACGCTTAGCAATATGCCAGATGAGGCCTCTATCTTCACTGCCAATTACACCCAGGGCTACAACTACCTCAAGCAGGAGGAATACACCGCTGCCCTCGGCTTTTTTGAAGAAGCTGTGGATGGCATAGACCGCAACCGGTCTTTCATCCGCAACGAGAAGGTGCGCAATCAGGTGCTGGGCGATGCCACACTCCGGGCGGGCGACTGCCTTTTTAAGCGTAATCAATACCTGCGTGCGGTGGACTATTACGACCGGGCGGTGAATAAGCAATATACCGGATTTGTGTACGCGCTTTACCAAAAGGCCATTATCGAAGGGCTGCTGGGGCGCACGAGCAGCAAAATCCTGGCACTGGAGCGCATTGAGCGTGACTATCCGGAGTCTCAGTATGCCGATGATGCCCTCCTGGCACTGGGCACGACCTATCAGGAAATTGGTCAGCTCAGCAAAGCCGCAGCGCCACTAAAGGAGCTGCTCCGGCGCTATCAGGGCAAATCAGAACTGGTCACCAAAGCCCTGATTCGCCTTGGCCTTATCAGTTACAATCAGGGTAATCTTGATGGAGCGATCAACTACTATAAGCAGGTCTTCTCCACCAATCCGGACGCCAGCGAGTCCAACCTGGCTATGGCGGCTCTGGAAGAGATTTACGTGGATGACCTGGGGCAGCCGGATGCTTACTTTGCCTTCCTGGAAACCGTGCAGGGCAATGTGGAAAATGAGGTCCGCGACTCGATTAACTTCCGGGCAGCAGAGTCTCAGTTTGAGAATGCCAACTATGAGCGTGCCGTTCAGTCCTATACGGATTACCTTCGGAAGTTCCCGCGTGGCTTGTACATCCTTCCGGCTACCTACCACCGGGCAGAGTCTTACGCCGTACTGCGGCAATACTCTAATGCCCTGGAGGACTACGTGGCTGTGGTAGACAAAGGGCCAAGCCCGTACTTTGTGAAAGCATTGGAAAAAGCAGCGCTGATTGCCTACAACCACGATAAAGACTTCCTCATGGCGTATGACCTCTTCACCGAACTGGAAGAAGTCGCCCAATCCCCGGAGCAGCGCTTTGAAGCCCAGTTGGGTGCCCTGCGCTCGGCCTACCGGGTGGGCAAAAACGATGCGGTCTACTCCCTGGCCCGGAAAGTAGCCACCAACCCCAATGCCTCGCAGCTACAGATCGCCACTGCGAATTTCTATCTCGGCAAGATGGCCTACGACCGTCAGGATTATGAAAATGCCCTCACCGCTTTCAACGAAGTCATCCGCCTGAGCGATAATGAGCAAACGGCAGAAGCCCGCTACCTCAAAGCCTACATCTTCTACCTGCGGCGCGATTTGGAACGGGCACAGGAGATTTGCATTAATGCCAATAAGGAGAGTTCTGGTTATCCGTTCTGGGTGGCGAAAAGCGTGATCCTGCTTTCGGATATCCTCCGGGAGAAAGGAGATCTTTACAATGCCCGTGCTGCACTGGAAGCATTGCTGGAAAATTACGATGGCGACCAAAAACTGGTTAGCGAGGCGAGAGAGAAACTCCAAACGATCAACAGCCTCATCAATCAGTCGAGCCGCCTGAATACCAGCCCGGAAGATGATGGCTTCATGGACACAGATGGTGGCCAGTAACAGCATCCTTAATGCCCTGTCGGGTCAAAGGCAGGGCACTAAACCTTATTCCTCAGACCAAAAAATAGCGCATAGCCCGATGAAATACTGCAAGTTTATATTCTTCCTGCTGATTGGAGTTGCCTTTGCCCAACCTGCTCTGGCACAAGACCCGGACGACCTGCCTTCCGGCGAAATTGACATCATCAAAAGCTTCGATGCCCGCCTGGGCGATGCGGAGCGGTTTCGGGTAGACCCGGAATTGCCTCCCCTGGACACCTCTGCCCGTCGGCTGGAGTACGATGTGTTTTCCGGTACGCTGCCTGTAGAGTATCTACCCCCAAAAATCCGACCGCTGGCCATGCGGCGGGAGAAGGAAGAGGAAGGCTACGACGGCTACATCAAAGCAGGCGGTGGTTTCCCGGCGGCTTTATTCGGGCAGGGATATTACAACATTAACAATAACGACAACCTGAGTATTGACCTCTTCGCCAACCACCATTCTGCCAACAACGGGCAAAATGTGGAAAATCAGCGTTTCAGCAACAGCAACGGCGGAGTAGACGGGACCTACCACTTTGATCAGGGCTTTGCCGTCAATGCCCACCTCGAATATACCTCCAATACCGTGCATTACTACGGCTACAATGAAGTGGCCGAGGCACTGGACCAGGTGATTACCTTCGACCCGGAGGAGGTGCGGCAACGCTTCTCTATTTTTGATGGGGAAGCCAGTATTTACAACAGTGCACGAACCGAGGCCGACTTCAACTACTACGCAGGCTTTAAAACCTACCTTATGAACGACAGCTATTCCCCTTCCCGGGAGAATGGCTTCGATCTGGTTTTCCGGGGTACCAAGTGGTTTGACGATACCCACCCGCTTTCGGTGGAAATACAGACCGACTTCACGAGCTACGATGATTTGGATGGCGACCAAAGCCTAAACAACTTCTTCCTGCGCCCCAACTACACCTACCATGCCGATCGCTTTCGTGTGAAACTGGGCTTCAACCTGGCCTCTAATGACGATAACTTCACCTTCTTCCCGGACATTGAGGCCACAGCCGTTATTTTGGAAGGCATCGTAAACGCCTACGTGGGCGCTGATGGTACTTTGCAAAAAAATACTTTCCGCAGCTTGGCCAACTACAATCCATTTGTGGGCTCGCCCCTGCGGATTCGCAACACGCTGAATTACAACTATTACGGTGGTGCCCGGGGCAATGTGGAGGGTATAGATTATGATTTTCAGATCGGCTATCAGGCTGTGGATGACCTGGCCACTTTCCGGCTGCTCGATCCCTTTGATGATCAGCCAAGATTTGATGTCCTGTACCAGGATGGAAGCATCGTCACGATCAAGGGCTCGGTTACCGCTCCCATCTTCGAGGGCTTCAAGGCGATTGCGGCCTTCAGCCAAAACATCTATACGCTTGAGGATGATCAGAAACCCTGGCACTTGCCGGCACTCTCTATCAACGCCGGACTGCGTTACACTACAATGGAGAACCGCCTGACTGTCAAGGGGGACTTTTTCCTGGAAAATGGTGTGCCTTATCTGAACCCGGAAACGATGGAAGCCGACAATCTGAATGGTCTTTTCGACCTCAGCCTTGGGGCAGACTTTTTCTTTTCAGAAAAGTTTGGTGGGTTTATTCAAATCAACAACCTCGCCAACAACCGCCGGGAGCGCTGGTTCCGCTACCCGATTTTCGGGATCAATGCCATGGCAGGGGTGATGTTCCGGTTTTAACGGAGCATTATCAGCATAAAAAACGGGCAGGAACTTCTTGTTTCTGCCCGTTTTTTATGCTGTACAATGGAGATCAGCTACGCTGCTTCATCATCAGCTTTTCCTTTTGCTGAGCGAATTCTTCATCAGTGAGGATGCCCCGGTCGCGGAGCTTGCCCAATTCCACGATTTGTTCGAGCAGTTTATCGCTGGGAGGTTTTGCCGCATCTTTGGCGACAGGGGAGGGGCGGGCAGCCTTCAACTCCAGTTCCTCTGATGCTTCCGGTGGCTCCAGCCCAGGTACCGGTAGCTGGTAGCCGTTGTCTGCAAAAGCCTGAAAAGCCGGGCGGGAGCGTAAGAAAGCCAGGGCGTCGTGGTTATGAATTTTTTCTACCTGGTCAAAGCCGTATTCTACCGCCTCTTCCAGGTGCTGGAACGCAAGCTGTTCATCCTCCAGCATGGAGTAAGTAGCCGCCAGGTTGTAGTGGATGGCCGCATTTTCGGGCTCAAGGCTCAGCGCTTGCTCAAAGTCCTCAGCTGCCGCCTCGAAGCAGTAATCGCGAAAGTTTTGGATACCCCGCCGCTTTACGATTTCAAACTCAGATTGGTGCACCCTGCGGCGGCGGCTTGGTGCGGGGAAACGGTCGGTGTTCTGGTAGTGCCTGCCATACCAATGGCGGTCTTTATCTTTATTGTAGCGGCGGTCAAAGTCCTCTCTGGGCATAGCGAAGAATAGAACGGCATCCACAAGTGCCAGTATAGCAGGAGCGAGGACAAAAGGCACGCCCTCTTCAGCGGTAATTAAGATAGAAAAGAATGCAATTATCATGTATAGAATACCGAAAGCTCGTTGCCCCAGGTAAAACCGGTGCACACCGAAAAAGCCAAAAATTAATGCCAAAAAACCTGCTACGTTCTTTTTCTTCATAGTTGGAATACTTTCAGAATTGCCCCGGTGTGCGGCACCGGATTAAACTAGCGTAAAAGTAAGGTATCACATCGCCTTTTTCAACAACCTTATGCCAAGGGCGGTAGAAAATAGATAAACGCTACTGTATTTATGGATATAAACCTTGAGTCAGTGAAGGAAAGAAGCAGGGGCTTGCTTAACGGTTTAGTGCCCAGACCCACTGTCCGGACTGATCGAAGTAGCCAATTTTATCACCCTTTTCTACGCGGTAGAGCCCTTCACCGGCATAGCTAATGTATTCGTAATCAGGTTGAACCAACAGCTCGCCGTCCAGACTGGCCAGCCCGTTAAAGCCCTGAATCCGGACCCGGGCGTAGCCTTCCCGGAAGGACTCGATTTTATCATAGCGGGGTGGAATAATTTCAATACCTTTCTGGTTGATAATGCCCCATTTGCCTTTCACCTGTACGACTGCCACGCCGTGTTTGAATTCTGTGGCTTGCTCATAGTAGCCATTGTAAGGACTGGCTTGTTCCGTGATATAATAAAACCGGTATTGTTCGTCCCGTACCAGGCCCCTGCCTTCCTGGAAATTGAGCAGGCGGTCCAGGCTGGGCTCAATAACCATATTGCCTTTTTGGTCGATGAGCCCGGCTTTGCGCATGCCTTTGTACACCACGGCACGGCCATCTTTGAAATCCAGGCATTTGGAGAAATCGCAAGGGATAACCAGCTCACCGGCTAAATCTATATAGCCACACTGCCCATCCAGCTGCACAGAAGCCAAGCCTTCTGAGAAGGGGCTTGCTTTCGAAAAACGGTCTTCAATGACCAGGTTGCCGCGCACGTCAATATAACCGTACCCATTCTTTGTTTTTACAACAGCCAGGCCTTCCCGGAATGGTTCTATGGATTTGAATCTTTGTTTGGTAACGGCGTTGCCATGCTGGTCAATCAGTTCGTAGTGGACGGCGTGTCCTCCATCCTGTGCAATCGCCAACCCGTTAGCGTCAAAAGCCTCAATATGAGTAAATCGAGGCCGTTGAAGGTACTCTCCCCTCACATCTATCAGGCCATAATTTTGATCAAGCATTACCCGCGCGGTGCCGTTCTGAAAATCATAAGCCCGGTCAAAATCCGGCTGGATCACCATAGCGCCAGCTTCATTAATGTAGCCCATGCCGTCATCGGTGGCGACCCAGGCCAGCCCGTCGGAGAAACTCCCTACTCTGCGGTATTGCAGATCAATGATGATACGGCCCTGTTTATCCACAAAGCCCCATCCTGAGCCCAACCGAACGGCAGCCAAACCCTGACTGAAGTTTTGGACCTCCCGAAAGCGGCAGGGGATAACTTCCATACCATCGGTGTTTACGAAGCCCCAGAGCCCGTTGCGGCGCACGGCCAGCCTGCCTTCGCTAAAGTACCCGAGTTCATCGTATACGGCACTGACCGTGATTTGCCCCAGGGTGTCAACCAGACCGTATTTAGGTTCTCTGATGTAGACCCGGACCATTTGATTGTCAGTATTTTCCATAAACTGCACTCCGTCGTACTGACAAGGGAGTATAATTTTAGCCTCCCTGTTGATCATGCCCCATTTGCCGTGGCAAGCTACAATGCCAACCTGATTGACAAAGTCCTTGGCAAAGGTATACTGCGGAGGCACAACGACTTGCCCCTCCTGATCGAGATATCCCCATTCACAACCTTCGCAGATCAGGTTGGCTTGCGCCTTAAACTCAATATCGAATTGGGTGTAATCCTGCATAACAGTAGGGGCAGAAAGTGCTCTCAGGTAGTCGCGAACGAGCCCGAGGTGCAGCTCTGCATCTGTACTGCCAGATAGCTGCCCGCTAAAGCTGAAGCGAGCTACGCCATTGACAAAACGCCCGATGTAGGCCAGGTCCCGCCGGGCAATCCGTCCCGCCTGATCAATTAGGCCATGTCTGCCATTGCTGAAAACACAGCGCGCCAGCGTCCCGCCCTGCCTGAAATCATTCAGGCGGATGTCCAGGAACTCCAGCTCAGTGACCATTAGCCCAATTTCATTATTGACAATACCATAGGTGCGGTCAAAACGGAAACGCGTAAGGTCAAAGCCAACGGTATGAGACTGAGGAATGCCAACCAAAGTGAGCCCCAGGTCGTGTTCTACTTGCACGTAGGAAAACATGGGCTCAATCTGAACGCCCCCGTCACTCAGGCGGCGCAGGCCCCACCGGTCTTCCTCCGGTGCATAAAACCATTCAAAATGCTCGAGCAGCTGACTGTTATGCGTGGATGCTTCGAGCGCTTCTTTGGAACCGGTACGCTTTGATTCACCTCCTATTTTCACCTGAAAATGTTGCTGTAACTGATTGGCGTCCCTAAGGTAACCATCGGCACCAAAAGTCAGGAGGGTAAGTTGTTCGCCCCCGCCCGGGCTTTCGGTATAAGCCCTGGCTTGCTGCTGCTCAAGAATAATGCGGTTGTAGACCGGCGCAACGATTTCCGTACCATCAATATGCACCAGCCCAAAGCGCCCGTCTTTTTTAACGATGCATAGTTTTCCCCTGAGGGGGGCAATATAGTCATAGGCCATAGGAATAAGCAGCTCGCCTTCCTTGGTGGCAACGCCCCATTGCCCATCCTGATTGACCCTGAAGTGATTACGGGTGTAGGGTTGGATTTCATTGTAAGCCGGCGCAAAGACCTCCTGCCCGCACCAGTTGATGAGCCCCAGGCGGCGGTTGTCTTTTATGATCAGATAGCGGGGAGAGAAACTATAGTAATCGTGGTGCCAGTTTGGCGTAATCACCCGGTTGCAATAGAGGCTGAAGACCTTGTTGCCTTTTTCGCTGCTGAGTTTGATGTACCCGTCGTCAATTTTGCTGTAGCCTTTAAATTCATTGGGGATTCGCTCAATGCCGTAGAAGTCTGCCGCCCCCCAGTGATTGTCTTCCTTGAAAAAAAACAGGCTGTCCTGATACACCTGTATATCTTCTGCCCGGTTGGCAATGATTTGCCGCCCGGTACCGGAGAGCAGACCCAGTTGCTGATTTTTGCGGGTTAGGAAAAGGGTCTCACCAAAAGACTTGATTTCATCGTACTCCGGGGGAGCGAGGCGGTGCCCAAATTGATTCGTCAGCCCCCATTTGCCCTCTTTCTGGAAGGTAAGGAAATTCGGGCGTACAACCTGTACCCGCTCATAGCCCTTCTCTAAAACAACTTTTCCGAATAGGTTGACCACCATCCATGCTTCATTATCCATGACCGCAATCAGCGTGGAGTCCAGGACTTTGATGTCCTCGTACCGGGGTTCCAGGATCCGCCGCCCGTTGTCGCCAAGCAGTCCAACCTTGCCTTCAAACTGCATGACGGCATAGCCAAACTGCTTAAATTCGCCAATGGCATCATAAACCGGAGCCTGCACCAGTTCGCCGGAGGCATCAATCAGCCCCCATTTGTTGTCCTTCTTGATCGGGAAGTACCGCTGGCCGGGCAATGAGCCGCCAAATAGCAGTAAAGAGATCAGGATGAATAACAGGCGCATAAGCAAAAGGTGGAAATGGCGTTTAGAATTTGATGATATTTTTATATTTAGTTTTCTTTGGAAGGGCAGATGAGCATTTAAACGCAAAATTGAGGAATTAATTTTACATTTAAATGTCAGCTCTTTCACTCAGGTGTGGTTTGTTATATATGAAGAAAAACAAAAAGTGTCTGTTATTGCAAATATACACTTTGATTCCAGTTTTTTGCGTATATAAGGAGCAGTGCCCTTCCCCCGGGGTTGAACAATTCATGAATTTTATACATTTGCAGTCGTAAAAGCGCTTTGTACCAATAAAGAACTATGCCAAAGAACTTATTAATAGTAGAGTCGCCAGCCAAGGCGAAAACCATAGAAAAGATACTCGGCAAAGACTTCACCGTCAAGTCGAGCTTCGGTCACGTCCGCGATTTGGATAAGCGGGGCGGGGCAGTGGATATTGAGAATGACTTTGAGCCTAAGTACGTCGTTTCATCCGATAAGAAGAAGGTGGTCAAAGAACTCAAAGACCTTGCCAAAAAGTCGGATGAGGTCTGGCTCGCAACGGATGAAGACCGCGAAGGGGAAGCTATTTCCTGGCACTTGTGCAAGGTGCTCGGGCTTGATGAAGCTTCGACTAAGCGGATCGTGTTCCGGGAGATTACCAAGCCGGCAATCCAAAAAGCCATTACCCAACCACGGACGGTGGATGTGAATCTTGTCAATGCTCAGCAGGCCCGGCGTATTCTGGACCGGCTGGTGGGATATGAACTGTCCGAAATCCTCTGGAAAAAGATAAAAGGTAAACTATCTGCCGGCAGGGTTCAATCTGTAGCGGTCAAGCTGCTGGTGGAACGGGAGCGGGAGATCATGAATTTTGAGCCTTCGCCGTTTTTCCGGGTCAATGCGCTTTTTGATGTAAAGAACGAGCAGGGGAAATCCGTAAAACTTAAGGCAGAGAATCCATCCCGTTTTTCTACTGAAAAAGACGCGGAGCAATTCCTGCAGCAGTGCCGGGAGGCCGTTTTCAGCATTACAGACATTGATGTGAAGCCGCTCAAGCGCCGCCCCACAGCACCCTTTACCACTTCCACCTTGCAGCAGGAAGCCAGCCGTAAACTGGGTTTTAGCGTACAGCGTACCATGAGTGTGGCGCAGCGACTCTATGAAGCCGGGCATATTACTTATATGCGTACCGATTCCGTAGCCCTGAGCGAAGTTGCGCTGAAGAGCATTGCAAAGGAAATCGAACACCTCTACGGCTCCCAATATTTGCAGACACGCCGCTACAAAGGCAAGTCCGCTTCCGCACAGGAAGCGCACGAGGCCATCCGCCCAACCTATATCAACAAGCAAAATGCTTCAGGCAACCGGGACGAGCAGCGTTTATACGAACTCATCTGGAAACGGACCATCGCCTCCCAGATGTCGGATGCAGAACTGGAGAAGACGATTGTCAAAATCGGTATTAGCACGGTCCCGGATGCTTACCTCAAAGCAGAGGGCGAAGTGTTAAAGTTTGATGGATTCCTGAAAGTTTACCTGGAGTCCACAGACGATGAGGATGAAGACCAGGAAGCGAAGGGCATGCTGCCTCCGCTGAAAGTAGGACAGGACCTCAACCTATTCAACATGACGGCCATTCAGCGCTTCACCCGCCCGCCGTCCCGGTACACGGAGGCAGCGCTGGTGAAGAAACTTGAGGAGCTGGGTATTGGCCGCCCGTCCACCTATGCGCCGACGATTAGCAAGATTATGGAGCCGGAGCGGGGGTATATTGTCAAGGAAACCCGGGATGGGACTGAGCGTGCCTATCAGCTTCTGACGCTCACCAAAACCGGCGACATTAAAAAAGAGACCCTGACAGAGATGACCGGCGCGGTCAAGAACCGCCTGTTCGCCACCGATATGGGCATCACGGTAGCTGATTTCCTGAGCGAGCACTTCAAGGAAATCATGAACTACAGTTTCACGGCTGATATTGAGAAGCAATTTGACTCTATCGCTGAAGGCAGCAAAGAGTGGACCAATATGCTGAAGGCGTTCTATGGCCCCTTCCACGAAACAGTGGAACAAACGCTTGAGAATGCCGAACGCCCCACACGGGAGCGTGTATTAGGTAAAGATCCGGAGTCAGGCCGTACCCTGCTTACCAGGATGACCCGAAACGGCCCAGTGGCACAAATTGGCGCGCCCGATGAGCTGGACGAGGACGAGAAGCCAAAATACGCCAACCTCCGCCACGGGCAGTCTATGGAAACCATTACTTACGAAGAAGCACTCAAGCTATTTGAGCTGCCCAGAGATATCGGCGAATACGAAGGGGAGCCTGTTCAAATTGGCGTGGGCCGGTATGGGCCATATGTGCGCATGGGCGAGAAGTTTTTCGTTTCTATTCCGAAAGGGGAGGATCCGCTGGAACTCACCCGTGACCGGGCACTGGAGTTGATTAAAGCCAAGCAAAAGGAAGATGCGCCGGTTGGTACCTATAAGGGTAAGCCGATCACCAAAGGCAAAGGCCGGTTTGGCCCCTTCCTGAAATACGATGGTATGTTTGTGAATGTACCCCGAAAATACGATTTCGAGAATATCTCACTGGAGGATATGCACGAGCTCATCGAGAAGAAGATTGAAAAAGAAGCCAATCGCTACATCCACCGCTGGGAGGACGAAAAGATTTCTGTTGAAAACGGGCGTTGGGGCCCCTTCATCCGCTTCAAACGCAAAAACGTGAAAATCCCTAAGGTGGATGGCGAGCGTATGACCACGGAGGCGGCTAAAGACCTGACGCTGGAGCAGGTGAAAGCCATCATTGAAGCAGAGTTGCCCGGCTCATTTAAGGAAACCAAGAAAAAGACAACGAAGAAAAAGGCACCTGCGAAGAAAAAAACGACTACGGCAAAAAAGAAGAAATAGCCCCTCAGGCTTTCTTCTTGAAGGACCAGGTCAGACGCATTTCGCAGACCACTTCGCCACGGGTATTTCTTCCGGTGGTCATCACCGTCACTGCCTGTCCGGTGTTGGTGGCGATCGCCCGGTCCACGACAGCATTGATTTCGGCACCTGCATTACAAGTAAAGGTAGTGCGGGTGTCGGCTTTTTTTACAAACCTGGCTTCGAAACCAGTGATCAGCATAGATACCCTGCCCTTGCCAGTAATGGCTAATAGCGCCAGTGTGCCGGTGGAAAGCTCCGCAGCTCCACTCAGCGCAGCGAAATACGTTGACCGGAACGGATTTTGTGTTGTCCAGCGGTAAGGGATGCTGACCACGCAGGAATCTGTATCGCAGCGGTCTACCCGGATGCCCCAAAACAGGCAGGAAGGAAGCCGTTTCAGGAAAAACAGGCGCATCTTCCAGGAGGTATTGAAGTCGCGGAGCCGTTTTTGAACAAGCGGGGCGGTTCTGGAAGAAGGCGTGGCAGATGTATTGGTGGCCATAGCAGTTCTTTTATTTGCAAGCGTTAGCGCAAGGCTATCTGATAGTCAGTTCATTATCCGGGTCAGTGCCTTGGAAATAGACCTCAAAGTACGAAAAAGCCCGGATAGTCAAGGGGCTTTACTTTGCCATTTTGCAGCAAAAAGCTTCTGATAGCTGCATAAAATCACTACATTTGGGCATCCATCACAAACCATATTAATAGCGCATGAACCTTCACGAATATCAAGGAAAAGAATTGTTGAAGAGCTATGGCGTAGCCATACAGGAAGGCCTTGTGGCCAACACCGTAGATGAAGCCACTGAGGCCTACGGAAAGATCAAAGAAAAAACAGGCTCTGGCTTCGCCGTGGTCAAAGCCCAAATCCACGCCGGCGGCCGAGGCAAGGGCGGTGGTGTTAAGCTGGTAAAAAACGAGGGCGACCTCAAGGAAAAGGCAAACGCTATTCTGGGCATGATGCTGAAGACCCCACAGACGCCGGGTGGCATGGAAGGCCCGGGCAAGCTGGTCAAAAAAATCCTGGTTGCTGAAGATGCATACGTGCCTTCTCCGGATGAGTGTGACGAGTTTTATGTTTCCGTCCTTATGGACCGGGAGAAAAAATGCAATGTCATCATTTATTCTACCGAAGGGGGGATGGATATTGAGACGGTAGCAGAGGAAACACCGCACCTGGTACACAAAGAGTACATTGACCCCACACTTGGGCTGCAAGGCTTTCAGGCACGCAAAATTGCCTTTAACCTGGGCCTGAGCGGAAAGGCAATGAAAGAAATGGTGAAGTTTATCAGCTCCCTCTACAAAGCTTTTGTTGGTGCAGATGCTTCACTGTTTGAAATCAACCCTTGCCTGAAGACTGGCGATGACCGTATCATTGCTGTGGACTGCAAAGTAACACTCGATGACAACGCACTGTTCCGTCACCCGGATCTTGCTGAGCTTCGTGATACCGATGAAGAAGACCCGACCGAGGTGGAAGCCAAAGAGTACGGTTTGAACTACGTTCAGCTGGATGGCAACGTGGGCTGTATGGTCAATGGCGCAGGCCTGGCCATGGCGACAATGGATATCATTAAGCTTTCCGGTGGCGAGCCTGCCAACTTCCTGGACGTAGGTGGTACCGCTGATGCCAAGCGCGTAGAGCAGGCTTTCCGCATTATCCTGAAAGACCCGGAAGTCAAAGCCATCCTCATCAATATTTTTGGTGGCATTGTCCGCTGCGACCGCGTGGCACAGGGCGTTGTGGATGCGTATAAGAATATGGGTAACATTGAGGTGCCTATTATCGTACGCCTTCAAGGTACCAACGCAGATGTCGCAAAGACTTTGATTGATGAGTCAGGGCTCGCTGTTAAATCTGCTATCCTGCTACAGGAAGCAGCAGACCTGGTAAAGGAAGCTGTAGCTTAAAATAGAAGTTCTTCCTTGCGGAGAATAATTAACTGATAAACAGCCGGATACTGCTTGATTGTGGTATCCGGTTGTGTTTTTGACAACCATTTTTAGGAATCGCTGTTTCCTGTCTAAACCGAAAAGCTATGTTTGGACTATTCAAGAAAGACCCAGTCAAAAAACTGGAGAAAAAGTACTTAAAGCTAATGGAAGAAGCCATGGAGATTCAGCGTGGGGGCGACATTAAAGCCTACGCTCAGAAATCTGCCGAGGCGGAAAAAGTTGCTGAAGAAATAGAGCGACTGAAGCGTGAAAAGTAATAGCTGCGCTTACCTTTAAGTCTTTGGATTCCAAAAAATATATGGTGATTTAGGCTTTAGAAAAGAGTTGTTTTGAGCTGTAATACAGAATTACATTAATTCATTTGAAACCGTCTCCATTGGCTCTTTTGAATTGAGGCTACCGAAACAGGACTTCCAAAATAGTATAGCCCTGATCAATTTCCCGGGTCCGCACTATTGTTGACATCCCCTGATTTTATGCCTATAAAGTCGAAATCCGGAATGTTCCCGGTAATGTTGCTGATCATGAAAACGCCGGGCAGAGGGGCGGTCATTGGATCATTGGGGCCACTCAATGGCCAGGCGGCGGGTACAAAACGCCAAATATCCACCGCATCATAGTCTATGTTGATACCAAGGATAGCTTTTCGAATCGCAATTTGATCCAATACGGAGATAGACTGGGAATTGTTGACATCAGCGGCAATTTCCTTGTAGGGGCTATCGAGGCTGAGCAAGCCCAGGTTGTGCTGCCCGATACGGATGAGGTCAAGATTGGAAATCCCTTCCTGAATATCATCGTCCTTAAAGGCATGCAGGCCAATTACGCTGCCGGTAGGGACATCAAAAAAAGTATACAACCCATCAGCCCCGGTGGTAACGGTGTCATTGACCGGGCCCGAAAGGTAAACGGTGGTATTGGCAACCGGAACGCCATCCTCGTTTGTGACGATCCCGCCGATGCTCACCATAGCGGGGGGCGCGGCATCAAGCCCGCCGAGGGTGTCGGCATTGGTCCCGGCAGGATCCAGCCAATCCATCAGGCGGGTATCCGGGGTACTGCCCTCGTCCCATGAAAGCGTGAAGCGGCCATAGAAGGCATTGGTATCATCACAGCCATTAAACCCACCGTGCAACTGCCCTCTGACCTTTCCGGTGCTGTCGAACAGTGCACTTCCTGAAGAGCCCAGCTCAAAGGTGCCCAGGCTGAAGTCTACATTGAAATGGTGATTGGGCGGAGTAGCCCCTGCCTGCCAGTTGATGCTGCTGGGGTGTATCTGTGCCTGATCGTAAGCAGAAACTTTTTTGATATCTCCGCTTGGGTGGTGGAACATTACTCCGGCATCCGGTGCGTCAGGCCGGCGGTCCCAGCCTGCGAAATAAGCTTCAAAACCCGGAGGAATGGCATTATTGAGCTCGAACAAAACAAAGTCGCTCTCCCTTCGGCTCGCTCGCCGCTGACAACCCATCAGGGATTGGAAGGCGGGCTCTGTAGCGGGGTTGCCACAGTTTTCACCCTCGTAGTTAAAATCGAACCGCCACAGGTCATAGAGGGGCGTATAGCCTTCATCACAGTGGTAGGCACTAAGAATGTATGGCGTTTCGTCTTCTGCGGTATTGTTGATCAGCGTGCCGCTGCAATAACCTGTGCCTTCTTCCAGTACCATCACAATCCGGCAAACGCTGCGCTGAATATCCCGGAAGCCGTCTCCTGCATCGCAATTGGCGTTAGGGTGGCAGGCCAGGCTTGTCCCGAATCCGAAATTGAGCACCCCACGGTTGGGGCTTTCGCGGTAGCCGTAGTCTACACGGCGGATGTGAATGCGGCCTTGCTGACGGGCATGAGCGGGCTCCCGGTAAGTGAATTGTGCGGTGGCTCCTTTGGTAAAGCCGGAGAAAAACTGCCCGCCGGGCTGATTGTCCTGAAAAGTATAGATGGCTTTTTGCGTTTCTTCCGGGCCTGATAGCTCAAGGGTACTGCCTGGTGGCAGGTAAAATGCATCGTAGATGAAACCCAGACCTAAAGCGTCAGGAACATGAATGGTACAGGTCCAGGTAGCACTGCCATCGGCGTGAGTGGTCCAGGTTCCGGCGTTATCCAACCCAATATCAGCAGTGAGGGGGGCGGCAACCCGGCTGTGCATACCGTTGGACGCATCTTCGCGGATCAACCGCTCGACGTTGGGTGGGGAGAGCTGAACCGTGGCGTTGGGTAAAGAGCCGGATTGAGCATTAATATTGAACCATTGCAACAGGCATAAGCTCAGAGCGGGGAGTAAAAGCTTAAGTTTCATAGGATTATGTTCTTTGTCTTCTTCGTTTACCGCCAGGAGGTTTCCATAGCGGTAAGCTTCAAAAGTACAAAGAACTTATGGGAAGACCATACGGTATTTTTGAATTGTAGTTGGCGTGGGCTACAGGCTATTGATGTATTCAATGATGGTCCGTACCTGTGCTTCAGCAAAGCGGTCTACAATTTCGGGGTCCATGAGGAGTTGCGCATCCTGGAAATTGTCGAAAAACAAATGCTCAATCAGTACTGCGGGCATTACCGTACGGGTAAGAACGTAGAACCGGGCTTCCTTGTCGTAATCCCCATCAGACCGGTCTGTGCGCATCGTAATGCGGTCACCCAGCAGGTCGCGGACGTGCCCCCAGTGCGCATCGGCAATACGGTCAGAAGCGGTGATACCGGGGGAGGTGTAAATTTCATACCCCCGTGCGCCAACCCCGGAAGCATTGGCATGGGTAGACAGGAAAATGCCCCGCCGGTAATTGCGGAAGTACCAGTTGGCCTGATCAACGCGGTACTGCAGGGGGAAGTCGACATACTCGTGGTAAACAGGCAGGTAACGAATGCCCAGGATATCGAGTTTATGAATGACCCGGGCAACCAAAGTCCGGTTCCATACCCCCTCATAAAACCAGGAGCCATTATGAAACTGGCCCTGCTGATGCTGAAACTGTTTGCCCGGTGCTGTGGTGTATTGCCCTGAAGGTGCCACACCACCGTGCCCCGCATCAAGGAATACACAAAAATTGTCATTCATGGTTGCGTCTGTTTGGCGTAATATAAGAACTTACAGCATTTGAGGGCGCGAAAAAGGAGGTCAACACGTTATACGTAAAAGTAAAGGTAACGTTACAAACGTTGTTTTTAGCTTGTCCAATCGCAGAGTTCATGTTTTTTTCCTTTTTTTGCGAACGGAATTATTGAACACTTCAAATATACATGCTATGAATAAGCTTTTCTTTCTGTTGCTATCTGTTACTGTGCTGCTAGGGCCAGGCTGCGAGCGGCAGCAGTTTGGGCGAGTGCCTGAAGAAGACCGTTCGGACGAGGACGAAATAACGATTGTGGATTACCTTGAGGCTAATAACCTTATGGAAGATGCTGTACGGCACGAGTCTGGGGTGTACTATATTATTGAAGAAGAAGGAGAGGGGGCTTCTTTTCCAACTGCAAGCTCACAGATATTGGTGCATTACAAGGGCAGTTTACTGGATGGAACGGTGTTTGATGAAACTGAGGAAGGGGATGCTGTTTTGTTAAACTTGTCGAGAACGATTAATGGGTGGCGCATTGCAATCCCGCTCATCAAGAGGGGAGGAAAGATTCAATTTTTTGTGCCCTCTAATTTAGCATATGGCATCAACGACGGCAGGAGCGGGCCCATTGCACAGGGGATCCCCGAATATGCTGTACTTTATTTTGAGGTAGAGCTGGTTAACTTTCTGTAAGCAGATAATTTTGAAGCCATAAAGTATAGCGTTTTGAAGTGTTGAGCTATCTCTGCATGCTTTATGGCTTCAAAATTTTTAATCCAAAAACGCCTTATGAACGGCCAGCGGGCGGTCTGTAGCCAAAATATCAGCGCCTGCTTTGTAGAGTTGGTGGTAAACGCGGTCGCCCTTTGCAGTAGCGCTTTGGTCAAGGTTGCCGATCGTTCCAATAATTACGGTGATACCGGCTTCTTTGAGCTGTCGGTAAAATGAGGCGGGCCGCTCCGTAAGGCCGGTAAAAGCCATAAGATTCTTAAGATTGAACGGGCCGTCAATATAACGCTTTAGCTCTTCCTCATTGCGGATATTGACCGAGATTCTGATCCGTGGGTCTTCCAGATAAGCCTTCAGCGCATCCTCATAGTTGTAGGTAATGACAGAGGCATAATCAATCGCGCCCATATTTCTAACGGTTTCCACCACTTTTTCAATGGGCACCCCACGTTTCACATCAAGCGTAAGCTGATGCCCGCTGCCTGCCCAATGCAGGACCTCGTCCAAGCTTGGCGGATGGTAACGGGTAACGGTGCCATAGTCATCCTTTAGGAAAAGATCGTGAATTTCTGACCAAAGCGTTTCCTGTGCAGGTCCGCAGCCGGTGGTGGTCCGGTTCAGGGTATTATCATGGAGCAGGAAAAGGACGCTGTCGACAGACATATTCACATCACACTCCACAATAACTGGTGCTTGCTTAGCTACAAACTGAAAGGTCTCCAAGGCATTTTCCGGGTACCCCGCAATAAAGCGACCTCCTCTGTGTGCACTGATGAGCGGCCTGCTTATCGATTTATTAACTGAAGAAACTGAAGTGGAAGGAACACGCTGCTCGTAAGCAGCAATGAGTGGGTCGAACGAAGGATTCGACATTTTTTGCCCCCAAAGGGCAGGTGCGAGCAGGAATAGGCTCACACAGATAAAAAGTGTTTTCATGCGTTGGGTTAGGTTTTTGTGCCTTTGCCAAGGTATTAACGGGCTTGTTGAGGGTTTTGTTTCAAAGGATTAAACAAAAAAAGCCAGTAGCCCGAATTTTCGAACTACTGGCTTAGGTTACCAACTAGAAAGCTATATCTAAAACCTTGAGAGGTTTATAGATGCTTTAGTTGAAGATGTAACGCAGACCGACTTGCATCTGCCAGCGGGAAGAACGCAGGCCACCGTCATCCAGGTTGCCTTCCCAGGGGTCTTCACCCTGAACCAGGTCTGGATTGATTGTGTACTCAGGCGTTGTTGTGGTACCCGGAGGGAACCCGAGGTTGTTCTGCAACTGAACGATGCCGTAGTTGTCAAACCGAGGTCCGAAGCGAACGATACCCCATTCCGGGTTCAGCATATTCGTAAAGTTGAAGATATCAACGGAAAGCTGAAGCGTATTGCGTTTACCATTTGGCAGCTCAACGTAGAAATCCTGCAGGAAGCGGAGGTCCATCGTGAACTCGAAAGGCATAACGCCGGTATTCCGTTCTGCGTAGTCGCCGCGGAAATCGTTGAGTCCGTCGTTGTTAGAGATATAAGCGTCGAGCAGCTCCCACTGTTGTTCAGGAGTATAAGTAACACCGTCAATTTCTGTTTCAACGAGAGGAATCTGGTCGATAGATTCTGGGACGAAGAACAGTTCGTTATCGCTGAAGCCACCATCATCCACAAAGCGGAAGTTAGCTGCATCCACTACATATGAGAAGAAGCCTCCCGTCTGACCGTTGAAGTTCACAGACAGTTTGGATTTGCCACCGAAGCCACCTACGATTGGATAATCCAGCTCATAGGCAAACTGACCGATAACGCGATGGCCAGGAGCGAAGATAGAACGCTGGGCGTCAATGATCGTGTTACGGCCCTGTGGGTTGTGATAACCACGCCACTGAGAGCTGTTCTGAGAAGAAGTACCGTCAAATGCGGAGAATGCATCACCATAAGAGTAAGACAGCATACCGCTGAAGCCATTGGTGAATGGCTTGGTCAGGCTGGCTACAAAGTTGTAGCTGTATCCTTCGTCCGTATTGCTAGCCAGGTAGATACCGGTGTAAGTAGGGTCGACTACATCGTCGCCAAAACCAGCGGAAACACCTTTGAACAATGGGCGCTCATCAGGACCGGCACCAGTTAGGTTACGCTCAGCCGGCTTCAGTTGGAAGTTCTGGTAACGTACGTAGTTGATATTCTGGGAGAAGATACCTTCGAGGGTACCCACAAGCCCCCAGGGGAGCTTCTGGTCAACAGCAAGGTTGAGTTTCATGACCTGTGGCAGTTTGAAGTCCTCTGCGAAGAGGTCAATTTGCCCGGAAGGTGCAGGGTTTTCAGTATCAACTTGCAGGATTGGTGTGCCATCGTCTTCGAAGCCAACAGGCTGACGCTGAATATCAGGAATAAACGCTACGTTATTGCGCTCTACACCACCAACATTCAGGCCGTAGTTGTTGAATGCACCACCTGGCCATACCAAAGGAATACGGGAAGTAAAGATACCAATACCACCACGTACCTGCGTTTTGTTTTTGCCGGTTGGATCCCAGTTGAAGCTAAAGCGAGGTGCAAACGCCACCTGCGTACCAATGAAGGAACCGGTACGGGCACCGCGAAGGTCATAGCCCTGAGCTTCGATCAGTGGAATCGTTTCGTTGTTAAACTGATTGTTCAAAGGGATATCAGTTGGCCAAATTGGCAAATCAACACGAAGGCCACCGGTAAGTTTCAGGCGGCTGTTCACCTGGTACTCATCTTGTACGTAAAAACCAAGCAGCATTTGCTCGAAAGCTGCAATGGCATCAGACTCATCACCAGCTACATTATCAACCTGAGAGAAGGAGCGGGAGAACTCTGTTGCGGGTGCTCCGTCCAGAAACTGATCAAGACCAGTAATCAGGTTGCCATCATCATCTTCGTCGTTCAGCCACTCGTAGTAGCCATAGTTTTCACGAATGAAGAGGTTAGCAGCATTGAAATACTCAAAGTTGACACCAAAGAGGGCAGAATGCTTGCCTTTATAGAAGGTAAGATCGTTGTTAATGGTGATCACATCCTGATCCAGGCGGTTAGCGGTAGAGAAACGCTCCGCGCCCAGGGTGATGGATCCAAATCCATCTTCAATGGATACGGAAGGAAACTGCTGACCAAACGGGTCACGGTCATCACGTACGATTGTCGCCCCAACTGTCAGTTTGTTCGCCCAGCTGTTGTTGAATACAGAGTTCAACTCCAGAGCAGAAGAATTTACAGAAGAAACGAAGTACTCAGAACCATTGATGAACCCGATAGAGGTGTTTCCGGAACGGCGTGCCTCCAGGTTTTCAGCGGTACGGTAAGAGTGGCGGAAGCTCAGTCTGTGCTTCTGATTGATGTTCCAGTCCAGTTTACCAAGAACGAAATCACCATTCAGGAAAGCAGTATTATCAGCGTAGGAGCCTGCGTCGTAACCGTAACGCTCCTGAAACAGGTTAGCCAGATTATCAATACCCTGTGCATCAAGAGTACCGTTGTAAGAGTCTACGTTGAATGGCTGTGGCGTCTCATCGCGCTGCAGTTCAGCGTTCACGAAGAAGAAGAGCTTGTTCTTCACGATTGGTCCACCGAGGCGGAAACCGTAGGTCTGAGCCGAGAAGTTAGCCAGCTCTCCGCGGTCCTCACCACCAGGCATGGTACCTGCAAGTGATTCGTTACGCATGAAGTAGTAGGCAGAGCCTTCGAAATCGTTTGTACCAGAACGGGTTACGGCGTTGATCGCACCACCGGCAAAACCAGACTGACGGATGTCGAAAGGTGCTACAGAAATGGTGAATTGCTCGATCGCATCGAGAGAAATTGGCGAAACACCTGTCTGACCGCCATTCGTACCAGAGCCGGCCAAACCAAATGCATCGTTGTTTACTGCACCATCAAAGTAAATGGTGTTGAATCGGTTGTTCTGACCAGCAAGCGAGATGGAGAAACCATCACCGCCTTCGTCGATGTTTGCCAAAGGGTTAAGACGGGCAAAGTCAGCGATGGAACGGGAAATCGTTGGTACATCGTTGATCAGGCGCTCATCTACTACCGTTTTTTGGCCATCTGCGTTACCGTCAAAGATGTCGTTGCGGTTGGCAACTACCTCTATGCCGTCGATCTCGTAAGCCGTTTCCTGCAGTACAGCATTAAACTGGAAAGTCTGGCCGAGAGACAGGTAGACGTTTTCCTTAACCAGCTCCTGATAACCCGTATAGGTTATCTTGATCAGGTAAGGACCACCTACACGCATACTGGGAATACGGTACAGGCCATTTACGTTGGTTGCCGCACCGTAAGTGGTTCCGGAAGGCTGGTGTACCGCAAGAACGTTTGCGCCGATCAGCGACTCACCGGAAGGATCTGTCACCTGGCCCTGAAGACCGGATGTCGTCACACCCTGTGCCATAGAGGCTGTGCTGAAGACCAGCATCAGCGCCAAAGCGCCAAGGGCTCGCATAAGGTTTGTAAAGCTCATAAAACTAGCGTTTTTGATGATTGATAAGGAGTTATTTCCTAAAATCGCCGCTAATTTAAGCACCTTATGTTAAGGGTGTGTTAACTTTTGTCGGCAAACTACCTCAAAAACAAGTAGGGAAACTTGTGATTTAGAATATTTTTTTAATAATAAGGGCCTTTGCACAGTATTTCTTGAATTCACCCGCCGGGAATACAATTTTATACCGAAACATTTCAAACAGACTTAACGCAAAGTTTTTTATCACCTTTCGGCCATTTGCCTCCTTTTCCCCTATTTTTGTGCTGCACTCAGTCAAATCAAAAAATATTCCGATTTATGAAAAGAATGCTAACACTTTCCCTCCTGCTCACTGCGCTTTCGTGGTGCGTGCAGGCCCAACAGAACTTTGCCGTCGATGTGCAAAGCAACTTTTACAGCCCTGAAAACCTGACCATCAGCGTAGGGGATACCGTTACCTGGACTAACCTCAACGGCTTCCATAATGTAAACGGCGACCAATCGGTCTATCCGGACAATCCGGAAAGCTTCAGCAACGGCAACGCCAGCTCCAGCGCCTGGACTTTCCAATATGTCTTTACCATCCCCGGGACTTACACCTATCAGTGTGACCCGCACGCGGGGCTGGGCATGGTGGGTACGGTCACCGTGGAAAGTGCACCTGCCGGCAACCCTGCGCTTATCCTGACCTCAGTATATGACGGCCCCCTGCCCGGTGGCCTGCCGAAAGGCATTGAGGTCTACGCCACTGCTGATATTGCCGACCTGAGTGCCTATGGTGTGGGCTCTGCCAACAACGGTGGTGGTACGGATGGTGAAGAATACACCTTCCCGGCCGTCAGCGCTTCCGAAGGCCAATACCTTTACCTCACAAGTGGGGACGATATGGCCTTCCAGGAATTCTTCGGCTTTGCCCCGGATTTCACAGATGAAAGCGGCGCTGTCAATATCAACGGCGACGACGCCATCGAACTTTTCTTTGAAGGCAACGTCATTGATGTCTTCGGCGATATCAACGTGGATGGCACCGGTGCAGCCTGGGAATACCAGGATGGCTGGGCTTACCGGGTCAACGGTACCGGGCCGGATGGCAGTACTTTTGTGCTCGGCAACTGGTCTTTCAGCGGCCCCAATGCGCTGGACGATGAGGCAACCAATACCGGTGCGGCTGTTCCCGTACCGGTTGGTACCTACAGCCCAAGTGGTACAGCTATGATTTCCGCCAATAATGATGTCGTGACTACCGATTTTGAAACCGGTATCACCATTGATATCCTGGCCAATGACCAAACGCCTAACCCACTGACTTCCGTGGAACTGACGACCGGCGCTAATACCAATGGCACCGCTGTGCTCAACGCAGATAATCAGGTGGATTACGCTCCGGATGCCGGTTTCTGTGGCGAGGCGACTTTTGACTATGAGATTTGCGATGCGGAAGGCTGTTCCTCCGCAACCGTTACGGTGAATGTGCTTTGCCCGGTGGATTTCCCGGAGTACCCCATTGGTACGGTGACCACCACTGATGCGGATGGCGCTGCCGATTCTCTTGGTGTGACCTGCGCCCTGCGTGGCGTGGTGCACGGCGTGAACCTCCGCCCGGATGGTCTGCAGTTTACTATCATCGATGAGGCAGGAGATGGCATCGGCGTATTTAGTGGCAATCAAAACTTTGGTTACACGGTCACCGAAGGTGATCAGGTACTGGTGGAAGGTGCGATCGATCAGTTCAATGGTTTGATACAAATTGAAGTAGAGAACGTCACTTTTATTTCAGCTGATAATGCCCTGGAAACCCCCGATATCATTACTGCACTTGGCGAAGCAACCGAGTCACAGCTCGTCACGATTGAGAATGTTACCCTGGTTGACCCCGCTGCATGGGGAGATGGCTTCTCCGGCTTCAACGTAGAGGTTACCGATGGCACCAATACCATCACCGTGCGCATTGATAATGATGTGGATCTTTTCGATTTGCCAGCGCCAACCGGTACCTTCAATGTGACGGGTATTGGCGGGCAGTTTGACAGCAGCTCGCCTTTTGATGAGGGCTACCAGTTGCTGCCCCGCTATATGGCAGATATTGACCCTTATGACTCGGGCAGTGGTGGATCAGACTTCCCGCCCTACAGCATTGGCACGGTGACTACTGTAGATAGTGATGGTGTGGCCGACTCTTTAGGCGTTGCCTGTGAATTACAGGGCATTGTATATGGTGTTAATCTGCGTGGTAACGGGCTGCAATTTACCCTCATTGATGCAACCGGCGAAGGTATTGGCGTTTTCAGTGCCAGCGAGGACTTTGGCTATACCGTTACCGAGGGCGATGAGTTGGTGGTACGGGGTACCATCGATCAGTTCAATGGCTTAACGCAAATTGCATTGGAAGAGCTGGAGGTGGTGAGTACCGGCAACAGTCTGCTGGATCCGGATGAGGTATCAGTACTTGATGAAACGACGGAGTCCAGCCTGGTTGTCTTGTCGAGCGTAACTTTGGTAGACCCTGCTGCATGGGATGACTCGGGCGCTTCCTTTAATGTGGAAGTGACCGATGGGACAAACACCTTCACCGTACGTGTAGACAACAATACGACTCTGGCGGGAACCACCTCCCCTGACAACGCATTGTTGTCGATTACCGGCATCGGTGGTCAGTTTGACTCCGACAGCCCGTTTGATGAGGGCTATCAGATTATTCCCCGCTACCTGGAGGACGTGCAGTTCATCGATAATACGGTGGATCAGCAACTCGGGCAGCAGGTGAAGGTCTTCCCGAACCCTGCACAAGGTATAGTAGTACTGGAGACAACAGTAGATGTTGAACAGGTCACGCTTTTCAATGCGCTTGGTCAGCCGGTGCAGCAATTGCGCAACCTTTATGGTACGCATACGCTCAACCTCAGCCAACTGCCAGCGGGCCTCTATAACGTAGTGTTCCGCAATGGGCAGCATATCTGGACAGAGCCACTGATGATTAAGTAAAAAACCACAAGGCGGGCCTGTTACCAGTGCCCGCCTTGTTAATCTTCCAACATGGAAAAACCATATCAACTGGGGATTGCCCTTTCCGGAGGTGGCGCACGGGGTATTGCACACATCGGTGTGCTTCAGGCCTTAGAAGACCACGGCATCAAGCCGGATGTCCTCTCGGGTACCAGTGCCGGAGCTATTGTAGCCGCGCTCTATGCATCTGGCAAATCACCAGTTGAAATACTGGCACTGGTTAAGGAAGCCAGCTTGTTCAAGTTTTTCAAAGTCGGGCTGCCCTACGCCGGGCTGACCAAACACACCTACCTAAAGGAACGTCTGCAGGAAACGATTGCTGAAGATCGCTTTGAGGCGCTAAACATTCCCTGCTATATCGCTATTTCAAACCTGAATTCGGGGGCCTGCGAAATCCGGAGCAGTGGGCCGCTTTTCGATGTGGTCGCCGCTTCTTCTGCCATCCCGCTCATCTTCCAGCCAGTGGAAATCGACGGGCAGCAGTATGTGGATGGGGGGCTGTTGGAAAACATGCCCGTGGCTGCCATCCGCGATCAGGCTGAATTCGTACTGGGTGTTAATGTCATGCCCACCCTGCTTGCCGGAAAGAAAGATGTGAAAAACGTATTTGGCATCGCTCAGCGCTGCTTCGATCTGTCGATTTTGGCCAACACCCAGCCCAGTATCGACCTCTGCGATTTGCTGGTGGAACCGGAAGGCATCCGGAAGTACACTATTCTGCACCTGAATAAATACCAGGAAATACACGATATCGGCTATGCGGCGATGAAAGCGAAAATGCCCGAACTGCAGGCTGCATTATCTGCTAAAAGCACTAGTTGAGAAATACCGATTGTTCGTTCACATCCCGGATCTGAACGTCAATGTCTTCCATGAGTGTTGTGGCCAGGGAAAGGCCCACATAGTCCACCCGTATTGGGAAAGTCTTGTGCGTCCGGTCTATCAGTACGGCGACCTCCACCTTTTTGGGGAGTACGGTCATGAGTGGCTGGGCAGCGTAAAAAATGGTGCGCCCGGTATTGGCCACATCATCCACAATAATGATGGTTTTACCCTCCAGTTCCGGGGCGGGCATTTCCAGGTTGATGCCATCTTTGAGCGGGGCGGCAGGATTGAGCCGGATGCGGGTGAGCGTGATGTGCTGATCAGTAATGTTGAGCAAAGCCTGCATCAGCATCTGCGCGAACTCCATGCCGTTATTATTGATACCCGCCAGAATGAGCTCCGGTTCTTCGTAGTTGTCTTCCAGTATTTCTATAGCGAGGCGCTTAATCTTCTGTTGAATCTGACTGTGGTTGAGTATCTTCATTGTGGTCGGCATTTAATTACGCTATGCGTCCCTCAAAATTAGTGAAATACGCCGCAATCTGCCAGACTGCGTCTCACTTTTTAGTAAAGAACCGGAAATATGGCTTATATTTCCGCAGGGATACCTTATTTTAGCGAAAATTCGCTGAGCAAAGATAATAAGTATATGGTACAACAGATTGCCTTCATTCTGATAAGCGCAGTAGCCATAGGTGTTGCTGTAAAAGCTTTTGGTAAAGTCCGGCGCAATATCCTGCTGGGGCAGGACGAAGCGGTAACGGGTGACACGGGAGAGCGCTGGCGCAATGTACTGCTGGTAGCGTTCGGGCAGCGGAAGATGTTCAAGCGCTGGATTCCGGCGGTTCTGCACTTCATTATTTACGCCGCATTTGTCATCACTCAGGTTGAGCTGATCGAAATCTTCATTGACGGCATCATCGGCGAGCACCGCTTTTTTGCGGACAAATTAGGCGGGTTCTACACCTTTGTCATCAGCTTCATCGAGGTCTTGTCCCTGCTGACCTTCTTCGCCACCTTTATCTTCTTGGCCCGCCGCAACCTGCTGAAGCTGCCCCGCTTCAAGAAGCCGGAAATGAAGGGCTGGCCGAGCCTGGATGGTAACCTCATCCTCATTTTTGAGATCATCCTGCTCATTGGCATTTTTACCATGAATGGCACGGATGTGGTGCTGCAGCAAATGGCCCCGGAGCACTACAAAGACACCGGCACGCTGGCGGTAAGCAGCTGGCTTGGTCCGGCCTTGTTTGGCGGCATGAGCGAAGGCACGCTGATTATCCTGGAAAGGGTAGGGTGGTGGCTCCACTTTGCGATGGTGCTGACCTTCCTCAACTACCTGCCGTACTCCAAGCACTTGCACATTCTGCTGGCTTTCCCAAATACCTACTACGCCCGCCTGAAGCCCCGTGGCGAGATGGACAATATGGACGAAATCACCAAAGAGGTCCGCAGTATGATGGACCCTGAGGCGGCTTTTGATGAAGCGGATATGAGCGAAGAGCTGCCCGAGTTTGGTGCAAGTGATGTGTTTGGATTGAGCTGGAAAAACGTCATGGATGCCTACAGTTGCACCGAATGCGGTCGCTGCACGGCGGTTTGCCCGGCCAACATCACCGGCAAAAAACTGTCTCCACGTAAGGTGATGATGGACATCCGCGACCGGGCGGAAGAAATTGGCCGCAACCTGGATTCGGGTTCCGAAGAGTTTGCCAAAGACAAGAGCCAACCGCTCAGCAAAGACAACTACGACGACGGCAAGACGCTGTTCGATTATACCACACCGGAAGAACTGCATGCCTGCACGACCTGCAATGCTTGTGTAGAGGCCTGCCCGGTCCTTATCAATCCGCTAGACCCTATCCTGAAGATGCGCCGCTACGAAATCCTGACCCTCTCGCAGGGCCCGCAGGATTGGCTGCCGATGTTCAACAGTTTGGAAAATAGTGGTTCTGCCTGGGCTATCCCCGATGATCGGGACAAGTGGGCGAAGGAAGCTATGAAAGAAGGGTAATTCAGCAAGAAAGAAAAGCAAATAAGATATGAGTAATC
>CAJXNH010000029.1 GCA_913057245.1 uncultured Phaeodactylibacter sp.
GTTGGTACGCAAATCCTCATGACCCGAGGCGGCCCCTCTGGCATTTTCGTGGAAGAAGGCGAAAGCAATGTCATCTTAGCCAATACTATTGATTACGCCATTACTCCGGGACAAGCAAATAGCCGGGGCATAACGGCGATCAATCACCCTCACGGAGTCTATTGCTGCAACAGCACCGACGGCCATACAGTCGGACTGCGCTTCAGAGGCAACAGCCCGGGCAGCATCCGGCAGAATGAGCTGAATACGCATGACATTGGGCTCCTTTGTGAAACCAATACGTTCATAGACGTGCAACTTCATCCGGGTAATCAGTGGCTTGGGACTTATAGTGATGCCTCGGCTCGGCATGTGGGGTCGTTTTTTGATGTTTCTGCTTCGAGATATTTTGTACAGGGAAGTCAAGGAAGTGTACTATATCCTAATGGTATTGATGTGCCTAATGCCATGATACAATGGTTTTTACCGGATGCAGGTCAAGCAGCTGACAGTTGCGCCGTAGATGAAGGGTGTAGCTTATACGTAGGAGAAAAAGAAAAAACACGCCTGGACTCGCTATTACTGACGGGCGCGTTTGAAAGTGAGCCGGTCATGGATTGGCGGGTGAAGCGCAGCCTATACCAAAAGGTAAAAGTATACCCGGGTTTGCTTACTGAACACCTCGAGTTGGATACCTTCCACAATGATCAGACCGGACAGACATTGGAGACTTTAGATAGCTTGGAGCGGGGGCATAACAGCATGTTTGCCCTCACCTTAGCCGAACAGGAAGCCTGGTCTGCCAATCAAGATAGTGTAACGATGTTGTACGCAGAGTTGGATGAGGTATACGAAGACTTGCACAATGCGACTACAGCCATGGACTCCGCTATTTTATTCGAAGCGTTCCGTGACCTTGATTCCCTACTGGGTGTCACAATGGCTACCCGCCGGGCGTGGGCCCTACAGTGGCAGGAAGCTTCTGTTTTGAATGCAATGGACCTCACTGGCTACGGGCAAGGCGCTTCCGATACACTCCTTGCTGCTGATTTGGAACTACAGGTCTATCAATTACTGCTCTCCAATGTGGCCCAAGGAGATTGGGTATTGGATAGCTTACAGTTGGATACGCTAAAGGGCATCGCCAACCAATGCCCTTATATTGGTGGCCCCGGAGTACTGCACGCCCGTGCGGTGCTATCTGCCTACCAATCTACAAGCTACAATGACAGCCTGCTTTGCAGTGTAAAACAGCTAATCGCTCAGCCGGGCAACACTACAATCCGCTCAGAGCAGGTTGCCAAATTAAAAGTATTCCCTAATCCAGCCCAAGCGCAAGTGACTTTACAGTGGGCAGCTGATGCTAGACAGCTTCAGGTATACAGTGCCATGGGGCAGTTAATAACTCAGCATCGGTTAGACGAAGGAGCGCGCATGTTCGAGTTGAGTTTAGAAAACTATACAAAAGGTTTATACTTTTTGGCTTTGCAGTTAAAGGATGGCAGCTCTTCTACCATTAAATTGATCAAGCAGTAACGTCTTTTTATAGCCTGGGGCACTGTTTTTAGCTGTGCCCCGGCTTCTTCTCTATTTATCCTAAACGTATATGTTATGCTCATGACAGAAAAACAGCATGGCTCAGTTACTTTCACAAGATGCTGGTTGTACAACGTCCTGATTGTTATTATAATAAGCACGCAGCTGCCCACGGCTGTGATATACGCTCAAATGCATGATTACAACTGGATTTTAGGATATGGAGGCGGGCCGGGGACCCCTGTTAATGACTCTTTTGGGTTATCTATACTTTCTTTCAAGGATGAAACACTGCATATTGCGTCAAATGAGGGAAAAGGTAGTATGTTTTTTGATGCGAATAATGTTAGTTATAGTGACAAGGGGGGGAGCTTCATCTGTTCTTTTAACGGGAAAGGGGTATATAATAAAGAACATGTATCAATGTTCAATGGAGACGAATGGTTCGATGGAGATTTTTCAGCTGGTTGGTTATACCCTCAATCGGGTTTGATACTGCCATTTCCAGAAGATTCCTCTCGAGCTGCATTAATCAACACACAGACCAATAGATATGAGATTGGCGGACAAATGATTGGGGTAGGTGAAAAAATTTACTCTTCTGAAATTGATCAGTCGGGTGCCGAAGGCTTAGGGGCTGTAGTGGTACGCAAAGAACTGCTTTTGAGCGACACCCTAGATATTGGTAAGCTTAGTGCCTGCCGCCACGCCAATGGAAGAGATTGGTGGATAATTATGCCGGAATTTGATAGTAACCGTTTTTACCGTTATTTGCTTACGCCTTCTGGCATTAGACTGGAAGGCATACAAGAAATTGGGGATGTGGTACCCTCTGGAGTTGGGCAAGCTTTTTTTTCTCCGGATGGAACTAAACACATTCGGTTCAACGGTATTAGTCTGGAGGATGGGGAATATACTACAATATATGATTTTAACCGCTGTACTGGCTTGCTCAGTGATTTCCGGCAATTTAATTATCCTGCCTACGGGGTAGGCCCGGGTGCTGTTATTTCTAAAAATTCCCGCTACCTATATACAATGTCTTCTATTAATCTCTATCAATATGATCTCTGGACCGAAGACATCGAATCCACTCGCACCTTGGTAGCGGAGTACGACGGCCATCTGGATTTTCTACCCACCACTTTCTTCCAGGGCCAGCTAGCCCCCGACGGCAAAATCTATATCGCTTCCAACAACGGTGTTACCAGCCTGCACGTCATCCACAACCCAGATGCCGACTGTCCGGACTGCCGCATCGAGCAGCACGGCATAGAGTTGCCCACCTTCAATGCCTTTTCCATCCCCAACCAGCCCAATTACCGCCTGGGCCCCATAGACGGCAGCCCCTGCGACACCCTCGGCATCGACAATATTCCGCTGGCCCGCTGGCGCTACGAGCAGGATACGCTGGAGCCCTTCCTGGTGCAGTTCTACGACCTGAGCGACTACGAACCCGCCGAGTGGCTGTGGGACTTCGGTGAGGGTAGCACGAGCACGGATACGCTGCCGCAGCATACTTTCCCCGGCTACGGCACCTACGAGGTCTGCCTCACGGTGAGCAACGCCAATGGCAGCGGCACACAATGCAAAGAGCTGGAATTCACCATGCCCAACAGCACGGCGGAAGAGGAGCAGGAAGCAATTGCTGCCACTGCTTTCCCCAACCCTTTCCGGGAGCGCTTCAGCCTCTCCCTACGCCCCGGCTGGCTACCGGTGGATGCCTGGCTGGAAGTGTATGATGCGGTGGGGCGGCAGGTGCACCGTCAGCCGCTGCGGGCTGGGGTGAATAGCGTGGAGCTGGCCGGGCAGGCAGGTGGAGTTTATGTTTGGCGGGTGGTGCAGAGCGGGCAGGTGCTGGGTGTGGGGAAAATCGTTAAATGGTGATGTGCTAAACAGGATTACAGGTGGTGCGTTTTCCATACCCCAGAGCAAAATACAAAGTAATCAGTGCCTTGGATGAGTAGATAACCAACCTTTTCGTGGTGCATACCAGTAAGGAAGAGTTAGCTGTTCAACCAATTTCCCAGCCTCGGGGTTATATCCTACAAAAATCTTACACATTGCCATCCACACCCACCTTCCAGCGGCTGCTAAGCCTGATCGACCCGCCGGCGCAGCATCACTTCATCACAGCCAATGGTATCCGCACCTCCTATCTGGAAGCCGGTGATGGGCCGGTGCTAGTCCTGTTGCACGGAGCCGGGGGCGGGGCTACAAGCTGGTACAAAATCATTGGCCCGCTGTCGCCCCACTTCCGGGTCATCGCTTTTGACAAGCCGGGCTACGGAGAGTCGGACAAACCCTGGGCGGACTACAGCAAGGCGTTTTATACCGATTGGCTGAAAGCGGCTTTGGATATACTGGGTATCAGCCGCTGCTACCTGGCAGGCAGCTCACAGGGCGGCTCGGTGAGCATCGCCTTTGCCCTGCGCTTTCCCGAATACATCAGTAAATTGATCCTCGTGGATACAGCAGGGATGAGCGATGAGTGGGACCGCCGCATTATCCCCCGGATGATCCTGTACCGGCTGTTCCCAACCCCGTTTTGGGGGCGTATGCTGGGTAGTAATGTGATGAAAGATCCGTTCGTGGCGGATCCGGCCTGGCACCAATATTCTATGGAGGTCATCCGAAAGCCTGGTGGGCGCTATCCCTTTTTCCTGGGCCGGGGCAAAGCGGTACAAACGTATTCAGATGAGGAGCTGAAAGCCGTACCAGTCCCCACCTTGATTATCTGGGGCGAGGACGAAGCGTTCTTTCCCGTTGCCCACGGAGAGCGGGCTGCCGCCCTGATTCCTGATAGTCAGCTGGTGGTATTACCGGGGGCGGGGCATTTGCCATGGATGGAGAAGCCATCGGAGTTTGTTGAGGCGGTAAAGTCGTTTTTAGATTAAGCATTAGGCGGGTGTTTATTTCATCAGTCGCTCCGCTCGTGTCCCACAACCGCGTAATTCAAAATGTAGTAAGTCGTTTATGGTTTGATTAGGCTGAACATTAGGCGGGTGTTTACCACAACCGCCTAATTTAAAAGTGAAATTTACTTCCGAAACCGAATCTCCACCCGCCGGTTCTGCGCCCGACCCTCAGCCGAGGCATTGTCCTCAAGAGGCTGCTCCAGGCCATAGCCGGTAGCTTCCACCTGAGCAGGGGCACAGCCTTGTTGTAACAGGTAAGCTCTAGCAGCATCAGCCCGCCGTTGCGAAAGAGCCTTATTGTATTCCGCTCCGCCCTGATTATCCGTGTGGCCGGCGATTTCTACCTTAAGATCGTAATCCTGTACGAGTTGGGCAAGCCGGTTGAGTTCGGGGTGGGAAGCGGGGTCAATCGTGTGGCTGTCGGTCTCGAAAAAGAGGTTCCTGAGGGGCAGGGACAGCCCGGCCTCCCGGGCTTCGGAAATACTAGGCACGGTGATATTTTCCTTTCTCTCCATTGTGCCCGTGGCATCCCGCAGATCAATATGGTTGCCGACAGGGTAGAGCCCTTCGCCGGTAACGGTATAGCTGTAGCGCTGCCCCACCGGCAGGGTGATAAAGTACTGTCCGGTCTGCGGGTCAGGGTGTACCCTGGCGACTTCTTCCCCGGTTTCGAGTTCATTGACGATGAGCAAGGCATCAGCTGGTGCACCGGACTGCCGGGTGAGGGTGCCGGTCACGGTGGCAACTGGTATGGGGCGGTGGGCTTCCGGTACGCCAATCTCATACAGTTCTTCTTTCCAACCGGGCTCAAAACCAGAGAAATAGGCCGTACGCCCATCCGTACTGATGCGGTATCCCCAGTCATAGCCGGGCCCATTGATGTCTTTGCCCAGATTGACAGGTGGGCTCCATTCCGTCCAGCCATCGCCAATCCGGCGGGTGACGAAGACATCGAGCTCCCCAAAGCCACCGTGGCCATCGGAGCTAAAGTAGAGGGTGCGCTGATCGGGATGAAGGAAAGGGCTGCGGTCTTCAAACGGGGTATTGAGGGTGGTACCCAGATTGACGGGCGGCCCCCATAGCCCGTCGGCCTGACGGTAAGCGACAAATAAGTCGATGTTGTCCTCATTGCGTGCGCCAATGCAATCAATAGAGCGGGCAGCGAAAATCACAGCTTCCCCATCAGCGGAAATGGCAGACATGCCCTGCCAGTCCGGGCGGCGGTCTTCCGGAAAGAAGGGCACCGAGGGCGACCACCCGTCAACGGTACGCTCGGTATACTCCACCACGCCACCATCGTACATCAGGAGGGTGCTGCCATCGGGGGAGATGTTGAGTGGCGCTTCGTGGCTGCTTTTGGTATTAAGGGCGGTGATAGGCTGCGGGTAATTCCAACCTATCGGATTGCGGTCGGCAAAGTAGATGTCTTCGTCCCCGTTGCGGTTTCGGCAAAAGTACATCCGCTGTCCATCGGCGCTGAGCACGGGGGCGTATTCCCCGTCAATGGAGTTGAGGGTATCGCCCAGGCTGCGGGGCGCAATGCCTTCGGAGGGCGCGCGGAGGATTTGCTGCAACTGCTGAATGCGCTCGTCTTTTTCCCCAAAGTAGCCGGCAAACTGTTCGACTTTGGCCAGGGCACGTTCCCAGTTTTGAGCTTCCACATCCCGGGCAATGTATTGCTGCAGGGCGAAGTAGGCTTTCTGGGTGGGCGCGCCAAGCTCAATGTAACGCTCAAAAGCATCCTTCCGGTCGTCCGTGAAGCCGAGGTCAAGATCGGGGGCCAGCTGAGCAACGGTAACGGCCCGTTTCAGGTTAAAGCTATCGGAATAGAACGGATAGCGGTTCTGGAACCCAATCAGGTCGCCCCAGTCGCCGGTGAAATAGTGGTACAGGTAGATGACCCGCACGGTTTGGGGCAGGTCGCGGTGGTCGGCCTCTCGGAGGATGTTTTCGGTTTTTGTAATCAGCGGGAATTCCGAAAGTGCCCGGCTGATGGGGGCATCGAGCAGGGGAGCGGCATCGGGGAAATCGCGGAGCAACCGGAAGAGGTCATTGAGGTTGGTACTGTCCTTAGTGGTGAAGAAGGCCTCAAATACGGCGCGTTCCAGCTGAGGCTGCAGGGACGGCAGGTATTCTTTGAGCTGGGGGGCGAAGGTTTCTGCAAATGCCTTCAGGCTATCGTACTGACTCTCACTCTGCAGTTCCCTGAAGCGGAGTTCCAAAAAGTACTTCGTACCCTCTGTGCGCAGCTCGTGGGAGAGGCGACCATAGTTATCGAGGTAATAGGCGACCCCTGCGCTGCTGCCATTGGCCTGATAATACTTTAGGCCCTCTTCCCGTATGTCCTGCTTCAACTGATTGACCTGCTGCTCATCGTACCCTAGTTGCCCGGCTTTGCGGAGTTCCCGGTTGTTAAGCTTGCGGTACTGCCGTTGCCCTTCCCGCAGGTAATGATAGGCGGAGTCGGGCTGATAGCAGGGGCAGTCCGGGCTAAGGTGCTGCCGGGCGAGCTGAATGTAGGCCCAGGCCCTTTCTTCCGGCGCGGTATCTGTTGCAGACAACTGTTGTTGTAGGTCTTCGGTTTCGGGCAGGCCGGATTGGGCAAAGGCCAGAATGGGCAATATCAAAAGGATCAGGGCAGTTAGTCGCATGTAAGGCAAGTCTTGCTGATAGAATAGTTCTATTATACTGACGATTAAGTGGTTTGCCACAGCAAACCTACTCAATGTCAGCATTTACGCTGGGAAGTGGCTTGCTCCGATGTCGCAAACCACTTCGTATTGCGTATAATAAACGCTTTTCAGCCCTTTTTACTTTCTCCGTGGCCGAAATATTACGGATTTTCCCGGAAGGCGCAGATTTCTTACCTTCGGCAACAATGAGCAGACAAAAGAAATTCCGGGCTTTTGATGGGGTGTTTACGCCTTCTATTCTGACTATCCTTGGTGTGATCATGTACATGCGGATGGGCTGGGTGGTCGGTAATGCCGGGCTCTGGGGCTCGATTATCATCGTGGTCATTGCGCACGTGATTTCCTTCAGTACAGGCCTGAGCATCTCTTCCATTGCTACGGATAAGAAAGTAGGCGCCGGTGGAGTGTACTACGTCTTGTCGCGTAGTCTTGGGCTGCCGATTGGTGGGGCGATCGGTCTGACCTTGTTCGTGGGCACAGCTTTGAGCATTGCGCTGTACCTGGTGGGCTTTGCCGAGAGCTTCAATGCTTTCCTGGGGCTGAATACGGACATCAATGGTATGCGGAGCACCGGGAGTTTATTCCTGTTCCTTCTGATGGTTTTGGCCTTCATCAGCACCTCTGTCGCTATTAAAACGCAGTTTTTTATCCTGGCGGCTATTGTCGCTTCCCTGGTGGTGATTTTTATGGGCGGCAGCCCGGCTGAAGCCGCTATTCCGGAAACGCTGGTAAGCGAAACGGTGCCGATGGAAACGGTTTTTGCCATCTTTTTCCCGGCGGTGACCGGCTTCACGGCAGGTATTGCGATGTCGGGAGATTTGGCTGACCCCAAGCGGGATATTCCCGTCGGTACAATTGCTGCTATCGTCGTGGGCTTTGTGGTGTACATTGCGCTGGCCATCTTTCTTTACAGCAACGTAGACCTGGAAATCCTCCGGTCGGATTATAATATCTTGCGCAAAATATCGATCTGGGCCCCGGCGGTGATTGCCGGCATCTGGGGTGCAACGCTGTCTTCTGCTATTGGTGGCATTTTGGGTGCTCCCCGCATTCTGCAGGCCATGTCGCTCGACCGGATTACGCCCCGCATCTTTGCCAAAGGTTCAGGGGCGGCTAATGAGCCCCGCAATGGGCTTATCCTCACCATCCTGATTGCAGAGGGTGGCATTCTGATCGGGGAATTGGACCTCATTGCCCGGATTGTTTCCATGTTTTATCTGGCGGCCTATGGCTTCATCAATATTGCCTTTTTTCTGGAAAGCTGGGCCAGTTCTGACTTTAAACCGTCCTTTCGCGTAAGCAAATGGATTGGGCTGGTGGGCTTCATGGCGACCTTCGCGGTCATGTTTAAGCTGGACATGCTGGCTATGGTGGCTGCGCTGGTGGTGATTGGTGGGGTATTTCTCTGGCTGCAGCGCAAACAGGTGAGCCTGGGTACTGGCGATGTCTGGCAGAGTGTCTGGTCTACGGTGGTCAAATCGGGGCTCAAGCGCATGGAAGTTACAGAAGACCACAAACGGAACTGGAAGCCCAACATTATGCTCTTCAGCGGCAGCTCTGAGCAGCGCCCCCATTTGATCGAGTTTGGGAAGACGCTGGCGGGTCAGGTGGGAATGGTGACCAACTTCGACCTGGTGGAGAACCGGCAGTCCAAGGTGCTCTTCCCCAAACACAAACAGAAAGTCAACGATGACCTCCTGCAAAAGTACGGCGTATTCGGGCGGCGCATTGAGGTCAGTAATGTATACAAAGGCATTGAGACGATAGCTACTACTTTTGGCTTTTCCGGGCTGGAGCCCAATACCGTGCTCATGGGCTGGGCCAAAAACACACAGGACCCCATCTGGTTTGCCCAAATGACCGAACGGCTGATCGACCTGGACTACAACGTGCTTTACCTGGACTATGACAAGCGCTGGGGCTTCCGAAAGCGGGAGCAGATCGATATGTGGTGGCGGGGCATCAGCAATAATGCCGAGCTGATGCTGCACCTGGCCCGCTTCATCGGTGCCTCCAACGAATGGCGTAACGCCCGCGTCCGGGTGCTGCTGGTCAACGACTTTAATGTGGACCGGCGTATGATCGAGAAGCGCATTCAGGCGCTGCTGGATGAGTTTCGCGTGGAAGCCGAGATTAAGGTCATTAACAACGCACTGGACCGCACCCCTTTTTACGATCTGATGAAGACCATGTCAGCAGAGGCAGATTTGATCTTCATCGGCATTCCCAACATTCAAACCGGGACGGAAGCCACTTTTGTAAAGCAGACCAACGAACTGGTCGGGCTTATTGGCACCACGCTACTGGTCAAAGCATCGTCTACTTTTGAAACGACCGAGCTGGGCCTCAAGGATTTAGAACAGAAACAAATTTTCGAACCCGGAAAGAACCAGGCACTCGATGACCTGCAAATGCCCAAAGAAAGTCAGCTGGCGGAGGTGGTGCAGGCTCTGGATTCAGGCTTGGAAAAGGCTATGGATCAGCTATCAGCCCGGGCACTGGCAGTGGTACAGCAGCACTATCAGCAATGGGTGGTGGATCAGGAATCCGCTTTTAAGGCAATACTGGATTCGGCAGCGGAACACCAAGCCCTTTCCGTACCTATGCTGGTCGGCCATTTGGAGGACCTTCTCGGGCGTTCCGCTGCTTTCCGGCATCAGGAACTGGACAGCCTTTCGCAGTTGCTTGCAGAAGCACTGGAGCAGTATTTAACTTCCTGTGAGCAGGTTTTAGAAGCCTTGCCGCATCGTGTTGTACTGGAAAATGGCGCCGGGCGTGCAAAAAAAGTCAGGCTTAAGCGGCCTGTCTTAAAATGGGCCCGCCGCCGAAACCAAATGGTCCTGCAGGAAGTCTTGCTGGATTTTGGGCAACTGAATGCCCGCCTGATGCTGGCTACCCGGCAATTGGCCCGTAAACTTCACCAACAGCTGGAGCCAAAAAGTAACCGCCCGTTGGCAGTGTTACTGGAAGAAGCTACTACTCAGCTGGAGGAAGGCTTTGAACAACTCCGGCAGCAGGTTGAAGGGATGGTGGAGAAACCGCTGATCAGGCTCCGGAACGAAGACCGTGCGCTTTGCAATGCCCTTAGCCGTCAGGAGCAGCCTGCCAACCTCAGCAAATGGCTAAAACAGGAAAAACAAAAGTGGGGCAGGAAAGCCGCCAAAGCAGCTGCACAGGACATTCAAGCCTTCAGCGCTTCCTGGAAAAACAATCAGCAGTTGTTCCACCGCAATTTTGAAGTCAATCAGCAACTGACCCATACCTCGCTTTTGCTCCGGTCTGGCAAAACCGATGCCCTGAATGCTCTGAGCGAAGTGTACGTAGGCGGGCTGACTACACAAATGGAAAGCCTTGGTCGTGCCTGCCATACCTTAAAGACCCAACTGGAAAATGGGGCTACCGAAGCGCTGACCATGGCCCCCTTTCAGCGCGATGAAGAGGATTTGGACAATACAGAATCCGTACTCTGGCACTTTATGGAGCAAACCGGGCGTATCACCTCGCCGCTTCCCGTTGAAGTTGAGCTTATGGACCAGGCTACACGCCGTGACTTCAGAGCATTACAGACCAAAGGGCAGCCCCCACTGAAGTTATCCCTGCTCGAAATTGCCGACTACCTGGTCGACACGCAGTTTTCCCAAACGCTGGAGAACGAGCTCATCCGCCTGCGGCAGCAGTTGAACCCACTGAGCGGGCAGATTTTCAATATCGGGAGTTTGCTCCACTACGGTGTGGATGCGGCTGAGGATGCGGAAAGTTATGAGGCCCTTTCCAGTATTCTGGATAAATCGGAGGAGCAACTCGCAGAGCTCGAACAGGAGGTGTCAGATGTATTCACCGCATTTCAGGCAGAATTGGAGGAACAATTTGAAGCCACGGAATCGGCACTGACTATTGATCATATCATAGCACAGGCAGAAGCCCTGTCTCAGTACGTGCGTAAGGAAAGCCGCCGCCGCGGTATTGTTGCCTGGCGCCGCAAGTTGGAGGAAAGCGTAATGATGCAGTGGGAACGGCTGCGGGACTACGCCGCTCAAAAGCAGGAAGATGTGGCACAGGCTGCTGTAGAGCGACGGGAGCAGGCGCTGCGCAGTGACCGGGACCGGCTTCGGGTGTTTGCCAAAGCCGTTGGGCCGGTTCAGTCTGTCCGGGAAGGCTATCCTTATTATTACCGGCAGCTGTTTTCAGGCAAGCACCTCAATCTGCGGACCCGTTCAGAAAGCCGGGATGCGGAGTTGTTGCAGGTGCAGGAAGCCCTGGAAGACCGGAAGCAAGGGCCCGGCGGCGGTATTCTGATTACCGGGGAAGCCCTGAGTGGCAAGAGCTACTTTTTGGAGTACGCTACGCGGCAGATTTTTGGGGGCAGTTACCTGAAAGTCATTCCTCCTCAGGGCGGTGCCACCTCGCCGAGAGCCTTACAAAAAGCCTTTGAGCAGGCTACCGGGAAAAGAGGGGTGCTTTCGGCTTTATTGGCAGAAAGCCCGGACAGCACCGTATTTCTACTCGAAGATATTGAGCTGTGGTGGCAGCGCGGGGCAGATCAGGGTCAGGCCTTCGGGCAACTGCTGGAGGCGGTGCAGACTTTCGGAAAGCGCCATGTCTTCCTGTTGAGTTGTAATTTGAATACCCTGAAGGTGCTTCGGGCACAGAGCCCGGTGGATGAAGCTATGATTGCCACGGTCATCCTCCGACCTCTGTCGCTTCAGCATTTGCGTGCTGCGGTTTGGGCCCGTCATAAGACCGGCGGAGTACCCCTGTATATTGGTGGGCAATCCGAGGAGTTGGTGCGGATGAAGGCGTGGGACCAGTTGTTTGGCCGGCTGCACCGCCAAAGCGATGGGAATATCGGGATAGCGCTGCGCCTTTGGCTGGCCCATCTCAGAACTAATGGACAGGGCCGTAACAGGTTAGAAACTAAGATCCACCGCCCGGATTTTCCGGTTCTGGACGATGCGAAGTGGTACTTTATTCTGCTGCAGTTGTACTTGCACCGGGCGCTGACCCACCGGCGTTTTACCCGTTTGTTCGCTTCAGAAGGAGCCGACTGGGCAGCGGGGCGGATCAAAGAGTTACAGCGCAGTCAGCTTTTGGTCCCCCACGAGCGTGAGGTGCTGGAGTTAAAGCCAGAAGTCCGCTATTACCTGGGACAGTTGTTCACCGAAAAAGGCATGCTATGATCCAATTGTCCACTTTGCCATTAGGGTTAGTGCTCATGCTTGGCCTGTTAGCCTTGCTGCTCCATGCATTGCTGTACGCACTTAAAAAGTATGGGCTGCCTCTTGTGAAGAGCCGGCGGCAGCGGCAGCGCCTGGAGGGCTTGTTATTGAGAGCGGGCGTGGCCTTATGGCTGAGTTGGGCCGTTTTTGCCTTTTACCGCCTGTTGCTGGCCTCCCCGGTTTTTGCACTGGCAACGATCATTTTGCTGATCGTGCTGGGCTGGCCTTGGTGGAAGGATTTCTACCCCGGGCTTTTGCTGCGGCTGGAAGGGGACCTGCGCCCCGGGGATTACCTGAGTCATGAAGGCCGGGCCTACAAAATTTTGCAGCTGCGTGGGAGAAGTGTGCAGCTGGCCGGAGAAGATGGTGGCTTGCTGGTGTTGCCTTATCATTTGATTCAGAAACCTGCAATTTACCGGTCAGTGGAAAAAACGGCACTCTCCCCGTTTTCCTTTGAGGTAACGTTGGAAGGCCCCAATGCCCAGCAGCGCCTGGAGCAATGGCTGGCCGCTTCACCCTGGACCGCTCCGGCTTATCCAGCTAATGTCGTACAGCTTGGGCCCGATACCTATCGCATCACCGCCTACGCTCCGGATGCTGATATACAGGAGCGGCAGGAGGCTTATATCCGGCAGCAAATCGAAGGGTAACGATTTTTTCGTTACAAAACGGTGTTTTAGTTGATATAACGAAAATTTCGTTGTATACTTGTCCTATGAGACAATTGAACGAAAAAGAAGAAGCTGTCATGCAGGCGCTTTGGAAGCTAAAGCGGGCCTTTCTGAAAGAAATAGTAGCGGAGCTTCCACCGCCACCGCCACCAGTTACCACGGTTTCCTCCATGGTGCGCAAGTTGGAGGGGGAAGGTTTCATTGGGCATGAAGCCTTCGGGAAAAGCAACCGCTATTATCCGGCCGTGAGCAAGCAGGAGTACCGGAGCAAAGCCTTCCGGCACCTGATGACCTCCTATTTTGAAAGTTCTGCGGAGGCCTTGCTGTCCCATTTCGTACAGGAAGAGGAAGTTTCTTACGGTGAGCTGGAAGCCCTGCTTGACAAGATCAAAAAACAAGAGGATCATGATACCCAGTAGCGTCACGCAGTATTTACTGGAGTCCAGTATTTGTCTGGCGCTGTTTTACGCGCTCTATTACTTTTTGCTCCGCCGCGAAACCTTTTTTCAGTTCAACCGGGCGTACCTGTTGCTGATGCCGGCGGTGTCTTTTGCTATACCTCTGCTTCATGTTGAGCAGGCAGTGGCTCCCTCTACCGTTGCGGGGGAGGTGCTCCTGCCAATGGTGCGGGAAGCAGCGTCAGCGAAGCTGCAGATTTACGGGCAGCTCATGGCGCCCACGCCTGCTTTTGCCCTGAGCCTGGCTGATATTTTGGTAGGGCTTTATCTGACGGGTGCGCTTTTTATGCTGAGCCGGCTGAGTTTGCGCCTGTTGGCGCTGCGGAGGTTGATCCGTAGGAGCCGGCGGGAGCAAAAGGGGCGCTACACTTTGCTGATGCCCGACCGGGACATTCCGGCCAGCAGTTTTTTTAGTTATGTATTTTGGAAAGGCGAAGACCTGCCTGAAGCTAAGCGTATTATCCTTGAGCACGAACTGGTGCACGTCCGGCAGCGGCACAGCCTGGATGTGCTGCTGATGGAATGTTATTTGATATTGAAGTGGTTCAATCCGCTAGTCTATGCCTACCGAACAGCGCTTCAGCAGGTACATGAATATATAGCGGATGCCTACGTGTCGCGCCAGATTGGTAGCCGGCATACCTACGCACAGTTTCTGGCTTTGCAGCGCATGGGGCATAGTTGTCATCCACTAGCCAATACTTTTGCCGCCCATCTGAGGAGCCGACTGTACATGTTGGCACAGCGGTCTTCGGCTCCGTGGCGGGCGGTGAAGTACCTGTCGGTGCTGCCGGTTACGGCATTATTGGTGTTGCTGTTTGCATTCAATTTATCAGAACAACTCCCCGGAGGTGGCTTCGAACGGGCAGGTCAGGCAGTGGATGCCTTTGCCCGGCAGGACGTGTTTACCACCTGGGGCGAACAACCGGAAGACATGGCGGATGCTCTGGCCTGGGGACCTTATCGGTTACCATTATTCAGCCCGGCGCAGCTCAGTGGTACGGACAATGCTTTGCAGGCCACCTTTCTGACTCCCACTGCCCTGCGTGCCCTGAGCACTGAGCGCTTCGAGTTGGTGCTGGGGGAGCAGGTGTTGTGGCGCAATAAGACGCAGGCCTTGCTTTACAGGGGCAGTCAGCTGGTCCACTCCTTTTCGGTAAAGGGCAGGCTAAAAGACTGCTGGCCAGCCGGGGTTGGCATGGAGGAGGATCTGGTGCTCGTTCTGGCGGTGGAAGATGCCTGGGGGCGCCTGAGTTGCGGTATTATTGGTTTAGGTAAGGTGTATTCTGATGATCTCCGGGTGGCTATGATGGAGGCAGGAGTGTACGCTATGATGAAGGTTGCTGGCCCAAGGGCGGAAGGCAAGAAGACCGAACTTTGTGTGGCTTTAGCTGATGAGCATATTCAGAAAATCAATACCCACCATCCCTGGGAAAGCAGCCCCTACCGGTTGCAACTGGGACAAGAGTTGCTGGGGGTGCAATGGTACAACCATCCGTTTGCCAGTACTGCCGGAACAATAATTCAGGAGGTTGAGCCAGCTCGATTGGCGAGGATAAAAAACACATCTTTTCAAATCACCAAAGCAGGGCAGGGCCTGGAGGTTGAACAATTGTGTGTAAACCTCATCAAAAAAAGCGGTTCTGACCGGATTTTGGAAGCGGCTTCGCCCGGTGAAGTTCAGGAAATCTGGAGGCAGGTAACGGCAGCCTTAAGCGAAGGAGATCAGTTGCACCTTCTTGCCCGTACCACAGATGAAAAAGCGTTCTACACCAGCCTGGGTATCGGCGTTTCACCGGAGCCCGGGCTGGTCTTTCAGGACGGTTTATTCAGTGAACGCTATGGGGAGTTCTCCCGCCGTAAAGTCGATCAGCTGCCTCAGCCGAAAGCATGGCTGCGTCGTTCCGGCACTGAAATCCAATGGGGGGATTACCACTGGGTTCTCCGGCAGCGGGACGGGCGGGCGAGTGAAGCGGTTCGTTATCTCCCGGCAGAAACATTGACAGCCTTGTCGACGGCAGCGTGGTCGGCTACTTTTAATGGCGAAGCGGTGGGTACGGATAGTCTGATGTTGTGGAGTTATGACCGGTCAGATGAAAGTATGAAGTTTACGCCTTTGTTCTCCGAAACCGGGCAGCGCAGGCTAAGAGTAGCGGCTCAGCGCACAGATGCCTTCGAGCTACAGGTGGTCTTTGGTTTAGACAACGGCGCCGACCGTGGGCGGCTGGTTTTGAAAATCAACCAGGAACGGCCCATTGCGGCCGAAGCTGATACGCTCCGGCTGAAGCCATCCCTGGACCCTTTCCAGTTTGTTTACCGGCCGGGAGCGCCTACCCTCATCCGTTTGGATACGAGTGTGGCCCAACACCGTTGGATGTACGAACAGTATGCCAATGATCCAAAGGTCAACGTGTTGCCTATATCTGGTTTCCGTACTGTAGATCGCTTGCGCCGGGAAGGGGAGGCTATAGTCCCGGAGCCGGAAATTAGCAAAGTGGAACTGTTGCATGCGACGTATATTGATACGGATACCATACCGGAGTATTATGAGTTGTACGATAAGGCAATGACCTTTCATTGGCGGGGGCTGAGCGGCACCCGGAGTAATGAGGTGCAGTTCCTGCACGCCTTTCAGCATGCTACTGAGGATGGGATGCTGCTGGAAATTGGAGGTTTGGAGTACCCGGTGCTGCAATTCGAGTTAGTCATTATACCGGAAGAGGGGAAGGGCGCAACGCTGAAATCTAAGTCTGCTGAGGATACCACGGTGCAGCAACACCTTGCTGACCTTAAGCCAAACAGTAGCTTATTCCTGACGGATATGGTCATTCAGGATACCGATGGGCAGCAAAAACGCCTGCCCGTCACCTTTAGTTTTAATTTAAAGTAGCCATACAATGAAAAGAAGCTTTGTCGCTGTGGCCTTCATCCTATTGATGATGGCCTGTCAAACGGCACCTGAAACCGAAACACCTTCGCTGAGCAAAACGGAACAGTGGCAACTGGGCTGGCGTATGATCGTCAGTACTCTTGAGGAAGACTTTAGTACTGCTGCTCAGCAGTTTGATTCGATTCAGGCTTATTCGGACACCGTGGAGTTACGGTTTTTAATTGCCGGATTGGAGGTGCTGGAGCATCTAGGACAAGTGGAAAAACGGGATTCCATTCTGGCGTTGCAGTCAGAGCATACCTGGAGTACATTTTGCCAAAAGGGGTTATACCTGGAACAAAAGCCTAACCCTATTCCGTGTACGAGGGAGGATCAGCAACCTCAGGATACTGCACTTCAGCGGCAACTAATCGCGATGGAAGTGCGGGACCAACTGGCGCGCGGTAATGTGCAGGACTATATGATAGAAGCGTTTAGTATTGATACTTCCGGTATGAGCTATGCGGATGGGGTAGAGGTGGATGCAGAAAACCGGGAAGCGCTAAAGGCAATCATTGAAGCGCACGGTTTTCCCACGGCCGAGCTGGTGGGGGAGGAAGGCATGCACGCTGTTTTCATCCTCATTCAGCATGCAGACCGGGACCCGGAATGGCAAAAGGCACAACTGCCCTACATTGAGACAGCGGTGAAAAATGGCGGCCTGGACGGTCAGGATTATGCTTACCTGTACGACCGGATTCAGGTCAATGCCGGAAAACCCCAGCGCTACGGTACGCAGTTTTCAAAAGTTGATCCGGCCACCAAAACCATCGAACTGGCAGCGGTCGAAGACCCGGACAACCTCAACCAACGCCGGATGGAAGTAGGTATGATGCCTATCGAGTCCTATCGTGCGCTGGTACTGAGCCGTTTTCAATAATTTTTACCGATAAAAACCATTTACCATGAGAAATCACCTGACTTTATTATTCCTTTTCTTGTTTACAATTTGTGCTCAGGCTCAGGAAAAGCAGATGCCCGTTACCATAAAGGCAGACTCCCTCCGGCAGGCAGGAGATTTGGCGGAAGCCATCGCCCTATACAGGGAGGGCTATGAGCAGGATGCGGACGATTTTACGAATACGTACAACATGGCTTGTGCTTATGCCCTGCTTCATAATCGGGATTCGGCATTCTACTTTTTGGAGCAAGCGCTGCCCTCCGATTCCACAGTACTCATGATGCGCGACCCCGATCTCGTTTTCCTGTACGAAGATGACCGCTATCAGGCGCTGGCGGAAAAGCAAATGGAGAAAGTGCAAGCCGTGCACGGAAAGTACCAAAAACCCGAGCTGGCCCGCACGCTGTGGCGCATGATGCAAACCGATCAGGCTTTTTACGGGCATACCCGGGTAGCAGAAGGGAAGCTGGGCCGCCGCAATATAATGACACCGGCAATCTGGGAACTTAAACACCGCATCAATGAAGAGAATCAGGAAGCTTTGGTTGAAATTATAGAAGAGAATGGCTGGCCCTTGCGTTCAGAGGTGGGCGGTACAGCGGCTTCTGCTGCTTTCCTGGTCATTCAGCATGCAGATTATGAGCTGCAAAAACGCTACCTGCCCATGATTGAAGCGGCCTGCAAAGAGGGGGAGGCAAGCTGGTCGAGCTACGCGCTGATGTACGACCGCATACAGACCCGGGAAGATAAGCCTCAGAAGTATGGTTCTCAGGTACGGTTCAATCCGGAAACAGAAACCTACGAGCCTTTTCCCATTCTGGAGCCGGAATATGTAAATCAGCGGCGCGCAGAAGTTGGACTGGGCCCGATTGAGGATTACCTGAGCCGATGGAATATTGAATGGGAAGTGCAGCAAAAGACGAAGTAGTCCTTTTAGGCTTTCCGGAAGGCTTCAAAAGCTTCCATGAACCGGATAAGCTGCGGCAAGGAGAACCGAAGTTTGTTGCTGTCCCAGTCTGAAAAGGTAGCGTTCAGGTCTTTATCCCACCGTACCTTGTCATGACTGATGGCGTTGCGCAAAAACTCAAGCACAAAGCTCAGCGTCATCGGCTTCCTGGAGAGGGAAGGGTGGAGGTTGAGGATTTCGAAGTCCGCCCAGTCAGTAGCCATCATTTTTTTAAGCACAGACTTTTTGGGCTTGTTCCGCTTGAGGCGTTCCCAGGGGCGGGCGATTTGCCCGTAGAGTTGTTGCTGAAGGAACGCAGGGGTTAGGAGCTGCGCCTGGCTGGGGGGCACATCGGAGTGGGTATTCCAAAACTCGGCGAGGGATTGGTTGGGGTGCTCCTGCAGGGCATGCTGTAGCCTTTGTATTAACGAAAGCAAGGAAGTTTCAGATCGTTTAGCCATGGTCATAAATGTAGGAATTTACGAAGAAGCCTGATAAAGGTTAACGGTATATTTCATTACCTTTATGCTCTACTAATGAAGTTCAGGCTATGTCTATTATAAACGACTGGAAATTCGTCCTCCTGCTCTGCCTTACCCTCGGCCTGGCCCCTTTCTATCCTGAGCCCCACATCTGGGGGAAAATCAAGTGGATAAGTGGCGGTGCTGTGGGCATGCAGGCACTCGACTGGTTTGATGTTCTCCTTCACGGCTTCCCCTGGGTGCTGTTGGTTCGATTACTGCTTCGCCGCTTGCCCTAGGTTACCGAAATTTTAGTTAGCTTTATACGTCTGAATCACTAAAACCTATTGATTTGAAACGTATACTGCTACTCTTGACCTTTACTATGGGGCTGGGTCCACTGACCGCCCAGGAAGACTTTAAAGTCATCGGCTATCTGCCTTACTACCGGTTCAACTACAACAGTCAGATTGAATACGAGCGACTGACCCACCTCAACCTTGCTTTTGCCAACCCCGATATGGAGGGCAACCTGGATATCGGTGGGCAAGACATCACCCCGATTGTCAATGCCGCTAAGGCGGAGGGCGTGGAAGTCTATATTTCTCTGGCAGGCGGTGCCCTGACCGACGAATGGGAACAGGCCTGGGAACACCTCATGCTGCCTGGAAACCGGTCAGCTTTCATTCATAAAATTATGCAGTACGTCGAGCAGCACGGGCTGGATGGTATTGATTTTGACCTGGAATGGGGGCATGTCAATGAAAAGTACAGCCCCTTTGTGCTGGAATTGCGTGACTCCGTAGACGCCCACGGGCTGACGCTCACCGCAGCCCTGCCTGGCACCTATCGTTATCCCGACATTACAGACGAAGCGCTGGCCACCTATGACTGGATCAACATGATGGTGTATGACCTAACCGGTTCCTGGGACCCTGGCAACCCCGGGCCACACTCCCCATACTCTTTCGCCCTCAATGCAATGTTCTACTGGCAGGGACAAGGTGTAGCCAAGTCAAAGCTGACCCTTGGTGTGCCTTTTTATGGTTATGATTTTGGGAGCACCCCGGTTTCCTCCTACCGCTATGGCACTATTGTAGACTGGGATCCGGCTAATGCCTGGGTGGATCAGGTAAACCAGGTATACTACAATGGCATCCCTACGATTGTACAGAAAACCCAGTTGGCAGAAGCCCAGTTATCCGGTATCATGATCTGGGAGTTGGGGCAGGATCATTTCTCTGACCTGTCCTTACTGCGCGCCATTGATGAAACGCTTAATGTGGTAGACGTTGAGGAGCCAATAGCAATGACTAAAATGCTGGAGGTCTTCCCCAACCCTTTCCGGGAAAGTCTCACCGTGGCCAACACTTCCGATCAGACCGTTCAGTACCGCATCAGCAATGTGAATGGGCAGGTGCTAAGGTCTGCTGTGCTTAACGGGCAGTCACATATGGAAGTGGACACCTGGGACCTCCCGGGCGGCTTTTACCTGCTGACAGCTCAAACCGCTGAAAGTCAGCAAACCTACAAGCTTGTGAAACGATAGCCATGCAAAAAGCAATTGGAATACTCATTATACTGCTGCTGTTCAGCTGCGGTAAGCAACGCCTTTGGGTCAAAGGAAAAGTACAGCAAAAATCGTTTGCCCGGGAAATTCCTGTACAGATCAAAAACGGGCTGATTTTCGTGGAGGTATTTGTAAATGGCAGGCCCTGCAATTTTCTGATGGATACCGGTGCGCCTACCCTGATAGATGCCCAATTGGTGGAGGAACTGGGGCTCAAAACCAAAGCATTCGGTACAGCTGTTGATTCTTACGACCGGCGTAACCGTATTGACTACACCGTATTGGAAACCATAACCATAGACAGCATCAACTTTATCCGGTAGGGCGCTCTGATCTCCGATTTGCGGAGTGTACCTGTCTTCGATTGCCTTGATATCGATGGGTTGCTGGGGGCTAACCTCATGCGCAATGCCTGCTGGCAAATGGATTACAAAAATGAAGTGATCCGCATTCAGGAAGATTGCGAGGGCTTCATTTACAGCGCAGATTGGATCGTGATGCCCTTCCATGTCAATAATCAGGGAACGCCTAAGCTGTCGGTTATGCTCGGTGATAGTCTGCGCCTAAGTGACGTTACCCTGGATTTTGGTTCTTCCAGTGGATTGTCGCTTGACTTGGAAGCTGTAGAGGAGATGTTTGATCCTGCTGGATCAGACTTGTTTACCGCTGGTGCAGCCGGAGTGGGGCTTTACGGGGTGGAACTGGATTCCATTTGGTTTATGTCTCCGAAAGGGCTTTTTACTTCCCGTCAGGATTTGATTTTACCCGATGTCCGGGCGCGCATCCGGCGCAGAGGAGGCCATTTGTTTGGCACACAAATACTCCGGGAGTTCCGTTCTACGATCGACTGGCAAAACAATGAGTTGGTACTTGAGCCTGTGCCTATGGGCGAAAAGAGGAGCCCGGTCTGGAATAACTTTGGTTGCGCGCTGCAGCCGAATGGGGAGGTCCTCGAAGTCGCCCAACTGGTTTATCCATCTTTGGCGGTGGAATCCGGTCTGGTGCTTGGGGATACGGTCGTAGCTATTAACAGCCGCCCGGTGAGTGCAAAGGATTTTTGCGAAGCCAGAGCACTTTTTGGAGCACCGGATCCAATCGAGCTGACCAGCCAAAGGCAGGAGCGTTTTCTGGAAGTGAACCTACGGCAGCAGGATCTTTTTGATGCCCCGCAGAACAAGTCTAATAAAAAGCCCTGAAGCACAAAGCATGCTTCAGGGCTGTAAGTCAATTCCCCCTTTACCGTTCTTACTGTTTCATCCACTTGAGGGTTTGAGTGGTACCATCTGATTTGGGGATTTCCAGGAAGTACAAGCCATTTGGCAGGTTTTGAGTTTGCCAGGGAAGTTGCTGCGTACCCGTTTCAAACTGCCGCTGCTCAATAATCTGCCCCATCGTATTACGCAGGGAAACAGTTATGGGGAGCAGCGTTGGCTGGCCCAGGTCCACGGTAAATTGCCCGTTGGAAGGATTGGGGAAAATACGCGCCAGAGTTTCGTGGTCAGCGGCTACTTCTGGGCCATCATGAGGCACAACAAGGCTTGGTGAAGCCCCCTGAACAGTTACGTTGCTGACAACCGCATTGACAGTGCCATTCGGAGTATGGGTGAAGGTCGCGATGCCTACTTCAGCGCACTCCGGCAATTCCATGTATACCTGATGGATCAGCACCCAGTTATTGCCTGCGTTTCTATAGTACCCCCGGAACCAGTTGCCCTGCCGTACGATGCGTAGCCAGAAGGGGAAAGAAGCATACAGATGGGTGTCATTGTGTGGTGCACCGGTCTGATAGCGTGTTTCCCAGCGGGTCATGTTCGTCCCGTTGGAATAGAAGGCAATCTTTCTGGCGCCCGGAGCATCAGTCTCGCGAATCATCAGGCCAACGTATCCGCCTGAGACTTCCCGGACCCGTGCCTGTATACCGCCATTGCCGCATAAGGTTTGGCCAATGAAGCTTACATCATCAGAGGTGTCGTCGCCCAGGTTGTTGGCACCTGAACTCAGGGTAAAGTCTCCGTTTGCAGGGTTGTTCCGCGTACAGGGGTTGAAGCTATAGGTGCTGCCATTGCCCTGATCACCGATATCGGCAGTAGTCCATGGCGCTGGAAGTGCAGTACCTTCCACTATAGTGATTACCCCTTCGCAGCTTACGTTATTGCCGTCATTGTCGACAGCTCGAAGGGTGACGATATGCTCGCCCCGGGTAGAACAGTTAAAGGTATTTGGCGCTACGGAAAGCAGGTTGATGGTACAGTTGTCAAAGCTGTTAACCGCATCAAACAGATCATCAGGAGTAAGGCTGGCATTGCCGTATGGATCAAGCGCTTTGACAAAGCTTTTGCAGAATACAACTGGGGCAATATTGTCCCGTACCGTAACCGTAGCGTTGCACTGGCTTTGGTTGTCGCTGCCATCCTTCAGGCCAAGGGTAATTGTATTGGAGCCGAGGTCGTCACAGTCAAAAGTGCCCTTGGAAATGCTGCGCTCACTAATGCCGCAGGCGTCAAAGGAAGCATCGTCTACATCTCCGGGCGTGACGGATGCCAGGCCCTCTTCATCCAGGTAAACCGTTATGTCTTTGCAGTTGGCCGTGGGCGCTATAGCATCGATAACCTGAATGGATGCTGAATTGGAAGCCTCATTTCCGCTGAGGTCAGTCGCTTTTAGCATCACGGTTTGAGGGCCAAGGTCATTGCAATTGAATACGGACTTATCCAGTTCATAGTCCGCAATGCCACAGTTGTCGGTCGAGTTGTTGTTGACATCTTCCGGGGTCAGAACGGCCTCTCCATTTGCGTTGAGGTACAGATCATAGGATTTGGTATTGACGACTGGCAGACCGGTATCCATCAAGGTGAAATTTCGTTCATAATCCGCCTCATTGCAACGATTGTCTGAACCTGTCCAGCTGTACACGGTAGGGCCAACATCCGCACAGGAATAGGTTTGAGCGGATGCCTCAAGGATTTGGGTGCCTCCCCCTTCCTGATCGGTAAAAGCATCCAGAAAGTCATCCAGGTCCAAATCAATAGTAGGGGTGCTCAGGTTAATGACCTGGGAGCCGGTGGTATAGGTGGCAACCGGTGCCTGCTGGTCGGGCTGTAATTGGATGGGCGTGCCCTGAATGTCCTCAAATGCGCCATCGGTGACATCAAAGGTCTCATCATAGATAACGATATCTTCAACCGGGAAATGAAGGTCATCATCAAAGATGAAAAACTCTTCCATTATTGGTTCAATCTCAATGGTCAGACACTGTACGCCGTCGAAATTAAACGGAGGAATATTGGGCTCACAGATTTCCTGCTCAAAGCCTCCAACTTCGAGTTCCCCCTTCAGGATTTCAAGGCCCACTTCAAAAACTACCTCTTCGGTGATAGCGGTAGACAGTTTGTCGTTGACCATGATGAAAGAAGGGGTGACCATCGTTGGCTCAGGGGCACCGTCTGGGTACCTTACCCGCAATGTGTGGCCGGCTTTAATAGTCGCTGTTGCCCCTGTTCCAGTATTAACCACACTGTTCGTACCTGGGTCAACCTCTTCGTATTGCAGCGTCTGACTAAATGCAAATTGGATATTGACCTCCCCTTCAAACTCCACTTTTCTGCGTTGTGCTATTTCCAGGCCAAGTGGCGTATTAAATGCCGTGAAATCGACGGATGCTATGCCGGCATCAAACCCGATACTCAGAGGGATACCCGTAAAGTACTGCTGGAAATTGAGTGGGCTGAAGTGAATATTAACGAAGTTTTTCAGAGCGTTGTCACTTAATTTTTTCCCCGTCAGGTTATCCGGGCCATCTCCGGCAAAGGGATTATCGATTGTTCCACCCAAAAAGATAGCATCTTCAATGAAGTCAGGGATGGTAACCGGAAAGGAACCAGGTATTGCCCCGCTTGGTGCGCTCAGGCCTGGGATGTAGTCCCAGGGCCAGGTAATACCGGTATTGGTATTCAGGCCAAAGAACGGATCTTCCCAACCTTCGCCAAAGTCCTGCCAGTTACTTGAGGTCGCGCTTCCAAAGCCATCAGGAGCCGATATTCCCTCCAGATCGCCAATCGAGGCAGAAACGCCACCGGTAAAAGAAGTCCCCAGCTCAAAGTCGAGAGTAGGTGGGGTAACCGCGAGGTCATACCCTGTACCGACAGCGCAATCGGTTGTGATTTCAACCCAGTCGTTGCAGCCAAACGTATTGGCATCCGGGTATTGAATAGTGATGTCAAGAGGATAGGTGATGTCGACCTGTCCGCCATTCAATTCTTTGAGTTGGAAATAGGCACCAAACTCTATGCCTCCCTTGAGGAACAACAGATCAAGGATCTTCTCATCCACGAACTGAGAGACCTTCCCATCGCCGAGAAATTGCTTATCGAGGTTTAGGCCCGCTGGCGTACCGCCGTTGGCTTCGAATAAACGCTGTCCATTGGCTTGAAAAACAGGGTTGAAATTTGCAGTCTGCTGCCCGTAGCCCAGGCCAGGCAGGATCATACCAAGCACAAGCAGGCATGCCCGGAATGTAGTGAGGTGAAAATAGTGCATGTTGATTAGTTTTGATAATGTGACTTTTCCGGGCCATAAAGGGGGCGGCCCCGGACTGAACATTACAAAACTAAAACCTGGCGACAGCAGCTGAACGATGATGTCGCCGAAGGGCTAAAGTAGATGCATGAATGTCAAAACCAGGAGCATGAATGGAACCTGCTTTATCCGGTAGCTGGTAGTCGGACAATGCACTGCGTACCAGCACCCGGTTGGGCATCAATGGTGAATGCGCCCTGATTGCGTTCAGCAAAAGCCTTGCAGAGAGGCAAGCCCAGACCGGTGCCGCGCTCTCCGGAGGTCCCTTCCCGGCTTCCAGCAGACTGCCCCTCCATTACGGCAGCAATTTGATCAGCGTTCATGCCTTGCCCGGTATCTTCTACAGATAGCACTACATACAGCCCATCCTGCTTTCCCGATACCCGGATACGGCCAGATGGAGGAGTGAACTTAATGGCGTTGCTGATTAGGTTGCGAAGGATGAGTTGCACACTGTTTTGGTCGGCAAAGGCCCTGAGGTTGGTCGGGACTTCATTGATCAGTTCGATTTCCTTAAGCTTAGCGTGGGTTTCAAACAGTTGAAGGATATGTGCCGTTTCTTGTTGCAGTGACAAGGAAGCAGGGCTCAACCGTACGCCTTCCAGTTGGGTGAGCGCCCATTGCAGTAGGTTGTCGAGCAGCGTGTTGAGGTTAGTCGCACTTTTGTTGACTTGCCCAAACACTTGCTCTAACCGGTCCAAATTGCGGTTTTTGAGATGGAAACCGACGATTTGTGCCAGTTGCTGGAAGGCACTGGCTTCTCCCCGCAGGTCGTGGGCAATAATGGCAAACAACTGGTCTTTAGTCCGATTGAGCTCGGCAAGCTTTAGGTTTTGGGCAGCAATTTGGCGCCTGCCCTGAAGGACCTTACGGTACAGCACACCCAAAACGGAGAGGAGCAACAATAGTACGGCTACGGCGGTCAGAATACGGTTGCGCTGTTTGATCGTTTGCTGGTTCTCCAGCCTTAGGAATTCGTTCTCTGCCTCCGTTTTTTCCGTTTCGTACCGGGTCCGGATTTCCTGTATCGCCGCCCGGTTTTCGGCTTTAGAAAGGCTATCGGCGATGGCAGTGCTTTCCTGATAGGCTGCTAAGGCATTGACGTTATCACCTAGTTCCTGGTACGCCTTAGAAAGTAGTTTGGCTGCATCCCCCCTGAGGTGAGGAAGCCCGATCTGATCGGCAGTGCGCTGACATTCTAAAAGTAACCCAATGGTACGTTGAGGCTGCCCCAGCTGTAGGTACCCATCCGCAATATTAATTAAACTGTAAACGAAGTATCCGGGGTCCGCATCTGCTCTGGCCTGAGCTTCTGCTTCAGAAAGGTAGCCCATGCCCTGCTCTTTAGCACCTTGCTTCAGGGACAAAAGGCCTAAAATGGACAACGCGTAGCTGGTACTGGAGGGGTCCTGCATCTTTTTTCCCATATCCAGTGCATAATCCAGAACCTCCCGGGCAGCCTCTAGCCTGGACACTTCAATCAGGTAAACACCATAGTCTGCCAGGCCTATCGCCAGTTCCCTGTTGACGAACTGATGAGTACGGATCAGTTGCCAGGACTGCTCCCGGTAGCGGCCCTCCTGCAGGGTGTCGCCCATATTCCCATAAATGGTGCCAAGGTTCTCATATAGTCCGGCAAGGTGGTTGTTGTTGCCCAGCGCCTCATCAATGGCTATGGCCTCCAGCAGATAACTGATCCCCTCTTCCTGATCAATCTGCATGTTGGCCAGATTTTCCAGGATATAGGGCAGTATTTCTTTGAAATCAATACGTTTTGCTGCCTCCAGTGCCTGGTTATAATTGAGTATAGCAGAATCCGGTTGCCCCAGCTGCCGGAAGGTACTACCCAGATTGAACAGGGCTGCGGTGGCCTTTTTGCGGTAGTCCAGACCAGGGGTTTCCATACCGGATACAATGGCTTCCATAAGTGTGTAGTAGTACCTGGCGGAGTCGGGCTGGCTTTGGTAGAAGAAAATATTCCCGAGCAGGTTGCAGGCTTCGAGCCGGACTTTGTCTGACGGGTTGGGAGCAAGCGAAAGCGCTTGGTGTACCATAGTTTTGGCAGGTTCAAATCCACCATTCATACATTCATAATCGGCAAGGCAGATTTGAGCAAGGGCTAACTGCTCTTTATCCTGAGTGGCTTCTGCTGTAGACATAGCTGCTTCCGCAAAGGCAAAACCCGGCTCCGGATTGATCTTGAGGTACTGCCTGGCGAGTTGAAGGTTGATGGTGAACCGCTCATCTTGAGAAAGGTCATCCTTCAAAAGTTGTTCCAGGCTGTCGAGGGTGGCAGGCTGACCGCTCAGAAGTACCGGCAGTAGCAGGGCGCTCAGGCTGACGAACAGCCAATAGGTCTGTTTCACACTATAATAGAGTTTATTAACGCAAATTTTGTATGTCTCTGAATAGTCTTTTTCACCAGCTCTGCATCTCGTCCTCACCTTCGTAGCTTTGGCTACGAGGTTCCGGGCGTTCTTTGATCTGGCAAAAAATACTCATCCATACCCTATACAAAACCTACCTTAATAAACTCTAATAAATTAAGATTCTTCAGTAATTTTTCACGGTAGGTTTTGCCAACAGTCACGGTTTTATTACCAACAACCAGCCAGGCGCCGCTGCCTTCAATACGATCAATGGCTGTGGCCCGCACAATTGCAGAACGGTGGACCTGCAAAAAATCCTGCATGGGCAATTTGCCGGCAATCTCCCGGAGCGGGCTTCTGACCAGATACTCATCTTCAGCAGTAGAAACGGTACAATAACGGTCTTTGGCAACCTCCACAAGCAGGATATCTTCAAAACGGACCTTATGTATCATATCCCCGGCTTTAACAAAGAAAGCTTGCTGCAAGGCAATGCCACTTTCCCATTCCGGAGCCGAAGTTATATGGGCCCGCTCCCGTTGGTCTGTGGCGAAACGATAGATTGCCAGCTCCAAAGCCGCCTGTAGGTCCTGCTGTGTGAACGGCTTTACCAGATAGCCATAGGGCAGGGTGTTCTTTGCCCGGTCCAGCGTAGCCCGGTCAGTACGGGCTGTGGTGTAAATGATAGGAAGCGGACGTAGTTGGTTGATACGGTTGGCAAGGGCAATACCGTCTTGCTGCCCGTTGATTTCGATATCCATCAGTACAACATCCGGCTTGGTGGAAAAAAGTAATTCGAGGGCTTGTTTGGCATTGTCGGCCAGACCTGCCAGTTCATATCCCAACTCCTGTAGGACAACAAACAGGAATTCCTGGTGGATCGGATTGTCTTCTATACCAAGTATTTTAATCATGAGCCCAAAGTCCGGAGTTTAATATCGAATCGAAAACTCAAAATTTCAGTCTTCTGATATTACGCTCTTAAATATACGGAATATCAGTCAGGGGGATTCAAAATAATCCAACTTGGAGCGGAGGTGAAAGACGCCCGGTAAGCTGGAGTTTTTTTAGTTTACCAGCTTACGCCAGGTATTATCGTTCGGTATTCATCAGGCAGAGGGCACTATTCGTACGCCAGGACTTCTACCAGGTAAGCCCCTGAATACCCCAAATCCTTGAGCTCGCTACGCATATCCTCTGCTTCCTGCCGGGAACGGAAACACTTCTTGGTTTCCACGACCCATACCTGCTCGCAGGGGCGGTAGCGGGCAACAAGGTATTTGTGGAAAGGATAGTCTTTAGGATGGGTAAATTTGAGGATAGCAACCTGCACCTTATATTCAGTTACAGGCGCTGTTTCGAACCTCGGTAAGGCAGGAGGCTTTACCATCGCTCCTTTGTCATACATCACCGGGATTTCATCGCAATAAGAGGGGCGTTCCTGTGCCTGGCTTAGCAGAGGTAGCAGGCAAATGCTGATTAGGCTTACAAGATATTTTGCTGCATTCATGAGGATCTGTTTGTGTTGGCACAGCTTCTTGTCTATGTATTGACCAAGGCAAATTAACGATTTTATTACAAAAATAGTGTAGGGCGTTTTATCTTCCTGCCTAAATCAACCACGGACTAATGAATCGTTTACTGCTGCTACTGTCTTTTCTGGCTCTCAACTTCTCCGTTTTGCTGGCTCAGCATGATGACCCACTACACGCTAAAGCTAAGGAGCTTGCCCAACAGTTTATCATCACTGATGGCCATGTGGACCTGCCCTACCGCCTGCGGGTACAGAATTTCCGCCTGGAACGGGAGTACCTGGGGATCCCGGTGGAAACGGACAAAGGCGATTTTGATTACGTACGGGCGAAGGCAGGCGGGCTGGACGCTCCTTTCATGTCTATCTTCATTCCGGCTTCCCGCGAAGACAACGGAGCTAAGGCACTTGCAGACTCCCTCATTGATATGGTGGTGGGCATTACAGAAGCGCACCCGGATAAGTTTGCGCTTGCCAATGCTCCCGCTGAAGTAGAGGCTAACTTTAAACAAGGCCTCATTTCATTGCCTATGGGGATGGAAAATGGCTCACCCATTGAGCGTAAGCTTGAAAATGTTCAGTACTGGCATGACCGTGGCATCCGCTACATCACCCTCACCCATAGCAAAGACAACCACATCTGCGATTCCTCCTACGATACCACGGGTACCTGGAATGGACTGAGCCCCTTCGGAGAACAGGTGGTTCGCGAAATGAACCGGGTCGGGATCATGGTGGACATTTCCCACGTTTCCGATAGTACCTTTTGGCAGGTCATGGAAATGACAGACGTGCCCTGCATCGCTTCCCATTCTTCCTGCCGTAAATTTACCCCGGGTTTTGAGCGCAATATGAATGACGATATGATCCGGCGACTGGCAAAGAACAACGGCGTCATGCAGATCAACTTCGGCTCCACTTTCCTCGATGGTACAATATCGAAGCAGCTGGATGACAAACGGGCGGAGCTCACCCGGCTTCTGGAGGAGCAGGGTTTGAGTTATGGCGATGAGGAAGCCCAACCAGTTATTGACAAATTCCAGGAAGAGAATGAGGTGCTGATGGCGGATGTAAAAACAGTAGCCGATCACATTGACCACGTGGTGCGCCTCGTAGGCGTGAACCACATTGGGTTTGGATCGGACTACGATGGAGTAGGGGATACCCTTCCTACCGGTCTGAAGGATGTGTCTCAGTACCCCAATCTCATTCACGAGCTGCTAAAGCGCGGTTATTCGGAGTCCGATATCGAAAAAATCTGTTACAAAAATGTGTGGCGGGTTTGGCAGGCGGTGGAGGCTGCGGCGGAATAATAGCGGGTCACCATCGGTTGTATTCAATGTATTTGGCGATAGCATCTGCTTTGGTTTTTCCTGCAATCTTTTCGACCAGGTACAGCGCTCCGTCAATCCCGGAGGAAACACCGGCGGCAGTGATGATCTTACCTGAGTCCACGTACTTTACGTCAGTGCGTACTTCGGACTGAGGCGCTTCCTGCCTCAGCCGCTCGATTTCACCATGGAAGGTAGTCACCCGGTGCCCGGTCAGCAGCCCGGCAGCAGCAAAGTAAAAAACGCCGGTGCAAACGCTGAAAAGTACCTGGCAGGCCGGGGCTCTTTCCTGTATCCATCGAATAACTTCAGGTTGTTGGACCGCTTCTTCAGAATTGCCGCCAAAAGTAGCCAGGACATCTGCCGGCGGGCAGTCCGTGATGTCGTATTGTGGCAGTATCTTTACTACTCCCTGACTAGTCACCGGGCTTTTATCCCGGGCAACGATGAAGACTTCCCACCCGGCATTGGTGAAGACCTCAACCGGGCCGGCAAAGTCAAGGATTTCCATGCCCGGATGGATGAGGGCAGCTATGCGTATGGCGTTGGGCATCGGGATTGGTTTTAGATTAGTATTAGGCAGAAGTTGGAGCTCATCGCCGAAGGGCTTCAAGGATGTCCCCGACATTCCGGCGTTCAAAGGTTTGCATCAGCCTGAGCCCGTTTCTTAGTGCCCACCCCGGCGGACGGGCAATCCAACTTCCTAACTGATAGACCCGTTGGTCTGCCTGTTCAAGCCGTTGCTCGTAGGCTGAGCCCTTCAGCCGCCACAGCTCACAGGCCAGTTCCCAGGAAAACGCCCGGGCATTGCCCATACTGAAGTTGATGATGGCTTCGTCTTTATCATTGCCCAGCCAATCCGCCAGAAAAAACAAAGGCGAAACCCGGCTCAGCCGATCCTGCAGCTCGTCAACGATTTCAGCCAAGATCTCATTGACTTTTTCAAAGTCGTTTTTCAGTGGGAGAAGAGGTTTGTTCTTCATTAATGTGCTGGCTGCGATGGCCAAATCATAGTTAATATGAGCGTTCATACCCAATAGAATATGCTGAATAATGGATATGGAAAAACGGGTGCCTTCGAAAGCCAGGTTCCAGCATCGGGGGATCGGCTCATTACGCTGCCAGTTGGCATAAGCATCCAGATAAAGGTTGGCAAAAGCCACGTCGAAGTGCTCCATGCGCGGACCGTCTTCAAAAGCTCTGCGGGCAATTGCCCGTTGTACCTGATCGGTGGTTCTCCGGTATACATAAGCAAAGAGACCCACAGGGTCACCATTGGCAATCGCTGTATCTATGATGCGGTCTAAGGCATTGAGAACCTCTCTGATGGTACTGGGGCGCATACTGCCGGAGTTATTTCCCCGATAAAATAAGAAAAACCTTTGATATCCGGTAGGTTTGGCATGGTGCAAATACAAACCAATGGGGATGTCCGCCAAAAATTCTATTTTTGCCCGACGAGTCCAAAACTAAATTACTATGCGGAATCCATTTCTTTTTTTCTTTCTGATCCTGTCGTCCCTTACCGTACAAGCACAGTTTAGTACGCTGGAGCAGCGCTTGTATGAATTGCCAGATGTGCTTTTCAAAGCCATTGATGCGCCCGATGGGTTCGAAGCCGCCTATGAGCTGCACATTAAGCAGCCCATTGATCATGAAAATCCGGAAAAGGGGCACTTCTACCAGCGTGCCTACTTGTCGCACCGCAGTTTCGAAGCGCCAATGGTTCTGGCCACCGAGGGCTACATGCGCCCTTCCAACCGTATGTACGAACTCACTGGCTACCTCGATGCCAATCAGGTGGATGTGGAGCACCGCTACTTCGGTACTTCTTCGCCGGATTCACTGGATTATACTTACCTGAACCTGAAGCAGGTGACGGCCGATTTACACCATATCCGTACCCTTCTTGGGCAATTGTACACACAGCCCTGGGTGAGTACGGGCATTAGCAAAGGGGGGCAAACGACCATCTTTTATCGCTACTTTTACCCTGATGATGTGGCTGCTTCCGTGCCCTACGTAGCGCCCCTCAATCTGGATCTGACAGACGACCGGATTTACGAATTCCTGGCGAATGTAGGCACGGAAGAATGCCGTAAAGGTATCCGCGATGTGCAAATGCGCGTGCTTAAGAACCGTGAGGAATTACTCCCTTTACTCCGCTGGCACGCTAAAGGAGCAGGTATGGAATTCACCTATCTGAGTCTGGAAGAAGCTTTCGAATATGCGGTTTTGGAATACCCTTTTTCTTTTTGGCAGTTGGGGCACGACTGTGAGGCGATCCCCGGCAAAGCGGCTGACCTGGAAACCCTGCTGGAGCATTTTGTCAAGGTAGTCGGGCTGGACTTCTATTCTGACGCCTCTATGTTTGGCTACGCCTCGCATTACTGGCAGGCGGGCGATGAGATGGGCTACTATGGCTTTCAGACCAAGCCCTTCAAAGGTTTGTTGAAGGAAATTACTGAGGAGGAGCCCACGGCTATTTTTATGCCGGGCAAAGCCCCGATGAAGTTTGATCCTGCTTTCGTGAAATCCGTCTACAACTGGACACAGCGCGAGGCCGATGAAATGATCTACATCTACGGCGCGATCGATACCTGGACCGCCACCGGCGTCCCCGTTTCCGACAAGGTAGATGCGAAGTGGTTAGTGATGGAAGGCAAAGACCACGGCAGTGCCCGCATCCGTAATATGACCGAAGCGCAGCGTAATGAGCTCCTGCAGACCCTGGAGCAGTGGATGAATGCAAGTAAAAATTAAATGATATTCAGAGCTATGAGAATTTTGCTGATTTTGCTGGTGCTAAGTTTTAACGCTATTGGGCTGATTGCACAAGATACAGAGGCTGGGGATACCACCATCTACCGGGCATTGGAGCGCCCGCCCCGTTTTCCGGCATGCGAACAACTGGACACCACACTGGTGGTCATACAAAAATGCGCAGAACAGTCTTTGCTGGAGTTTATGTACAGCAACATCCGCTACCCGCAGGAAGCGCGGGAGCAGAACCTGGAGGGTAATGTCGTCGCTACATTCGTAGTGGAAAAAGATGGCAGCCTCTCCAATCTGACTGTCCTCAAAGACATTGGCGGGGGCGCCGGGCTGGAAGTCCTTCGGGTCGTGGAGGCTATGAATGAGGCGGAAATCCGCTGGGTACCTGCCGAAAAAGACGGATCACCGGTGCGGTTTCAATACACCATGCCCATAAAATTCAAGCTGGAGGAAGTCCCACCCTACACCATGGTTGGCAGAGACTCGGTGTATACTATTTACGATACGCCGCTTGACTTTACGGGCGGACAGGAAGCGCTGCGGGCCTACCTGGAGGAAAACCTGGAATACCCTGAAGTAGCAGAAGATACCTGTATCGTAGGGCGGGTAGAGCTACAGTTGCTGGTACGGCCGTCCGGAGAGGTACGTATTCTTGATCTGGTGGACTACAATGATCTGGGCTTTGATTTTTGGTACGAAGCCGTAGATGCAGCGACTTCCACTTACGGCAAATGGGATATTGCTACCTATGAGGGGCGGAAAGTGTCCGCCGCCTTCGATCTGAGTCTGCCATTTGTACCCGATAATGCAGCTTGTGCCACCTTGGTCGAAGAGTATGAAGCAGCCAACACACTGGCTCAGGAAGGTGCAAAGTTGTTCGCTGAAGAGGAACAGGAACCCGGTCTTGCCAAACTGACGCAGGCTATTGATATGTTTCCGAACAACGCGGAATTCCTGCTCATGCGGGGGCAGGCTTATCTGGACATGCAGCGCTACAGTGAGGCGTGTTCTGACTTGCGCCTGGCGCGGTCTATCTCCCTCGTAACCTGGTATGATGCGGTCCTGCCAATTATTTGCCGGCAATAGAAAGGCTACATAGCCGCTCTAATAAGGGGGGTATTTATGGATTAACAGTTGGTTGGTGTGGTTTTGAATGTCGTATTAAACGCCCTTTCCGACAAGTGAAAAGCATATTCGATTTTTTATGGCGAAATACAAAAGTGAGTTTTACGAATCCAGGCATAATAATACTTTTTACTCCGCAGAACGGATCATTGATCTGGTCACCGAATGGGTCGAACCGGAAAGTGTAATCGACATTGGGTGCGGGGTGGGAACCTGGCTGAATGTTTTCAAGGAAAAGGGCGTTGATACGGTACTCGGTGTCGAAGGGCAGTGGGTTGATGAAAAGACTGTAGTCATTGAAGAGCATGAGTTTATAAAAACGGATCTCGAGCAACCGTTCCAGGCTGATCAGGAATTTGACCTGGCCGTATCCATGGAGGTAGCGGAGCACATCAGCGAGGCTTCAGCTGATCAGTTTGTCAAAACCCTGACCAGTCATGCACCGGTAGTCCTCTTTTCGGCTGCTATCCCGCTTCAGGGCGGCAGACACCATGTGAATGAGCAATGGCCGGATTACTGGCGGGCTAAATTCGCGGAAGAAGGGTATGTAATTATCGATTGTGTGCGGCCGGAAATTTGGGAAGATGATAACGTAGAAATGTGGTATGCACAGAACAGTTTCATCTACGTAGACAAGGAAAAATTGCCCGAATACCCATCGCTTGAGGCCCGGTATACTGAAAATCCGACCATGCTCTCGGCTGTCCTGCCTCGTTTTTATGAGTTCAAGCTGTTCCGGTGGCCGATTATGAAGGCCATCAGGAATAAATTGAAGCGATCTTTTGCTTCAAAAGCTTAGTGGGACGGGGTTCCCCCGGATCATCAGCTACCAAAATCTTACCTTATGAAAAAGTGGGTATTGGGTACGTTTCTGCTGTTGCTCGTACTTCCGCTGGTTTTGAATTACCATCCGGAGCGGCCGGTGGAGGCGCTGCGTGCTGCTTACACCTACCCGGAGTCTGGTTTTGCCGATGTAATGGGCATGCCCGTTCACTACCGCCCCGTTGGGGAAGGCCCGGTTTTGCTCCTCCTGCATGGTACCGGCGCCACCCTGCATACCTGGGAAGGCTGGACCGCTGAATTGCGGGATTCCTTCCGGGTCATTAGTGTGACTTTACCTGCCTTCGGGCTTACCGGCCCACGTCCGGATGAGGATTATTCTATCCCTGCCTATGTTGATTTTGTAGAGGCTTTCGCCAAAAAGGCAGGCTTGGAGCGGTTTTATCTGGCTGGCAACTCCCTGGGTGGGCTGGTTGCCTGGGAATATGCCCTGGCCCACCCGGAGCGCGTCCAAAAGCTGGTATTGCTTAATGCATCCGGCTGGCCCCGCGATAGAGAAATGCCTTTGGCAATGCGCCTGGCCCGCAAGCCGGTCTTTAAGCAATTGCTGCAGCGGATTACCCCCAAAGCGCTCTTCCGAAAATCTCTACGGGAAGTGTACGCCAATCCTGACCGTATTTCGGATACGCTGGTCGACCGGTACTTTGACCTTTTCCTGCGGAAGGGCAACCGCCGGGCCTACGTGCAGCGCTTAAATCAGTCTTACCAACCCGATCCCAATCAGCTTTCCGAACTTAACATTCCCACCTTCATACTCTGGGGCGAGCAGGATGCCTGGATTCCCGTGGCGGATGCGTACCGGTTTGACGAGGTACTGCCCAATAGTTAGCTCTTGATTTATCCGGATGCCGGGCATGTACCCATGGAGGAATGGCCGGCGCGCACGGCGGAGGATGTACGAAGCTTTCTGCAATAGTGGGTTGCTTTTAGGGCTTCACGAGTAGTGTGCCTGCATAATCCGTTGGAAGAATGAGCTCATAATCAAACCCGCTTATCAAGGACTGCAGGCGCTCCGATTCAGGCGGAGTAACCTGCCCCTGAGCGATCGCCTCACGGATCGGGCGGAGGTCAATGAGTGCAAAGGCATCCTTCCGGGCCTGCAGGATTAAGGGCAGGTTATGGCTGTAGTAGCGATTGCGTTTTTCGAGCCAGTCGGTCACTGCTCCGTCCTCAGCGCGGTAGTAACGGTTCCATACCGCGATGTTGATACTCTCCAGTCCCGCTTCACTGGCAAGTGAGTGGGTGAGTTCCCCCAAGTCGAGCTCCCCGCCTGATTCGACTTTACTGGCGTGCAGCCGGCCTATTTTGACAAAAACTTTGGGCGCCCCGTACCTGTCGTACTGTTGTTGAAAATTGTCCCTGATGTACTGCACCCGGTCCCCATGTGAGGCACCGCCCCGGTAGCGGTCGTAAATATCCCAGCTGATTTTTAGATCGTTCAAAAGGGCTTTGGCCTCCGGAGAATGGGCTTCCAGGGCACTGAAATAGGCTTTTACCGCTGGCTCTTGTAAAATGCGCCCAAATACGGGGAAGCCTTTATCGTCCTGATCTTCCTGTATCATCCACTTCCGGATAGTGGCAACGGTGGCTTGATGGAGTGCTGTGGGCACGTCCTCGGGTTCTAACTGGCTTTGCATCCAATCCAGCAGAAAAAATACCGATGAAAAATACTCCTGATCCAGCCCCCAAATGGAAAAGCCTTCCCGTCGAAGTGCCTGAAGAAAGGCGGCATCTTCCTGCAGTTCGAAGAAAGGCATCGGTACGTCACCGATAGCTTCAAACTGGTACTGCTCATAGAATGCGGCTAGGTTGGACGGTACGGTTTCGGGCACTTTGGTCAGTTGTTCCAGGTACTGTGCAGAATGAGGCCCGATTTCGCACGCAAAGTGCCGGAAACCGTTCGCGCGGAGCAGCGGGGCCAGTTGTTCCACAAAGCGGGACAGGGTAGGGGAGCCGTGGATTTCTCCCAATACCAGGATTTGGGCAGCTCGTACCGCCTGTTCAAGCGTTTGGGCGCCTTCACCGGTAAACCCCTCCGGGCTGAGTTGGAAATAGTGGGTATGGGATGCGACAAAGGCACTGTCCAGTTCGGGCAATGCTGAGGTTGGGATGCTGGTTTTGGGAGTCTGACGGGCCTGCTCCGGTACGCTTTGTACGAGAATGCCGAGCAGGTACCCCTGGAGCGGGAAGTGAGTTACATTGAGGACTTCATCAGCCTACAGCGCCTTCGGTACGGGTACGAAGTGCAACTGCAATTTGAGGTGCCCGACAACCTGCACGGGCTGGTCATTCCCCCATTTGCGCTCATCCCCTTTGTGGAGAATGCCTTCAAGCACGGCGAGCTGCGGAATCCGGAGTACCCGGTGCTCATCCGGCTGGAGCGTACGGCATCGGCTCTGGTCTTTCACACCCAAAATACCCGGCGGGTGCAGCAAAAGGATCAGGTGGGCGGCATCGGCCTGGCCAATATCCGCAAACGCTTATCTTTGATTTATGAAGATCAGCATGAGTGGATGGTCGAAGCAAACCAAAATCAATTTGAAGTCACCTTAAAAATCCCCATTGCCCTATGCTCCGATGTGTAATTGTGGATGATGAGCCGTTAGCGATACAATTGCTATCTGACTATGTCCGTAAGACCCCGGATTTGGAGTTGACGGAGGCTTTTTCCAACCCTATTGAAGCCTTACAGTACCTGCAGGGGCAGACAGATTTGCTGCTTTTTCTGGATGTGCAAATGCCTGAGCTCACCGGCATTCAGGTGATGAAAATCCTAAATCAGCGCCTGCCAGTCATCCTCACCACTGCTTATGAGCAGTATGCGCTGCAAGGGTACGAACACAACGTAGTGGATTACCTGATGAAACCGATCTCCTACGACCGTTTTTACCAGCCCGTGCAAAAGGTAGAGACCGGTGAAAGGAATCCGGCTTCAGCAGCTCAGGAGGCAGAAGTGAGTACCTCCTACCTATTTGTGAAAACGGAATACCGCCTGCAGCGCGTCGCCTACGCTGATATTGCCTATCTGGAAGGGCAGGGCGACTATGTGGCCATCCACACCCCGGCCGGCCGGATCCTGACATTGGAAAATATGAAACATTTTGAGGAGGTATTGCCCACGGCTTCATTTGTGCGCACCCATCGGTCTTATATCGTATCTATTCCCAAAATTGACTACATAGAGCGTAACCGGGTGGTGATTGGGAAGGAGCGCCTGCCGATTAGTGAGGGGTACCGGAAGGGGGTGATGGGTAGGTTGAAAGGGTAATAGGGTTGGCTATTCCTAGCTTCTGCATTTAGAATTAGGAAAAAATTTTCCGATCGTAGAATTCATCTCTGTTCCATTTCCGGTCTTTTGTTGAGATGGTAATTTGGTTCCTTCTTTCAAGTAATTTTTCTGCGGGGCTCATGGAGCTTGTGTCTACATGACGTCTTAGCAGTTCTAATACAAGGTCATTGAGATTTGTACCATTCAGTTTCGCGTAGGCGATACTTTTCTCCAGCAGCTCATCGGAGATGGATAGTGTGATAGGCTTCATTTTACATCGGTCTTTTGCATAAATATGCGGCGTTTTAAGCTTTACCGCAATATCACCAATGCAATTCAACTAAAAAGCTTTCGCATCCTGCCCAATCAGATAATTCGCCACCCAGCCATAAGCGAATATGCCCAGTGCGAAAACAATGATCAGCCAACTGCCGAGGGCGGGGACGAGCGCTCCAATAATGCCGACAGCTGCCAGTGCCAGGCTGTAAATGGTCAGGGAGCGCCGGGCTTTGGTGCCTTCACTGACGGAGAAAGTGCCACCAGCGGGGACTAAAAGCAATCCAAAAACAAGGCCCAGGAATAGCAGTTGACCGGCATCGCTAATGAAATAGCCGGCCAGGGAGAGGAGCGATAACCCAATCAGGCCACCAGCAATATTGGAGCCCATTTTTTCATCCTCTGTCAGGGCGTGCTTGCCGATGGGGTGGAGGCGGAGGAAGAGGTTGGCTATCGGCACTGCAATCCAGGAAGACAGCGCAAACAATACGTACAGGGCGATAATAGGATAGGTGAGGGGCGCCAGGGCCGGGTTGTTCCGGGCAATACCCAGCACCACCCGATAGATGATATAAGCTCCGATTATGACTGCCCAGCGGTTTTGCTCATTCATTTTCGCCATCCAAAGGAAGTACTTGAGGATGGCGCGGTAAAAGAGGTTCTCGCCTTTGATGGCTTCCTTGAGGCCAGACCGGGCATATTCGTTATTGGGGTTCAGTCGGAGGGCTTCCCGGAAGTTTTGCTGGGCTTCCTTGAAGCGGCTTTGCTCAATAGCCACCCAGCCACGGTTGGCGTGGGAGTAACTGTCCTCGGGGGCTTTGTGCAAGGCGTAGTCGATCGTCTGAGCGGCTTCGGCTTTGCGGTTGAGTTTCACCAGGGCTTGTGCCCGTATGTTGACCAGGTTGACATTTTCGGCATCCTGTTCCAGCCCTTGTTCGGCAGCGTTGAGGGCTTCCTGCCATTTTTCCTCGTAGAAGGCGACATGAGCGAGCAGCAGAAAAAAGTCTGCGTCCGCCGGGTTGAGCTGCAGTCCCTGCCGGATCATTTCGCGTGCCTTCTTCGTGTTCTGATTGTAAAAGTACGCCCTTGCCATGGTGTAGAGCAGGAACGGATCGTTAGGGGCATGTCCCATGGCACGTTCGCCGATTTCCAGGGCTTCAGCGTAGCGTTTGCCACTGAGGTAGCATTCCGCCAGCCATGCCATGGCGTAGGCGTCATTGGGCGCATGGCTTAGGGCCTGCTTGAATTCCTTTTCGGCATCAGCCAGCCGCTTTTGGGCCAGGAGCAGTTTGCCTCGTTCCAGATGAATATTGATCATTTCTTAATCTTGAGGTAGTCGAGGATTTCGTCATAGATACCCGCCTCATTGGCAAAAAGGGCGTAATTCTTGGCGGTACTAAACCATTCCTTAGTGGTGGCCCGGTGCTTTTTGATGGCTTGTTCGAGGTCCCTGGTCTCCAGAGGCTGAGGGGTTCCCGTGCGAATGGCTTCTTCCAGTTTGCCTTCTATGGCGCGGTCGATGATGGCCTCCAGGTCGGCTCCGGAGAAGTCACCGGTCTTTTTGACCAATTTGCTGTAGTTTAGCTCGCTTACCGGCTTGCCTTTGAGTTTGAGCTTCAGGATGGCTTCGCGGGCGGCGGGATCGGGCGGGGGCACAAAGATGATGCGGTCAAAACGGCCCGGGCGGCGGAAGGCAGCGTCGAGGTGCCAAGGGGCATTGGTTGCGGCGAGTACCAGTACGCCTTCATTATTATACTCCACACCATCTAATTCGGCGAGGAACTGATTGATGACATTCCGTCCTGCACTGTGGCGCATATCCGACCGGCTGGCCCCCAGGGCATCCACTTCGTCAAAGAAGAGAACGCAGGGTTTCAGGCTTCGGGCTTTTTCGAATATAGCGTGCAGGTTACGCTCGCTCTGCCCGATGTACATATCCAGGATATCGCTGATACCCACGGCCAGGAAATTGGAGCCAACTTCACCGGCAGTGGCTCTTGCGAGGTGCGTCTTACCACAGCCGGGCGGGCCATACAGCAAAATACCACCACCGATTTTCTTCCCGTAAGCCTGATAAATTTCCGGGTGTTTCAGCGGATGGAGGATTTTCATGCGGACTTCCTCTTTTACCTGTTCCATTCCACCGACGTCTTCAAAGGTGGTCTCGGGCCGCTCTATGTCAATGCTTTTATCCTGGTCTTCGCCTTCGTCCCCACCGGTTTTGAGCTTGATTTTTTCAGGTTCCGGTTGGTCTTTAATTTGCAGGTTGATCTCTGATTCCAGGTAGGCATCGCGAAGTTTGTCGTTGATAGCGATGGCATTCTCGTAGGCTTCCTTAGCGGCTTCGGCTTGCTGGCTTTGCAGCAATAGTTTGGCGTATACTAGCCATGCTTTTGCCGGTGGGGCCGGGGTTTCGACTAGCTCTTCAATCAGTACCAGCCCGGAGCCGGTTTTCTGCTGGGCGCGGAAGGCATCGGCGAGGCCGATTTTGAGATCGGTGTCGCCTGCGTTGAGGCGGAGGGCGGCTTTGTACTCAGCTTCAGCTTCTTCGTGCCGGTCCTGCTTCATCAGCGCATTGGCAAGGAGTTTCCGCAGTGGGAGGTTGTCGGGAGCGCTTTTGAGGGCTTCGCGTAGTTGTTGTATTTCGTCCATGTGGTCCTTTCTTCTTTTGGGAAGGGCAAGGTACGGAATTTGGGGGAGAGTTGGGAGGGGGGGGGATTGCAGTCTGGTAGTCTTGTAGTCTGGCAGTGGGGGAGTGGGGCAGTGGGCAGTCTTGCAGTGGGCAGTTTGGCAGCGGGAAGTTTTGTAGTGGGCAGTTTGGCATGTAGAGGGAGCGAAGGTAGCCTGATGTGAGGCGGTCTGATTTCGGGCGGGTGCCGGGTTACAGTCAACAGGTTGCCTTCGCTCCGATGTGGATTTAGCTCATTGCTTTGAGGGTTTGCCGGAGGTAGCGCTTGTACTTGATGCGGTACGCCCGGTAGATTTTGCGATAGCGGGTGTAGGAGTCTTCGTGGTGCATGATGGGGTGGGGGTGCTCGCCATTGACAGGGGCAGGTTGCTGCATAAAGCCCTGCTGTTTCATCCACTCGTCGTTGTAAATTTTGCCGAGGTAGCGGGTGCCGTGGTCGGGGAAGAGGGCGACGACTACATCCGTTGGCTTCAGCTGCTCCTTGAGGCGGAATACCGCTTGCATGGCTGAGCCACTGGAGTAGCCAACGAGCAGCCCTTCCTGCCGCGCCAACTGACGGGCACGATGGGCGCTGCTGCGGTCGGTGACCTTAATAAAGTCGTCGATAAGGTCAAATGCCACGTTGCCGGGGATAATGGTTTTACCGAGCCCTTCCACCTTGTAGGGGTAGATTTCACTTTGATCAAATTCGCCGGTTTCCCAGTACTTCTTGAGGACGGATCCGTAGGCATCCACCGCGATGATTTTGATGTCCGGATTTTTCTCCTTGAGGTAGCGGGCGGTGCCGGAAAGGGTGCCACCTGTACCTGCACAACAGACGTAGTGGGTGATTTTACCCTCGGTCTGCTCCCATATTTCCGGGCCGGTAGAACTGTAGTGGGCTTTGGAGTTGTTGAGGTTGAAGTTTTGAGCCAGGTAGTAGGCCCCAGGGATGTCCTCAGACAACTGTTTGGCGCGGGAGTAGTAGGAGCGCGGGTCCTCGGGGGCTGCATCTGCAGGGCAGACCACCACTTCGGCACCCATGGCTTTCAGCAGGGACAGCTTCTCCTGTGAGGCTTTGCTGGAAACCGTGAGGACACAGCGGTAGCCTTTGAGGCTGCAGATCATGGCCAGGCTGTAGCCGGTGTTGCCGGAAGTAGCCTCCACGATGGTATCGCCGGGTTTGATAAGCCCTTCGCGCTCGGCTTGTTCGACCATAAACAATGCTGTACGGTCTTTGGCCGATTGCCCAGGATTGTAAGCTTCTACTTTTCCGTAAATCTTCGCCGGCAGATCTTTGGTGATCCGGCTGAGGTGGATGAGTGGCGTGTTGCCGATAGTTGCCAGTACGTTCTCGTATCGCATATAAGCTTGCTTTTTGCTCACGATAGGCTGCACCTAAAGTACAGCTTGTTTGATTTTATAGGCTTTATTTCCCGGCATTTTTTCCGGAAAACCAATTACAGATTTGCAGTCCCGATACGATTATATGTACAAAGGTAATAAATTTTTTGCCTCCGGAAAGCGGGGCTTTTCTATTTCTTCCCTGGACTGAAAACTATTCTAAACGCAATGATCAAAATAACCGTTCGCAAATGACAATAGTCCGTGGCAAATCAGGCGGCAATTTTGCCTATAGCCCTGAAGCGCTCGCGGATGGAATTAATTTTTGAAAG
>CAJXNH010000030.1 GCA_913057245.1 uncultured Phaeodactylibacter sp.
ATCGAGAGTATTATTCCACCTCAGTGGACCGACAACCTGACCGACATTATCAACCAGATTAACGGCGGTACGGGCCAGACCATCACCTGGTACCTCGATGCAGCCGGCACGAACGAAATCGATCCCGCCACCTATATCCCTACGGTGATTGCCTCCGGTGCCACACAGACCATCTACGCGACAGTCACAGATGGCAGTGGGTGCGAGTCTGCTACGGTACCGGTAACGGTGACCTTTGAATTCACCCCCGATGCCAACCCCATACCGCCAATTACCGAGTGCGAAGTGCCAGGTGGTACAATTGACCTCACAGTATATGATAACCAAATCAGCCCGGGCAACACCATCAACTGGTATCAGGATGCCGGGGCAAACACACCGGTAGGGAACCCATCGGCTTATCCGGCCGTGAATGGCGGTAGCGTTTGGGCAACGGCCTCTGGCGGACTTTGCGAAAGCGATCCTGTACAAGTCACGTTCAACCTGACCCCGCAGCCGGTCATCAATCCGATCACTCCGGTGACCGCTTGTGGAAGCTATACCCTGCCGCCCATCTCAGGCTCCAACCTGTCCGGAGGCGCGGCTTACTACAGCGCCCCCAATGGTACGGGAGCTTCCTTCAGCCCCGGGCAGACGATTACTGCTTCCGGCACCTATTATGCCTACGATAGTGCTGCCCCGGGCTGCGAAGATGAAGTATCCTTTCTGGTGACGATCACACCCGCACCCGATATCTTCCCACCTGCTTCACCGGTCACGAGCTGTGGGCCCTACACCCTCCCTGCCATCACCGGGACGGGGCTGAGTGGCAATCAGGCTTACTACACGGGCTTTAATGGGACCGGGCAACAGTTCGCGCCGGGCTCATTGGTCACCACCTCCGGCATTCTGTTCCTCTACGATGGCACACCCGGCTGTGACGATCAGGAGACCCTCGAAGTGATCATCGAAGAGCCACCGGTCGTCTTTCCGGTTTCGGATGTGCTGGCTTGCGATAGCTATACGCTACCGCCCATTCAGGGGACCGGCATAGGTTCCAATGCTTTTTACTACACAGGCCCCAATGCCACCGGCAGTATCCTCACGCCCGGGCAGGCCGTAACCAGCAGTCAGCTGCTGTATGTGTATGCAGGCACACCCGGTTGTTTTGATGAAACCTCCTTCCTGGTGACGATTGTGCCCGGCATTGAGATTACGCCTCTGCCCGATCAGTCCGCTTGTGCTTCTTTTACCTTTCCGCCCATCAACGGAAGCAACCTGACCACCTCCGCTGCCTACTTTACCGGACCGAATGGTACCGGCACCAGTTATGCGCCCGGTGAGGTGGTGACTACAGGTGGGACGTTCTACATTTATGATGACAATACCATTTGCAGTGACGAAGTGTCCTTTGAGCTTACGATTACGGATGAGCCGGTGCTGAGTTGCGGGGAAGACACGCCTGCCTCCGGGCTGGGCAATGCAGATGGGATTGGGAGCGTAGCCATCACGGGTGGTGCGGCGCCTTTCCAGGTGGAATGGAGTGGACCGGCCAGCGGTAACCTGAGCACTAGTAATCCGAACGTGCTCATCGACAACCTGCCGCAGGGCGCTTACAGCGTAACCGTAACGGATGATAGTGGCTGCTCAGCTACCTGTACCTTTACCATAACGGCACCGGATTGTGTGCTGAACTTTGATTTTGATGTACAGGGCGCGACCTGCCCGAATGCATCTGACGGGGCGGCAGCTCTAACCGTGACGGGTGGCGATGGGAATTACACCTACAGCTGGAGCAGTACGACTATGGCAAGCTCCATCACGGGCGTGTTGCCCGGAGCCTATACGGTCACGGTCACGGATGGGACTGGCTGTCAGGCAGAAGGAGAGGTGGTCGTTGATACCCTCAACCCCGCTCCGCAATTGTCGGTCATGCCTGCAATAGACACCATTTGCGAAAGCAGCTGTGCGGAAGTGGCCTTTAGCTTTGTGGGTACGCCCCCATTTAATTGGTCCTATGAGGTGAACTCCGGTACGGACACCCTGTCTTTCGCCCTGTTTAGCACAACTGCAGATACCACGGTGGTCCTTTGTCCGGCTGATTCCCTGACGGATATTCAGGACCTGGTCTGGCAGTTTGGCGCTATTGCTGACGCGGTTTGCACGGATACACTGACGCTACAGGACACTGTTGTGGTGCAGCCTTCAGTTAGAGATACGCTCATGGAGACCCTTTGTCCGGGAGGCACCTTAACGATAAATGGTACAATGTACGATGCCGGCCATCCAGTAGGGGCGGATACCCTTTCCGCTGCTGCGGTCTCGGGTTGTGATTCCATTGTGGTGGTGATGATCGATTTTTTCCCGGCGGATACCAACTTTATCGTCCAAACCCTTTGCACAGGCAGTAGCCTGACCGTGAACGGCAACGTCTACGACGAGGGGAACCCCAGCGGCTTCGAAGTGATTCCCAATGGCACCGTGAATGGCTGCGACAGCCTGATCAGCATAAGCCTGTCTTTCGAGGATGCCGTGGTGAACAATATTGTGGAAACCCTCTGTCCGGGGGAGAGCCTGACAGTCAATGGCACGCTTTACGATGCCACCAATCCATCTGGTTCAGACACTCTGCTGAATGGCGCGGTGAGTGGTTGTGACTCCATTATTAACGTAATGCTCGACTTCTTCCCGGCGGACACCAACTTTATCGTTCAAACGCTCTGCACGGGCAGCAGCCTTACGGTCAATGGCACTTTCTACAATGAGGGGAACCCAAGCGGCTTCGAGGTCTTCCCTAATGGCACGGTAAATGGCTGCGACAGCCTGATCAGCATCGACTTGTCTTTTGAAGACGCTGTGGTCAGTAATCTTTCAGAAGCCCTGTGCCCTGGCGAGAGCCTGATGGTCAACGGTACGCTTTACGACGCAACCAACCTGAGTGGTTCAGATACGATTGTGAACGGCTCGGTAAATGGGTGTGACTCCATTATTAATGTATCCATTAGTTATTTGGTAGTAGATACGAACTTTGTGGTGGCAACCCTTTGCCCGGGAGACACGCTTTTATTAAATGGCAATACCTATGATACGGTCAACCCAACCGGTACAGAAACGCTGCCCGGTGGCGCTGTTAATGGGTGCGATTCTGTGATTATGATAGACTTGGCTTTCTTCCCGGCAGATACCAATTTCATCGTTCAGACCTTGTGCACCGGAGATACGCTTACCGTCAACGGCACCGTCTACGACGAGGGGAACCCGAGCGGCTTCGAGGTGGTCCCGAATGCCACGGTGAATGGCTGTGACAGCCTGATCAGCGTCAATCTCACTTTCGAAAACGCTGTGGTGAACGATATCGTGGACATCCTTTGCCCGGGTGAGAGCTTGACGGTGAACGGCACGCTTTACGATGCCACCAATCCATCTGGTGCAGATACCCTGCTGAATGGCGCAGTGAGCGGTTGCGACTCCATTATTAACGTAATGCTCGACTTCTTCCCGGCAGACACCAATTTTATCGTCCAAACGCTTTGCACGGGCAGTAGCCTTACGGTCAACGGTACGGTCTACGATGAGGGGAACCCAAGCGGCTTCGAGGTAATCCCCAACGGCACGGTAAATGGCTGCGATAGTCTGATTAGCATTGACCTGTCCTTCGAGGACGCTGTGGTGAATACCATCGCTGAAGCGTTATGCCCGGGCGAGAGCCTGATGGTCAACGGCACGCTCTACGACGCAACCAACCTGAGCGGTTCAGATACGATTGTGAACGGCTCGGTGAATGGGTGTGACTCCATCATTAATGTATCCGTCAGCTATAACCTGATCGATACGAATTTCATAACAGCCACCCTCTGTTTTGGCGAAAGTCTGATCATCAACGGCACGGCATACGGCGCTGGTAATTTGAGTGGGGTAGAGGTACTTTCCGGTGCGGCTGCAAATGGCTGTGACAGCCTCATCAGCATCAGTGTGGAAGTGCTGGATCCGGCGGTGGCTGTTTTCGAGCCCACCCTTTGCCCGGGCGAGAGCCTTACCGTCAATGGCTTGGTTTACGACGAACTCAATTCAAGCGGGCAGGATACCCTCTTTGGCGCCGCTGTCAATGGCTGTGATTCCATCCTTCAAATCAACCTGAGTTTTGATACGCTGGGGGCTAATATGCTTATGCAAACCCTTTGCCCTGGCGAAAGCCTGATGGTTAATGGCACTGTATATGACGAAAATAACCCGAGTGGATCGGAACTGCTGCCGGGGGCGTCTGCAAACGGTTGTGATAGTGTGATTATTGTAGCGCTGACCTTCCTGCAGGCAGATACCAATCAGATCGCATCTACCTTATGCCCGGACGAAAGCCTGACCATCAATGGGACCCTTTACGACGCTGCCAACCCAACCGGATTTGAAATCCTGCCGGGTGGAAGCGAAAACGGTTGCGACAGCCTGATTAGTGTTGATCTTACGTTTGAGGACCCTGTTGCAGCAACCCTATCACAAACCCTCTGCCCGGGTGCGTCTGTTACCGTTGGCGGAACGGTCTATGATGCCGCCAATCCGGCAGGCACCGAAGTGCTGCCCGATGCAGCTGAGAATGGGTGTGACTCTACGGTCAATATCATGCTGAGCTTCTTCTCCACGGATACCACACAGTTGGTTCAAACGCTTTGTGCGGGGGAGAGCCTGATGGTCAACGGTACGGTTTATGACGCTGCCAATCCAACAGGCCTCGAGGTCCTGCCCAATGCCACTGTCAATGGCTGTGACAGCCTGGTACTGGTTGACCTGAGCTTTGAAGAGGCCGCCGAAGGGACCTTGGCCCTAAGCCTGTGCGAAGGCGCAAGTGTGGAAGTGAATGGCACAGTTTATGACGAAGCCAATCCAAACGGCACAGAATTATTATCTGGCGCAGCCGCAAACGGTTGTGATAGTTTGGTGGTCATTGACCTGACTTTCCAGACAGCGGTCACTGCAGAACTGAGCGCACCGGGCAGTATTTGTCCGGGGGACTCCCTGGAGCTTACCATCAATCTCACTGGTGCGGACAGTTTTGCCTTCAACCTGAATGATGATAACGGGCTGGTGGAAGCTTTCACCGGGGCAGGGAATACCGTTACGGTGACCGTTGCGCTTGCGACCACCATGACCTACTCACTGAACAACCTGTCCGGCACCGGCAACTTCTGTCCGCCAATTCTGCCCGAGCCCCTGACCATTGAAGTCGCTCAAATAGAGGCTGCTCTGGCTGCCACGTCCGATTACAATGGCTTTGAAGTGAGCTGTGCAGATGCTGCGGATGGTGAGGTGGAAGTGGCCGCAAACGGGGGCACGCCACCGTATGCTTATCAGTGGTCAAACGGCGCAGTAAGCCCCGCCCTGAATAACCTTGCCGCGGGCACCTACACTGTAACGATCAGCGATGCCGGAGGCTGTGCATCAGAAGCGAGCATTGATTTGGCTGCGCCCTCGGGCGTACTGCTGGAAGCTGCTGCTGTTGATGCCAACTGCCTGCAGGAAAACAGCGGGCAAATTATCATCGATACGATTCTGGGCGGGCTTGCCCCTTACCAATATCAGTTAAATGATGCTACACCGGTTAGCATAGGCACGTTGCCGGTACTACAAAGCAATCTTGCTGCCGGTACCTACGAATTGCTGCTCACGGATGCCAATGGGTGCCAGGTAAACCAGTTGCTGCTGATTAGCCCGGCAGAGCCCCTGTTCCTGGAATTGGGCGAAGATGAAGCAATACGCCTGGGCGAGAGTGTGCAATTGTCGATTGACGGGCGGAATTTCGATATCGCGGACTTCACCTGGCAACCGGATACCCTCAGCAGCCTTGAGCCGGTGGTCACGCCGGAGGAAACCACGACTTACCGGCTGACGGCACAGGACGCGGCCGGCTGTACCGCTACGGATTTCATAACGGTGATTGTGGAAAAAACACGGAATGTGTACGCTCCTAATGTATTTAGCCCTAATGGTGACGGGCGCAATGATTACTTCACGCTTTTCGCCGGGCCGGATGTCATCGCGCTGAACAGTTTCCAAATCTATGACCGCTGGGGCGAGCAGGTTTTTGAAGGGGGTACACAGGCGCTGAACAACGAGTTGTTTGGCTGGGATGGCAGTCATCGGGGCGAACCGATGGACTCCGGGGTCTTCGTGTTTTATGCCGAAGTGGAGTTCATCGATGGGCATGTGGAACTGATAAAGGGCGACTTTGTACTAATGCGATAGGGAAAACGCTGCCCGCCCTGCTAAACAGGGCAGGCAGCTGTAAATAGATTACTCCTTACACAAAAACTTATTTTGGTAAAGTTTGAGTGTAAAAGTGTGCATTTGGGAGCAATTACCCTATCGTGTTTCAGTGAATGTACTGTATTGCTCAGGGAAGGGAGATTACTTGAGCTTAATTAATGCTGTACTGCGATCTTCTGAGTGAAAGTGCCCTTTTTTGTGCTAACGCTGAGCAGGTAGATACCTTCCGGCAAATGGATAGTGGATATATGTCCTTGATCCATACTTGATTGTGAGGTTGTTAATGGCCCCTGGCCATTAAATAGAAGGCATTGTAACGGGCCTGGAGCGCCTACCCCCAAACCTTATCAAAAGTCAGGATTCAAAAATAAAAAAGATGCCTGCTCCACGATTGGGAGCAGGCATCTTTATGTTTCTGAACAAGTTCTTTTAGCAGTTGATTACTGCTTCAGTACCTTAAGCACTTCGCGGTAGCCATCTTCAGTCTGCACTTCCAGCAGGTAAAGTCCACCAGGGAGTGTATTGGCATCCCACTGCAGCTGCCAGGTGCCTGGCTCGAGTTTACGCTGACCAATAGCCTGGCTAAGCTCATTGCGCAGGATAGCAATACCTGCCATCTGAGTCGCTTGCTCGAACTGTACTGTGAACTGGCTTTGTACTGGCGTGGGCCATACGGTAGCCCGCTGATGGATAGCCGGAGCTTCAGCTGTTGGTACATCAGGTACGGAGAAGTACTGCCCGGAGCCAGATATCTCTACATGGCTAAATGCTGCCATAGCGGGGTTGCCATTCTGGCTGGTTGCAAATAAGCCTATCTGCGCGCATTCGCCCAGTTCCAGGTATACCTGATGGAACAGTGACCAGAAATTGCCATCGCTGCTGTGGTAGGCGCGGATGTAATTACCAATCCGCTCAACCCGTAGCCAACGGTCATGAGGGGTGAAGAACGGGGTGTAGGTCAGTTGGTCCCCTTCGTTATAACGGGTACCATGGTAGATCACATCCACATCTCTTGAGGCGATGATAAATGCTTTCGGGCTTGACTCCGAAGGGAAATTCGCTGGACCTCCATTGTTCCCGCCTCCTTCTCCATCACGGATCATAATACCCGCAGCGCCATTGCTGATGCCATCAATACGGGCAGTAAGCATACCATCGCCGCACAAGGTTTGGTTAAGGTAAGCTAAATTATCAGTGGTTGCCCGGTGCCCCTGTCGCGAAGAGGTAGTGATGGTAATGTCACAGCCCAGCGAAAAGTTATCGTTTTCACCTTCGTCTCCGATGGAAGACTTTGTCCACAACTCATCGATTGGGTTGGGGCCTATGGAGAAAGGATAATCGGAAAGAATGTCTCCATCGTTATAGAAGTAGCCATCATTCACATGGTCACCGAACATTGGTCCGGGCCCTTCTTCAAGAGAGATTGGAATGTTATCTATAGATAAATCAATCGTTCCTTCATTTGACAGCTCACCCTAATTTTAAATTGGGAACGGACCGTCAATATTGATTTCCGCACAATCTTTATTCTCGATTATTCCATTGTTGACAGTCACAAGAGAACCGTAGACAAGATAGTATTCCATTTGCTGTGGCTCTGGTTCTTCCGGAGAACCGAGGTTAAAGGAAAAGTCAATATCTACCAGGTTGTAATTTACAAACCGGCCATAATCTTCAGCATAGATGGCGCCATACAACTCGATTTCAGCGTCTGCCGCAACTTCAGGGTCTGGCGCTTCAGTTGGGTCAGGACCTTCCTCTAGTTCAGGAGCAGGCTCAATTGAACGATCACGAGGCGCTGGAATCAAGTTTATTTCCCCATAGTTCTCAAGTGTACCATCTGACTCCATGTAAATCATGTCTTCGGATACGAAGGCAATATTGATTTCTCCGTTCTCGGTATTGGTGAAAATACCATCGTCAACCTCTATGCCTTCATTATCAATATAGCTGATATTAATTGTACCGCTATTAATGAATTCGGTGTCATCATCACCCTGATCGATCGCATCTGAATCAACATGCATGATTTCCAAGAGGCCCCGGTTGCGGAAAATCGCATCATTATCTATGTCGATGCCCTCCTCATCTATGTCTGAAATGTAAAGATTGCCACGATTGACAAAGAGTGCATCGTCTTCCATGTCAATGCCATCTCCTTCCATATCAACGTGATGAATAGATAATTCTCCGCGGTTTAAAACACGGGTGTCGTTATTCATTTCTATTCCATTTCCGGTATAGTCTTCTTCACCGGTATGATGAATCTCCAGGGACCCCCAAATAACAAGGGTCGAGTAGTCATTCATATCAATGCCTTCTTCGTAAGAGTAAGCAACCGTTACCCCCCCTCGCTTCGGATGAATAGAGTGGCGTCATCATCAAGTTGAATGGACATAGATTCCGCGCCAGGTTCTGTAACCTGTACATAGGCATCACCTCCAATTAGAACGTTGTCGTATTCATCAGGAACCTGATCATATTCCCAGTTGTCCGGGTCTTCCCAGCGCCAGCCGTCTCCGTCACCGGTCCAGGTGGCTAGCCCCATTGGCTAGGGCGGTAAGGCTGCTACCTGCAAAAAATGCAAGCAGTAGCATAGTGTACATATTCGTCTTCATCAGAATTATAGATTTGAATAGGTTATAAAATGCATATTCGGTAACCACTCTTACGATGTAAGCGTGGAAAAGTTACAATTTTGATTTTCAGTTCTTGGACGTGGAGGAAAGTATTTTTTATGGAGATATTGCAAATATATACTTTTTCCTTAAATAAGAAGCCCGTTTTTAAATAAATCATGATATGGTTAGCCATTGCAAATGGGGACTAAATATATGCTGGGAATCACATTAAGCTTTAATTTTCCTAATTTCACGCAGAACAATTTTCAATCGCTTTCACTTTCTGAAAAATTCATAAACATGCCCTACACCAACTTACTGATTGATGAGCAAGATGGTATTCTCATCCTTACCCTTAACCGCCCTAAAGCCATGAATGCTCTGAATACTAAGACGATGCTGGAGTTACAGCACTTTTTTACGGAGGACGCGCCGGCACGGGAAGGGCTGAAGGGGATTATCCTTACCGGTGCCGGGGAGAAAGCCTTTGTGGCAGGAGCCGACATCAAAGAGTTTCTGGCTTTGGATACCCAAAAGGGACAGGATATGGCACAAAGAGGGCAGGATGTTTTTTTTCTGATTGAGCGCTTCCACAAGCCTGTTATCGCCCTGGTCAACGGTTTTGCGCTCGGCGGTGGTTGCGAGCTTTCCATGGCTTGTCATTTGCGCATTGCCACGGAGAATGCCCGCTTTGGTCAGCCGGAAGTTAATCTCGGTATAATTCCCGGTTATGGTGGCACGCAGCGCCTGATACAGTACCTGGGCAAAACCAAAGCCACCGAACTTCTGCTCACCGGTGACATGATTTCGGCCGATCAGGCACTGGCATGGGGCTTAGTTAATTATGTATTGCCTGCAGGGGAAGCTATGGATAAAGCCAAAGCTATTATCGGTAAGATTGCGAAAAAAGGGCCCATTGCTATCGCCAAAACCATTGAAGCCATCAATGCCTATTTTCAGTATGATGAAGATGGCTTCGGTCGTGAGGTAAAAGCCTTTGGGCAGACGACTGGTACCGAAGACTTTAAAGAAGGTGCAGCTGCTTTTATTGAGAAGCGAAGTGCAAACTTTAAAGGCAGATAAGAGCCATACCTGCTGAAGCGTCAGTGCCCGCGCTTGAGCATTGCCGGTAGCATTTCAGTTTAGGCTTTTCGGGGGGATAGTGAATACTTATTGCGAAATTTCGCTAATTTAATCCCGCCAAAGCCTTAACCAAATTGCACCGCCATGACTTTCGACTACATCATTGTAGGAGCGGGCTCCTCAGGATGCCTGCTGGCTAACCGCCTGTCTGCCCAATCTAACCAACGTGTCCTCCTGCTGGAAGCCGGTGGTGAGGATAGCGATCAATCCATCCATATTCCACTGGCCTTCAGCAAGCTTTTCCGGAGTGCCTTTGACTGGAGTGATGATTCCGTTCCTCAGGCGCATATGAACAACCGGCGGATGTACCAGCCAAGGGGGAAGGTGCTGGGGGGCAGCAGCAGCATCAATGCCATGATTTACATCCGTGGGCACCGGGCAGATTACGATCAGTGGGCGGCATTGGGCAATAGAGGCTGGAGTTACGAGGAGGTCCTTCCTTACTTTAAGCGGTTTGAGCAGAACCTGGAGTTTGATGATGCCTACCACGGTACTTCCGGGGAACTGACGGTTAGCCGGGGGCGTCATCATCACCGGTTAAGCAAGTTGATGTTGGAAGCTGCAGCCGAAGCAGGCTATCCCCTGAATCCGGATTTTAATGGGGCTGTGCAGGAAGGTTTTGGTTTCTATCAGGTGACACAGAGAGCCGGACAACGGTGCAGTGCCGCAAACGCATTTCTGGAGCCGGTACGTCACCGCAGCAACTTATTATTAACAACTAATGCAACGGCACACCGGATTCTTTGGGAAGGACGCAAGGCGGTTGGGCTGGAATACGAAGAAAACAATCAACTCGTAAAAGTTTACGCAAAACGGGAGGTCATTATTTGTGCAGGCAGCTTTAACAGTCCTCAGCTGTTAATGCTCTCAGGCGTTGGCTCCGGGGAGGAATTGCAGAAGCAGGGTATAGAAGTCGTGCATCACCTGCCGGGGGTGGGGCAAAACCTGCAGGATCATTTGCTGGCAGGCTGTGTTTATCACACTCACCTGAAAAATACCCTCGACAGCGCAGAGCGTTTCCCCTGGTCCGTCAGGCACCTGCTACAATACTTTCTTTGGAAGAGGGGTATGCTTTCCTCAAACGTAGCGGAATGCGGAGGTTTTCTTAGGAGTCAGCCCGAACTGAAAGCACCTGATTTGCAGTGGCACTTCTCCCCCGGCTATTTTCTGAGGCACGGTTTTGACAACCCGAAAACCGGCAATGGACTGGGGTTGGGGATGACGCTGATTTACCCCTACAGCCGCGGCAGGGTGCAGCTCAAAACGGCTGATCCGGAACACCGGCCGCTTATTGACCCCAACTACCTGTCCGATGAGCGCGACATTCAAACCCTGATCAGAGGCTACCGCATCACGGAGCGCATTATGGCGCAACCTGCCCTGGCACCTTACCTGAAGTCTCGTTTTATGCCTCCGCCTGAGGTGGAAACAGAACCTGCTGTAATCGACTATCTCCGCGATTGGGCACAATCCCTTTATCATCCGGTAGGGACGTGCAAAATGGGTCAGGATGAAATGTCGGTTGTGGATGAGCACTTAGCCGTCCGGGGTGTCCAAAACCTGCGAGTGGTGGATGCCAGCATTATGCCGGTTATCGTACGGGGCAATACGAATGCGCCAGCTATGATGATCGCGGAGAAGGCAGCAGATATGATACAAAAAACAATGACTTCCTGACACAAAACGAACATCGAAGTAGCCTACTCGTTCCTTAACTGAAATCAGTCACGGGAAATAATAGTATACGTTCCCTTAAGAAAACCAAAAGCAGCAGCACCATGAACAGCAGATACTTATGTGTCGTAGGCTGGGCAGTATTGCTATGCCTGGCATTAAATACCTTAAATGCTCAGCGTGTAACTTCCCAGGGGAATTTTATGATGGGAGGTACACTAGGCTTCTCTACTGCCGATTCTAATGTAAAAATTGAGGCAGATGGAGCGTCTGTAGACAATGAAGGTACCCGAAGCACTCAATTTAACATCTCGCCCCGGATCGGTTACTTCGTTACTGATAACTTTGCACTTGGTATTGGCATGGATTACACGCTCAATCGCCTGAGAGAGCCGGTCGACCTTTCTGATCCGCAAACGGATTATGAAACCGAATATGACAGTGACCTGCTTTTCGGACCATTTGGCAGGGTCTACTTCCCCATTGCTGAAGACAAAGCATTCTTCCTGCAGGCTAATTTTGGCTTCGGAAGTTCGCAGGACCGCATTCGTGTGGGGGATGACCCGCAAACTACAAGTACAGATGTGCTGGCAGCCAGCTTTGGTCCGGGCTTTACCATCTTCAGTTCGGATGGGATTGGCATTGAAGCTATTGTCAAATACAACTGGGCGCGAAGTAATGCCAGTTTCGAATATCAGGGCACACGCAACGAAACAACCACTTATACCAACCAGCTTGACTTCTCGATTGGTTTTCAGGTATACTTTACACGTCTGCGGCGCGTAGATGCTGCAGAGCCAACAGTGCAACCTGATAATGAAACTAATCCGGACAGCCGGTTTTATTAATCCTCAATCGAAAACAATCAAAACCTAATTATTATGAAATCTATTGCAGTTTCAAACCTCTTCTTCGCTATTTTACTGAGTTTCGGGCTAATCGCCTGCGGTAGCGAAAGCAATGATACCATAGACGATGCTGAAGACTCGGTAGAAAATGCCGCCAACGACTTCGCGGACAATTTCCGGTCGGATAAGGAAGAAATGAGAGCTGAAATTGACCGTGCCCGTGAAGAAGTCAACGAAGAAATTGAGGAATTGGAAGCCAATCTCGAAAACGCGTCAGCAGATGCAAGAGCAGAAATGCAGGAAGAGATTGACGAACTCAAAGCATGGAGCAACGATTTAGACCAAAAGTTCCAGAACCTTGGCAACGTCGCCAAAGATGGATGGAATGATTTCAAGACAAACGTCAACTCTACTTTAGAAGAGATTGACCGTGAATTATCAGATAACGACTAATATTTTTTAACCAAAACCAAATGATATGGGATCCACAAATGATAAAATCCGAGGCAACTGGAATGAGCTAAAAGGGAAACTTAAGGCCCAATACGGTGAGCTTACAGATAATGACCTAGCCTATCAGCAAGGCAAGGAAGAAGAGCTCATTGGCCGCATTCAGAAAAGAATCGGTGAGAGCAAAGACGAGGTGAAGCGCATCATCGATAACCTCTAAGCATTCTATGCCTCGAGTAAAAAGCAGAGCGCTGCCGCCAGTACTACAGCTTGGCGGCAGCGCTTTTTTATTGGCTCACATAGTAGTTCAGGTAGTTGCATTCCCGGATCGCCCGCTGGAAAAACCGGGTTTGCCGGTATTGCGCTTCGAGCCGCTTGAAATAAGACATATACCCCTGCGCCTGCATCTTTCCCATCACCTGCTCAAAATTGGGCGTGGAACCTGACCAGTCGTCCATGATGAACTTATCGTACCAGTAATCGGTCTGGCTTATCTCCGCGAGCGATTTCACATAAAAGACCTTTTGCTGAGCTTTGGCAGCCATAAAGCAGGCCTGAGCCGCACTTTCGGTATCCTGAGCATATTTCATGGCCTTATCATAAAAGCTTTGCGCCACCCGGCAGTCGTAGAAGCCGTCGTAAGATACGCCGCTACGGTAGTAATTCATGATCTCGTAAGCCGGGCCAAAGTAGGTCATATTGTAGTAGGCATTGCCCAGCAGGTAGTAGTCGGTGGGGCTGTTGGTCTCCTGCGCGATCTGATAAATTTCTGCCAGCTTGCGCACAAAACTATTGCGCGTAAAGGAGGCAGCGGTGGAATAAGCGCAATGCACACAGTCATTAATACTCATATTAAAGGGGTTCACCTTCAGGGGGAAATCATATGTAGCCGGTAAGCTGTCAAACAATGCCACGGCAGCCTCTAGATTTTCAGGGTCGCGCATCAGCAATCGCCCTTTGATATCGAGTACATCGTAACGCACCGCGCTCAGTGCCGCTTCCGGATTCCTAACAAAAGCAGACCACGTACTTTCATTGCCGGTGAAGTGCTTAAGGGCAAGCAGTTCCAGCTCACTGTGTGCAGGCTTGTTGATGAAAGCCAGAAGGCTGTCGACACCCGATTCTGTAGGGTCTGTTTTGGTGGAACTAAGCACTTCCCGGGCAAGCAGGCGGGCCATGATGCTTTCGCCAGCCTGCCGTTTGCGGTGGGCAAGCAGCTCCAGGATAAATTCCTGATTGTTTCGTTGGGTGGACCAGTTAGCCATAGGGTCTGCAAACAGCTCTACCAATTGAAGAGCAATGGTGTTTTCCTGCTCCTTTGACAAAGTTTTCTCCTGTCCCATCAGCTGAATGGCGAGCAGCAGTTCACCCTGAATCCGTTGGTGTGGGCCATTCAGTTCTCCGGCCTGCTCCAGGGTGATCTGCGCAGTGGGTAGCCGGCCGAGCAACAGCTCAAGGTAGCCTTTAGCAAGCGCCCAGAAGTGGTCATCCCGGTTATTGTAGTAGGCGGTGGTGGCAAATCGGAGCAACTGTCCGGCATAGTCTTCGTATTCCTCATTTTTAAGCAGGCTCTGCCCCTGTTCTATCCGCTGCATCAACTGTGCGATGGGCTGCTGCTCATAGTAGCTCAGGTTATTGCTTTCCAGCTTGTTGATCTCCCTGGCCATCACGATGCGCAGCCATTCATGGTTGCCCAGTAACCCAAAGATTGAGCGCATGTCTTCCAGCCCCAAAACATCCTGCCGGGTCCCCCGGATGAAATGCATCAGCGCCTTCTCTTTCGGATTTTGGCATTGCTTGTAGGTGGCAGCCCAGTCTTCCTCTGTGGAAATATTGAAGCTGTAGTAAGCGCTGTGGCGGCGGCTAGGGGCTTGTTCAAAGACTTTCAGAAAGTGGTAATAGCCTTCACCGTTTGCGCCGGTCTGCAGCAACAAGCCAGCGTAGTGGTCCATGGCCCAGTAACTGATCAGGTCCTTCTGTTTCAGGGGCGCAAAGTACTTTTTGTAAAACTGTATCGCTTCCTTTGCCTGGCCGGTGTAGCGGTACGCTTTTAGCAGTTGGAAAGCATATCGGTTTTTCAGGAAAGGGAACTTTTCGCGCTCCAAGGCTTCCTTCAGGCGCTGAATCAAATCTTTAGCGGCAGCCGGACTGAGCTTTTCCTGCCCCTGATACCCCCAGGTATCGGTTGGCCGGTTGGCCAGTGCTTCCATTTCCAGGGCCAGCAGCAGGTATTGTTTGGAAGCTTCCTGTTTGGGTATGGAGATGAGCGAGCCTTCAAAGAGCAGTGATTTCACCAGGACTTCCCGGCTAACATTTTCGTACCCTTCAATCCAACTGTCGTATAGCACTTTGCGGAGTGGTTCCTCCTTAAGCGGTTTTTCAAAAAACTGCTGCCAGCTTCGCAGGTTGGCATCCGGGTAGTCGGCTTCAGCCCAGATATGGTGATAATCGTCCGCGGTGTAGAAAGTAGGCTCATACTCATCACTGAAGAGCCATTCCGGCACAAACAGGTTGAAATAATGGTACGAATCATCATATGGGCCGCAGGCGCTTAGGGATTGTACGCCCAGGCTAAGGAGCAGCGAGGCGGTCAGCCAAACGCTGCGGGAGGTTTTTCGGAAATGCATTGGATAGGTTTTCGTCAAGATGGTAAAAGAGAAGGTGCTCACAGTGGTTGTCAATCTGTTTTAATTGATCGATGGCCGTTTCGAGGTCGGCTACCGTTGGAGCTTCGCAGCGTAGCTGATCGCCCCGGTTAAGATAATGATTCCCAAAATAGGCATTTTGCTGCATGCGGTACCGGTTGGGGCTGATGGCGGTTGCGGCTGACAGGGTGTCCAACTCGCGGCAGGTACCCTGATTGATGATGGCATGCAGCTCGCCAAGCCGGTACGCCAGGACCCACGAAAACATCGGCAGGGCATAATCCAGTGGCAGGTCGTATTGCATGTCGGCGGTTAGGTAAGTGGCTGCAGTTTCCGTATTGAGAATGCTGTTGGGTTCTTCAACGTTTTGCACATCTCCCATATTGTAGTACATCAGTACGCCCCGGTCTACCGGGGGCACACCAGTTTGCTCCGGATACCGCAACTGATGCAACCGGATAGTGGCAGTCAGGGTGTGGCCTTCTGCAAGCTGCCGGAACCGGTCTAAAAACCGGAAATAGGCGGCCTGTGTGGTGGGGCTCCAGTCGCAGTCGAGTTGATAAAGGGTAGGGGAGCGTTGGCTGGCTGTATTGATTTCCTGCAGGTAATTCCATACCCGTCCGGCCAGGTCTTCCGGATTGACGGCAGCCTGAAAGGTCCGGTTGGTGATGAAAACACAGGGCACGATTTCAAAGTCCTGATGGGTGGGGTCTGTAAACCGGATGGGGGCTTTGGGCACGGCCCGCCCGTTCTCGACATCCACATCCAGGTACTTGACGTAAAGCCGTTTGACCTTGTGCGCCTCCAGCCATTCCCGTTCCGTGGGGCTGAGCTCAAAAGTCGATTTCCAGTAGTAACAGCTTACCAATGGTGGGGCTGCTTCAGGCTGGCAGCTGGTCAGAAGGCTCGCGGTAAAAATAGTAATAAGCAAGAGGTAGTTTGAGCTCATAGCAGTAACATAACGCAACCAGGAGAAAGCGTTACAGGTTTTCCCAAAACGTCCAGCAATGTTCAAGGACTAGTTTGGGCATTTCGGTATGTGGGTAATGGCCGACTCCGGGCAGTAATTGAATGTCAGGGCTTCGGACAAGCTCTTTATAACGCATCGCCATATGCCTGCCGGAAATGGGGTCTGCTTCCCCAACGATGAGCCGGACCATGACCGGAGGCTCGAACATGGGCTTTACCCAGCGTTCCCGGTATTGCTCCCGCTCTTCCATATAACGGATGAGCAGGTGAAACACCCGCTGCCCGTTATTATAACGGATGAGCGACCACCACTCGTCTATTTCACGGGCGGATGGCCGGGTGTTGGGGCCAAATATTTTATCAAAATTCCGCTTTAGGGTGCTCCTGGATAAGAATGGCGTGAGCCACTGTCCAATAGGGCTCAGCAGTAGCTTTTGAATAGGGCGGGGCTGATGGGTTTCGGGAAACAGTCCGCCATTGAGCAATATAATGGATTGTATCTTCAGGGGCGCATCGCTTCCCGACTCCCGTGCGAGCAATTCCTGAGCCACGGTGTCTCCGTAGTCGTGGGCAAGCAGGTGGTACTGGGTAACGCCAATGGAATCCAGCAGCATTTCCACCATATTTGCCTGCTCTGAAATCTCATAGTCAATATCAGTGGGTTTATCAGAGTACCCAAATCCCAGGAAATCCGGAGCTACCAGGCGATACTCCAGCGCTAATTCCTCCCAGACGGATCGCCAGTCCCAGCTCGAAGTAGGGAACCCGTGCAGCAGAACCAGGGTACGGGGCTTTTCCGGGCTGGCTTCCTGGTAGAATATCCGGTAATCCTCAAATTGAAAGTACTGCCCGGATTCGTACCAATCTCTCAACTGGAACATGGGGAATTTATTTTGGGGAGGAGAACCAGGCGTAGCGTACTTGATAAAGATGTGCTACGCCCGGTGATAAACATCTATTCTTCATCATCTTCCTGCAGGTAAACATCTATAGCGATATCCTGTCCGGTATCCTGGTTTTTTCCGAGGCGGAATTCCACCCGGTCATTGACCAGCAAGTCGTTGAAGTCACAGTTCTGAACCTCAGAGTGGTGAAAAAAGAGGTTGTTCGGGGGGTAGGCAATGAAGCCAAAGCCCTCCTTGAGAGACAGAATGGTGCTGGAATGGTAAGCCCCGTCCTGAGTGATCATTGCTGCTGTTGTACTTTCTTCTTCCTCAGGCTGTTCCTGGTAGCTATTGTTATTCCCCCGGTAATCTTTCTTGGTGTAATGGTCTGTTTTGGGGACAAAAAGGTTATTGACAATATGGGAGTCCCGGGTGACCCGGTTATCAATAATCTCGTGCATGGCCAGAGGGTAGGTCACCTCTTCCAGCAGGTCCTGTGAAGTACGTGTGGACCGTTGGTTGCCATAATCATCGGTATACTCAAAATCCCAGGAAAGCACCATTACTCTTGTGCCCCGGGAATTGACCTTTCGGATGAGGGGAACGTAATCGCTATCAGAAGCAATAAGTACCAGCACATCAAATTGCTTATAGAAAACCTGCTCAAAAGCTTCGAGCGCCAGCAATACATCAATACCTTTTTCAGCCTTGCGCCCGTAGTTGTTGTTGCGCAGTGGCAGGTAATGAGTCGTTACGCCTTCAGACATCAGGATGTCGTCAAAGACACGCTCGTAGTACAGCTGCTTGCCTTTATGGCTCACCTCAGAAGCGCTCAGCCGGCCTCTGAAATAATGTGCATCGACAATTTGGCAGTGGTTAACGTTGGTGCCGTCTCCTTCGAGTTCTGCCACTTTATGGCGGATGAATTCGTGCAGCCCCTTGATGCTGATGCGGGTCTTTCGTTCGTGGACATAGTTGTAGAAATTACTGACATGGTAGAAGTAATTCCCATCGTAAAAAACGCCAATCTTAATGAGTGGTATCCCGTTGGTATTTGTCATTTACTATTGAAGTGTTTTATCTTTTCTTAAATCTATATACTTGTAATAAGTTGGTTGTTCAGGAGTTATTTTTGATGATGTATTTGTGCAATAATGGTATACTGGGAGAATATAAGGCACAATTTTTCTTATGCAGCCGCGAAAGTACGTAAAAATACTTACGCTTGAGCCTGGTATCAGGAAAGAAACACCTTTGGATGCGGTAGGTTCAATCCGCGGAGGCAACAAAAAGCAGATTTAATTGTAGTTTTGAATAGCGCGTTCTATATTAGAACAGCATTTCACTAACCTATGTACTAAAATGAGTAGAAAGAAAGGTTTTTTCCAATCGCGTAATCCTGTCATGAGCGAAAAGGCTTTCCAGAAAGCCTCTGACCAAGTCCTGGATGCCGATATGACGCAGGCAGGCACCCAAACCGACCGGATGACAGTATCCGGTGCAGTCAACAAGTCCTTATTGTTGGGCGCACTGATGGTCGCAACAGCTGTACTCAGCTACGCCGCCGCTAACCCCTTACTGATGTGGGGTGGCGCCATTGGCGGGCTTATCGTGGTGTTGATTGCCACCTTTAAGCTGGAGTATTCCCCTATTCTTGCCCCTATTTATGCGGCCCTTGAGGGGCTCTTTGTTGGTGGTATTTCAGCGGTTTATGCCAGCGCCTTTGATGGGATTATTTTTCAGGCAGTTACCCTGACCAGTGCCGTGTTTTTCCTGATGCTGTTTTTCTATAAAACAGGCATCATCAAAGTGACCCAAAAGCTGCGTAGTGGCATCATCATGGCTACGGGCGCTATTTTCGTGGTCTATATGCTGAATTTTATTCTCAGCTTCTTTGGTATTAACCTGCCTTATCTTCATGACGGAGGCATGATTGGCATCGGGATCAGCCTGCTCATTATTGGCGTGGCAGCCATGAACCTGCTGCTGGATTTCGACAATTTTGACAAGGGAGAGCAGTACGGTGCCCCAGCATACATGGAGTGGTTTTCTGCCATGGGGCTGCTGATTACGCTGGTCTGGCTTTATATTGAAATCCTTAGGCTGATTGCCATTTTCTCGTCGAATGATTAAGGCTAAAGCCTGAGGCAGTGAATAGGAGGGTGGGTTTATGTTAGTCCGGCTGTCCTAAGCATGGAAACGTGGGTAGCGTGATGGCTTCCCACGTTTTTTTTGACACTTTTTAGAGATAGGTATGAAACGAGAGGAAAGAAGCGCATTAAAATCGAAGATTGAAGCCGCAATTGTTAAAACCACTGCCGAATTAGAGCGGTTGGAAGAGGCGACCAAGCCTATTGCCCCTGAAAATGCTATAGGGAGAGTCAGCCGGATGGATGCCATCAACAACAGAGGCGTCTCTGAAGCGGCCTTACGCTCAGCAAGGCGGAAACTGACTAACCTTAAAATTGCACTAACGAAAATTGATGCGGAAAACTTTGGTATTTGCGCCCGTTGTAAGCGCCCAATTGCGCCCGCCCGCCTCATGTATATGCCAGAGAGTACCGAATGCGTCAGATGCGCAGACTGGTAAAAAAAACAGGGTCACTGTACCGAAGTACAGCACCCTGTATAACCCCAAAAAACCAAATGAAAACAATCTACATATATCTTGGTATTTCTTACTTCGGAAGTAAGAGCAGTTTAATCCCTGAAATTTACGTGTAATAAACGAAATTATTTTTACCTCCAGCTTAGGAATGAAGCCAGTTGTCTACCAAGCTACATTTTTATCGAAGGTATAAATTTCGCTCAGTAAAAGGTTAAGTTATCTTTGACAGTGTAAATGTAGTGAAAAAATAATTTTTTTAAAAACACCATCTCAATTTTAGGCAACTCTTGTTTTCTACAATCCTATCTTAGCGCTTAAATTTGAACACTTAACATCAAAAATAGAAAAAGGTTGGCGAAGGTAAAAAAAATTTTTGCTTGCAGTAATTGTGGCGCCACTTCACCAAAGTGGATTGGGAAATGCCCACATTGTGGAGAATGGAATACTTACATTGAGGAAGTGATTTCCAGAGATACCGTAACCGAATCCAAGGATAAAAGCTGGCGGACTCAGGAAAAAGCATCAAAGAGCAAGCCCGTTCCTTTACCAGATATCAAGGCAGGAGAAACCACCCGGCTAAGTACGCCTGACGCAGAGCTCAACCGCGTACTTGGCGGAGGTATTGTGCCCGGTTCCCTTGTGCTTATTGGAGGGCAACCTGGTATAGGCAAGTCCACGCTGCTTCTACAGTTGGCACTGCACGTGCCTTTTACCATATTATACATATCGGGAGAAGAAAGTGACGAGCAAATCAAAATGCGCGCAGACCGGATTGGTGGAGAAGCCAAGAACTGCTATATCCTGTCGGAAACCAATACGAGCAAGATCCTGAAACATGCCCAAAACCTGCGGCCTTCTCTGGTGATCATCGACTCTATCCAAACCCTGTCCAGCCCGCATATCGATTCCATGCCGGGCAGCGTCTCTCAGGTGAGGGAGTGTGCGGGCGAGCTTCAGCGGTTTGCAAAGGAGGAGCATATCCCGGTTTTTATCATTGGGCATATTACTAAGGAAGGTTCTATCGCCGGGCCTAAGCTTTTGGAGCATATTGTGGATGCCGTGCTACAGTTTGAGGGCGACCGAAACTATACCTACCGCATTCTGCGCACCATCAAAAACCGATTCGGCAGTACTGATGAACTGGGAATTTATGAGATGCAGGCCAGCGGGCTTCGGGAAGTTTCCAATCCTTCAGAGTTGTTGCTTTCCCAAAAGGATGAAGACCTGAGCGGTAGTGCCGTGGCCGCTACTATAGAAGGCCTGCGCCCCATGCTGATTGAAACACAGGCGTTGGTGAGCACTTCGGTATACAGCGCACCTCAACGCTCGGCTACCGGCTTTGACCTTAGGCGTTTGGGAATGCTGCTGGCTGTCCTGGAGAAGCGGGCGGGGTTGTTCTTTGCCCAAAACGATGTCTTCCTGAATATCGCCGGGGGCATACGCGTGGATGACCCTGCCATTGATTTATCGATTGTAGCGGCACTCATTTCTTCCCTGGAGGATGTTGCGATCCCAACGGATGTGTGCTTTGCGGGCGAGGTGGGGCTTTCCGGCGAAATCCGGGCCGTTAACCGGGTAGAGCAGCGTATTCAGGAAGCCAACCGGCTGGGCTTTAAGGAAATCTACATCTCAAAGTACAATACCAAAGGGTTGGACGCCGGGCGGTATGATATCGAGGTGAAAGCCGTGTCGAAAGTGCAGGAGCTATACTACGGTCTGTTTAAGTAAAAAACCCTGCTTTGATAAATCTGTTCTACGACTATGAAAACGACCGAACATCCTGTACTGCTTTTTGACGGGGTCTGCAATCTCTGCAACAGCTCCGTTCAGTTTATCATTGAACGGGACCCCGGTGCCCGTTTCCGCTTTGCTTCCCTGCAATCAGAAGAAGGGCAGGCAATGCTTAGCCGTTTTGAAAACCGCCCATCGGACCTGAGTTCGGTGGTGCTGGTGCAGAATGATCGGTTGTATGCCCGGTCGGAGGCGGCTCTCCGGGTTGCCCGGCAGCTTGGGGGCGGGTGGTCATTACTCTATGCCTTCATTGTGGTGCCCCGCCCCATACGCGATGCTGTCTATGACTGGATTGCCCGCAACCGCTACCGTTGGTTTGGGAAAAAGGATGCCTGTATGATCCCTTCGCCCGATCTTCAGTCTCGTTTCCTTTAAGCAGTGGAAGTTCTTGAAGAGCATATCGTACCACCGGGTGTTTCCCCGGTCAGGCTGAGTGACTACCTGCATCAGGTTTTTACAACCCTGCCGAGCCGGAAAGGAGGCAAAAAAGCCATTCAGCGGGGTGCTGTACTTGTGGACGGAGAACTGGCAACTACGGCTATTTGGGTGAAACCCGGTATGCACATTGTTTTGCTTGAATCGCACCTGACGCCTCCCAAAGCATTCCCTTTTCCAATCCCCGTACTCTACGAAGATGACTTCCTGGCGGTTGTGAACAAACCTCCCGGCCTCCCGGTAAGCGGCAATCATTACCGAACGCTTGTGAATGCTTTGGTCGGACAGCTACAACGTTCTCCTGTTGCTGACGCCCTGCCCTGGGGCATGCCGGTGCACCGGTTGGATGGGCCTACGTCGGGCCCGGTCGTGATTGCAAAGACCCGTTCCGCGCAAGTCAGATTGGGAAGAGCATTTGAAGAGCGTGAACTTGAAAAAGTCTATCAGGCCATAGTTTGCGGCCGTACGTCGGCTGAAGGGCGAATAGAAGAACCCTTAGATGGGAAACCCGCCCTCACTACATTCAGGAAGTTGGAAGAATGCCGCTCCCTGAATTGTGAATGGCTGTCCTGGCTGGAGCTGCACCTGCATACCGGGCGCACCCATCAGATACGGCGGCACCTGGCGCACCTGGGTACTCCTATTCTGGGCGATGACGCCTACACACCTGAAGACAAGCCGCTATTGCGCAAAAAAGGTCTTTTCCTAAGTGCAGTCTCCATTGCTTTTGATCATCCTTGTTTATCTGGTGAAGTGAGCGTGGAAGTCCCGCCGCCGGAGAAGTTTAGGGCTATGATGGAGCGGTCAGAAAGATATTTTTTAAGAAAAAATAAATAAGTTGACACATTTTGTTTATATTGCAGCATGGTACCCCACGATATACTTTGGAAAGGGCTAATAGAAGATTTGGCAGAGGGTTTTCCTACCCTTTCAAAAATCAGAATTTAGCTTTAAATTTGAAGAACAAGTCCGAGGTATCACAAAATCCAGAAAAGCTATGGGTATCGAAGAAGCGATCATACAGGAACTCAAAGCCCAGGTCATGAGGGAAGGGCGCAATACGGGTATTCAGAAAGGTCTCGAAGAAGGTCTCGAAGAAGGTCTCGAAGAAGGTCTTAAAGAAGGTCTTGAAAAAGGCAAATGGCAAAAGACACGCCTGTTTGTCTTCCGGGCAGACCGCAAAGGGGTGTCTGTAGCAGATATTGCAGAGCTCGTCGACCTGCCCGAGGAAGAAGTGGAGGCGCTCATTCAAGAAGTCAGGCTAAGCCCTCCGGAGGAACATTAGCCTACAGCGTAATCTTGTTAAATTTTCGATAGGGCAGCAGAGGCACTTAATTCGTTCGTTTATCAATAAACTAAACATCAAATTTTGAGACCACTTATGCTAACCGCTCTGCTGCTTATGGCTGCAGCCTCCGTTTCCGCTCAGCTTCGTCCAAAGATTAGTCTTTCTGCCGGGGGGAATGCTTCAAACACCCATTGGTTTAATCAATATCAATTCCTGGGTCAGACGATGCCTTCTGATGAAGCCAATTTAGCTATTGCCGGTTTTCAGGCCGGTTTGTCTGTCGAATTACCCGTTTCCTCAACCTTTGGAGTTTTAGTGGCTCCCACTTTTTCTCGAAGAGGCTTTCGCGGCAAGGAAGACTTATATGGAGTAAATTCGAGCGTGCGTCTTGATTATTTTGACCTTCCCGCACTGATCCGGTTTTACCCGGTCAATAATTTCTATGTTGAAGCGGGAGCGGCGGTCAGTTTTATGTTGAAGGCGGAATCTGTGGTGGACGGCGAACCGATCGGCAATGAAGACGTAATGGGCAGACTGTATAATGACACAGATTTATCTGCGGTGTTAGGTCTTGGCTACGCCTTTAATGATAGACTTTCAGTTAACGTGAGACTTTTTCATGGATTGCTGACTACATTAGATACTGAGTTTGCTGACCCCAATGGAGAGCCATTGCCACCTGAAGATCAGCCCAAACTCCTCAACCAATCCCCGCAGCTGAGCATCCAATACGCTATTCTAAACCCATAGCTTCAGCGCTCCGAAGCCCAATATCCTGACAGAAATTAAAGGTCCGCTACAAATCCCGAAAGTAGCGGGCCTTTAAATTTCCCCCTTTTTCCCAAAAGCCCTATTTTCGCGCATTCATTTAGGTGGCACGCTAAAAAACGAAAGATGAGCAAGCGCACAGAGATTCAAACGATACTGGAAGATTTTAAGCCCCGCATAGGGCAGGAGCTTACCGTTATGGGCTGGGTACGGGCCTTCCGTTCCAACCGTTTCATTGCCCTGAATGACGGTACGAGCATGGGCACACTGCAAGTCGTTGTGGATTTTGAGCAGATCCCGGAGGACGTGTTGAAGCAAATTTCTTTCCACGCCTGCATCAAGGCTACCGGCAAACTCGTGGAGTCACAGGGCGCGGGCCAGGATGTAGAGCTGCTGGCAGACACGGTGGAAATCCTGGGTGCTGCCAATCCGGAGGAATATCCCATGCAGCCGAAGGCCCAATCTCTGGAGTTCTTGCGCGAAAAAGCGCACTTCCGCATGCGCACTAATACTTTCAGTGCGGTATTCCGTATCCGTCACGGTATTGCCTATGCGGTGCATAAGTATTACAATGATAATGGCTATTTCTACATGCACACCCCCATCATTACGGGCAGTGATGCAGAAGGTGCCGGTGAGATGTTCCGGGTGACCAACCTGGACATCAGCAATCCGCCGCGGACAGAAGAAGGCGAAGTGGACTTCAAGGAAGACTTCTTCGAAAAGCCAACTAACCTTACGGTATCTGGTCAGCTGCAGGCGGAAATCGGTGCCCTCGCCCTAGGTAAAGTGTACACCTTCGGGCCCACTTTCCGGGCGGAAAACTCCAACACTTCCCGCCACCTGGCCGAGTTTTGGATGATTGAGCCGGAGGTTGCCTTCTACGATATTTTTGACAATATGGACCTGGCGGAGGACTTCTGCAAGTACCTCATTAACCATATCCTAGAAAACTACAGCGCAGAGCTTGAATTCCTGGATCAGCGCATTCAGAATCTGGAGAAAAATATGCCTAAAAACGAGCGCCGCGCTATGGGGCTCATCGAGACCCTGCGGTTTGTGGTGGACAACGACTTTGAGCGGATCACCTACACCGATGCGGTCAACATCCTGCGCAATTCCAAGCCTTACAAGAAAGGCAAGTTTGAGTATGATGTGGAGTGGGGCAAAGACCTGCAGGCAGAGCACGAACGCTACCTGGTGGAAAAGAAGTTCAAAAAGCCAGTCATCGTACGCGATTACCCGGCATCTATCAAAGCCTTCTACATGCGCATGAACGATGAGCAGGAAGGCGTGCCGGGCAAAACCGTAGCCGCAATGGACGTTCTATTCCCGGGCATCGGGGAGGTAATCGGTGGCTCACAGCGGGAAGAGCGGCTCGATGTACTAAAGGCACGTATGGCTGATATGAACGTGCACGAGGAAGAACTTTGGTGGTACCTCGAACTGCGCAAGTTTGGCGGTGCACCACACGCCGGCTTTGGGCTGGGCTTCGAGCGCATGGTACAGTTCATCACCGGCATGGGCAATATCCGTGACGTGATCGCTTTCCCGCGTACGCCGGGCAATGCGGAGTTCTAGAGGAAAACAGAAATAAACAAAACCGAAGGGCTGCAGCATCAAAACTGTAGCCCTTCCTGTTATTAAGTAATCTCCGGGCTGCGCTTTAGAAAAATGGCGACAACCGCTGAGGTCACTACTCCCATGATAATTGCGCCAATGCCGCCCTGCATCATGTAGGATTGCAAGTTAAAGTATTCCGCTGCGGCTTCGCGCGAGTCGTGGTAATCTACCTCCACCGAATAGGCAATGGCATTGGGGAAATACTCAGGAGAAATCAACGTGTGCGTAATCCACTGCGTCAGCGGGCTTAGCAGCGCAACGATGATACTGATAATCAGGCCGGACATAAACCCCTGTTTCCAGGTCATTTGCCCGCCCAGCTTTTGCCGCTTTTCCCGTAAAGCCAGCACGTAAATAACGATGGCAACAATCCCGAAAATATTAGTCATATAAGGGTGCTGCTCAATTTTGGGGCCATGCCACCCCATGGCCTTCTCAAAGACCATCCAGGCCAGTGCTGCCGCACAAAAGATCAGCGCCCATTTGATTTCTGTTGCGTATTTTTTCATGACTTAGGCATTTTGTACCTCCTAAGATAGGCAATACTCCATATAAAATGGGTAGAGATTTCTTAACGCAAACACCCGACTACCCTCCGTGCCAATGCATCAATCAGTTCCTCCGCCAAATCGTCGTCATCTGGCAGATCGCTGAAGTGGGTCTCTGTGATGTGCGAGGGGATAGCCCGGGTATCTCCCGAAATCTCGATTTGCTCGTCCCGGGCTTCCACCTGATCCGAAAAAGAGCAGCCCGACATGGTACACTGCCCACTCTGATTGATGATGTTCACCGATACGGAAAGGCTCGCCCGCTTGTGGTGCGTGATGTAGGCCACCGTACCGGAAACTTCTTCATAAACAGGGACTTCATAAGAATTACCGCTGGTGTCGCGTTTGGTTTCGTGGCCGGTGATGACCTCCTTGGTATGGTGGTCTTCGCTACTGTCCTCCCATTCGTCAACATCCACATCACTGAAGTTGATTCGGATGACGCAGTCTGCCTCTGCAGGATGTAAGTTATAGCTCAATTGATAAAAGTCCCCGGCAGGCCCGGCAAGGTGGTCCAGCGCCCGCTCAGTATCAAAACGGTAGAAAAAGGGCGGATCGAGTTCTACCCGGGCCTGAAGCGTTCCACCCTTACGTGCTGCTTTTAACAGGGAGTCGAGTGAGGCTTCCACCGAATTGCCGGCATATTCCTCCGCATGCCTGAAGTCAAAATAGGCTGCCTGAGCCGTGGACTTGCGGCCGGTAGTGTCAAACTCTAGCATCCTTTGCCGGCCACGGTCAAGGTAAGCCTGATAGATCAAGGGGCGGGTACGTTGGTATTCGCTTTGCAGCCCGTCCAGCTCAAATTGCAGGGTACTCTGCAGGTAGGGTAGGGCAGGGGAGAGCTGTTCTTGCAGGTCCGCATTGCGGTCGAGAGCTTCAGCCCAATCGGCAGGATCATCAGAGGCGTAAAGTTGATCACGCAGGCCGTGCTCTCGTTGCAGGATTTGCTCGGCGGACCGCCGCATCAGGATATGGAGCTCCGGGTCACCCTGACTATGCTCAAACCGGTCAAGAGCTTTTTTGAAGGCTTTGTCATACTCACCTGCTTCAAAGGCTTGTCTTGGGGATTGACAGGCGGCGAGCAATAGCAGTAGGTAAATGTATTTTTTCATACCAAGGGGTTTGGCATTGAAAATACGAACCACTGAGCATAGCATGACCCGCTCTCGCCTACTTTAGCGTGGTTTTAACGGTTGTCAGGGGGCTTTTATGAAGCGCTTAACGTTTTGCGTATCCCCATGCAGCCAGACAATAGCGTACAGCCCTGCCGGCAATTGCTCCAGCGCAAACCGGTGCTTTAGCGTACCGGGGCTTAAGGTGCTGCGCCTGAGTATTTGTCCATTGGAATGATAAAGCAGAAGCTCGCTACCGGTATCCAGGCCGGAAGGCAGCGTGATGTCCACCCAATGTTCCGCCGGGTTAGGGGAGACTCGCCAGCTGGGTTCGGGCGGCGCTCCCTTGTGGATATCTAGATTGGTGCAGAGCAGATTATCCTGATAAGTATGCTCCGTCGGTGCGCCATGGGCTGTAGCCCAAAAGCAGAGCTCGTAGGGGGGCTCCAGATCCTGTAGTAAGAACTGCATTTCTTCGTTAATGTTAAGTGTCGCGCTGCCTCCGGGCGGGATCGTCACTTCTTCGAATGGAAACCAAAAGCCAAATACCGTTCCACACGGGTCTCTGAAATCGCCGCAAGTCCGTCTTCGGGTGCTTACGGACACACCGGAAACAGGAACACTTCCTTTATTAAGGACTTCAATACTGAAACCGCTGAGCGTCACAATGCCAAAGGAGCCGTCTTCACCATAGCAAATAATAGGAGGTTCCAAAATAGAGTACTCGCCCGACCATGTAATATTATGGATAGCAATATCGGCATCTGTCTCGGCAGTCGCAAAATCCTCTAAAGGTATGGTTCTAAAGGCGATTAGATTGGCCGCGCCTCCATTAGGCATAGAAGCTGGGCGGGATAGTGGAGGAAAGCGCCCGCCATCTGGAATAAGCCGGTCGCCTAATAGTGCAATCGTGCCCTCCTGTATTGCAACATCCCACAAATAAGCATCCCAGGGAAGGAGAAAGTTCTCCCAGGTGTTCAGATCTGCAGAACGCTTTTGCATCCAGGTCCGGTTACTGGCATCCATCCCAAACAGGTAGTAATGCCCTTCATAGTATTGAATGTGCTGGTATTCGACGCCAGACCAGACGATCTCTTTGCTCTGCGATTTGGTAAAGGGATACTCAGAAGTCCAAATCGTACTGTCAATAATTGCGCAAATTTGTGGCCCGCTGGCGTGGAAATCGCGAATAGCTACATAGTCCGGTGAAGAGAAACCTTCCAATTCCCAATGAGGGCTGGGAGATAGCAAGTCTTCTCTGTAGATTCTTCTGTGGAGCCTGACTGGGTATGGTGGAATAAAGCTCCTGGTATGAAACCATACTATAGAATCACCGTTGCTTTTGATGTCTCTTGCAAGTGTAGGATAATTGCTGTGCTTGATGTTTAGTGCCGAGTCCAGCAGTATTGTGCCCTGCAAGCCATTTGTGACAAAATGGCCCTCGGGAAGTCCGGCGATGTGGTATACCGAATGGGGGGCTTCTCCGTTTTGCAACAGCTTTATTTGCTCCCCGTTTGAATTGAAAGTAGCTATTGCACTATCGGTATAAAAGTCACATGACCCCTGTGATCCTGACCATGCTAGTTGCCCCTTGCCATTTACAGCGGCATTGTACAAGCCATTAGCGCTCGTCCAGTTTGTGTATTGTTCCCGCTGAATACCAGAATCATTAATCAATGCTGCGTAACCACCAGATTCATACCGTTTGTTATTATAGGTTTTGGCTATAACAAACCATTCCCCATCATAAGGGATAATCTCAGCAGGCTGACAATAAAAAGAAGGCTGCCAGCTCAGGTCCACATACTGAGCGGAAAGTTTGCAGGAAACCAACAGCAGCACAGGTAGAAAATAGCGCATGTTTTTTACCCTCAAAATAGGCAAATCTTTTCACTGTACCGCTCTGACTTGCTGAGCAAGCCGCCTTAATGGGCAGAAGGGCATTGTGAAAGATTAAGCATTCGTTGCGGTTGGTTTCGGCATCGCCTGCTCCAATATCCACGCAAACCCCATCACCAGTATGCACCCAATCAGATTCAGCCATAGGTAGGCGATGTTGATGATCTCCATGGAGTTGAGGGTGAAGATGATCAGTACGATGGCTTCTGCGATCAGCGCGCCGATGAAGACCGCCCGCCCGCCTACTTTTTTCATAAAGAAGGCCACCACAAAAATACCCAGAATGGCTCCGTAGAAAAGGGAGCCGATGATATTAACCGCCTGAATGAGGTTTTCAAACAGATTGGCAGTAGCCGCAAAAACCAGTGCAATGCCGCCCCAAACTGCCGTAAAGGCTTTGGATGCATTCAGGTAGTGCCGGTCGGTTTTGTCTTTGGCAAAGCTGCGCCGGTAGAGGTCAACCACCGTAGTCGTAGCCAGGGCGTTCAGCTCAGAAGCCGTGGAGGACATGGCCGCCGAAAAGATAACGGCAAGCAGCAGCCCGACCAGCCCCACCGGTAGATACTCCGTGACGAAAGTGATAAAGACGTAATCGGTGTCCTTGATCTTGGAAGCCGGGTCGGCCTGCAGAATGAGGTCCTTCGTGGCTTCACGCAATTCGCTGTCGGTTTCCCGCAAAGTGGACAACCGCTGCTGAATCTCGGAAATGGCGGGCTCGTCGTTTTGGTCAATGGCACCCATAAGCGCCCGTACTTCTTCCTGTTGGGTTAGGAAAAGGGTGTTGTGTTGCGCCTGCAGGTTAGCGAGGTCGTCGGCATATTCGGTATTTTCCAGCTTTTCCAGATTGGCCGAATTGAAGTGGATGGGCGGCTGATTAAACTGGAAGAATACAAATACCAGTATGCCCACGAAAAGCACCAGAAACTGCATGGGCACTTTTAGAATACCATTGAAAAGCAGCCCCAGCCGACTTTCATTCAGCGATTTGCCGCTGAGGTAGCGCTGTACCTGCGACTGATCCGTACCGAAGTAGGACAGGAACAGGAATACCCCGCCCAGCATGCCCGACCAAAAGTTATACCGGTTGGACAGGTCAAATTCAAAGTCAACAACATTGAGCTTGCCCATTTTGCCAGCTACGCCCACCGCATCGCTAAAACCAACGTCCGGAGGTAACTGGAAAATCAAAATCATCGCCGCGATAAACATGCCTGACAGGATGACGATCATCTGCTGTTTTTGGGTCACGCTCACGGCCTTGGTACCCCCCAGCATGGTGTAAAAAATGACCAGCGCCCCAATAAACAGGACAGTCCACCGCAGGCTCCAGCCCAAAATAGTAGACAGGATGATGGCCGGCGCGTAGATGGTCAGCCCGGCTGCCAGCCCCCGTTGGATGAGGAAAAGAACGGCCGTAAGCGTCCGGGTACGCAGGTCAAAACGCCCTTCCAGGTACTCATAGGCGGTATAGACCTTGAGCCGGTAATAAATGGGCAATACGAAAACACACAAAATCACCATGGCCACCGGCAGCCCGAAGTAGAACTGCGCAAAACGCATCCCGTCCTCATAGGCCTGACCGGGTGTGGATAAAAAGGTGATTGCGCTGGCCTGAGTAGCCATGACCGAGAGCCCGATCGTCCACCACGGCAGGTCGCGGTCGCCCAACAGATAGCTTTGTACGTTGTCAACCTTTCGGGTGTACCATACTCCGTAAGCCACGATACTCAGCAGCGTGCCCAGCATTATTATCCAGTCCAGTGTTTCCATGTGCGCTTTGGTTAGTCTTTTTTAGTGAGGATGGGCAACAGGTCGTGCCCTGTTGGCAGGCAACTGCCTTAGGAATAAGCTTGTGTAAACCAGTAGAATAAGGTGATAATGATGGCGTGTAGGATGAGCACAAACAGGTACATCCGGTTCCAGGTCTTCAGGATAGGCGGTGGCCCGTCATCGGGCAAAGGTTGCGGGTCTTGTTGGTCAGGCATGGCCATACGATTGATCTTTAGGTTCTGAACGGCTAAAATAGAAGGATATGCCGGAATGGACAATTTTGATTCCGGATTGTTGCGTCGTGGTTTAGCATTCCGGTATTGGAACTGTTTTGCCAATTTTTTAGTTTTATTGGCAAAATGAAGATTATGGAAGTCAAAATAGACAAGTTTGGGCGCATTCTGATCCCTAAAAAAGTCCGGGAGGAACTGGGGTTGAAGGCTGGGCAATATCTGGAAATAGGGCAGGTGAACGAGCAGGAGGGAATTTACCTTAAAAAGCAGCCGGCAGCAGCACCGCAATTAACACATTCTGCTGAAGGCTTCCCGTTTTTTTTATTTGAAGAAAGCCTGGACCAAGAGGACGTCCCTGATGCTGCAAGCCTGATTAAGATCTCACGCGAGGAAAGAGACCAAAAAATAATGGGCTTATGATCAGGCATTATTTTGATACTTCTGTTTTGATTCCGGCATTGGTTTCGGCACACCCTCAGCATAAAGCAAGTCTTCAGTTGATGGACAATGCGCTAAGCAGTGGAGTAGGTGTTACCTCAGTTACACATACCTATGCCGAATTGTATTCCAACCTGACAAAGCTGCCCAAAGGCTTGGCGATTCCACCGGATTTGGCCTTCCAGTTGATCACAAAAGAGATCGGGGCTATTTTTGAAATTGTTGAATTGGCCAGGTCTGACTACGAAGCCGCCCTCCAACGCTGCGCCCAAAAGGGACTGGTTAGCGGAGTGATTTACGATGCCCTGCACCTGCAGGCGGCTTTAAAGGCTGAGGTGTCCGTTTTGTACACTCATAATTTTTCCGATTTCGAACGCCTGCTCAATCCTGCCGATAAAATTGAACTGAAAGCTGTACCTTAGGAGCCGGCTAATTCCTATTCTTATGCAAATCCGATGGCTCCTCCTGGTCGTAATGTTGATGCTGGCTGTTGCCGCGATGGCGCAGACCGCCTATACGATTGAGAACCTTCCCAATCCCAAGGACAACGGTAGCGGCTATGTCAGTGACCCTGATGGCATCCTCAACGCACAAGACCGAAGTACACTCAATGCCCTTTGCAGTCAGCTGGAACAGAACAGCACTGCTCAGGTGGCCATTGTTATCGTCAATTCCATCGGGCAGGAAAATCCAAAGGACTTTGCCACCCGCTTGTTCAACCACTGGGGCATCGGGCAGGCAGATGTAGACAACGGGCTTCTCGTCTTTTCGGTAATGGACCAGCGACGTACGGAGTTTGAGACGGGCTACGGGCTCGAAGGTGTCCTGCCGGATGTGATCTGTTACCGGATTGGTATGCAGGAGTTGGTGCCTTACTTCCGGGAGGGTAACTATGGCGCAGGGCTTATTGCTGCCACGCAGCGTATCAAAGAAACACTGGAAAACCCCGAGACGATTGAGGAAATCCGCTCCAGCGGGCAGCCCCGGCAAATGATTGACGGGGTGCCGGATGGCCTGGTATGGTATGCCGTGATTGACGCGCTGTTTGTCCTTTTTCTAATCATCTGGCTCATCTATACCAATTACAGTAAGCAGGAACTGTATGACCGCTTCATGATGGTGCGCAAAGTACACAGCTGGATTTTTATACTCTTGTTCCCACTTCCCTATGCCTTGTTCTACCCCCTCCTCAGCCGGCATCTGAAGAAGCTCCGCAATCAGCCCCGCTATGGCCGCAAAACCGGCGCCATTATGCACAAGCTGCACGAAGTTGAAGATGACCGCTATTTGGAATTGGGACAGGTGGTAGAGGAGCATCTGGGCTCGGTCGACTACGATGTCTGGATCACCGAGGACGAGGAGGATATTCTCATTTTACCCTACAAGAAACGGTGGAGTAAATACAAAGCCTGCCCGAAGTGCCAGTTCAGGACTTATGCGCTATCCGATACCAATGTGCTGCGCAGTGCGACCTATAGCCACTCCGGCAAGAAGGAAGTCATCCACACCTGCAAAAACTGCAACTACCGCAACCGGCGCATCGTGGTCATTCCCAAGAAAACCCGTTCTTCCGGTGGCGGCGGCTCCTTTGGCGGTGGCGGCGGTAGCTCTTTTGGTGGCGGCCGTTCCGGTGGCGGAGGGGCAGGCGTGAGTTGGTAATGCACACTTAACAATTCCACAACATCTTTTTACCGAAAGGCGTATTATATTGGTCCGAGAACTCAAAACCAAAATGCATGACCCGGGCTAAGTACCTTATCTGCTTTATTCTGCTGCTTTCGGCAGTATCCTTATTTTCTCAAACCCTGACCCTGTCTGTCGCCAAAGACCGCCTGCAGTCTGAGGACCTCAAAGCCATCATGGTGAGCAATCAGTACGGGGTGCTCCGCTACTTTACTTTCGCCGGGCAATTGCCCAAAGATTCGGCACATACTTTTCAGGTGCGGCAGCGGGTAGGGGAGACCCTGGCGCTTACCTTGGTAGAGGAAGTGGAAGACCAGGGGTACTACAGTTTTGAGAATACCACCTATATCGGGCTCAGCAATGGTGCCGTGATTGGAAGGGCAATGGCACCGAAGAAAGCCCCGAATTACCGCAATTTCAACGTGCGTGTAGCTGATGTGGAAGGGGTGGAAGAATTTCAGTTGTTTGGCCCGCTGTCCCGCCGGCCGGAGTACCGAGTAAGCCGTGGCGTGCTCAATATTAGTGCCAAACTCGAAGACAATGCCGGTATTTTTGCCGTGATGCGCCTGCCGGGCGAAAACCTCCTGCGCCACTTTACCAGCCCCATGACGGCTGACAATAACTTCGAGCTGTCCCGGGAGGGCCTGGGCAAAACCGTCTACATGGGCAAAATTGCCATGCCCTATAAAACCGAATGGCAGGGCACGGTCAAAGGGATGCTGGACGGGTATGAGTTCCACTTGTTTAATAGTGCCCAGAAGCAGATCGGAGCAACAGATACCATCCCCTTCTTTGTGCCAGGCGGGGTGCAATTTGACTCCCTCAGCCTGTTCCTGTCCGACATCAACAATAAAGGTATCGCACTCTACGGTACCTACAAGGAGGCACTGCCGGGCAGGATTGATACATTCAGCTTTGAGCCCTCCTTCCTCCGTTCGGAAAGCAAAAGCTTTACCTTTGCTGCGGGCAGCGACGAAGGGCAGCACTATGCCATTTCCTATTACTACAGCCTGGGGCAGGGCCGCCCTCTTGCAAGCTGGCACCTCTGGGGCAAAATGGAAGGCATGGACCAGGTAGACTTTATCCTGCCTGATATCCCGGAGGAGCTGTATGAGATCATCCCTGAACTGGCGGAAATCGCCTCACCGATTGCCATTGATAAGAATAGTTTTTACTGTACGCAGTACTGTGATGATTATGACTTCAGTGCCCGCCCGGCTCTGCTGGAAAACCCTAAGTGGCGTATGCGGCATGGGATGGTGGCTCGCCGTAAATTAAAGGAGTTGGAGGAGTAGTATTAGAATTCATGCTGCTAGACATTTTTTCAAAAGAGATTGATTTTTCAGCCTCCGCACACCCCCTAGCCCCCTAAAGACGGGAACTCTAGCGCGCAAAAATCAATCCCTTTTGGTCATAAAACCATTTTGTCTAGCGGTTTGATTAGAACTTCACCCCTTGGTAAAGGGTCTGAAAGTCCAGGTATCCCTTATCTAATACAGGAATTTGATCGTCTCCATTTGCAAATTCGCTAATCACCCATTGGTTGTTGTCTATTGTACGGGCATAACTCAGGACTTGTGGTTTCATGCTGTTAACATACAGTACTTGCTGCAGGGCAGGGATGTGTTTGTAGCGCATGAATTTCTGTCCCACGTCAAAGTTTAAGGTACTGGCAGACAGGATTTCTACCAGCAAAACCGGATTGGTGATAGCCGACATGTTTCCATTTAGAAATCTGCGTTCAGCTTCTCCCCGCACCACGGTGACGTCTGCATTAAAATATCGTTTCGCCTCATCCGGCGTAGATATGGCAAGGTTGCTACCAAAGATATCGTATTCAGCCAGACCCAGCAGTTGTGTTAGCAAATGCCCGATACGGATGACTAATTTCTCGTGGGCCTCGGTTCCGTATCCCATAAATGAAATGATTTGCCCATCGTCGTACTGCATTGGATACTCGCTCTCCGCTACAGCATCGAGAAAGGCGTCCCAGCTTGCCTCTACACGTAACTCTTGTCCGTATTGGGCGCGTTCTTCCAGTGTTGTGGGTATTGAAGTGGACAGTAACGTAGGCATGGTAATAGTTGAAAATTAGATACCAATATAGGCAAAAAAACAGTGCTTTGCCACCCTTTGATTTGAAGAATGGACAAATATCGACGGGGAAGTTCCTATCTGTAAAACTTAATCCAGCGCCACTGTGTTGTTGCAAAAGTCCGTTAGAATAAGCTTTAGACTATGGCAATAACCACTTCTCTTACGCCCAAAACCATTGCCGGCGATCCGCTTCAGGTACAGATTTATACCCTGCGCAATGGCATGACTCTATTCCTTTCCGTCAATCCGGAGGAGCCGCGTATTCACACCAATATCGTTGTACGTGCGGGCTCCAAGCAGGATCCGGCTGATGCCACAGGCCTGGCTCACTACATGGAGCATATGCTCTTCAAAGGAACAAGCCGCATCGGTGCCCTGGACTGGGCACAGGAGTCGAAGTTTCTGGAGCAGATTTCAGACCTGTACGAACAGCACCGTGCTACCCGCGATCCGGAGGCACGCCGTGCGATCTATCAGGAAATCGACCGCTTGTCTAACGAAGCGGCAAAGCTTGTTGCCCCCAATGAATACGATCTGCTATCAGGCGCCATCGGTGCCAAGGATACCAATGCTTACACCTCCGTAGACCAAACGGTTTACATCAACAATATACCGTCCAATGAATTGCAGCGTTGGATGCGCCTGGAATCTGAGCGCTTCCGTATGATGGCGCTGCGCCTCTTCCATACCGAACTGGAAACAGTGTATGAGGAGTTCAATATCGGGCAGGATCAGGATAACCGAAAGGTGAACAAGATGATCCGGGAGGCCTTGTTTCCCAACCACCCCTACGGTACGCAGACAACGATCGGTTCTGCCGAGCATCTGCGCAGCCCTTCCCAAAAGAAAATACAGGAATTTTTCCGCACCTACTATGTGCCGAATAATATGGCGCTCATCCTGTCCGGTGACTTTGAGCCGGAGGAGGCCGTAGCGCTTGCGGAAGCTCACTTCGGAGGATTTAAGCCCGGTGCCGTTCCTCCGTTCAGCTACGAGCCGGCCCCACTGATTAAGGAGCCGGTTAGGCTGGAGGTCTGGGGGCAGGAAGCTCCCTTTGTGGATATCGCCTGGCGCTTTCAGGGCGCTGCTTCAGATGACCCCATGATGCTGTTGCTCATTCAGAACTTGCTGCACAACTATCAGGCAGGGCTGCTCGACCTCAACCTCAATCAGCAGCAGCGGGTCCTCGATGGGAGTGCCTGGTCCTGGCAGTTTCAGGACTACACTGCCCTCGGACTGGTGGCCCGCCCACGGGAAGGGCAAACCATGGAAGAAGTTGAAGCCTTGCTCATGGGAGAGGTACAACGCCTTCGGGAGGGCGACTTTGCGGATTGGATGCTGGAAGCAGCCATTAAAGATATCCGGCTGAGGGAGGTCAAGCTTACCGAGAGCAACCGCGGCCGCGTAGACCTCATCACGCAAGCCTTTGTCTTGGGCGTCGACTGGGGGCGGATGGTCAGCCGGTTCGACTGGTGGGAGAAGGTGACCAAAGCGGATGTGATGGAATTTGCGCAAACCAATCTGGGCGACAACCGGGTGGTGGTCTACAAGCAGCAGGGCGATGACCCCGACGTCATCAAGGTGGAAAAGCCGCCCATCAATGCCGTGCAGCTGGAACGCAACCGCCTGTCGGAATATGCACAGGACTTCCTTTCGGTAGAAACGCCGCCAATGCCACCGGTATTTGCGGATTTTGAAGCGGGCATTCAGCAAGTCGAGCTGCAGCCGGGGCTTCGCCTGGAATATGTCCACAATTACCGCAATGAGCTGTTCCGCCTGGACTACGTCTTTGAGCTTAACAAGCTTTCTGACCGCACCCTGTCAATGGCGATCGCCTACCTGCCCTACCTTGGCACCTCCCGATACAGTGCAGCCGAGTTGCAGCGGCAGTTCTTCCGCCTGGGCTTATCCTTCGATGTGCACGTCAATAATGACTACACCTATCTGACGATCAGCGGGCTGAGCGCGTCAATGTCTGAGGGCATCCGTCTCATGGAGCATGTGATGGCCAACCTGCAGCCCGATGAGCAGGCACTGGCAAACATGAAAGCTGATGTGCTCAAGCGGCGGGAGCATGCCAAGCAAAACCGCAACTTTGTCCTGCGCCGGGCGCTGGGTAGCTATGCCCGTTATGGTGCCGACTCGCCCTTCCGCTACCGTCTCGAGGAGGCGGAGGTTCGTGCGCTAACTTCGGAGGAACTGATTCAGCGGCTCAAAGGTCTGAGCAATTACGAGCATACCGTGCATTATTATGGTCCAAACCCAGTCAAGGAAGTTGCTGCCGCGATTCAGCAGTACCACAAGCGGGCGGATCAGTTGAAGCCGGTACCGGAGAGCAGGTCCTTTGAACAGCCCCATACATCAGAAAACGAAGTGCTTTTCCTCGATTTCCCAATTGTACAGGCCGATGTGATGCTGATTTCCCGGGGCACGCCTCACTTCAGCCTCGATGAATTTCAACTCAGCGAGTGGTACAATGAGTACTTTGGCTACGGCTTGTCGAGTATTGTCTTTCAGGAAATCCGGGAGTCGCGTGCACTGGCCTACTCCTCTTTTGCCTACTACAGTTCGCCCGACCGCCTGGACCAACCGCACTATTTGCAGGCCTATCTGGGCACGCAGCCCGACAAGCTACAGGAAGGCATCCCCGCGCTGACTGGCATCTTGCAGGATATGCCCGTGCTGAAAGGGCAGGCGATGCAGGCCCGGCATTCCATTCTGCGCCGTATCGAAAGCGAGCGTATCGTGCCCGGCCGCTACTTTTGGGAGTCACTGACCGCCCGCCGACTGGGCTTCGAAAAGGATATGCGGGAAGATTTGTATCAACGGCTACAGCGCAGTGAACTGCCTGACCTGCTCCGTTTCCATCAGGAGTACGTTCGGGACCGGGCCTACAAGCATGTGGTATTAGGAAGTGCAGACCGCATGGATTGGGCGGCGCTGGAACAGGTAGGGCCCGTTCGTAAGTTGAGCATGGAGGAGGTATTTGGGTATTGATCCTTAAGTTTTTCCTGTTTGGGCCTACCCAAATAAATACTCAATATCTCCTTTCGAGAACTTCGCCTTCTCCACATCCCCGATGATGTCTTCCGCCAGTTTGGACTTTTTCTCCTGAAGGCGGAGGATTTTCTCCTCGATGGTGTCTTTAGTGATGAATTTGATGGCAATCACATGCTTGTCTTGCCCGATCCGGTGCGCCCGGGCGATGGCCTGTTGCTCCGTCGTTGGGTTCCACCAGGGGTCAAGGATGAAGACATAGTCTGCGGCAGTGAGGTTAAGCCCGGTACCCCCGCTCTTGATGGAAATGAGGAACGGCTGCACCTCGGGTTTTTCCATGAAGGACTGAATGGCCCGCTCCCGCTCTTTGCTGCTTTGACTGCCGGTAAGCCAGGCGTAAGGCTGTTGGTGCCCTTCGAATTCCTGCCGGTAAAGTTCCAGGTGTTGTACGAAGGAGCTGAAGATGAGTACTTTGTGCCCGCCCTTTTGAATGGTTTCCCAGTGCTCCAGTACGTCCTCAAACTTCCCGCTGCCTTTGGCGTAAGCCTCCACCGCCATTTTGGGATGGTTGGCAATTTGCCGCATCTTGGTCAGCGATTGGAGCACTTTAAAGCGGAACTGCGGATTGTCGGCATCGTAGTTTTCCAGCAGGTAGTTACGGGCCGCTGATTTTTCGCGTTCGTACAGGCGCTTTTGTTCAGCGGTCATCTCGCAGTAGAACACCTGCGTGCTCAGCGGTGGCAGGTCTTTAGCCACTTCCTCCTTGGTCCGCCGCAGCAGGTAAGGCTGCACCAGCCGCCGGAGCTGATTTTTCTTATCCTCGTCCTGAAGGCGTTCAATCGGGCGGATGAACTCCTTTTTGAAAAAGTTGAAACTGCCCAGCAGGTTGGGATTGATGAACTGCATCTGCGCCCAGAGGTCTGACAGCGAATTCTCAATCGGTGTGCCGCTGAGCGATAGCTTGTGCAGGCCTTCCAGCTGATTGATGGCTTTGAAGACCTTGCTGTCCTTGTTTTTGATGTACTGGCTTTCGTCCAGCACGATGTACTCAAATTCCATCTGCTTCAGCACCTCCACATCGCGCAGGGCCGTTTGGTAGGTGGTGAGGATGACATCGAAGCGGGACAGCAGGCGGATATCTTTGTAGCGCTTTTGCCCGGTATGCCGGTACACCTGCAGGGTAGGGGCGAACTTCTTAATCTCGGCCTCCCAGTTGAACACCAGCGATGCCGGCAAGATGACCAGAGACTGCAACGGCTTAAGCGTATCGTGGTCGTCGGGGGCTGCGAAAAGGCCAAGCTGAGCGCCGGTATCCGTGTTGCTTTGCGTTTTGGCTTCCTGTTGACGCTGTGCCCGCTGCGACTTGGCATGGAGGAGTACCGTGATGGTCTGCAGGGTTTTGCCCAGCCCCATGTCGTCGGCCAGGCAGCCACCGAGCTGACTTTCGTAAAGGCCTACCAGCCATCTTGCCCCTTCCAGCTGATAAGGGCGGAGTGATGCTTTAAGCTGATTGCTGGGTATGAAATCCACGGCCAGTTGGCGTTCTTCGGCTACCTCATCGCCGGCGCTGATGCCAATTTCCTGGAGAAGGGTGAAGTGGCTTTTGGCCAGCCGCATCTGGTCTTTGTCTTTTTTGCCAAACTGAAACAGCCCCTTGTAGCGGGCCATCCACTCCTGCGGGATGAGAAAGAACTGCCCATCGGGCAAAGGGAAAAGCCGTATCCCGTCGCGGATGTACTTGGCCAGCTTCATAAAGGGGAAGGTATGCGCCCCAACCGTTACCTGACCTTTGAGGTCGAACCAGTCATTATCCTGATCGGCCACCAACTCCACCTTAGGCGGGTGCAGGTAAAGTGCCTTGCCCTCCGCTGATGGTAGTTTTAGCGTAAAGCCTTCAGCCTCCAGTGTAGCACGGTTCGCGCTGATCCATTCCAAGAGGGCGTAGCGGTCTTCATGGGCTTCTGTAAGTACAAAATGCTGATGCGCGTTGACCTCCAGCCCCTGTTTTTTTAGCTTCTCTACAAAAGCAGCCTCTGCTTCCCGTTGACGGAGCGCCTGCAGGATGCGCACCTCGTCCCCCTCATCGAATTCGAGGCTTGTACGTTTGTCCTTCGGGTCACTCCAAGTGAACGTACTGCCGGGATAAGCCATTTGTACCGAAAGCACCCATTGTCCGGAGAAGAGGTCCTGTACAGGCTCAAGGATGCAGGCTTGCAGCTCCTCGTGCTGCTGTACCTCGAAGCCTTCTGCCTCGATTTCCGATTTAGCGGCTACTTTCAGGATGAACTTCTGGAAATAGGTCTTGACTGCTTTGCGGGGGATATGCACCTCTTCCTTTTTTTGAAAAGGCAGCACCATATTGCCGTTGATAGCAGGGGCACGGTACAGTTTGTAGTCCACAAAGAGCCAGGCCGGGTGGTTGGTAATCGGCACCACATCGCGGGAGCCAATCGCCCAGGCCCCGTCACGGTCAGCCAGTTGCAGGCGGTAGTGGACACCCGCTTCTTCCCGTTTGAAAAACAGCTGAGGCTCCAGAGGCTCCAGCCCGGTTTCGATGACAAAATCTTTGGCCAGCACGGTGCGCTCTACCTGCCAGGTCACAGGGAGCCCTTCGGCATTGGCACGCTCCAGGAGTTCCGCCAGGCGGGTGTGTACGTATTTGTAAATGGGCCCCGCCAGGTCGCGGTCCGCCAGGAGTGTTTCCAGCGTCGGTTTGCTCCGTTTGTTGGGCCGGAATTTTTCCGCCAACAGCTTGGGCTGTAGTTGTTCGATGAGGTCAAAGAGGCGGTCGCGGGTAGGCGTTAGCTCCAGCTCAAAGCTCCCGATGGTCTCCTTGAGCGCCTTCTGCTTGATGTGCGCGAGGAAGCCTTCCTGATCTTCACTGACGATATAGGCGGTAGGGAGGTAGAGCTTCTCCGCAAAATGGTAAATATCATACACCACATGGTGCGTGGCGCGCTGTGTATCGGTTTTGAATAACTGCATGTTTGCGACTCCTGTACAGAAGGCGGGTACTCGTCGACGCTGCGCCTTCCCTTTACTTTGATTTTATCTGAACTGACAAATGTAGGGAAAAAAATGCGGGTATTGAGAACGGAGCTGCTGTTTGGGGAACCAAAATTAACATAGGCTTAATCTGCATTCCTGTGGGATAATACGTAAAATCAGGATATTGACATTGTGTATTACAAATGCATCTTGACACAGACGGGCAGCGCGTAGCCCAATTTGATCTAATAGTGACCGACCGCTTCTTAGAGGCGGATTTGAGCACTTACCCGAAAGGGCTTTACATTGCTGTGGTTCATTTGATAGACGGCAGCACCCAAAGCGTAAAGGTCATTAAGTAATTGCTTCAAAAAAGAAGCCATGCTGCTTGAGGTTTTCAGGTGGCATGGCTTTTCTAATATACGAATCATGCGGTATTTTATTGGTTGTTTACTTTTGTTCGGTAGCCCTTTTCTATATGCCCAATTACACGACTACAATTGGATGATGGGATACAGCGGTGGGGAAGG
>CAJXNH010000031.1 GCA_913057245.1 uncultured Phaeodactylibacter sp.
AGCGCAGCGCCCTGTCCCCCTCTGGCCCTGTGGAATAACTAACTGGTTTCTCTATCATTCCACAGGGCTGGCGGGGGATTCAGGGGGTGGACATTAGAACCAATTCCCTGAAAAGAGTTGACAATGGGGCAAGGGAGAAGCGTAACCTCAAAAAAGCCCCACCGAAACAACGTCGGCGGGGCTTCTCTTTAAATGCGTCTGTATCTTTTAGCCTCCGAGGAGGATGTCGCAGTATTCCTGTGGGATGACAACATCTTCCACAATGATAGAAGCCCGGTTGTCTGGGTTGTCAAGGTCAACCTCAAGCTTGTAGTCTTCCACTTCCAGGGTTTGGGACTCCACTACAATATCCATGAAGTCATAGGTGCGCCCGGCGTAGACGAGCCTGAAGTCATATACCTCGCCCCGGAAAAGGCGACTGGTGGTAAAGGCGCCGCCGATAACCTGAGCCAGTGGTTCCCAGCGCTGCCCGGTTTGCCGGAAATAAATAACAGCGTCTGGCTGAATAATAATATCTGGACCTGCTCCTTCGCACAGACCGGAGAACCGGACGTCCAGCATCAACGGGCTCGGGGGTTCAAAGGTCTTCATATCCAGGACTGTGGTAGAGTTACAGATGGTCGTAAATGGAGGCGAAGTGTAGATGACCTGATTGCCTTCAGATACCTCCATGTACAAAGTCCGGTTCTTTGGGATGTTATACATGTTGATGGTTTGCCCGTTCAACGCTTTGAAGTAGCGGCGGTAACTGAAACGGCGGCCTGTGATGGCGTCATAAAGCTGCCCTCTGAGCCAGGGCGCATCCCGGTAATTGGTGTAGTCTGACTCAATCACCAGGCGAACGGGCTCATACCAGCGGCAGGAGTTGTAGAAGTAGTCAAAGTTCCACCACGAAAGGTGGGTGATCAGCATCGTAGCGCTCAGGTTGCCATCCGCATCTTTCTCTACAACGGCTTCGCCTTCGTGCTTCCATTCGCCGGTATTGTCATCAAGTGACCAGATGGGGATAATGTCCCCTTCCTTTACCTGCTGCCCTGTGGCCGGGTCAATGGTCTCCGGATTGATTCCAACTTCCACTTCTACCGGCTCAGAAAAGTCGGTCACCTCATCATTGCCAACAAACATATCCAGTGCAACGAAACCAGCAGTTACAAATTCTACCGGCTCCATTTCGTTGCCGTTCTCATCTACTACGTTGGTAGCGGTAAAACCACCGGGGAAAGATGCCAGGGATTCATCACTGCGGTTGTCGAAGTGTACCAATTGCACCTCGATGTTGCCAGTAAGCTCTTCCCCCTGAGCATTCATCACTTTGGTGCCTTGCTTTAGTTTGACACTGGCCATTTCCTCTTTGCCGGCTACCATTGGAGTCGAGAATGCGGTGTCCTGCATGACACCATCAGCGTCCGCAGCAGTCGTGCCCAACTGAAGGCTTACCCCTTTAGGCGGGGCATTGAGGCTCACCATGTTGACTGGGATATACTGATACGTCGTATCATAAAGCACAATGTTCTGAACGGTTTTGACATAACCGGGGGCTTCCGCAATGACGGTCAGCTCCAGTGGGTCATCCTCGGTGATCATGACTTCTTTGTCTAATCCAATTTCGAGGAAGCCTGCTACAGGTTTCAAGTCCCGCTGCCCGTCCGTGGAATAAATCAGATCTTTATCGGGGCCCTCAATGGTAATGGATAGATTATCAGGGGCATCACCGCCTGTATCCAGGTTAGCATCGCCAAAGTAGAAGGCAACGGGTACCCGAAAGATATCAGTATTAATATTGAGGTTGACGCCATCAACGTACCCTTCTATCAAATCCTCCCGGGCTTCCTCTGTACAAGTAGTTACCAAAAAGGCAAGCATTAGAACTGCGCTTAGTCGTAGGGTATTTAAGATTAGCTTTTTCATATGTGTTTTGATTGGATTATTCAGGGTTTATTGCTCAGCTTCGAGCGGGAACTGTTGTGTAATCGTTTTGGCTGCTCCACCGGGGTCTGCTTTAAGTACCTTTTTGAAAGGCTTATAGCCAGGGACGGTGATGTTGAGCTCGTAGGTATCACCCGGATCGAGGCCGAGGGTGAACTGCCCGGTAGGGTAAGGACCAGTACGCTCCAGGGTTTTGTCACCGTTGGGGTGAACCTTGTACAGGTCTATGTAAGCCTGACGCAGATCCGCATTGGTAACAGCATCGACGGCAGCGCCCTTCACAATAAGGTAAGGGGAAGCGGTCGGTGTTACCGGCTTTGGCATCGCAGAGTTACCATCCGTAAGCTGCTCTTTGGGTGCGTCTTCCACGCGATCTTCTGCCTCGGGCTCCGGTGCATCCACCATATCGGAAGTCCCCTCTGCGCCAGGGCGCAGGCCAAACAAGTCTTTCGGCAAATTAAACTTATAAGCCAATCGGAAACCAACCGAAGGATGGACTCTTACATTTTCGAAGTTTTCGGAAAGGACCGGGCCGTTTTGAGCATTATCGCTTAACAGGCCTGTGGAATTGAACCGGATATCCGGGCGCCCTCTCACCATAGCTCCGGCCTCCAACGCAAAGCTCAGGTGCCTCACGCCAAGTGAACGGCCAAAGCCCAGGCCAAAGTAAGGATAAACGTTAGAGCTTGTGGTATAATTCACATTGATTGTGCCAATGCGATCAGGCGTCAGTTCGTAGTCATTGACTGCTACGCCTTCTGCAAATTCGCCATTGACATTAATATAATTGTTGAGATTGACCATCACGCCTCCCATAAGCCGGAAAGAGCGTTTTTCCCCAATGGGCAACTCTGCAATCAGACCAAGGGTGCTGAGGTCAAGATCGGAGCTCAGAATGAGGCTCTGTCCGGAGAACCCGAGCGATGACGCGTTGAAGCTGATCCCTTCTACATCCATACGCATACGGTTGTAGGAAATGCGGAAGTTAACGGGCTTTAGGACCCTTAAGGTAGCATCAACACCAAAAAAAGCATGGGTGCCCGAGCTTAAACCAATTGACATAGCGGGCTGAAAGGTGGAAGCAGGCGGTTCTGCTGCCGGTGTTGCATCGGCTTGTCCGTAGGCGACGCTTATCGGCACCGAAGAAAAATAAAACGCAAAAACGAAGGTGAGTATTCCGCTTGCGACGGGTAGTTTAATCCTCATAGTAGTAAGGGTTTAGAAATCCGGAATTTGGGTTTTAATTATCAAAAACCTACTGAAAAACGGTAGGTATCATCCCTTTTCTATTGCCCTTAGTGTGTAGTTTGTAATTGTGTTTGTTTTGGGGCAATGAAAGTATACGCAATACGAAGTGGTCACCGACGATAAATGTCGGGATCTTAGATTTGCGACATCGGAGCAAGCCACTTCCCAGCGTAAATGCTGACATTGAGTAGGTTTGCTGTGGCAAACCACTTAATCGTCAGTATATATACGGAAGAAGTTTAAGGAGGTTGCAAAACGCTGTAATTTTTTGACTGGGTTAAATTAGTGATTTTCAAATACTTGAAGTTTGGCAGCGCCATCAACTTGTATTCAGTACAAATGAAAACCCCCTTCACGGATGATCCGCAAAGGGGGCTTTCTATTTCAGCCATCAATCAGGAAGCTATATGTTTCCTGTCGTTGAGGCGCTTAATTATTGCTTGGTGAAGCGCAGCGTTTCCAGAATGCCGCTTTCGCCCTGTACTTCCAGGAAGTACATACCGGCAGGCAGAGCTGCCACATCAAGCTGAGTTTGTACAGCACCTGTCGCCACCTGCTGCTGGCGGAGTGCCTGCCCAAACTGATTGCGTACGACTACGATGGTGTTGTGCTCTACCGCACGCTCGAAGCGCAGGTTCAGCGCATCACGCGTCGGGTTCGGGAACAAGGTCGTATTGCGTACCTCCTGAGCCGGTACTTCAAAGGTAACTGCATTACCGTTTTGTGCTTCTGCACCGCGCTTGAGGCTGATGCCGTTGATCGCTTCCTGCACTTCCTCAGAAAGTGTAGGGATTGTATTGCCAAGCACTGTCACATTGCTGAATACCCCACTTGCAGGGGTGTTATTGACGGAGAAGACCACCATACCTACTTCCACGCAAGCATCCATGGGTACGTAAGCGGCATTTACGAATGCGAAGCTGCCACCTGTGGTGCTGCTGTAGCCAATAATGTAGTCGCCCTGACGTACCAGGCGCAACCACTGAGGGAATGGCCGGTAGAAAGAAGTCAAGCTGCGGTTGGCGTCCGTATCATAACGGGTAGACCAGTAGATATTGCCGGTAATGTTGGTGAGCATGGTAACCATTTTGGCACCAGCTGCAGTACTTTCACGGATGGCAATGCCTGGGAATCCACCCTGACGGCTCTCTACCTTTACTGTGATGGATCCATTGCCGCAAAGTTCCTGAGAAATGAAACCGGTGTTATCCGATACATCTTCCAGCGGGAAGTTGCGGCCTCCACTAGTGATCGCAAATTCACCATTATTGGCGTTGCACACCTCATAGCTAAATTCATTCTCGCCTTCGCCTACATCGCTGGCACTCCATGGTGCAGGCAGTTCACCAGACTCATCAACTACAGTGATGTTGGAGGTACAGCTCTGTGGACCTTCCGGCGTATTGACCATTACAGTCACCATGACGGTTTGGCCAAGGTCATCACAAGTCAGCGTGGCTGGGCTGATCATGCCCAGTGTAATTTCGGGGCAATCAGATGGGTTGTCCTGATTGTCGATGTTTACCACGTCTGCTTCAGAAAGGCTGTAAGAACCAAAGTCGAGCAGTACATCATTGTCCACGCACTCGAAAGTAGGATCTTCGCAGCAGTCCACATCCGCATTAGCGCCGCCCTTGGTGTTCTGGCAGGTCTCGGTCCACACGCCGTCAATCAACTGCAGGGAGCCTTCTTCCGGTGTGCCGCCGCCTTCGGTAACCCCTACGTCGGTGCTGGCAAAGCCATTAACAGTCATATCGCCTTCGTAGCTCAATAGCTGGAAAATCTCATTATTGCACTCCAGTGCGATACCATCAGGGCTGCCGTTTTGCACGGAGCTGAACTCGAAATAGTAGTAGGTTATACCGCTGGCGGTGCTGCCTTCGCTGAAGTTGTCAAGGGTTTCGCTATCGTAGGAGGTGTTGTTGCTGCCGTTGTAGAGTACGACCTCGATACCGGATAGATCGCCTTCAAATTCGCTGGAAACGGCTACTTCCACGAATTCATTGACATCGCCCCCAGCGTTATCGTAGTGGAATTCGCTGATGAAGATGTCCTCTGATGTTGGACAGGAGATACACTTGGGTACACGGAAGTAGTAAGTTGGCGTTCTGCAAGTAACATCCATCTGATCGAGTAGCTCGATTTTTGCCACTTCACCCGGCGTGTAAACGATGATGCTGGCCTGACCGGTTCCAGATATAGTACCGTTTTCTACATCTGAGAAGGTGCCATATGCGTTACTTGTTTCAGGATTGATATTTGAATAGGAGCCTGAGCCATTGGATACAACTGCAGATACATCAAAAAAGGAGCTTTCTGCAAATACGCCCGTTCCGCATGACAGGTTGGAGAAGGAAACATTGGTGAAGCCGCAGGTGCTCTCGGGAGCTGCTGGTGATGATGTGCACTCGGTCACGGTGAGGTCAGCTACGTTTTGTGGCTGGTTAGAGTTATGATTAGTACAGCCGCTGGCAGAGGAACCATCCGAATAGACTTCCCAGTTGGCTTCATCCCAGCTGCCGTTGTTTGGACCGGGGGTTGTCCGTATAGCTACGCCATCTTCAAATTCGTGGCAGGTATTCGAACCATCTTCACCAATAACTCCGAAAAAGTCAATAACCGTTTCAGATCCATCAATAATCGCTATTTGATCATCCCCATTACTGTCGGCAGGGCCATTGGCTCCTCCGTCAATATCAGGTGCAAATCCGTAAGCTGTCTCGAAGTCATCTGCATCTTTTGCAATGTAGGCACAGCTACCCGCTGCAAGCGTTCCGATCGAGCTAAGGCTGATGTCGGCATTAGTGGAAGGACCACTATTTCCATTTGTCCAGCGGCGCAGCGCCCATCCGGTCAGGTCAACACCGCTAGTGCCGCCATTTTTTATTTTAACAAAACGGGCATTTGCATCATCATTAGGGTCAGCGATCATCTCAAGGTAGATTTCCGGCGTGCTAGGAGGCGGAGGAGGAACGACACCCGTACCAGCAGTAGGTGTATTGTCATTGCCCAGGTTAAAGTCACTGATGACCCAGTCACTGGCCATGTCGGTGTCTACGCCATCCGTTACCCGGCGTACGCCGGCTGGAAAGAAATTGCCATCTGGGCCAATAACCGGGGCATCAAAGTAAAAGAATTCAGGGGATTCTTCATCGGTAAGTGCCACCACATCCCTCCAGAATTCACCACCGGTGATGCTGGAACCAGAAATACTGCTGGTCACAACCAGCCCATAGGTAGAGCTACTGTTTTCCAGGGAGTTAGAGTTGATGATTTTATTTGGCATTACTCCGTATTCGGAGTTGACACTTGAAGTGCCAATCAGGTAGAATCCGTTCGAACCAATTATGTCGTCAGCTCCAAAGTCAAATCGAAAATCAATAGAGCCATTGGAGGATTGGTCATCAGATTCTACTCCAATAACACTAAGGCCAAGCAGTGGAGTACCCGCCTCGCCGTAAATTTCGATGAATTCTACATCAGTACCAGTTGTACTGACAAGTAGCTCATTCAGCACTTGTGCTTGTAGTGTTGTTCCAAACATACATAGCGCAAAGAGCAGTAAGTAAAATTGTCTCATGCTGTAGTAATTGTTTTATAGATTCAGTAATTTTTACCAATAAATCAGTAGGTCTTCGGCTGGAAGACAAGGGGGAGCTTATGATAAGTAGTAGCCTAAAAAGGTCGTAAAAGATTACGGTGCGGGGGGAGCGTACATATTTAAATCCTATTGGATATTGTGCAAAATAAACAATTCTCAGCGGTCTGCCCAATTCACGCATGTTAACTATTTGTATATTTTACCAGATTCCCGGATGAAAGACCTTTCTAAGTGCTGGCATGAGGATTTTTTTTAGCTTAGCCCTGCCTAATAGTGAGACATGAATGATCAGATCAAAAGACTGGACTCCAAGATTGGTAACCAACTCGAGTTGCTGTCCTTCCATATCCCAAAGTCTGCCGGGACATCTTTCCGCAATATGCTGCGCGATGTTTATGGTGCCGAAGCTGTGTTGCGTTTTGATACGCCCCTGCGCGGTGGGGGCAAATTCCGGGTAGAACAGCAGCCTTTCACCGGTCGTACTTTACCCAACCGGGTGCGGGTGCTGCACGGGCATTTTTCATGGCAACACGTCAACAACATTCTGGATTTGCCACCAGATATTCCAAAAATCACCTGGCTCCGCGATCCGGTGGAGCGCGTGGTGTCCAATTACTTTTATCTGGCCAAGCGTCTCCGGGAAATCCTGGACGAAGAAGGCCGGGGCATTAACATTCTCACCAAAATGGAGCGCAGCCTTACCGAGTATGCCCAGGCAGAGATCAACCAAAACCGAATGTCTAAATTCCTGGAAGGGCTGCACCTGAGTGACTTTCGCTTTGTGGGCATCCTCGAGCGTATGGATGAGGACCTGCAGCATATGGCGGATGCGATGGGCTGGACGATTCAGGAGGCTTATCAGCATAATGCCACGGGTAAACGGAAGCGGGAAATCACTGCTGGAGAACGGGCGGTCATCGAAGCCTGCAATGCCGAAGACCTGGCACTTTATCAGGAGGCACTTGAGCTTCGAAAGCAGGGATACTGGACCGTATGATCAGGCTAATCTCCATACACATCCCCAAAACGGGCGGTACTTCTTTTTACCGGGCCCTGCAAACCGTCTACGGTGCGCAGCAGGTTTCGGCCTCCTTTCGTCGTCGCGATTATGAAGCGGTAGTGAAAGCCGGCGGATGGTCCCGGGCATTGCCTCCACAGCTGAAAGTATTGCATGGCCACCTGCACTACGAAGAAGTCCGGGAGCTGCACCTGCAGCATAACCCCAAAATCATTACCTGGCTTCGTGACCCGGTAGACCGCGTAGTTTCCAATTACTCTTTTTTTAAGCACCGCCTGTTGCACCCGGAGCACAATCCGGAGGTGGCTGCGGCTAATGCCCACCGGGTTTCAGAAACCCTGCTGGAGTACGCTACTTTGGAGGAGAACCGAAACCGTATGTCTAAATTTCTGCGTGGGCTGCACCCGAAAGACTATTTTTTCATTGGTTTGCTGGAATCCTTTGAAGCCGACTACGAACGGCTGGGGAAACGCCTGGGCTGGGCTCACATCCCACCACTGCCCCGCCTCAATGATAACCGCCGTTTCCGGAAAGCGCTACCTGAAGTCAACGAAGAGGCGCTCCGTCAGTTGCAGGCCCTCAATGCAGAAGATATGGCGCTGTACGATTGGGTGAAAACACACCGCTCAGCTTTTTAAGTCTCGGTAAAGATTGATGTAGGACTGTACAGCATCCTGTAAGTGAAAAGGGCGGAATGGCCGTTTTTCCCAGTCTCCTGCGTACGCGCGCTGCAGTGCCCGGGCGAGTGCCGCTACGCTCATTTCCTGCATGGGCACCCAATGCCCGCTTACCACTTCGCGCAACGCACCGCGGTCGGAGGAAAGGATAGGGACGCCCATAGCGGAGGCTTCCGCTGCGACAAAGCAAAACCCTTCACTGTAAGAGGGGATCACAACACAGGACGAATGTGCAATTTCCCGATAGAGGGCCGCCCGCGGCAGATCGTGGAGCAACTGTGTCTGCTGACGGATCCCGAGTTGGTCTAGTTGCGTTTGTACCCAATCGTACATTGGTTTAGGGTAGGTGGGCACAATGAGCTTGAACCGGGCTTCAGGATGCTGCCTAAGTAGGGGTTGCGCTGCCGGCAGCAGGAGTTCCAGCCCTTTTGACATGCCCAAACGGCCAAAGTAAGTGAAGGTAAAGTCCTTTGGCGGCTGATGAGGGTAATCCTCAAAGGCTGTGTAGTCCAGTCCGTTGTAAATCTGGAGGGCTTTTCTGTCGGCAATCCCGCTCGCACGCAACGCCTGCCGGGTATAGTCTGAGACCCCGATGAAATAACGAAAAGGCAGTTTTAACAGGAGTTGCTCCCAGGTGTAAAAGAGGGTACGCTGCAGCAGGTTGGCAAAAGGCAGCTGCCACCAGAGCTTTCCCCAGACTTCGTGGAAGGTAATTAATACCGGTTTTTTGCTCAGAGCGGCACCGAGCCAGGCCGGCAAGGCGGCATTATAGGAAGTGGTGTGGACGATATCGTATTTTTGGGACATGCGCCGGATCACCGGCAGGCTTGCCAGGCTGAACCAGTACCGGTTGCGGCAGTTGACCCGCACCACTGATACGCCCTGAATGTCCTCCTGTTCGGGCAAGTCGGGGCGGAACCGGGTGGTAACAACTGCAACATCGTGCCCGGCCTTTGCCAATGCTGTCGTCAGCTCGTAAAACAGCTTCTCAGCCCCACCGATATAAGGATGGAAATGCTCAAGTACAAAAAGGATTTTCACGATTGGAGGTCTTCTTTTTCCGCTTGCTGAAGAGTGATTTTGCGAGCCAGCTCAGTAGTGGCCATCTGGTTTTTTTTCAGCATGAAGAAGAGTTTGTACTGGAAGAAGAAAATCAGGCCCAGACAAAAGAAGATAATTGCATTGATGTTACTCTTAATGCCAAAAAAATCAGCGATGGTCTTGGAGATGGCATCAGGAAACAGCGCGAAAATGCCGACAGACATCCAGAAGACAGCCCCCAGAGCCGCCTCCTGCCAGCTGGCTCTGGACTTTAGAAACCGTCGGAATAAATTGAATATAAACCCCAGGGAGGCCAGCGGAACGATGATTTGATAGACTTCAAACTTCACGTCATTTCATTTTTGAAGGGTAAAATAGCAATTTCCATAGCAAGTCAACGGCAGTGGTAATGCCCATAACCAGGTCCTGACCCTTATTTAGCGAGTAGTCGGTGTAGGTAACCTGAATAGGAGCTTCCGCAATGGACAGCCCTTTTTCTTCTGCCTGCACAATCATTTCGCTGCAGTAACCGAAGCCGTCGAGCCGGAGCCTGAGGTTGCGTATGGCTCGTGCACCAATCAACCGGAAGCCAGTCTGTGTGTCTGAGTAGTTGCGCTGGCAGAAGGTATTGGTCAGGACATTAGAAATGCGGTTGTAGAGTATGCGGGTAGGCGGAATGCCGGGGGAAGGGTCCAGAAACCGGCTGCCCAGGACAATATCGGCTTCTGTTTCGGCCTGTATTTTCACCAGCCGGTGGATGTCTTCAGGATGGTGCTGCCCATCGGCATCAATTTGCACCACGCATTTCCATCCCTGCCGCCTTGCGTACGCCAGGCCGGTCTGCGCTGCCGCTCCTGCGCCACGGTTGATGGGGTGGGAGAGGACACGTGCCCCTGCGAGCCTGGCCTGTATTGCGGTATCGTCTTTGCTGCCATCATCAATGACCAGAACATTAGGGAAGCCACTGCCAATCACCTTAGATACGACCTGCTCGATTACAGGGCCTTCGTTATAGGCGGGGATAACAATCCATATTTGTTCCGGTCGCATCATTTTGGGGTTTCTGCTACAGCTTAGACCTTGGATTTGAAATAGATGTGCAATATAGTCATACGTGCCTGGACTCAGGTTGTTTCGTATCAAGTTTTTGTATTGCTGCCCGGCAGGCCTCGGCATGTGCCGCCCAGGTGAACTGCCCGGCCCACGCTACAGATTTTTCCCGAAGTGCTGACCTTGCTGACTCGTCCAGCCGGTCTACCGCCTGTATTTGCCGGGCAATGGATGCAGGGTGCTGATAATCAACGTAGTAGGCTAAAGGCCCGCCCACTTCAGGCAAACTGGAAACGGAGGAGCAAATCACGGGGCACCCGCAGCGCATGGCTTCCAGTACCGGCAACCCAAAGCCTTCGTATTCAGAAGGGTAAATTAATGCTTTAGCATGGCTGTACAGCTGAGGCAGCGCCTCGTCCGGTACAAAGCCCGTCAGATGAATATCTGTACGATAGGAATGCTGACCGAGGGCTTCGAAGAAAGGTTCTGCTTTCCACCCACGTTGTCCGGCTATGACAAGCTGCCCGCCGCCGCCGTTGTCCCGGTATTGCTGATAGCTTTTCAGGAGGTTGACAAGGTTTTTCCGGGGCTCAATAGTGCCAACCGTTAGCCAGTAGGGTTGACGGATCTCTTTTTGATCCAGCCAGCTGCGGTCTGCTGTCGGGCCAAGCGCAGGATTGGCCCCGAGGTGGGCTGCAATTACCTTATTTTTTAGAAATGGGAAGTGCTGCAGGACATCTTTGCGCGTATGCCGGGAGTTGGTGATGACCAGGCTTGCCCTTTTGAGTATGCCTTTGAGGAACAGGCGTTGCAGCATCTGGCTGTGCCAAATATGGTACTGTGGGAAGAGCAAAGGCGTGAGGTCATGGATTACCGTCACCCGGTGGATACGCCGCGGCAGATTGAACGGGCCGAAGTGAGCAGGCTCCAAAACCACATCCACCTGATGCCGGCGAAGTAGGAATGGAACGATGAAAAACATGCGGAAGGCGGCAAAAACCAGCCCAAAGCGGTTATTGGGTACTACAAGGGACTGTGTCCCCGGTATGGCAGGCGTAGCTTTCTCCCGCACCAGCAGGTATTCGTTATTGGAATCGAGCTGGACTAAAGCAGTGATAAGCTCACGGGTATAGACATGTACGCCGCCGCGTTGATTGTCCAGAGGGTCCGCAAGTATGGCTATTTTCATGATGTTGCCTGTGCTTAGGGCAAAGGTACAATCTTTGAGCCAACCTTTGAGCGTTGGAGATGAGCATTCCATGTGTGCAAAGCAATTGGAAAAAAGTATATTCGCGACCATGAGTACCGATAAGAAGCGAATACCTGAGACTGGCCGTGCCCCGGAAGAACTGCTGGCAGAAATGGAAAGTTTCAAATCCGGTGACGCCCGGTGGAGAGAAGGCCGTACCTGGAGCATGGTCTATCAGGTAGACGAAGCCCACAACAAGTTTTTAAAGCAGGCCTCTAACCTGTTTTTCTCGGAAAGCTACATCAACCCCTTTGCTTTCGAGAGCTTACAACGTATGGAGAAGGAGGTGGTTGCTATGACCACCGATATGCTCAATGGAGATGAGCAGGTAGCCGGAACGATGACTTCCGGCGGGACGGAAAGCATTTTCCTGGCGCTATACACCTACCGGGAGTGGGGGCGCAAAGCCAAACGGGGCTGTACGGAGGTGGTTGCGCCGGCTACCATACACCCGGCTTTTGAAAAAGCAGCGCACATCCTGGGGCTTCAAATCAAGAAAGTGCCGGTGGGCGAAGATGGAAAAGCCAATGCGGCAGCCATGGAAAAGCAAATCGGTAAAAAAACCCTCCTCCTGGCCGCTTCTGCCCCTTCCTATCCTCATGGGCTGCTCGATCCGATTCCATCTATTTCGAAGGTTGCGCAGGAGTATCAGTTGCCTTTTCATGTGGATGCCTGCATTGGGGGGTTCATGTTGCCATGGCTGGAGCAGTTGCGGCCGGAACTCATCCATCCCTGGGACTTCCGGTTGCCTGGCGTCACCTCCATGTCGGCCGATACGCATAAATTTGCCTACGGCGCAAAGGGGAGCTCCGTTCTTTTGTACCGAAGCATGGCCTACCTCAGGCATCAGTTTTTTATAACCACCGATTGGGCAGGTGGTATCTATGCCTCGGCTACGCTTCTTGGGTCACGTTCCGGTGGGCCTATCGCTGCCGCCTGGGCTGCGATGAACAGCCTCGGGCGGCAGCGCTACCTGGAGCTCGCCCGTCAGGTTATGGCGGGGGTGGATCAGCTCAAAGCAGCAATTGAAAGTATACCGGAGCTGGATTGGATCGGCGCGCCCTGCATGAATATCCTCGCTTTTACTACTCGTAATAACCGGCCCGATATATTTGTGGTGGCGGACGCCCTGGCGGAAAAGGGCTGGTACGTAGACCGGCAGCAGCGCCCCAATTGCATTCATGTGACCGTCATGCCTCAAAATTTACCAGTGCTGGAGGCTTACATCGATGATCTCCGCTCTGCTGTTGCTTTTGCAAAAGCCAACCCCAAAGCGAAGGCAGAAGGCAATGCAGCACTGTATGGCCTGATGGCAAGGATCCCTTTTCGGGGAATGGTGGCCCAGAATGTCCGTAAAATGTTTGAGGCGTTGTATGGTGACCCCGTGGAGGAGGAGACCTCCACCGAGCCTGAGCCTGCTAAGTGGATGGGCTGGGCCAACCGACTGCTCAGCTTCAACCCGTTTCGGCGTTAACCTAAAGTACAGTGGAAAAAAAGCAGGATTGATGATTTATGCCACTGCAATTTTTGCTGTAAAAAACTATTTTTGTTTCAAAAGCACCAACCCAGGATCAGACGAAAAAACCAAAGTTTAAAACAAGAAATATATGTTTAAAAGTATCGATGCCCTTTCGCCTCAGGATCAGAAAGTATTGTACGATGCGGTACCCCAGGTGGTCTTACTTGTTGCCGGTGCCGATGGCATTATCGACAACTCCGAGCTGGCGGCCAGTGAAAAAGTAGCCCATGTCCGGTCTTTCGATTTTCATCCGGAATGGATGGAGTTTTACGAAAAACTGGACCAGGATCTTCATGAGCGGCTACTGGCTATGATCATGGAACTACCAAGGGAAACCGAGCCCCGGCAGGCAGAGCTGGTCAACCGGCTTTCCAAAGTCAATGCTGTACTTAAAAAAATTGATAAGCGGCAGGCCCGCCATTTCCATGAAGGGCTGTTGAGCCTGGCAGGTCATGTAGCCAAGGCTTCCGGTGGATTTATCGGTTGGTTGAGTATCGGACCCAAAGAAGCAAAGGTGACCGATTTGCCAATGATAGACCCGGTCTGATTTAAGTTGGTATTTTTTGGGATAGTAGTGAACATGGCTTTTGTTTTCCGGTAAAGTAAAGGTAACTTATATGTTGCACTGGGTATTGTGTACCCGTTTTACTTTACCAAAACCTATGTATTTATGAAAGCATTACTACTATCCCTGACCTTACTGTTCAGCCTTATTGCCGTGGTTCCTGCCCATGCGGCTGCCGCTGTCCAAACAGCTGCCACTGAAATTGCAGCAGAAGAAGCCCCCACAACTAACCAAGCGGGAAATCCGTAAGAAGAAACGGCAGGAACACCGTGCTAAACGGAAGGCGATCCTTACAGCCATCAAGGATTGGCGTAAGGCTGATATATCGGAGAATGCGCTGCTGCTCATAATCATTACCATTTTGCTTCCGCCTTTAGGGATGTTGCTTTTTGAGGGTGCACTGACCACAAGGGTATTGATTTCACTGCTTCTTACCGTGCTATTTTACCTCCCCGGATTGATTTACACACTTATAGTGATCTTAGGGTAACTTGAAAAATTTAGGTATTAGCCTTATCAGCCGCAGGCGCTTAACTGAGAAAGCACCTGCGGCTGTCTGTTTGTAGGCAAATTGTAAAGAACTACCGGGAGCTGTGGTATACTGGCCGTTTGCAGCGGCGAAATATCAACAAACCCTCTTTCCCGTGCATTTATAGATGGAGAGCTGTGGTGAAAAAGCCGCATTACTGCGTCTGACAGCCGCACCACGGCATAAAGCGCAAACAAGGCAGCGGACAATCCTGTCAAAAAGCAACTACATGTTCATCTGGATCGGGTTCATCACCCTCGTATTTTTTCTTCTGGCCCTTGACCTGGGCGTCTTCAACCGCAATCCTCATACGATTACTACGCGTGAAGCATTGGGGTGGACAACGGTATGGGTAAGCCTGTCTCTGCTGTTCAGTGTATTCGTATATTATGCCTATGGCAATGGCTGGGTCGCCAATCCGGAAGCGCTTACTGCAAAAGATGCAGTGCTTAAATACCTGACGGGTTATCTGGTTGAGCAATCGCTGAGCATGGACAATATATTTGTCATTGCGATGATCTTTACCTATTTCAGCATCCCGCAAAAGTACCAGCACCGGGTTTTGTTTTGGGGCATTCTCGGTGCCTTGGTGTTTCGGGGCATTATGATTTTTCTGGGCGTGGTACTGATTCAGAAATTTGCCTGGCTGACTTATGTGTTTGGCGTGTTTCTGTTGTACTCTGCCTACAAAATGTGGTCTTCACATGAGGCTGCCCATCCCAATAAGAATCCGGTCATCAAATACGTAAGCCGCCTCATACCGGTGACTAAGGAGTTCGACGGAGAGCAGTTTTTCGTCAAACGCAAGCATATTATAGCAGCAACGCCTTTGTTCGTCGCGCTCATGGTGGTGGAAACTACCGATATCATGTTTGCTTTCGACAGTATCCCCGCTATTTTCGCGATTACGACTGATCCATTTCTGGTCTTTACCTCTAATATTTTCGCCATTTTAGGGCTGCGGTCTCTGTATTTTGTTCTGGCCTCCATTCTGGACCGCTTCAAGTACCTGCAGCATGCGCTCGTGTTTATCCTGGCCTACGTTGGCGTGAAGATGCTATTGGTGCATCAGGTCCATATTCCGGAATGGTTGTCTCTGGTCGTCATTTTTGTATCGCTGGGTGCCGGTGTGCTCTTTTCCCTATACAAAGCGCCCAAAGCTGAGGAAGCCCCGGCAGAACAAGCTGCACAGGATATTGCCGAGTCTGCTTCCAGTCCGTTGGACGCCCGTTCGGAGCGGCAGGAGCAATGAGTGTTACGCTATCTGGGGATAAGCAGGTCTTTAACTACGCCCCAAATAGCAAATTCCATATCCGGCTCTAATGCAATGGTTTCCTCATCGGTTTGAATGCTGATCTTTTCTTCCTGCATGTGCAGGCGGCAGACGATAAAACTGCCTTCGAAATAAGCGACTATGATATCCCGGTGGCGGGGTGTGGCCTGCCGGTCAACAATGGCGATGTGCCCGGGCAAAAAACCTTCACTCCCCAGCGTTTCCTGGCTGACCCGCAGAAAGAAGGTGTGTGCCGGGTGCCGGATGAGCGCCAGGCTTAAATCCAGCCGGATGAAGTTGTACTCCTCGCCCGGGAGCGGAAAGCTTTTGCCATCACTGGCCTCCACTTGCAGATAGGGCGTCATCTCATCCATATCCACAACAGGAACCGTTTGGAAATCTTCGTAGGACCGTACTTTTACCATCGCACATTTTGTTTGGTTAGTGCAATTTTAAAAACAAAAAGTTTTTAATGCAAGTATTTGTGTGGTTTTTTATTTAGAATTGTTTTCCGCTTCCTCCCGGCTTACAAAATACCTCAGAGTTTAGCTATCTTCGGGCGAAAATCAGAGGGCCGGCTGAACATCCGGAATTGGGCATCCTTTGAAACTGAAGTAAGCGTATGGCGCAGGAATGCGAAGCAAAAGGCCCGCGTGGCTGGAGGCTGGCGCTATTCGAACTATCCTCTAAGGCTTTGATCGTTCCCGGCAGCTTACTTTTTTTGATTACCAAAACCTTATCCGTTTTTAACATGGCAGATCCTACAATCACACAAAAAGCTGCAGACAACATCCGTGTGCTTTCCGCCGCAATGGTAGAAAAGGCAAATTCCGGCCACCCCGGTGGCGCAATGGGCGGTGCAGACTTCATGCACATCTTGTTCACGGAGTATATGAACTACGACCCCAAAGACACGGCCTGGCCCTTCCGCGACCGGTTTTTTCTTGACCCCGGCCATATGTCGGCTATGCTGTACAGCCAACTCCACCTGCTGGGGCATTACAGCACTGAAGACCTCGAAAACTTCCGGCAGTGGGGCAGCCCGACACCGGGCCACCCGGAGATCGATGTAGCCCGTGGTGTGGAGAATACCTCCGGACCGCTGGGGCAGGGGCACACTTTTGGTATCGGTGCCGCAATTGCTGAGCGCTTTCTGGCCCACCGCTTTGGGGAGTGGACGGCGCACAAGACGTATATCTACATCTCTGACGGCGGCATACAGGAAGAAATTGCACAGGGTGCCGGGCGCACTGCGGGCTACCTTGGCCTGGGCAATGTGGTGATGTTTTATGATGCTAATGACATTCAGCTGTCAAGCGAAGTCAGCGAAGTCATGGACGAGGATACAGGTAAGAAATACGAAGCCTGGGGCTGGCATGTGCAGACCATTGAAGGCAACGATCCTGATGCCATCCGTAAGGCATTGGATGCCGCTGTAGCGGAAACAGACCGTCCTTCCCTCATCATTGGCAAGACCATCATGGGCAAGGGAGCAGTAACCGAAGAAGGCGAGTCCTTCGAGCGTCAGGTGTCCACCCACGGCAAGCCCCTGAGTGGTGCCGGTGCCTCTTTTGAGAAAACCGTAAAGGCGCTGGGCGGCGACCCGGACAACCCATTCGCGGTTTTCCCGGAAGTGGCAGCATTCTACGAAGCGGTGAAGACCGAAAAGCACGCTTATGCCGAACAAAAGCGGGCAGAGCAGGAAGCCTGGGCTTCCAACAACCCGGAGCTGGCAGCCAAGCTGGAGCAGTACCTCAACCGCGATCTACCTGAAATAAATTGGGCAGGGATTAAGCAAAAGCCCGATCAGGCCACCCGAAATGCCTCCGGCGCCGTACTCAGCCACCTGGCCGACCACCTTGACAACATGATCGTCGCTTCTGCTGACCTTTCCAATAGTGACAAAACGGATGCCTTCCTCAAGAAGACCACTTCTTTTGTTAAAGGCGACTTTAGCGGTGCTTTTCTGCAGGCTGGTGTTTCCGAGCTGACTATGGCGGCACTGTGCACGGGTATGGCTTTGCACGGTGGCGTCATCCCGGTTTGTGCAACCTTCTTCGTCTTCTCCGACTTCATGAAGCCGACCATCCGCCTCGCCGCGCTGATGGAGCAGCCGGTGATTTTCATCTGGACGCACGATGCGTTCCGGGTAGGGGAGGACGGCCCCACGCACCAACCCATCGAGCAGGAAGCTCAAATCCGTCTGCTGGAGCATTTGCAGAACCACTCCGGCCGCAACAGCTTTACCGCCCTGCGCCCGGCTGATGTGGACGAAACGACCGTTGCCTGGCAGCTGGCCCTGGAAAACACCCACGGGCCAAGCGGGCTCATCCTCTCCCGTCAGAATATCAAGAGCCTTCCCGCCGACGGCAGCCGGTACGAAGCCGCTAAGGCAGCCGAAAAAGGTGCCTACATCGTCCAAAAGGAAGAGGGCGGCAACCCTGACCTCATCCTGGTCGGCAACGGCTCCGAAGTCGCTACCCTGATCGAGGGCGCCAATCTGCTCCGCGAGAAGAAAAAGCTGAAGGTGCGGGTCGTCTCCGCTCCATCCGAAGGCCTCTTCCGCAATCAGCCGATCAGCTATCAGCTGGATGTGTTACCTTACGACGTGCCCACCTACGGCCTTACCGCCGGCCTGCCGGTCACCCTGCGCGGCCTGGTCGGCCCACTGGGCGAGGTCGCTGGCTTGGACCACTTCGGGGAGTCCGCCCCTTACACCGTCCTGGACGAGCAATTCGGCTTCACTGCTGAGCGCGTCTACGAAGGTGCGGTAAGCTATCTGGAGGATTTTGAGTAAAAGCATATCGCTTCATTGATAAATGGATGAGCGCCATTTCCTGTTTTTTGCGGGGGATGGCGCTTGTTGTTAATGTAAAACCCTTGCTGCGCTGCGTAAATGTGGAATCAAAAATGCACTGTCTGCCAAAGTAAGAACGAAGGTAGATAAAAGGGACGAGCGGTGCCGGTCGGAAGGTCAAGCGCAGTGGGTGTAATTCCTAAGCTTAGGTCTGATTTTTATTGGTCACACCATAGTCCTCTAATTATAGTTGACCCCGGGAGCACTCCCTTCTCCCGGGGTCCTTTACTATGATAGCATACTAGCTCCCCAACAGGATCAAAGCGTTGCTGGTGTAGAGCTTGAGCCTAGCATTTCCACAAGAGCTCTGCCCCAGCTTCACTTGGGAAAGCACTGATGCACTTCTACATTTTTACGGAATTTGGGCTATTTTGTATGCGAAATACAGAGCATATGGAGCTTTACCCCAATCAGTCCTTTCACATCTACAACCAAGGGAATAATAGCCAGCAGGTCTTCTTTTCAGACCGTAATTACAAGTTCTTCCTTTGGAAAATGCGTGCTTATTTGCTGCCTTTTGGTGATTTACTTTGTTATTGCCTCATGCCCAATCACTTTCATTGGTTGTTTTATGTTAAGGCGGCAGAAATCTCTAAGGATGCACTGTGGTCCCATGTAGATCATATCGAGTGGATGAGGCGTAAGCAGCAATATGGTGATGCGGCGCAAGTTGTGAACCGGCAGCGCATAGGCAGTAAAGCAGAGGAACAGGTAATAAGTATCAACCAGTCCATAGGAATCCTTTTGCAGTCGTATGCCCAGGCCATTAATAAAGAGCAGGGGCATACAGGGGTGGTTTTTCGCCCTAAGTGCAAAGCAAAAGACGGTTGGATAGATGAATTTGTGACGATCGAAGGGCTTACAAACGCGCCCTTTGCCCCCGGAAACGGTTATTTTTACAACTGCTTCCGTTATATCCACGACAACCCAACCGAAGCAGGACTGGTTAGTAAAAATACGGATTGGGACTATTCTTCCGCAAGGGATTATGCTGGTCTTCGAAAGGGCACTTTGTGTAATTTGGAAATGGGGCAGGAGCTGATCCGATATTTGTGATTTCTAAACTTGCTGGATCCTGTCTGCTGGTGTAGAGCTTAAACCAAGCCATAGCCAAGCGCTCTGCTCCAGCTTAACCCGGGGGAACCTGCTGGATCCCGGTAAAGCACCTGGAGGGAAGCTCCCCGACAGGAGCAGGGCCTTGGGCTGCTGGTGTAGAGCTTAAGCTAAGCCATTGCCAAGCGCTCTGCCCCAGCTTGACCGGGGAAAACCTGATGGATCTCGGTACTGTTTCCCTTGAAGAACCTATCGGAGAGCGGGAAGCTCCCCGACAGGAGCAAGGCTCTTGCTGGTGCAGAGCTTAATCCAGGCCCCCTCTAAGCGCTCTGCCCCAGCTTCCTCCTGGTGTAACCTGTCGGATCCCGGTAAAAACCGGGACCCGACAGGAGCCTTGGGCTGCTGGTGTAGAGCTTAACCCAAGCCCCACCAAGCGCTCTGCCCCAGCTTTATTTACTGCAAACGAAGCGACCCCAGCCCCTCTAAACACAACAACATTGCCCAAAATCCGTATATTGCTCACAAAAAATAGATTTTGCCAGAGCAGCACAAGGGACTAGACTACGAAGCCATGCAGCAAATGGCCCTGCAACAGCAAGGGCACACCCACCTGCTGGTCATCGGTGTGGATGCCTATACCCACTGCCCGCCCCTTAGCAATTGCGTAAAGGACGCCAAAGACTTCACAGCGCTCATGCAGCAGCAGTATCAGGTCAGCCCGGAGCGCACCTACGAGCTGTACGATGCGCAAGCCACCCGCACCCAAGTGCTGCGCGAACTCAAAAACCTGCGCCATAAAGTACAGGAAGACGACAGCCTCATCGTCTACTTCTCCGGCCACGGTGAGATTGAAGACGAGGAAGGCTACTGGATACCCATAGAAGGCAAGCCCGGCGAAGACGAAGGCTGGATTGCCGCGAGCAGCATCAAGCGCCGCCTCAATCCGATCAACTCCTTCCATACCCTTGTGATTGCCGATGCCTGCTTTGCCGGCTCCTTCTTCGTCACCTTCAAAAGCGCCACCCGGCAATTGCTGCACAGCCGCCGCTCCCGCCTCGGCATTTCCGCCAGCCACAGCCGCGAGCGCGCCCTCGACGGGCAGACGGGAGAGAACAGCCCTTTCGCTAAAGAGCTGCTGCGCGCCCTGCGCCACAATCAGCAGCCCCTGCCGGTCGATCAGCTCTTTACCCAGGTACGGGATGCCGTAGCCGCCACCACGCAGGGCCGGCAGACACCCATCTTCAAGAATATCGATGTGAAAGGGGATGATCAGGGGCAGTTTGTGTTTGTGCCGGTGGGCGATGAAGTAACGGCATGGGAGGCGGCTAAAGCGGCCGATACGATCCTGGCCTATTTCCAATACAATCAAGACTATCCGGACGGGAAGTACCGGGCGGAAGCCTTGGCGGCAATCCGTCGCCTGGAAGAGGAAGCCCACTGGCAAAGGGCGCAACAAGCCGATACGCTTTCCGCCTATTTTGAGTTCTTAGATCGTTTTCCTACTGGGGCTTTTGCCGAGCAAGCCAAGCAGCGGCAGCAGGAGTTATTGAGCGGCTATACAGAGCCGAAAAGCCCCCAGCCGCCTAAATTAAAAACAAAAAATCCACCTACTCCGAAACCAAAACCTTCCAAGCCTGACTTACCACCCGACCTCATTAAGCTGAGCGAAGACATGGTGCATATACCCGGCGGCACTTTTTGGATGGGCTGGAAGGATGAGGTGCGGGATGGAGAGGGTCATGACAAGGAAAAACCTTGCCACGAAGTCAGCCTGTCCGACTACTATTTGGGGAAGTACCCGGTCACCCAGGCGCAGTGGAAAGCGGTGATGGGGGACAATCCAAGTTGGTTTAAAAATTGCCCTGATTGCCCGGTGGAACAGGTCAGCTGGGATGATGTACAGGAATTCATCAAAAAGCTAAATGCTAAAACCGGCGAAAAGTACCGCTTGCCTACCGAAGCGGAGTGGGAGTATGGCGCCCGGGGCGGAGCTAAGGATGAATATTTGTACAGTGGTAGCAATGATCTGGATGAAGTAGGTTGGTATAGGGATAATAGTGGAGGTAAAATCCACCCTGTGGGGCAAAAGCAGCCGAATCAGCTGGGTTTATACGATATGAGTGGGAATGTTTGGGAGTGGTGCTTGGACTGGTATGGAGATTATAGCTCTGATGCTATGGGAAAATTTAGAGATCCGAGTTCGGTCTCTTACCGCGTGGTTCGCGGTGGCAGCGGGCGCAATGGTTCGCTGCTCTGCCGCGCTGCTTATCGCAACAATTGGAATCCGTCGAAGCGTTTCACTAACCTCGGTTTCCGCCTTGCCCGCAGTTTTTGAGGTTTCCCACTCCTGGCTTTTCCTATGAGCATTCGTGAGACGGCAGGGGGAAACTGCAAAATGAAAAATTCTAAATTCAAAATATACAAGAGTCCAGCAGTGCCGGTCGAAAGGTCAAGCCATCTTTTATCCCCTCTGCATTCTCAAACTGGCATTTCATTATTAACCGAAAATCGTTACTTTAATGAGAGCTAATTGAACGTAAAGCTCCTAAGTATTTGTTTTAAAGAAAAATTGCCAAAATCATGAGAAGAACAGACCTATTAAATATTATCAACGGATACCCCGTCACAGAAAGAATCCTCCTGGTGGAAGCTATTCTTAAGCAAATCCGGGAGGAAGAGCGAAGTGGTATAGCTCCGAAAGAGACAGTTGCTACTTATTCTGGTGAAGGATTACTGGAATTTGCGGGTGCTTTGAGTGCTGAGGAAGCAGACAAAATGCAAAAAGCTGTTCTAGAGGCCAGAAAAATAGACCATGATGAATGGTAAAATTTTAGATCGTGTGCAATACCAAACCAGGGCAAACGACGCAGCACCAAACTAAGTTTTCATGAAAACGGGCAATGAAGGCTCTCGGGCATGGCGATTTAGTCTGGACTTCGCCTCAAGCCGGCGGGCTTTCACTTTTTGCATCGCCCAAAAAGTGAACAAAAACGCTAGAAATTCGCAAACTCCTCCGTCGAACATGCAATTTCGGCAGCCGCCACCCGCTCTTACGTGTTCCGCGACATGCTTCAAACGTGCTCTAATCACATTCAAATTATGTTTCGTTTGCCCTAAACTCTAAGAGGGGTCGACAGTCAGTAAAAAATGGTCTTCCCCCATTAATTGACGCCGTAGGTGTCACACTTATGCTTAGGCAGATTCAGAAACAAGAAAGTGGGGGGATCAGGATGCCCCAAACAACCGCCCCATCTCCAATCTACCTTCAATCCAATCCAGCTCCAATGTATACCGACGACGAAGTAGTTTGGGACCAACCATAACTTCGTGTCGGCATATACTCGTGCGTCGGGTTTGTGCATTACGCCCAAACCTCTCCGTTCCGAGTATATCCCCCGCCCGGTAAATCCGGATGCTGCGGTAGCCTTCCGAAGCGGGCTCGGTGTACTGCTCCAATTGCTGCTCCGGCAGGTTGACGATCCACACCTCCGGGATCCGGCGGCGGCGTAGAGGGGCAGCTTCACTTTTTGGTCTTTGTCAAGGCTGGTGTCGGCGACTTCGATGAGGAGGTGGACGTCCTTAGGTTGCGGATGAGCCTTAGCATAATAATCTTCCCTAAAATCCAGAACAGCCAAGTCAGGCTCAGGCTCGGAGTACTTGCTGAGCAAAATAGGGTCTTGGACACTGATAGTGTACTGGTCAGAAAGGGCGGATCGCAGCCAATTGTTTAGGAGCTTGACTACAGAGGCATGTTTGGATTTTACTGGAGCGATATCAATGATTCTTCCTTCGAGCAACTCGACACGCTTGCCTTCAAACAGACCTGCTTCAGACATGCTGTGGTAGTCATCCGTACTGAACTTGTGCAGGGGTAATATTATTTCGGCAGCATGTTGTGTCATAGGTAATACTTTTGATCAAAGATAAGCTTAATTAAAGGATGGGTCAAGATTTTATAGTGCAGGGTCTCATGAAGGTGGCTTCAAGTTAGGTGGTATTCAGTGTTCTTTTGTTTGAAGCATAGAACCCTAGGAGAAAGGTCTGACTCTACCTGGCTGAGCTGGTAGACAGGTTCGTTAATAAACTACGTCGGACGGGGAGTTGCTCCCGGGGTTTGCCCGTGATACTCAGGCGGCGATTTAGGAATCGCGGCCTGTGTCAGTGAGGCCTGAAGCAAAAAATACGCCCACGATACCTTTTTATCACCGCCAAATTCCTATTTTAATCCTCTGGAAAACAGATGGGGCAGGAGGTCCCGGAGCAGGTAGGCAGGGCTGAGCTACTGTAGGAGCATACCAACAGGAGCCGTCCTCTGCCACAACGAAAAAGTACAGCTGATCATGGCATTGCAGTGACTAAGCTTCCCACCCGGCATTGAACCTCCGCCCCGGCATACCGTTCCAACAGAAAACAACGCCACATGCGTATCTTACTCACCGGCGCGACCGGCTATATCGGAAGACGGCTCCTGCCCGTGCTCCTGGAAGACGGGCACGAGGTCATCTGCTGTGCCCGTAACGCCACGACCTTTGACGTGCCGGAAGGATGGGAGGAGCAGGTGGATGTTTTTCAGGTCGATTTCCTGAAACCCGTGGATATGCAGGAAGCGCCCCGGGAATTCGATGTAGCCTTTTATCTCATCCATTCCCTGTCTGCTGCCATCGACGATTTCAAATCCCTGGAGGAGCAGGCCGCTACGCATTTTAATGCTTTTGTGGAGCAAACAACTTGCCAGCAGATCATTTACCTCACGGGTATCGTCAACAGCGATGAACTGTCGAGCCACCTGGAGTCCAGGCTGCGGGTAGAACAAATCCTGGATAGCGGCAAGGTGCCCCTTACCGCACTGCGCGCCGGCATTATCATCGGCTCCGGTAGTGCCTCTTTTGAAATCATCCGCGACCTGGTGGAAAAACTGCCGGTCATGATTGCCCCGCGTTGGGTGAGCACCCGCTGCCAGCCGATTGCGATACGCGATGTGATCAAATTCCTGATGGGCGTAATGCTCAAAGAGCAGTACTACGGCAAAAACTTCGATATTGGTGCCGAGGATATCCTGACCTACAAGGAAATGCTGCTCGGCTACGCCCGTGCCCGGGGACTGAAGCGGTCGCTCTATGTGGTGCCGGTCATGACGCCCCGTTTGTCTTCCTACTGGCTGTACTTTGTTACCTCCACCACCTACGAACTGGCCGTCAACCTGGTCAACAGCATGAAAATAGACGTCATCTGCCGACCCAACAATCTGGCGGAAGAGTTGGGCATCGACCCTATCCCCTACGAACAAGCGGTAGCCCTGGCTTTCGATAAGATACAGCAGAATATGGTGGTCAGCAGCTGGAAAGACTCTCTGGTGTCCAGCTCCGACAAAGCGTCGCTCAACCGCTACATCGAAGTGCCCGAGTACGGCTGTTTTGTAGATGAGCAGAAGGTCGCCATTACCCACAATACCCCTGACCAGGTTTGGCAAAATGTAGTCAGCATCGGGGGAAAGCGCGGCTGGTACTATGCCAACTGGCTGTGGAAGCTGCGCGGCTACCTGGACAAGCTCGTCGGTGGCATCGGTCTGCGCCGGGGCCGTACCCATCCCAACCGCATCCACGATGGCGATGCCCTTGACTTCTGGCGGGTACTCATTGCCGACGAAGACAAACAACGGCTCCTCCTTTACGCCGAGATGAAGCTGCCCGGTGAAGCCTGGCTGGAATTTCGCATTCAGCACAAAGACGGGCAAGCCTACCTGCGGCAGAAAGCCACCTTCCGGCCGTTCGGGCTATTCGGGCGGCTGTACTGGGGAGCCGTGCTACCCTTCCATTACTTTGTTTTCGGGAATATGGCCAAGCATATCGAGCGCTTTCAGGCTGAAGAACAGCCACAGGTCAAAGTTTTCTAAAAAACTTCCCCTTTCAAAAAATCCAATCGGCGCTCAGGCTCGTATGCCTGTTGAGAATCATCCGATTGAATCATTTTTTTAATTGAAAAGTAAGCTATGAAAAATTGTATTGCATTAGTAACCAGTATTATGATGGTCGCGCTCTTAGGTTCTCCCTTGCAGGCGCAGTACGATGGTAAAGCAAAGATGAAGAAGGAAAAAACTAAGATGATGGCCGAAAAGGACATCGTCGATGTGGCGGCTTCTTCCAAAATGCATACCACCCTTGTCGCAGCCGTAAAAGCTGCCGGTCTGGTAGAAACCCTGCAACAGCCGGGGCCATTCACCGTATTCGCGCCGACCAATGCGGCTTTTGAGAAGCTGCCGGAAGGCACCGTAGCGACTCTCCTGCTCGAAGAGAACAAGGAGCAGCTGCAGGCCTTGCTGACCTACCACGTCGTGCCTGGTAAAATCACTGCCGATCAGGTCGTGAAAGCCATTAAAGCCAACGAGGGCACCGCTACCCTAACCACCGTCAATGGCGCAGCACTCAAAGCAATTGCTGAAGGCAATGCCGTCTACCTGATTGATGAGAATGGCAACCGCGCCCAGGTCTTTAAGACCGACCTTGAGGCCTCCAACGGCACCATTCATGTCATTGATACCGTGGTGATGCCATAACAAGGTAAGGTGTATCAACCTGTATCAAACTAAACAACAGGCTAAAAACGCCTCTTTAACAGACTTGGCAAGTGCCCGTATCAGGGTTTTGCCAAGTCTTTTTTTATCTGGCCGGCCTTATCGTTCAACTGCAATCGGGCCGGTGCTGCAGTCCACCTGAACCCCCCGCCTGCCCATCTGTTACAACAGAAGAACCAACCCACTACTCATGCGATATTTACTGACTTTAACGCTATTGCTCGGGCTTATGGCCTGCGCCAACAACACCAATGTGTCCGAAGAACTGCCGGCAACGACCAAGGCGAAGTCCAGCCGCTGGTCAGACCCGACGCTCATCCTGCCCGATAATTTCGAAGCTATCGTGGTAGCCAATGCAGTAGGCAGAGCCCGGCATATTGCGGTACGCGACAATGGCGATATTTACATTCAGCTCCAAAAAGCGAAAGACGAAAAAGGCATCGCTGCCCTGCGCGATATTGACGGCGACGGCCGGGCTGATACCCTGGCTTACTTCGGTGAACATACCGGCACTGGGATGGAAATTTACAAAGGCTACCTTTACTGCTCCTCCACAACGGAGGTCTTCCGCTATCCACTGCCGGAAGATGGTGCACTTGTTCCGGACGAGAGCCGCCGCGAACTGGTGGTAAGCGGGTTTCCGGAACAAAGTTCCCACGAAGCCAAATCGGTCACCTTCGACAACAACGGGCACCTGTACGTCAATGTAGGCGCCCCGTCCAATGCCTGCATGAAAGAAGCCCGCACCAAAGGGTCAACTGGTATGGACCCCTGCCCGCAGTTGGAATGGCAAGGCGGCATCTGGCAGTTTGATGCCATGCAGGCCGGGCAAACGCAGCAGGCAAATGGCGAGCGCTTTGCCACCGGGCTGCGCAACTGCGTCGGCATTCAGTTCAATCATGAAGGCAATCAACTGTACGCTATGCAGCACGGGCGCGATCAGCTCAGCTATCTTTTCCCGGGCATGTACAGCTACGAGCAAAATGCCGAACTCCCTTCTGAGGAATTCCTGAAGGTGGATAAGGGCGACGACTTCGGCTGGCCTTATTGCTACTACGACCACAAGCAGGGCAAAAAGGTGCTGGCGCCGGAATACGGAGGCGATGGTGAAAAGCAGGGGCGCTGTGAAGGCATCGAAGAGCCGGTTGTGGCCTTCCCCGGGCACATGGCGCCAAACGACCTGGTCTTTTACCACAGTGAGCAATACCCTGAAAAGTACAAAGAAGGTGTCTTTATTGCCTTCCACGGCTCCTGGAACCGGGCACCGCTACCCCAAAAAGGCTACTTCGTGGCTTTTGTGCCCATGCGCAACGGGGAAGCGACCGGCGACTGGGAAATCTTCGTGGACAATATCGCCGCTGAGACCACCATCGAAAAACCTAAAGATGCCAAACATCGCCCCACGGGGCTGGCAGTCGGGCCCGATGGCAGCCTCTACATTACCGACTCCGTAGAAGGTAAGGTCTGGAAAGTCCGCTACCTCGGGTAAACGGAAGATCGAATGGTGCCCTTTTTGACGAGGGGCACCATTTGAATTTTAAGGTGAGTGCTGCCGGTGTGCATAAAAAATTACACTTTTTGAATAGCCTGGCAGTATTTGTCGTTTGCCTATTTTTGGTGCATCTCCTAAAAATCCTGGATAAGCTGGAGCAGAGCGGGAAGCTCTACCCCAGCAGCCATAGCGCTTAAATGCAGGGGGCGCCCTTCGGAATCCTCCCGCATTTTCTTACCTTTGCTAACGAACATTCATTCGTATTTTGAAGTCTGTTTACCAAAAGCATTAACCAAACCATGACAGATAAAACCAAATTAGGCTCCGTAAGCATGGAAGTCGACGACAAAGGCATTGCCCGCCTGACTTTCGAGCACCCCGCAAGCAACTCTCTGCCCGGCCGGTTGCTGGCTCAACTGGCAGACACCATCACCGCTGCGGGAGCAGACCCATCCGTCAAAGTAATCATCCTGCAAAGTGGGGGCGACCGTGCCTTCTGTGGCGGGGCAAGCTTTGATGAGCTGATCGCTATTAAGGATTTGGACACCGGCAAGCGCTTCTTTATGGGGTTTGCCAATGTCATCAACGCCATGCGCAAGTGCCCCAAGTTTATCATCGGGCGCATACAGGGCAAAGCCGTTGGTGGTGGCGTGGGGCTCTGTGCAGCGACCGACTACTGCATCGCCAGCCAATGGGCATCGGTCAAGCTGAGTGAACTGGCGATTGGCATCGGCCCGTTTGTGGTAGGGCCTGCCGTGGAGCGTAAAGTGGGCAAATCTGCCATGACGCAGTTGGCCATCAATGCTTCCGAGTGGCGCACGGCGCAGTGGGCGAAGGACAAAGGCTTGTTTGCAGATGTCTTTGAAACGGTGGAGCAACTCGACGCCTATGTGAGCCACCTGGCAGAACGACTGTCGGATTACAGCCCGGAAGCCATGCGGCAGCTCAAAGCCGTCTTTTGGGAAGAAGCCCAGGACTGGGATACGCTGCTCGAAGCCCGCGCCGAACGAAGCGGGGAGCTGGTCCTTTCTGATTTCACCGTGAATGCGATCAACGCCTTCAAACAAAAAGCCTAAGCATGGACCCCCGGCAAATTTTGAAAGACCAATTTCTGCAGATCGTCGAAACGCAGTTGAAAAACAATGATCCGGCGCATACCCGGGTGACTTTCGACCGCCTCAGGGCTACCGGCTATAATGAAGAAACAGCCCGCCTGATGATCGCGCAGTGTGTGGCGGCAGAAGTCCGGGAAGTCATGTCGAGTGGAGCGGAATTCAATACCGCCCGGTACATAAAAAACCTGGACCGGTTGCCTGAACCACCTGAATCAGCTACATAATGGATCAAACCCTATCCATGGAAGAATACCTCAAGCCTACCGCTTTTTACGAGCTAAGTGACTCCGCTTTGCTATCCTTTGTAAGTGGAGTAATGAAAGACGGGGCACCTGTTGAGAAAGCCGTAAAACTGTACTATGCCATTCGGGACGGCTGGCGTTATGACCCTTATCAGATCAAGCTGGAGCCCGAAGCCCTGAAGGTTTCAACTTTAATGGCCCGTTCAGATGGCCACTGCATAGACAAAGCCATTTTGCTGATTGCCGCCTGCCGCGTGGTGGGCATTCCTGCCCGGCTCTGTTTGGCGAAGGTGCGCAACCACATCGCTGCCGAGCGTATGACAGCCACCTTCGGTACGGACGAACTGGTGCCCCACGGTTATGCTGAGCTGTGGCTCAATGGCAAATGGGTAAAGGCTACCCCTGCCTTCAATAAAGAGTTGTGTGACCGGCTTGGGGTGGCGCCGCTGGAGTTCGATGGGCATTCGGATTCCCTTTTTCAGGAATTCGATCATTCCGGAGGCACCTTTATGGAGTACCTTGATGAGTATGGTGCCTTTGCTGATGTACCCCTGGAAAGGATTCGGGAGCTCATGCAAGCCCACTATCCGGAAGCCTACGCCGCCTATCTGGAGCATGGGAAGCTCATGCTAAACGAATAGCTTGTTTTTTATCTGGAGAAAACCACTGTAATCATCCTGACCAAATTATGAATAAAACCGCTATGAAAATCGCAAAGCAATCTCTGCTCGAAGGCTTTCGCCTAATGGCAACCGCCAAAGCCATGACGGAGATTTATGAGGACAACTTCAAATTCGTTTCCAAGTACGTGCACGCCACCTCCCGGGGGCACGAAGCCATTCAGTTGGCCACCGGCATGCAGCTGCTGCCGCAGGACTATGTGGCGCCCTACTACCGGGACGACGCCTTGCTTCTGGGCATTGGTCTGCAGCCCTACGACCTGATGCTGCAACTGATGGCGAAGCGGGACGACCCGTTTTCCGGTGGGCGGACGTACTATTCCCATCCCAGCCTAAAGGACGAGGATAAGCCTAAGATACCCCATCAGTCTTCCGCAACCGGCATGCAGGCCATTCCCACCACAGGGGTGGCCATGGGCATTCAGTACAAAGAGCAGCAGGGGCTGGCAGAGGATTTTGGTGGGAAAGATCCGGTGGTGGTTTGTTCCCTGGGCGATGCTTCTGTAACAGAAGGGGAGGTTGCAGAAGCCCTGCAAATGGCTGCACTCAAGCAATTTCCCATCATTTATCTGGTGCAGGACAACGGCTGGGACATCTCAGCCAATGCGGCGGAGACCCGGGCGCAAAATGCCGCCGAGTACGCTGCCGGCTTCAAGGGGATTGAAGTGGAAAGCATTGATGGCAGCGATTTTGCAGCTTGTTATGATACGCTGCGCAAGGTGATCCGTAAAGTGCGTAAGGAGCGCCGCCCGTTTTTGGTCCACGCTACGGTGCCCCTGCTCAACCACCACACCTCCGGCGTCCGCAAGGAATGGTACCGGGATGACCTGGAAGAAGCGGCTGAGCGCGACCCGTACCCGGTACTGCGCGATAAATTGCTCAATGAAGATATTGCTACCGAAGCGGCGGTGGAAAAGATAGAAGCAGAGGCACGGGCGCTGGTTGCTGAGCACTTCGAGCGTGCCCGGGCAGCCGAAGACCCCAAACCGGAAGACTTATACACCCATGATTTTGCGCCCACGCCCATCACCGAAGAACGGGGCGAGCGGGAACCTGCCGGCGGCACGCCTACCGTGATGGTGGACAGCGCCCTCTTTGCAGTGGAGGAGCTAATGAGCCAACACAAGGAATGCCTGCTGTACGGTCAGGATGTGGGCGGGCGGCTCGGCGGCGTATTCCGGGAAGCGGCCACCCTGGCGCAGAAATTTGGCGACGACCGGGTGTTCAATACGCCCATTCAGGAGGCTTTTATCATTGGCAGTACGGTGGGGATGTCCGCTACAGGGCTCAAACCTATTGTGGAGGTGCAGTTTGCCGACTACATCTGGCCGGGGCTCAATCAGCTGTTCACGGAAGTCAGCCGGTCCTGCTACCTCTCCAATGGCAAATGGCCGGTCAGCAGTATCATCCGGGTGCCGATTGGGGCATACGGCAGCGGTGGCCCTTACCACTCTTCCAGCGTGGAATCGGTGGTGACGAACATCCGGGGCGTAAAAATCGCCTATCCGAGCACCGGAGCCGACCTCAAAGGACTGCTGAAGTCTGCCTACTACGATCCGAACCCGGTCGTCATTTTCGAGCACAAAGGGCTGTACTGGTCAAAAATGAAAGGCACCGAAGCCGCCAAGACCATCATGCCCGATGAGGATTATGTCATTCCTTTCGGGAAAGCGCGGGTGGCTTTACAGGCCAATCCGGAGCAGATAGCGGCAGGCGATTCCCTGGCAGTGGTCACCTACGGCATGGGCGTCCACTGGGCGCTTAACGCGGCCAAAGCCTATCCCGGACAAGTGGAGGTCATCGACCTGCGCACCCTCAGCCCGGTGGATGAGGAGGCGATGTACGATGCTGCCCGCCGCCACAACAAAGTATTGGTGGTCACCGAAGAGCCGGTCCATAACACCTTTGCGCAAAGCCTGGCTGCCCGTATTCAGGAGCATTGCTTTGAGCACCTTGATGCACCGGTACGCACCATTGGTTCTGAGAATATGCCGGCTATCCCGCTCAATGAGGTGCTGGAACGGGCTATGGTGCTTTCCATGGAGCAGGTGCAGGAGGCGATAGGGGAGGTGCTGGCGTATTAGTTCAAGTCGGGTGGTGGTTTTACAGCTTTCACCGCCTCACAAAACAACTCACATGAGCACGTTCCATCCCCGCAACCTCCACCGTGAGGGTTATGATTTTGACAGGCTTACGAAAGCCTATCCGCCCCTGCGGGCGCATGTGATCAGGAACCCCGCAGGCGGCCCTACGATTTCCTTTTCAGACCCGGAAGCCGTAAAAGCGCTGAATACCGCCCTGCTCATCGGGTACTACGGCTTACAGCATTGGGACATTCCCGAAGGTTACCTTTGCCCGCCGGTGCCAGGCCGGGCCGACTATCTCCATCATCTGGCGGACCTTCTGGCAGCCGGAGGCCCCCTGCTTACTGGCAAAAATATCCGCATCCTGGACATCGGCACAGGCGCCAACCTGATCTACGCCATCCTTGGGCAGCGCATTTACGATTGGTCTGTGGTGGGTACAGAGGCGGATCCGCTTGCGCTGAAAACCGCTAAAGCCCTGATTGATATCAATCCGGTACTGCAAAACGGCATCAGGCTGCGGCAGCAAAAGGATCCCCGCTTCATCTTGGAAGGCATCATCCGTGAGCAGGACTTCTTTCATGCCACCGTTTGCAATCCACCCTTTTATGCCTCCGAAGCGGAGGCAGCTGAGGCCAATGCCCGGAAACGAAAGAACCTCAGGCTGGGCAAGGTGGGCCGCACGGTGGCCGGGCAGCCTGCGGAGCTGTGGACGGAAGGCGGGGAGCGTTCGTTTCTCCTGCAACTCATCAGGGAGAGCCGGCCCTACGGGCAGCAGATCGGCTGGTTTACCAGTCTGGTGTCCCAAAAGGATAATTTGGAACCTTTGAAGCATGCCCTGGCAAAAGCGGCGGCTAAAGCGGTGAAGTTCATTCCACTGGCTGCCGGCCAGAAGCGTGTGCGGGTGCTGGCGTGGCGCTTTCAGGAATAGGGGCATTGCGCTGTTTGCAGAAGCCTGGCTTTTATCCAGGTCTCCGTCCTCACCCTGATTTTAACTAGTGGATTGAGCCGTAGATGCTTGACAGTTTACGCCCAGCACCAGTAAGCGCTCAAGCGTGAAAAGACTGTCAAATATTTCGGTCTAGTCGCACTAGGGCAAACGCACCAAAATTTGAATGTAATTGGAGCACGTTTGGAACATATCGCGGAACAAGTAAGAGCGGGTGGCGGCTGCCGAAATTGTATGTTCGACGGAGGAGTCCCGCAAATCGGCCGTGCCCTTGGTAGGCGGCACCTGGGTGCCCAACCTCGCCCGGCGCTCTCCTTTCGCCGGGCGTGCTTGTTAGGTTAGTCTTGGGTTTCGAGCGTTGCCGGTGGATTTGGCTTTGGGCAAATCTTCCATTTTCTTTTGCCTTGACGCAAAAGAAACAAAAAGTCAAGGCTGTGCATCGTTCTTAACGGGAAAATCGCAGGCAGGCGACTCGCGCCTACAAACTCGCCTTTTTGCATGGTGGGTTGAGGTGGTGCGGGGAATAGCTTGATGTTATCTTTTCACGTTGATAGTGCATGTTGGCTCAAACAGTGTATCCGCGCCACTTTGTGGTCGTCGTCTGCCTGCGATTTTCCCTAAACGCTGCAATGCCGGGAGCCAGGCTGTGGCTGCTGAATGCAGTCCTGGGTTTCGAGCGTTGCCGGTCGGTTTGGCAGGCTCGCCCGGCGCTCTCCTTTCGCCGGGCGTGCTGGCTGTGGAAATGTAGAACAGCAAAATGCTTAATGTTAAATGTAAAAGGAGCGAGCGGTGCCGTAGAAGCGGTCTTGGGTTTCGAGCGTTGCCGGTCGGTTTGGCGCTATTTTTGGGTAATGAAAACGGGCCCGCAAGTGGCTAGTTTAAAGCGAAGAACAGACTAAATAGCCATGCCCGATAGGCCTTCATCGCCCGTTTTCATGAAAACTTAGTTTGGTCTGTTTGCCCTAGATTTTAACAAATCCATAGTACTTCCGGAGTTATTAACAGGTTTTTAATACCCGTTAAGCTGGGATTAAACTCCTTCCGGGCACTAGGGGGCAGTTGTTGAAGGATGTATCTTATTGGAAAGATTAAACCAAACCCGACCACCATGAGAATCCTTCAGTTTATAGTCGCCCTGGCCATCATCACCACCATCTTTTCCTGCTCAGATTATGCCCGTCTGGAACGCAGAGAAGACCGCCTCATTGGCGCGTGGGAATTTGATAAAGCCTTCTACTGGGGCTATGGGCAAATTTTCCGCGACAACGTCATCGATCAGTTCAACGGAGACATCATCGAATTCTACGAAGACTACACCGCAATTTACGATGACTACAGCGAAGGCATCGTTTACGCCGGGGAATGGGAACTCTTCTTCGACCGCCAATGGGAAGGTGATGATACAGACATCGAGTTCTTCCTGGATATGTACTTTTTTGGCCCTTTCGGCCAGGAGTCTTTTGCCTACTTCACCTGCGTGAATCATATTAGCAACAATAAGCTACATATTGAGGCCCGTACCCGTCATGGTTTGTATACTTTTAAGTTTCGGCGGTTGTAGGGCTGAACCGGGAAGCAAGCCCCCAGACGCTCGCTGACTTCCCACGCAAAAGAGGCGCTGAATTTAAGCTCACCAATTCGCGAATCCAAGGAATACAGGCTTTCTACGCCAGTACCCCCTCCAGCCGCTCCTTCCACCGCCGCCAATCCGGCATTTCCCTGGTCTGCAATTCGTAGAAAGCAGCGCTGTGATTTGGGTGCAGCAGATGGCACAACTCATGCAGGACCACATACGCAATGCAGCCCTTAGGGGCTTTGACCAACTCTACGTTGAGGATGATTTTCCCGCCAGGGGTACAACTGCCCCAGCGCTTGTCCATCCATTTGATGACCATTGAGGTCGGCGATACTTTATATTTTTCAAACCGCTGCACCCATTCTTCGGCAATTGCAGGAAATTGGATTTCCGCCCGATTTTTGTACCAAGCCTTTACCAGGCGTTCCGTATCGTTTTTATCGGGGGTGAACACTTCCAGAAAGCCGCGTTTCAATTTGACCGAGGCTTCCCCGGGACGCTCGTACACCTTCAACCGATACTGCCGCCCGAGGTATAGATGGCTTTCTCCGCTGACGTACCGGCGCGGCGGTGTCCGGGGCTCAAAGGACAGAAAGTAGCTTTGCTGTTTCAGAATCCAGGGTGCACGCTTGCGGATTTTGGACTCGATTTTTTCCCATTCCGCACCAGTTGGCGCTTTAACGCTGACCGAACGGTCGGGATGCACAGTAATACCCAGTGTTTTCCGCTCCTGATAAGTCAACGAAAACGCTATAGTTTCCGACCCGAATGCGATGCAGTGTTCGCCTTGCTCTTTGCTCATTACTGATACCTGAGTTTTGCCACTTCAATACTCTTGGCTGCAATATCGTCGATTTCTCCAAAGGTAAGCTTCAGCCCGTGTTTGTCCCGGATTTGGTCCATCAGGAAGTCGCCAATGGCAATTTCCAACTGCCCGATCAGATTGGTCTTGTTTTTCCAGTCTACTTTGGGCGTACCGTTGTCAAGTACGATTGACTGCACCAGATCATCAATGCCCAGCCCGGCATCCACTGCTAAAGAACGGGCCGCTTCAGGGGCTTCCATCTTTTCTTTGATGGACTCAAAGGCAATACCATAAAAAGCTTGCGCAACTTCCCTGCCCTGCAAAGGGGCAGGAATATCATCTCCGGTACGATTAAGGACGGCCTCTTCGATCTCCTGCGAGCGCTTCAGGTATTCTGCCTCTGAAATCCGGCGCTCCTCATACGCTTTGATGGTTTCTTTGAGCAGCTCGGAGAAGCGCTTGTAAAATACCGGGTCTTCATCCATGCGCTCGTTGATGTGCTTAGCGGTGCGGTGGGCGATGGTGTCTGCCTTGGCGGCTTTGCCCACTATCTTTTCCACTTCTTCTTCAAATTCATCTTTATCAAAGATATTGACGAGTTCGGTGATGGGCTTGACCTCGTGCGAAGTGACGTGCTTGTCGATCAGCTTTTGAATCTGCTGCTCGTAGGATTTGAAGTCGATGGTATCGGCAAAGCGCTGCCGTACCGAAGCGCGGAGCTTGGAGAAAAAGCCCAGATCGAATTTATAACGGTTGACCTCTTTTTCCGAGGTTTGGGTATGCCATTCCACGCTGGACAGTGCCATTTTCAGGAGGCGGGCAAATTGGCTGAGCTTGTCGTAAAACTGCGCGCGCCGGGCTTCATCTCTCAACACCTCTTCATAAGCCGGCTCATCGTAACGATTGTCTACCGTTTTGAATAAATCCCAAAGTTCGGAATGGGCCTGCGGCAGCTTTTGTGCTTCCTCCAGAACATTGATCATGGTGAAGGCCAGATCTTCCGCATCAAAATCCTGATAACTCGAGTAGGTGCGCAGGGCTTCATCCAGTTCTTTGAGCACTCCGTAGTAGTCGATGATATAGCCGTAATCCTTGCCAGGGTGGACACGGTTGACCCGCGCGATAGCTTGCAGTAAAGTATGCTCGCGCAAGCTGCGGGTGATGTACAAAATGGCATTCCGTGGTGCGTCGAAGCCGGTAAGCAACTTATCGACCACTATAATGATTTCCGGTTCGTCATCGTATTTGTAGCGGTTGATTAGTTGCTTTTCGTACTGCCGGGGGCTGCCGCCAAATTCGTCCATTTTGGCGCTCCAAAACCGCTTGACCGTGTCATTGGATTCCTCATACGCGCTTTCTTCCCCTTCGCGCATATCGGGAGGAGAAATGAGTACCTCCGTGCTGACTTTGCCGATTTCATCCAGGTACTTTTTGTACTGGATAGCGGCAGCTTTGCTTTGGCAAACCAATTGCCCTTTCCAGTCCGTGCCGTCACTGACATCAAGGTAGTGCTCGCTGATGTCCCAGGCGATGGTATAGATTTTCTGCTCGGCTACATTGAGCTGATCGGCCCGGCTGAATTTCTTTTTCAAATCTGCCCGCTGATACTTTGTGAGGGGTTCAGACACTTTCGTGAAATAGGCATCCAAAGGGCGCTCATTGACTTCCTGCAGGGCGTGACGGCCTTCATAGAGCAGCGGTACTACGGCTTCATCTTCCACCGCCTGGTCTACGGTGTATTTGTCGATAAGCCCACCGAATTTTTTCGCCGTATTTTTCTCTTTTTTGCGCAAAGGCGTACCCGTGAAAGCCACAAAACAGGCGTTGGGCAGCGCTTTCTCCATACTGATATTGAAAATGCCGTGCTGCGACCGGTGCCCTTCGTCCACCAGCACAAAAATATCCGGGGAGGTAAAAGGCTGTTTCACCTGATTGACGGCTGTCTCAAATTTGTTGATAATGGTCGTGATGACGGCATCACTTTTGCTACCCAGCAATTCCACCAGGTGCTTGCCCGTTCTGGCTTGCAAAACCGGAATCTGGCATTTATTGAAAGTGCCATAGATTTGGTCGTCAAGGTCTACCCGGTCGGTGACGATGACAATTTTGGGATTGCGGATATTGTTGTCCAGCGCAATCGCCTGAGCCAGCATGACCATCGTAAGCGACTTGCCGCTGCCTTGGGTGTGCCAGACCACGCCCCCGGTGCGCTTGCCCTGCTGTAGTACCGCAATCCGCTGCATGGTTTTCTTGATGGCAAAGTACTGCTGGTAACGGGCGACCTTTTTGATGCCCGCGTCAAATACGATAAAGTTGAAGACCAGGTCCAGCAGGCGCTCCGGGCGGCACAGGCAGTACAGGTAATGATCTTGCTCTATGGGCAACTGTGACTCAGCCAGCAGGTTTTGCACCATATGCCGGGTGTAGCTGCTGCGGCTTTGCAATATCTTCTGCTCCTGCTCCGGGTCAAGTGGGGCGTTTTTGGCGGAAGCCAGTTCCTGCTCTAATTGTCCCGGTTGCCCGGATTGTTCTTTCCACTTTGACCAGAACTTTTCCCGGGTGGCTGTGGTGGCGTAGGCAGCAGCATGGGTAGCCAAAGACAGAAGTAATTGCGAATAAGCATACAACAAGCGGATGCCGTCTTCCCGCTGATTGCGCAAGTGCTGGGAAATGGCCTGCGGCAGCGGCTCCTTCATATCCGGCCGCTTGCACTCTATGACCACCAGCGGAATGCCGTTGACAAACAGCACGATGTCAGGTACGTAGTGCTCGTGGCTGCCCGCCCGCTGCACTTTGTATTCTTCGGTAACGTGAAAGGTATTGCGGCTCCAGTCTTTCCAGTCAATGTATTGCAGCGTATGGCTTTTTTTGTCGCCCTCTATGGTCTGTTCCAGCGACTTGCCCAGGGTGAGCAATTCGTAAACCGATTGGTTGGCGGTGATCAGCCCTTCCTGCAAAGGGACCTCTTTGAGGGCGTTTACACCGGTTTGGATGTTGGCATCCGTGTAGGGATAAGCTTCGCCTTTATACTGTATGCGGTTGATGCGCTGCAACTGCGCCCGCAGGATGTTTTCCAGCAGCACATTGCCCGTTTTGCCGTTGCGCTCTGCGAGGGCTTCTTCTGGACTGAGGTAGGTGTAACCCAGACTTTGCAGAAAGCGCAGGGCGGGAATTTGGGAGATGTGGTCTTCTTGAAACGATGGGGTGCGCATACTCTTAAGTATTACATTCGTATCCTTGTAAATCTTGATCTAAGCTCCATATTCTAACTGTGTAGGCACCAAAACGCGCGCATTGGCTTTCCCACTGCTTGATGATCATATAATCACCAAGTCCTACGGAACGTGCAGCTTCATTTGGGAAGTCCGGCAGCCACTGCTTCAGGAGGTCTTCCGTTGGGAATCCCAGTGGCTTCCAAGGTAATTTGCCTTCTAGTGATTTTAAAACCACCGTTGAAAATTGTATTGCAAAGTGTCGACGCTGATTGCCATTATTGATTTGCGCAATGTGATTTCCAGATTCCAAAATAGTGGTAAAGGGTAGCAAGAATGAGTCTTCTGCTTGTATACGTTGCTCAAATAATGCAAGTATTGCTGTTCTACTTTGATTAAATCCAGGCACATCAAGCACATTCAGGAATACAGAGGTGTCTACAATCCATATGTTGGGCTTTGCAGGCATAGTCTTATCCTTTTATGCTTTCCAGCCAATCCAATGCTTTCTTTTTCCGGTCGCTGCTGCTCTCCTGTTGCTTGACGAAGCGGTCGACCAACCCTCTGGTCAATAGCTCGCCGAGTGAGCCCTGTGCAATTAGCTCAGGGTAATAGGGAATGTCTTCCATCGCCACAAGTTCGCTGTAGCCCGTTTCCGGATTTCGATAGCAGAATACCACCTTAGGCACGGCATCGTCCGGCAAGGCATCAAGCAGTGCGGGGTTGTGGCTGCTCAATAGCAGCGTCAGTTGCCGCTCTTTGGCCAACTCATGCATCGTAGCCAGTAATTTGTGAGCACGGCTGGGGTGAACACCGTTATCGACCTCTTCCACAATCACGGTACTGCCTTCCTTCGCAGAAAGCAGGATAGCTCCAAAAGCCAGTATCCGTAAGGTGCCGTCAGAAAGCAGCGCCGCTTCACAAGAACGGTTTAGACCTCCAAACGACTCTGTCAATTGCAGCATCACCTCCTTCCTGGGGGTATGAATGAAGTCGATATCAGTAATGGCTTGCTCCGGCACACTCGCTATAAAATCTAGTAAAGCTTGCTTATTAGCAGCCCGATTAGGATTCTCTGATTTGAGCAAATAGTGAAGCGTACTTGACAGATTACTGCCATCGCCAAGCAGGGTGTAGTCGCTTTCAAAGCTGTAGCCTCTCATCCTTGAAGGCACTGGGTCCAGAAAAACAATATTCAGCAGGTGCTTTTCAAAAGCTTTGGCTGTGGAGGGGATAATTTGGCCGGACTTCTTATGCCCCTCTGCGAATCGGGAAGCGTTCATCAATTGCAGGAAAACGGCCGTTTGATCGGTACCGCTTAGCAGTGGCTTTTTGCCGCCACGGGCAAAGTTGTTGTATTCTATTTCTATAGCTGTCTGCCGGCCTGCGCTTGGCTTCTTGATTTGGTACAGTGGGTAAGATTTGGGGTGGTCTTCACTTGTAAGGACTTTTTCTCCATCAATATGCAGCTCTCCGCCCTCCCGGACTTCAAAGGATACTTCCAGCTGATTATACTCCCGTCCTGATATGCTCCCGCCAAGGGCAAAGCGCTGCAGGCCTGCACGAGGCAGGTCCTCTATTTTGCCCCTTACCACCTGATCGTTTTCATTGACCTTGTACTGCAAAGCGGATAGCTTCTGTCCCTGTGCCAGCCAGTTCAAGAAACGGATCGCTTCCAGGGCGTTGCTCTTGCCGGATGCGTTGGCTCCGATCAGCATCGTCAGGGGCGACAGCTTGAGCCTTGCGGATTGGTAACTTTTAAAGTCCTTGATGTGGATTTCCTGAATCATGCCCTTACGTTTGCTCCAATATAAAGAATTATTTCAGTGCTGGCACAACCCCCATACTTAATAAGCCTCCCGCCGGATACGCTTGTCCGGCATAAAATCCCAAACCATGGAGCTATAGTGCCAGTCAAACCACTGATTAAACAATATCCAGGAGCGATGCTCCGGCCAAAATTCAGGAAAAGAGCACATCCCTGCCAGCAAGTCTTCAAAGATCATTGCGTAGTTGGCTTTCAAAAAGCGCTCCAGCTCCTTTATTTCCCAGTCTTGATCGATGAGGCCGCTCCAGCATTCGTCCATGACATCTACTTCACGGCCTGCAAATACCTGGTCAACCCAATCGTAGAAGGGCTGCTTTGGTGTGACGATCAATAGTGCGCGGTTGAGGGTTTTTCTTTGGGGCATGCTGAGTTGGTTTTGTTTTGATGGTTCATGCGTGATGAATTGGCAACTTTTACTTTTTTAAAAAGACCTCATCCTTTACCTCCTTCACAACAGCCGTAAGATCGTTTACAGCTCCTCGCAAGTCTTTTGTGCTGAGCGTCAATATTCTATCTTCTGAAGGTTTGTGAATCCTGGGGCTAGTATATAGCCGGCTTATTGAGTCAAGGAGCATCTGTTGGCGAGAATTGTTTTTGGTGTCATCGCCTTCCTTTAGCATCTCAGAGTAAGCGGTAAGCGTCATTGCTACCGCCGCCCGGTAGGCATATTCCTCCTGCAAGTTCCGCTCCTTTACATATTGGCGGATGACAAACCCGGCTAGTACGAATGCAGGGAGTGTTTTGATTACATTGATAATCAGGTTAACCCATTCTGAGAAGTCGGTAGTTGCGAGCCGGTCAAAAACAATAAACACCCATCCACCAGTAGCTATAACTGCTATTAAAATAAACCACTTCCATAGCTCTAAATTTCCTTTAAGCGACTCCTGACGCTTAAAAAAGCGGTTGCCTAGTGCTCCATCTGCAGCCATGCCTGTAAGTTTCTCGATTTCCTCCTTTTTGCTGTTGATGAAATTGTAATGCGTTTCAAACTGTACAAACTTCTCTTCAGATGTATGTACTGTTTTTTCAAGCTTTTGCTTAAGCTCAGTGGAGTCTTCAGAGAACGTATTAAAAGTCTTTTTCTCTTCCTCTGTACGTTTTCTAAGGTCGTCTAACAGCTTATTCTGAGTGCTGGCAATCTCTTCTATTTTACCTTTCTCCTGTTGACTCTGTTGCAACAGTTGGTTGATCGAC